>JAEZGY010000054.1 GCA_023416695.1 Bacillota bacterium | reverse complement strand
TTAAACGAGAGTTTGGAACCAAGACACCTTACCTTTTGGGAAGTGAAGAGTTTCTACCAGAGGATTTTTATCAGAAAATATTCATTCATTTTAAGAAGCAAGTAGAAGACTCCGTAGGGGAGAAGATGGGAAGAGTTTTTATTACCCACCCAGCAGGATACTCAGAGGAGAAGAAAAAATTGCTGACTCGTACAGCAGCAGTGGCAGGTTTTTTTGATATAGCTCTTATAGATGAACCAACAGCGGCAGCAGTGGCATATTCCCAAAAAGATGGGGTAACAAATGGTGAAATTCTGTTAGTGTATGATTTTGGTGGTGGTACCTTTGATGTATCCCTAATTAAAAAGACAGATAGAGGGTTTGTACATCTGACAGAATCCTTAGGCTTACCTGAATGCGGAGGAATTGATTTTGATCGAATCATTGCCCGTGACTTACTTAAATCGCTACAAGAGCAAGGTGCAAATACTCAAAAGGAATTACAGAATCCTCGGTTTGCAATTATGATTCCTGAAATCTGTGCGAAAATCAAACATCAGCTTTCCTTTGAGAATGTAGTGGAAGAATCTATTGAAGTAGGAATGGAATACTATGAGTATTGCTTGACGAAAGAGAAATTTGAAGAGATGGTATCACCTCTAGTGAATAGAACAATGGAAAAGGTCTCATCCCTTCTAAGCAATGCTAATATCAGTAAAGAATATGTGAATCGAGTGATTTTAGTAGGTGGAACTACCCATATTCCGCTGGTTCGTCAATCAATTATGAAAATGTTTGGCAATAGGACATATATTAACACAGATATTGATCCTGCTCTTGCAGTGGCAATTGGAGCAGCTGTTATCTCCTGGGATGAATGGGTTAGCGCACAAATGAGGGCTCAGGAAGCGATAAGGGCAAGAGAAGAGGCAGCTAGACGGGCAAGGGAAGAGGAAGATAGAAGGATAAGGGAACAGGAGGCGATAAGGGCAAGGGAGCAGCAGGCTATATGGGCAAGGGAACAGGAAGCGATAAGGGCAAGACAAGAGGAAGAGAAGAGGAGTATTGATGCACAACGCATGCAACATCAGGTCGTTAATTATGATAATAGTAATGCGGTATTGGAAAAAAGACGATGTAGGATTTCAACGATAAAAGGAAGATTGAAAGGGGAAGTCTCTACATTGGCTGTATATGGAGAATTGTGCATCTATAAAGATAGATTGGAGTTTGAAGTTGA
This sequence comes from Bacillota bacterium, assembly GCA_023416695.1. Lineage (GTDB taxonomy): Bacteria > Bacillota > Clostridia > Lachnospirales > Lachnospiraceae > KM106-2. Next base: position 7,702 of record JAEZGY010000054.1, on the reverse strand, counting down.
TACAGCAAGTCACCCTCTTTATTCAAAGTCTAAAAGTGTAAGATTAGATTATAGTAGCTTTGTTCAATGTAAATTATCAAGGGGACATAAATCTATTACGGCAGGAGAAACCATGTCCATGATAATACCTGGTGTAAACTTGATTTCTATGGCTAGTTATGCAAAGAAAAATGGTATATTTACACAAGCAAGTATCTATATAAAAACACGTAGGGATGAGGTGTACATATTGATGTTTGATAAAGAATATGAATCAAAATCAGTATTTCAAATAATTACGACTTATTTACCAAAGGATGTGAAGCTGAAATAATCTAATTCAGCATTTAGATGCCCATTTCTGCATGAAAAGATGCAAAAGATACAGTATGAATTATACTAGGTATCAGTACATAAGAGGCACGTGTATAACTTTTAAGTAGATAGAAAGGAGAGAGAGAAATGTTTGATTTTTTTCTAAATGATGGACTGGATGGCATTGAAGTGGATGACGATTTAGACCTCAATGATATGGATGGCGGTGGAGTATCAGATGATTATTTCAACATCAATAGTGGGGCAACGGGAAGTTATTTTTCTGATGACAATGGAGATGGACTCATTGACAGTATTTATACAGACACAAACGGAGACGGAATATTCGATAACATCCAGTCAGATTTAAATGGAGATGGAATAATCGATAGTATTAGTACAGACACAAACGGAGACGGAATATTTGATAACATCCAATCAGATTTAAATGGAGACGGAATAATCGATAGTATTAGTACAGACACCAATGGAGATGGGATATTTGACAGTAGTTACTCAGACTTAGATGGGGATGGAGTAGTAGATTACTATCAGTATTCTAATGCTATTGATACAGATGGGGATGGGATTAATGATACCTATGTTCAATCTGTTCCACTGGATACGGATGGAGATGGAATACTAGATTCTATGCAATTTAATATTGATCAGAATATGGATGGTGCGTTCGAAATCAATGCGGTTGTTGACTCCCAAGGAAATGTTTCCTTTATTGACAATGTTATCGAAAATCAGAGTCAAATGCCATATGATGAGCAGAGCCTAAATGAAATGGCATGTAATAATGCAGCTAATATGGAACATTTTGATGCTAATGATGTGGATACAGATGATATTATTGGAAGTCCAGAGGATGCAATGCAGGGATATCATGTTCAGGAGACTGGAACATCCTGTGCAGTAGCTGCTCAGGAATTTGCATTGGAACAACTTACGGGTCGTGACTACACTGAAACCGAGCTTAGAGAGCTTGCAGAAGAGAACGGATGGTATTCCCCTGAGGGCGGTACATCAATGGAAGATGTAGGCAAGATAATGGAAAGTCAAGGGCTAACTGTACAATCTGATCAGGGCAATTCTCTAGATGATATTGCTAATTGCTTAAACAATGATGGAGCGGTCGTTGTTGGAGTAGATGTCTATGAACTCTATGGTATAGAACATGATTATGGTCCTGGAATGGGAGCAAATCATGCTGTTCAGGTAACTGGAATTGACTACTCAGACCCAGAGAGTCCAATGGTTATTTTAAATGACTCTAGTAATCCAGATGGTTGTGGCGTCATGATACCTGCAGAGGACTTTATGAATGCTTGGGAGGATAGTGACTGCTTTATGGTAGAGGCATATTCATAAAAGAAAAGGAGAGTGTAAAATGGATCATATATCAATGTATGAATTTATTAATAATATAAATAAAAGCGAATTACGTAGAAAATTAATACCCATGGAGATGGCATCTGGTTGGCCATCCATAAGCATAAAGAATGGTCAAATATGTATTATGATTCCTTATTATAGGACTCAGCCATCAAATGAAGGGAAAGTACTTATTTTCCCAATAGCCTATACCATGACCTTTACTTGGCCTAGTGCAAAAATGGTTGAATTCAAAACCCTTAGGTTCCAAAAAGAGTTTGCCAATATTGATTATAAAAAACCAGTTGGAACATTCAAACATGATGCCGTGAAAAACCTTACAAAATCAGAGTACATAGACAAGAGAGATACACTTTTCTCGTTATATGATGAAATTCTTACTTGTATTATAGATAAAAAAGAGTTTACCCGTGAGCAGGAAATGAAGGATTCATTTAAAGTACTTATGGAACCTTCTTTATATCCAATGTACATGGAGATAGCAAATAAGTTCTTTGGATTTTATTGTGATAATGTACTATGTTAGACTTGATTGTATTGTGATATAGTGAAAAAAGAAAAGACACAGAATACGTTCTGTGTCTTTTCTCTATATCTCATAGGATCCTATAAATAACTCTTTAACTCATCCACTTTATCAAGTGCTTCCCATGGAAGGTGAAGATCATTACGACCAAAGTGTCCATAAGCAGCAGTTTGCTTGTAGATTGGTCTTCTTAAGTTTAACATTTGGATGATTCCAGCTGGGCGTAAGTCGAAGTGCTCACGAACGATTTCTACTAATCTAGAGTCTTCTAATTTACCAGTGCCAAATGTCTCTACGTTAATAGAAGTAGGAGCAGCAACACCAATGGCATAGGAAAGCTGAACCTCACATTTGTCTGCTAAGCCAGCAGCAACAAGGTTCTTTGCTACATAACGAGCAGCATAAGCAGCAGAACGGTCAACCTTAGTACAATCCTTACCAGAGAATGCGCCACCACCGTGACGAGCATATCCACCGTAGGTGTCTACAATGATTTTACGGCCAGTTAAACCACTGTCTCCGTTAGGGCCACCAATGACGAAACGTCCAGTTGGGTTAATAAAGAACTTAGTCTTCTCATCTACCAACTCCGCTGGAAGTACGTAATCGAATACGTGTTTCTTAATATCTGCATGAATTTGTTCTTGAGTAACTGCAGCATCATGTTGAGTGGAAAGAACCACTGCATTTAGGTGAATCGGCTTTCCATTTTCATCATATTCAACGGTTACTTGAGCCTTGCCGTCTGGACGAAGGTAAGGAAGTGTTCCGTTCTTACGAACCTCAGATAATCTCTTAGTTAATTTGTGAGCCAAGGAAATAGGATAAGGCATTAACTCTTCGGTCTCGTTAGATGCAAAACCAAACATCATACCTTGGTCCCCTGCACCAATCGCCTCGATTTGTTCATCAGTTAAGGAAACTTCACGAGCTTCTAACGCTTTATCAACACCCATAGCGATGTCTGCAGATTGCTCATCTAAGGCTACGATGACACCACAGGTATTGGCATCAAAACCATACTCACAATGATCGTAACCGATTTCACGAATGGTATCACGTACAATTTTTTGAATGTCTACATAACCCTGAGTAGTTACTTCACCCATAACAAGAACAAGTCCAGTTGTAATCGCTGTTTCGCAAGCTACACGGCTCATAGGATCTTGCTCTAGTAATGCGTCTAATACGGCATCTGAAATCTGGTCACAGATTTTGTCAGGATGCCCTTCTGTTACAGATTCTGATGTAAATAGATATTTTTCCATATAAAAACCTCCTTTAGTAAAACAGATAACACCTTATCTTTGCTCAACGATTCAATGTTGTGTAATCTCAGTTTGTGCTGTTTATAACAAAAAAATAAGCTCATCCTAAGATGAACTTGATTACTAGACTATCAAATCATCTTATTGTTCGATTGCTCGCTCAGATTGGCACCTTCCAGTTATGGGGTTGCCGTGGTTTCATAGAGCCTTCACTCTCCGCCACTCCAAATAAGATATTAACTATATTTATATTACCTCATAAGATTAACTTCTTTTTGTTCATACGTCAAGCTAAATTTAACTATTGATAGAGTTTTCCAGTTCAGTTGATGAAAATCATTATAAAGTAAGAGCATTTTATTTTATAAAACCTTTAGAAACCTCAGAATTTGTTTATATATATAGAAAAGGTGACTATGCTATAATAGTATTAACTAGTGCATGGATAGAGCTTCTTCTATGATACTACAAACCATAGTGAAAGTGTGATTTTATGAAGTTAAGGATAAAGCTGATAGTTGCTTTTTTGACAACGATTGTATTACCATTGATGCTTATTATTGGAACTAGTAGTCTGATACTCAAGCATCAGCTTAAGTCTATAGAGAAATCTTATGATGTCAGCAGTGGTGGATTTGATGTCATTCGTAATCCAATCCGCATTCTAAATAATCTTACCAGGGATGTATATAATGAGATTAAGTTAGAAGCATTAAAGGAACCAGAGAAATTGGTTAGTGAGAATCATATTGAAAAGTTGAACTACCAGCTAGCTAATAAGTATTCCTTTCTAGTGGTACGGAAAAATGAGGAGATTGTTTTTTGTGGTATTCCCATGGATAAGAAGATGTTAGAATCCTCCTTACCTCCCTTTGGTGATTTTACTGTAAATGGTGACGGAGGATATTATTTAAATGGAGAAACTCCGTATCTACTTAAGCAGCAGGATGTATATTTAGATGAGAACGAGTATAGTGTCTTTATTGTTACTAACTTAGATACCTTAGTCCCTCAGATTAAAGGGATTGCTGTGGAATTTTGTATCTCTTTAATCATCATTATTGCCTTAACGGCCATTATGATTTCTGGTTGGCAATACAGGTTTTTAATTCGGCCTATTAATAAACTGCGCCTGGCAACCTGTAAGATTAAGGAGGGAGATTTAAATTATTCTCTTAAGAGTTCTAGTAAAGATGAAATAGGACTTTTATGTGAAGATTTTGAGGAAATGCGTCTTAAACTAAAGGAACTGATTGATACTAAGCTACAGTATGAGCAAAACTCCAAAGAGCTAATCAGTAATATTTCCCATGATTTAAAAACTCCAATTACTGCGATTAAGGGTTATACAGAGGGAATTCTAGATGGAGTAGCAGATACACCTGAGAAGAGGGAGAAATATTTAAAAACGATTTATACGAAGGCCAATGATATGGCAGTGCTAGTGGATGAATTATCACTGTTTAGTAAGTTAGATACCGATACAATCCCATATAATTTTATGAAGGTAAATTTACACCAGTACTTTACCGACTGCATAAATGAATTAATGCTTGATTTAGAGGTTCGTAATATAGACATTGGATACTTTAATTATACCAATCATGAGTTAACTATTACGATGGATGCAGAGCAAATGAAGAGAGTGATAAGTAATATTATAGGTAACTCCGTCAAATATATGGATAAGAAGCCGGGTATCATTAATATCAGAATTTCTGAACTATCTGATATGGTAGAGATTCAGATTGAGGATAACGGAAAAGGAGTTAAGAGTAAAGACCTTGATAGAATATTCGACCGATTTTACCGTGCAGATTCCTCTAGAAATTCTTCTACTGGTGGTTCTGGACTAGGACTGGCTATAGCTAGAAAAATCATAGAGGATCATGGTGGTACAATCTCAGTTAGTAGTAAGGAAGGTACGGGAACTACTATGTATATCATATTGAAGAAGGAGATGAAGGTAGATGAGCAAGATATTAATCATTGAAGATGAACAATCTATTGCAGAACTTGAGAAGGATTATTTGGAATTAAGTGATTTTAAAGTCGATATAGAGAATGATGGAGAAGAAGGATTAGCGTTAGCCTTAACAAAGGATTATGATCTTATTATCTTAGACTTAATGCTTCCTTCTATGGATGGGTTTGAAATTTGTAGACGAATCCGAGAAAAGAAGAATATACCCATTCTTATGGTTTCTGCGAAGAAGGATGATATTGATAAGATTCGAGGCCTGGGGCAAGGTGCAGACGACTATATGACGAAGCCATTTAGCCCAAGTGAGATGGTGGCTAGAGTGAAAGCCCATCTGGCACGTTATGAAAGGCTAGTTGGAAGTGGAACAGAAGTTAACCAAGTAATAGAGATTCATGGCCTTAAGATTGATAAAACTGCCAGAAGAGTATATGTCAATCAAGAGGAAAAGAACTTCACCACGAAGGAATTTGATCTTCTAACCTTCTTAGCAGAACATCCAAATCGGGTGTATACCAAAGAGGAGCTATTTAAGGAAATATGGGATATGGAGTCCATTGGAGACATTGCTACTGTTACGGTTCATATCAAAAAAATCAGAGAAAAGATTGAAGTAAATACTTCTAAGCCACAGTATATTGAGACAATTTGGGGTGTAGGGTATCGATTTAAGGTGTAAAAATACGATAAAAAGTCCTAAAAATTAAAATGTAAAGCAGGAGCATAAAAACTCTTGCTTTTATTTCTTATAGAGGTTTATTAGGGACACAAGTTAATATAGAAAAGGTTTATGTAGTCATAAACAGTGGCATCAAAGTCACTATTTATTAAATGGAAGAATTTTGATATAATTAGATATATTAGAGGGAAGCAAGAACTAGAGACAATAGGAGTAAATAGGATGAAAGTGAATTTTTACGATACTATAGAGGATCAACTTGTAAAGTTTGCTGTTATTATATCTAAACATAAAGGTAAATGGGTTTTCTGTAAACATAAAGAAAGAGATACCTATGAAGTTCCAGGTGGTCATAGAGAAGAAGGAGAGAGCATTTTAGCAACTGCAAAAAGAGAACTTTACGAGGAAACAGGTGCTTTGGAGTTCACAATTACCCCAGTTTGCGTTTATTCTGTTACAGGAAAGAACAGACTGAATGAAACTGGTGAGGAGACCTATGGTATGTTGTATTATGCAGATATTTTGACCTTTGATAGTGAACTATACAGTGAAATGGAGTGTATTCGCTTATTTGAAGAGCTGCCGACTGAATTGACATATCCTTCTATTCAACCATTACTAATAGAAGAGTATCGCCGAAGGATAGATGAATAGATTACATATAGTGGGGTGAGCGAGATGTGTCTCATTTGTGATAGAATAGAAATGATTAAGAGTGGAACAAATCCTTACTTTGTTACTGAACTGAAAACAGGCTATGTTGTGATAGGTGATCACCAACATTTTAAGGGTTATACCTTGTTCCTATACAAAGAGCATAAGACAGAATTATTCCAGTTAGAGCGTGAAAATAAAGTAGACTTTTTAGAAGAGATGTCTATTGTTGCTGAAGCAGTTTCCAAGGCATTCGATGCTGAAAAAATGAATTATGAGCTACTTGGAAATAGTGATACACATTTACACTGGCACTTGTTTCCTAGAGTAAATGGCGACTTAGAGGGATATGGAGATAATGGAAAAGGTCCTGTTTGGTTGTACCCAATGGAAAAAATGTATAGTGATAACAACCGCCCAACAGATGAGGAATTAACGAAATTGAAATCAAAGCTATTAGAACAATTAGTATAGAAAGTAGTTAAACACTTTGAATTGGAGGATTAAGAGATGACACTAAAAAGAATCAATATTGTATGGGCCATAAGTTTACTAGTTATAGGAATTGCTACAGTAGTATTAGCTGGAGCTAGAGTATTGGAACTAGGGTTACCTGACATGATAGTTAGAGTTTTGGGCATATTAGAATTGGTGGCAATTCCATTTTTGGTTTATACTTCTGTAAGAATATTAAAGAAGTAGCAAATTCTATTGAAATTTGTAGACTTTTAAAGTAAACTTACAATAATTTAATAGTTCGGGTGAGCACCTACCGCACAAGGCTATCTTGTGCGGTTTTTTATTACATAGGATATTGCTTCGCAATATCCTATGTAATAAAAAAGCTTTCTAAAAGACAGAAAGCTGGTAATCGCACTGCGGCGGTATGGATAATGTCG
>JAEZGY010000053.1 GCA_023416695.1 Bacillota bacterium | reverse complement strand
GCAGCCTTCAATATTTAAGGAACATTTGATGCATAATAGGATATGAAAGGAGAATATGAACATGGGTTGTTCAGGTGAGTGTAATAGCTGTTCTTCTTCCTGTTCTTCCGATAGTAGAAAGAGCATGTTAGAGCCAGTAAATCAGTATAGTCGAGTAAAGAAAGTAATTGGGGTAGTTAGTGGAAAGGGTGGAGTTGGGAAATCCCTCACCACATCCTATTTAGCTGTTCTTATGAACCGTAAGGGGTATAAGACTGCAATCTTAGATGCAGACATCACAGGGCCTTCTATTCCAAAGACTTTTGGTATTACAAGTAAGGCATCCGGAAATGAATTAGGTATTTTCCCGGCAGTAAGTAAAGAAGGCATTAAGATTATGTCTGTAAACCTTTTACTAGATTCAGATGAAATGCCTGTAGTATGGAGAGGCCCTATTGTAGCAGGCACAGTAAAACAATTTTGGACGGAAGTAATCTGGGATCAAGTAGACTATATGTTTGTAGATATGCCTCCTGGAACAGGAGATGTACCATTAACCGTATTCCAAAGCCTTCCTCTTGATGGTATTATCATTGTAACTTCTCCTCAGGAATTAGTTTCTATGATTGTTGGTAAGGCAGTGAATATGGCAAAGGCTATGAATGTACCAATTCTCGGGTTGGTAGAAAACTATAGTTACATTAGCTGTGGCAATTGTGGTGAGAAAATTAGTGTATTTGGAGAAAGTCATGTAGAGGAAGTTAGTGCTAAGTATAATATTCCTGTACTAGACCGTGTTCCAATCGATCCAGCTATTCCAGCGTCAGTGGATAAAGGGTTAGTAGAAGAACTTCAAGTTCCATATCTTGATGAGACTGCTTCTTACCTTGAGGAACAATGCCCGCTTGATATGGGAAAGAGTATTAAGATAGAAGGAGCTCTAAGAATTGCAGTTCCTGTATTAGAAAATAATGAGATTGACCAGCATTTTGGCAAGGCTAAGAAGTTTAAGATTTATAATATTTTTAATCAAGTATTAGAAGGTCAAAAGGAAGTTTCCTGTGAAGGTGATGGCCATGAAGGTGCTGTTAACCTATTGGTAGAGCAGCAGGTTACTACTGTAATCTGTGGTGGTATTGGGCAAGAGGCACTAGAAGCTCTACTAGCCAATGAGGTAAAGGTATATCCAGGTATGACAGGAGATTCAGAGGTTAATGTAGCTTCCTATCTAGATGGGGCATTTGCCAGTTAAGGGAATCGGTGAGAAAATCTGGTTTTCTTTTTATCCAAGATAGGTTATAATACACATGACATAGAATGAAGTCCTTGAGGATACGACTCTATGTTATAACAAGTAGATAAAATGGAGGTCATTTATGTTAGTATCAGCTAAAGAAATGCTTACTAAAGCAAAAGCAGGACATTACGCAGTAGGTCAGTTTAATATTAACAACTTAGAATGGACAAAAGCTATTCTTTTAACTGCACAGGAACTCAATTCCCCAGTAATCCTTGGAGTTTCTGAAGGTGCAGGAAAGTACATGTGTGGTTATAAAACTGTTGTAGGTATGGTAAATGGTATGTTAGAAGAACTTAACATTACAGTACCTGTTGCTCTTCACTTAGACCATGGTTCTTATGAAGGAGCAAAACAGTGTATCGCAGCTGGATTCTCTTCCATCATGTTTGATGGTTCTCATTATCCAATTGAAGAAAATATTGCAAAGACTAAGGAATTAGTTGAAATCTGTAATGAAAAAGGTCTTTCCTTAGAAGCAGAAGTTGGTTCCATCGGTGGAGAAGAAGATGGTGTAATTGGTAAAGGTGAATGTGCTGATCCGCAGGAATGTAAAGCAATTGCTGACCTTGGTGTTACAATGCTTGCAGCAGGTATTGGTAATATTCATGGTAAATACCCAGCTAACTGGGAAGGCTTAAGCTTCGAAACTTTAGATGCGATTCAGCAGTTAACAGGTGACATGCCATTAGTACTTCACGGTGGTACTGGAATTCCTGAAGATATGATCAAGAAAGCAATCTCCCTTGGTGTTGCTAAGATCAATGTTAATACAGAGTGTCAGCTTTCTTTTGCTGCAGCTACTAGAGAGTACATCGAATCAGGCAAAGATCTTCAAGGTAAAGGCTTTGACCCACGTAAGGTATTAGCTCCAGGTTATGAAGCAATCAAAGCTACTGTAAAAGAAAAAATGGAACTTTTCGGTTCTGTTAACCAGGCTTAATTACTGTACAACTTTTCCGGATTGGACAACTGTCAATATGACAGCTGCCCAAATGGATATAGGATAACTAATATAAACTCCTAATGATACCAGTTTACACACGGGTACATTAGGAGTTTTTTAGTTTTACGAAGAAAAACATTGTATTTATAACAATAAATAGTATTTTTTATTACAGAAAGAATCATCCCATGGTTGAATTATGAGGATAAACCAATTATAATTGGAACGTAAGCGTCTCAAATGAGCGTTAGCATAAAAAAGAAAGAGGTAACATTATGAATTATATGGACAAGTATAATTTATGGGTATCCGACGAATATTTTGATGAAGATACTCGTAATGAATTAAAAGCAATTGCTGATAATGATACGGAGATTAAAGACCGTTTCTTTAAGAACTTAGACTTTGGTACAGGCGGTTTACGTGGTATTGTTGGCGCTGGTACTAATCGTATGAACATATATACTGTAGGAAAAGCTACACAAGGTCTTGCTAATTACATTATAAAACAGGGTGGACAGGATAAGGGCGTTGCCATTGCCTATGACTCTAGAAGAATGTCTGTTGAATTTGCTACTGCCGCAGCCCTTTGCTTATGTGCAAATGGTATTAAGGCTTATATTTATGACTCCCTTCGCCCAACTCCAGTACTTTCTTATACCGTACGTAAGCTTGGTTGTATCGCAGGTATTGTAGTAACTGCTAGCCATAACCCACCAGAGTATAATGGTTATAAAGTATATTGGGAGGATGGCGCTCAGGTTACAGCTCCTAAAGATGTTGAGATCATTGGAGAGGTGAATGCCATTGAACAGTTTACCTCCGTTAAGACGATGGATAAGCAAGCAGCCATTGATGCTGGTTTGTATCATGTTATCGGCAAGGAGTTGGATGATAGCTACATAGAAGAATTGAAGAAGTTAGTTATTAATCCTATTTCAGAAGCTGGAAAAGAGCTTAAGATAGTATTTACACCATTACATGGTACTGGTAATCTTCCAGTGCGTCGAATCCTAAATGAGATTGGATTTGAACATGTATATGTTGTAAAGGAACAGGAACTTCCTGATGGTGGATTCCCTACCGTTTCTTACCCTAATCCAGAGGATCCTAAGGTATTTACCTTAGCGAAGAAGTTAGCAGATGAAGTAGGTGCAGATGTTATTTTAGCAACAGACCCTGATGCAGACCGTCTTGGCGTATGTATCCGTGATGAAAAGGGAGAGTTTGTTCTCTTAACAGGTAACATGTCAGGTGCCATGATTGCAGAATATGAGTTCTCTCAAAAACAGGCTCATGGAATACTTCCATCTAACAGTGCGTTAATTAAGACCATTGTAACCGGTAACATTACTGACCAGATTGCAAAGAAATACAATGCTACCTTAATTGAAGTATTAACTGGCTTTAAGTTCATCGGTGAGAAGATGAAACAGTTTGAAGAGACTCATGAAAATGAGTATGTATTCGGATATGAAGAGAGCTATGGTTGCCTAATTGGTACGCATGCAAGAGATAAGGATGCAGTTGTTGCTGTTATGGCTTTCTGTGAAGCAGCAGCTTACTATAAATCTCAGGGTATCACTTTATATGAACAGCTTCAGAACATGTATAAGACCTATGGTTACTTCAAGGAAGATTTAAAAGCAGTAACATTAAAAGGTATTACTGGTATGGAGAGAATGCAAGAAATCATGACAAGCTTCCGTGAGAATGTACCTACTCATATGGGCGGTTATGAAGTTCTTAAGTTTAGAGATTATTTGGTAGACACCATTACTGATATGAAGACAAAGGAAGTAACTTCTACTGGCCTTCCAAAATCAGATGTATTGTACTTTGATTTAAGTGATGATGCATGGTGCGCTGTTCGTCCTTCTGGAACAGAGCCTAAGATTAAGTTCTACTTTGGTGTAAAAGGTTCTAGCATGGAAGACGCAGAAGCAAAGATAAAAGCATTAGCAGATGATGAGATATTTAATGTGTAGATAATTAGTTTACAAGGCTCCAGCCCTTAGTGAAAGGGTTGGAGCTTTTTTGTTTCTCTGCTATATTTTTTGCTTGTTAATTAGTAAATACATTAATAGGCAACAGATTAACTTTTTTGTTAATTAAAAATATATGCTAATAAATTGCTGAAATATAAATAAAAATGTAATAAACAGCTAATAATATTTAGAAAAAACCATAAATAGTGTTGACAATATATAATTTCCACCCTATAATGGGTAATACAATACTGCATTAAGTTTTGGTTAATTAACAAAAATAGAAATCAACTGGAGGTAAAGGCTACTATGGAGAATAAACGTGCCAAAATTAGTCTTGAAAAAGGTAATATCATTGGAGAGGTGGATAAGAACGTCTTCGGTTCCTTTGCGGAACATCTTGGCCGGTGTATTTATAATGGGATCTACGAGCCTAGTCATAGTCAGGCAGATGAATTTGGTTTTAGAAAAGATGTAATTGAGTTGGTAAAAGAGTTAGGAGTACCAATTATTCGTTATCCGGGTGGGAACTTCGTATCCAACTATCGATGGGAGGATGGTGTCGGCCCTATTGAGAATCGCCCAAAACGTTTGGACCTAGCTTGGAGATCTTTAGAAACAAACGAGGTTGGTGTGAATGAATTTGTCCAGTGGTGTAAGAGAGTTGGATCTGAACCAATGATGGCAATCAATCTGGGGACTAGAGGAATTGAATCTGCACTGGATCTATTAGAATATTGTAATCATCCATCTGGTACATATTTAAGCGACATGCGTATTCGACATGGATATCAACAGCCCCACAATATAAATGTATGGTGTTTGGGTAATGAGATGGATGGTGATTGGCAGGTAGGTCATAAAACCGCAACAGAATACGGACGTCTGGCAGCTGAAACTGCTCGTGCAATGCGTATGGTGGATCCAAACCTGAAGCTTGTATCGTGTGGTAGCTCACATACCTTTATGGATACATTCCCTGAATGGGAAGCGGAAACTCTATCCCATACATATGATGTGGTGGATTATATTTCGCTACATCAGTATTTTGAAAATGACGGTGAGGATGGACTGGATTTCCTTGCACAATCCTTAGAAACGGATCGATTTATAAAAACGGTCATTGCAGTCTGCGATTACATAAAAGCAAAGAAACGTGGCAAAAAGGACATTATGCTGAGCTTTGATGAGTGGAATTTGTGGTACCATACGAAAAATCAGGATGATAACACCATGAAAAATAATCCTTGGAATCCTAGTCCTACTCTGCTTGAGGATGTATACACCTTAGAAGATGCATTGCTTGTGGGTTGTATGTTAATCACCTTCCTTAAGCATGCTGACCGACTGAAAATGGCTTGTATGGCACAACTTGTCAATGTAATTGCACCGATTATGACTGAAGTAGGCGGTGGAATCTGTCGCCAGACTATTTTCTATCCATTCCTGCATGTGTCACGCTTTGGAAGAGGAAAGTCTCTACATTCTTTTGTGGAATCTCCCAAGTATGATTCTAAGAGATTCACTGATGTGCCTTACATAGAATCAGCATTTGTTGAGGACGAGGAAACAGGAGATCTGACAATGTTTGCTGTAAATCGAAGCTTGGATGATAGCATAATTATAGATTTAAGTATCAATGGATTTGAGAATTATCAATTAAAGGAACACATAGTCTTATCTGGTGAAGATAGAAAAGCAGTAAATACTCCAAGGAATCCTTATACCGTGGTTCCATCTTGCTATAGTGATTCTGTAATTCCTTCTAAGGATGGACATTTTGAAGTTGCATTGAAAAAGTCATCATGGAATGTCATTCGTTTCTGTCGTAAGACGGTTTAATAATGGACATCATAACTGTTTCTCATGTATTAAAGAAATAGTGGTAAAGGTGTGTTGGCAAGTGGCAGGATGGTTGTCCGGAATCAACCAAAAGCTGTCTGCACCTAATTTACCCGATGTTTCTTTATAAAATAAAAATATAAGTATTGGAGGAAAGAATATGAAAAAAATCATCGCATTACTCCTTACGGTAACAATACTCATGACTGTGGGTTGTTCTAAGTCCACAAATGAGACTGATAAGCCGAAGGATACCACGCAGTCCGGTACACCAACTGTATCTGGAGAAGTAACAGAGATCGAGTTCTGGACTTTCCAGGATCTTCACGTTAAACATTATGAGAAGATGGCTGAAAAGTGGAATGCTGCAAACCCAGACAAGCAAATTAAGCTAGTACCTACCGTATATCCTTTTGAGGATATGCATAGTAAGCTCCTTATGGCATTACAGTCTGGCAAAGGCGCACCTGATTTGGTGGATATTGAAGCTGGTAAGTATGCAAACTTCCTTAAGGGTGATATTCAGCTACTACCTCTAAACGATATTGTAGAGCCTGAACTTGATAATATTGTAAAAGCTAGAGTGGATATCTACTCTAAGGATGACAATTATTATGGAATCTGCTTCCACGTTGGTGCTGCTGTAATTTATTACAACACGGAAATATGTGAACAGGCAGGTATTGATTGGAAGAATATAAAAACTTGGGATGACTATTATGAAGCAGGTAAAAAGCTGAAAGCAGCTGCACCTGAAAAGCATTGGGAATCTATAGAAGCTACTGATATTTGGCATATGTGGCCAATGCTTGCTCAGCTAGGTTCAGATATGACTGGTGCAGATGGTTCTATTACCATCGATACCCCTGAAATGAAAAAGGTTCTTGAGTATAATCGTAAGTTACTTGATGAAGGTATTGCAGTTGTTGCTCCAGGCGGTTTCCATCATGCAGAAGAGTTTTATGCTATGATGAATGAAGGTAATACTGGTTCTATAGTAATGCCAATGTGGTACTTAGATCGATTCACGAATTACATGCCTGACTTAGCTGGTAAAATTGCCATTGCTCCACTACCTGTTTGGGAAGCTGGACAAAAACGCTCCATTGGTCAGGGTGGTACTGGTACATCCATCACTAATCAGGCTGAGAACCCAGAACTACTTAAGGAATTCCTTTCCTATGCAAAGCTTTCCAAGGATGCTGGTATTGAGATTTGGAATAACCTAGGCTTTGATCCAATTCGTACTGATGTATGGGAAATGGAAGACGTCACTCATGCAAAAAATGTATTCACAGACTACTATGTTGAAAATCCATTCGATACCCTGCTTGAGATAAAGGACGAAATCGTTGCTGCTCGTAATGGTGAGAACGTTCCTCAGGCACTTGATATTATGAAGAATAAGGTTCTACCTCGTGCATACGAAGAACCTAATATTGATATTGGTGCTATGTTAAAAGAAGAACAGGCAACAGCAATAGAATAATACATAACTAAGAAAAGGGGAAAGTACAACCAAGTCAAATTGCTTTTGCTTTCCCCTTGATTTTCCTCTTTGCCTAGGTTAGCTATAAGAGGAACAAGGAGGTCAATAATCATGAAACCAAATAAAATGGCGACTGAGAAAAAGGAAACAAGAAAAATTAAATCATTACTTTATTCGAAGAAACTAGCGCCCTACGTTTTTGTGGGACCTTTTATTATAACCTTTTTGCTGTTTTTCTTATATCCGGTGATTTCCTCAATTATTATGAGTTTTCAGGAAGTTTTACCTGGAAAGACTACTTTTGTAGGACTTGATAATTTCAGTAATTTATTTCGTGGTGATTTTAAAAATGCCATTATGAATAGTGCAATCTATACCGTGATAACCTGTATCGTGTTGGTTCCGTTACCGATGTTACTTGCTGTTTTCTTGAATTCTAAGAAAATGGTTGCAAAGGGTTTTTTCCGTTCTGTATTTTTTCTACCTGCCCTAGTTTCTGTTGTTGTTGCTGGTTTTACCTTCCGTTTAATTTTTGGTGAAATGCCTACGGCATTACTGAACAGTGTCTTGGCTAACTTTGGTATGGAACCGGTAAAATGGTTAGGTGGGCCTGCATCTTGGACAACATTTTTGGCATTGGTAGTTTTGTGTTGTTGGCGCTGGATGGGTGTAAACAACATGTATTATTTATCTGGACTCCAAAGCATTCCTAACGAGCTTTATGAAGCAGCATCCATTGATGGAGCAAGTGCATGGCAGAAATTTAGGCATGTTACAGTCCCACTTCTGAAGCCTACTGCAACTTATGTACTTACAATCAGTATCTACGGAGGAATGGCGATGTTCCTTGAAAGTCGTATGTTGTTTAATGGTGGTCGTTATCCTGGTGGACAGGGGCTTACAATTGTTGGTTATTTGTATCGTTTGGGATGGGATCAGAACAAAATTGGCTTGGGTTGTGCTGTGGGACTTAGTCTTTTGTTGATAACACTAATTATTAACATGCTTCAGCTCAAAGTTTCCGGTTTCTTTAAGAAGGAGTGACAGAGATGAGAAAAACAATGAAAGAAAAATCCCGGTTCACAATAAGCTCCATACCTATGAATTTCCTGTTTGTAATCATGGCAATCATTATACTGGTTCCTTTCTTCAGTATATTCTTAGCTTCTCTTAGACCGGGCACAGAGATTATGCGACAAGGTATAGGTTTAAATGTTGATACCTCAACTATGTCATTAGATAATTATAAATATTTGTTTTCTGATGAACGGTATTTCACATGGTTTTTTAACAGTCTTTTGGTAACCGCACTACAGACTGTACTTACGCTTTTTGTTAGTGCCTTTGTTGGCTACGGATTTGCAATGTATGAGTTTAAATTTAAGAATACACTTTTTATCTGTGTTCTTTTTATTATGATGGTCCCTCTCGAAATAATTATGCTTCCTCTATATCAGCTAACGATTAAGATAGGTCTTATGGATAGCTACTGGGGTGTGATTCTTCCATCAATCGCAGGCCCGCTTCCAATCTTTTTCTTTCGACAGTATCTTAGTGGAATTCCAAAGGACTTCCTTGATGCAGGACGTGTGGATGGTTCCAGCGAGTATGGTATTTTCTTTAAAATTATTATGCCGCTTATGAAGCCAGCATTTGCTGCAATGGGCATCTTTGTAGGGATGAACAGCTGGAACAGTTACCTCTGGCCAATGATCGTCTTAAGTACTAAAGAAAAATTAACACTACCAATCGGTCTTGGATCACTTCTCACGCCGTATGGGAACAATTATGATTTATTAATATCAGGTGCAGTTTTCTCTATTGTTCCTATTGTTATACTGTTCCTGTTCTTCCAGAAGCATTTTATCTCCGGATTAACTGCCGGTGGTGTAAAAGGATGATATTGTACAATAATATTGAAAACCAAAATTTAAAATAGGATATATGATACTTATAAAATTACATATAGATAAGGCTTTGGCATGCTACGCCACCCATTAGGGCATACAAAAACAATGCTTATTAAGTATTGTTTTTGCATGCCCTAAAGGCCGTATTCGTATAGAATCATTTCAACTCTTTGGGATGACTATTATAACTTCAGGGTTTACAGTCAGCAAAATTGTTAGTATTACTATTGAATGATTTGTGATAAATAGAGTATAATGGTTCTAAGCAATAATTTCCTTTGTAGAGATGTGTTTATGGCCAACACATTATACTACCTTTTAGGGCGTCATTGCTTTTTTGTTTAAAAAGTTTAGGAAGCTCTAAAAGTTAAGGTTTTAGAATAAATAAGAGGTAGTTGGACTTGATACTACCAAAAGATAAGAGGGGTGAATTTATGATTATAACACCAACACCAGAGAATGTTGCCTTTTTTGGAGCTCTCGCAAGCGATGTGCGCTTACGAATTATCCAGCTACTATCAAAGGAAGAGCTTAATATCAAAGAGCTAGCAGAAAAAGTTGGAGTCAGTAGTCCAATTATGTTAAAACATGTTCAGGTGCTTGAAAACGCTGGGTTTGTTACCAGCCATCTTGTGAAACGCAATGGTTCTACTAGCAGAGTCTGTACCTTGGTCTTTGCAGAGTACAGATTTATGATCGAAACCCGCAGACGGTATTTACCTTCCGTCTATTCGGTATCTATTCCAATTGGGCAGTATTGCGCAATTGAAGGAAAACCCACCTGTGGTTTAACAACAGAAAAAGACGTAATAGGTGCACTAGATGATCCAAGATTTTTCTGGGATACGGAGAGGGTGAAGGCTCAACTTTTATGGTTTACTCAAGGGTATGTAGAATACCGCGTGCCAAATTGCTGCTCGCCGGAACAGACGATGATAGAGATTGAGCTTTCCTTTGAGATAGCATCTGAGGCGCCGGATTTTGCCGATGATTGGCCATCCGACATTACATTCTATCTAAATGGCATTAAGCTGTTTACCTGGACTAGCCCAGGAGACTATGGAGTGAAGCGTGGTATTCTCACGCCAGATTGGTGGCCATCTAATCAATACGGTCTCCTCAAGGTGATTCATATAACATCAGAAGGGGTAATGATGGATGGGATAAAGATGTCTGATGTAACACTAGATCAGGTAATGGCTTGTACAGAACCATTTTGGACCATACGCTTTGAAGTGGCTGAGGATGCAAAAAACGTAGGTGGCTTATCCCTCTTTGGGGAGAAATTCGGCAATCATGCACAGGATATTTTGATGAGAGTTTTTTATGAGAAAAATGGAAATAAAGTGGATGGTGCATAAGATGAGTACCAACGACCTAGCCTTGCCTTGACAAAAGCTTCAGTACAGCTATAATGAACATATTGAGAATTAGCGTCAATGCAAAAGAATACAGGCAGGATAGGAACTGCTTACAGGATAGAAAGAGAGAGTACTATGTGGATTGCAGATGGATGGAAAGATTATGAAGTAATAGATTGTTCTGCTGGAGAGAAGGTAGAGCGCTGGGGGGATTATATTCTAGTTCGACCAGACCCTCAGGTAATATGGAACACTCCAAAGAATAACAAGGCTTGGAATAAGAAAAATGGACATTATCATAGAAGTAGTAAAGGTGGCGGTCAGTGGGAGTTCTTTGATCTTCCACAAAGCTGGACCATTAACTACAAGGACCTGACCTTCAATCTGCAGCCATTTAGCTTTAAGCATACAGGTTTATTCCCAGAACAGGCAACAAACTGGGATTGGTTTAGTAATAAGATTAAGGCGGCAGGACGCCCAATTAAGGTGTTAAACCTATTTGCCTATACAGGTGGTGCTACCTTGGCAGCAGCCAAAGCAGGAGCAAGTGTTACCCATGTAGACGCTTCTAAAGGTATGGTTACATGGGCGAAGGAGAATGCCGCTAGCTCCGGACTTCAGGATGCTCCAATCCGTTGGATTGTAGATGACTGTGTGAAATTCGTGCAAAGAGAAATTCGTCGTGGCAATAAATATGATGCCATTATTATGGATCCACCTTCTTACGGAAGAGGACCAAAGGGTGAGATATGGAAAATCGAAGAGTCAATTCATGAATTTGTAAAGCTATGTACAGAAATATTATCCGACGAACCATTATTTTACCTGATTAACTCCTATACCACAGGATTACAACCAGCTGTGTTAGCCTATATGTTAAATATCGAAGTGGCTAAGAAGTTTGGAGGAGTGGTAAATGCTGAAGAAATTGGACTTCCTGTATCAGGCAATGGACTAGTTCTCCCTTGCGGTGCTTCAGGACGTTGGGAAAGTAAATAGACGTATAGATGTTAGTAAAGCCTTTTGTTAAGTGTTTTTAGCAAAGGGCTTTTATATTTTAATGAATTTACAACTCTATAACAAGTCAATAACATGTTTATAATAAGCCGCCCTTAATATATTCATAATAGGTGGCGTTTGTAATGAGGCTTACGTATCTATAGTATAGTAAGAAGAGGGGGTTATGAATGAGAAGAGTAATTGCTATGATACTCAGCGGTATGCTCCTAGTAACTGGCTTGTTAGGATGTGGGAGACCGAATAATGATAAATTGGTAAGCCAAAAACCAACGCAGGCAGTTGCAACACAAGAATCACAGATGGATGAAGTAAACGTAGAAGATGAAGTGATGGCAGAACCGGAAACAGAGGATTCACAGCTTGGACTAGGTAATAATCAGGATCCCAATACCATTATAGTGTTTGGTGGCCCTTATGACATAAAGAATATACTAGATACATACAAGGAACTCCATCCGGATTTTCCGTATGAGTTTAACTATAAGACCTACGGGCCAAATCAACAGGATCCAGAGGGCGATGAATTTGAATTAATAAAAGGGAATGCCTCTTATGCGCCCGATTTGTTTTTAATAAACTCAGTAAATATGCCTCGTTTCACCGCGAATAATAACATAGAGTACTTCTGCCCATATGAAGAGTTGGGACTAGATATTATTTCTTTGGTAAAAAATGCAGAAATTGAGGAATATAGTTTGAGATATGGTACCAGACAGGATGGTAAGTTATATGGTCTTGCCTATTATAATAGTGCTGGTGTCTTCTATTATCGTCGCTCTATTGCAAAAGCAGTGTGGGGAACTGATAATTCTACAGAAATTCAGAAGAAGATAGGTGGCTCATGGGACAACTTTTTATTAGCAGCTGAAGACTTAAAGAGGATGGGGTATGCCATTGTCTCGGGGTATGATGACCTTTGGGAGCAGTTTGCAGACAGCTCTGAAAAGAGTTGGCTTGTAAATGGCAGGCTTTATATTGATCCAAAGCGAGAGGCTTTTATGGACTTTGCTAAGACTATGAGAGCTAATGGGTATGATAGTAAAACAAAACAGTGGACTGACTCTTGGATTAATAATATGAAGAGTGATGGAAAGGTCCTTGGCTATTTTGGTCCTTGGTGGTTCGGACCTTTTACACTTGAACCGAACTCAGGAGGATATAAAGTTGGAAATGGTACTTATGGCGACTGGGCAGTATGTAAACCAACTGTTAACTTTTATGAGCCAGATTACTTTCTTTTAGTAAATGATCGCTCTAACAAGAAGAAAGCCATAGCAGAAATTATAAACTGGATGTACTTTGATACTAGTGAGACAGGACTACAATCCATTCTTGCTAATGATAAGATGACACCTTGTAGTTCCGCCCGTGTTCTTAAGCAGGCAGATGGCACAGATGATTTCTTGGCAGGACAGGATCCTTATAAACTATATGCCGATTTGAGTAAAGAAGGAAGCATGGAAAATGTGTCAAAGTATGATGAAAGTTTTGGGGATTTTTGGTTAGAACAAGTTGAATACTATGTGAACGGAAAAAAGAGTAAAGAACAGGCTATAGCGGATTTTAAAAAAGAGGTTAAGGATTATTGTGAAGGAGAGATTCCTGTAGAGTAGTAGTTATATATTATATGAATTGAGGGGTAATTGATGAGAAAGATAATTGCAGTTATAGTATGTACGAGCCTGTTAATAGTAACGCTTGTGGCTTGTGGTGATTCAAAAAAGCCTCCAATACCAACATATACAGGCGAAGCGTCAACCAAAGAACCAACTAAGACACCAGAGCCGCCGTCTAAAACTCCAGAGATTTCTACGGAGCCAATTAGCGACCGTGATGAAAATGAGATTGTAGTGACAGTTCCAGATATTTTTATGAAGGATATAGTAGAAAAATATGCTGGAAGGCATCCTGAGTTTCCCTACAAGTTTCGAGTTTTATTCCCAGTAGGTAACTGGGAAGATGAACTTTATGAGTTTGGCGTGGATAGTGATATTGCTCCTGATATCGCTTTTGTATCAACGGAGAGAATATATGACTATACAGAGGGGAAATATGCAGAAGTAACCTGTCCTTATGAAGAGCTGGACCTGGATGTAGATGCTTTGATTAAGGAAGCAGAAGTGGAACCGTATGTAGTAGATACAGGAACAAGGGCAGATGGTAAGTTAGTGGCACTTTCTATTGAGTCTACAGTGGGTGGGTTTTACTATCGTCGTTCCATCGCTAAGGCTGTATGGGGAACAGATGAACCAGCCGAGGTGCAAAAGAAGATTGGTGGTTCTTGGGATAACTTTTTAAAAGCGGCCCAGGAGATGAAAGAGAAAGGATATGCCATAGTATCTTCCTATGAAGAATTATGGAATCCATTGGGAGACAGTGCGACAAAGGGCTGGGTAGTGGATGGTAAATTATATATCGATCCCAAACGAGAGGCTTTTTTTGAGATTGCAAATATAATACGTAGCAATAATTATGACACAGGAACTACTTACTTCTCAAACGAATGGAGTCAAGATATAAGAGGAGAGCGTAGTAAACAAGTATTTGGTTATTTTAACTCCAGTGTATGGTTTCTTCAAGGTATCTCAAATGACAGTAAAGAGAAGTCAGAGATGAAAACCTATGGGGATTGGGCAGTATGCCAGCCAACTTGTAGCTTTAATACAGATGGACAATATCTTGTTGTCAATAGTAGATGTAAAAATAAAAAGGCCGTTGGAGAATTTGTAAAGTGGTTTACTTTGAACACGGGTAAAGATGGATACCAGTATCAAAAGCTAGATGGACAGTTTGTAGGACTTAATGATAGGTATAAAGATATGAGATTAGAGCCAGGAGGAGTGCCCTCGGCAAAAGTGATGAAATCTGTTAATCCCAAAAACTTTTTAGATTTTTTTGGAGGGCAAGACATTTACAAGACCTTTGCATCATTTGGAGATGCTAATACAAGCAGTGTAGATACACAGTATGATATAGATTTGATGTACTTTTGGTTTATGCAAGTTGAATACTATGTGGATGGAGAAAAGACCAAAAAACAGGCCATGGAGGATTTTAAAGATTGGGTAAAAGCCAATTATTCAACGGAGATTCTCGTAGAATAGTTTTACATAGTAAATGAGTAAAGGAGTAATTGATGAGGAGAATTATAGTATTAGTAGTATGTATGAGTCTGTTAATAGGAATTCTTAATGCCTGTGATAAGCCTTCCAATCAGCCGAAATCCACATCATCCAATGATGAGAAGAGAGTTCAATCAACCAAACCCACAGAGACAGTTATCCAGATACCTAAGCCAACCAATGACTCTGACGTAAAAGAGATTGTTGTAGCAACTTACTATGATTATGTGAAAGTTGCTATGGAGGAATTTATCAGGCTGCACCCTGATTTTCCTTATAAGATACGAGTGATCACCTATGTGTCAACAGGTGGTGGATATTTTGAAAACCTCTTTGATTTTGGCATAGATAATCCGCATTCTACGGATTTGGCTATCATACCACAAGATTCTTTAGGTGAATACACAAAGGGAAAGTATGTAGAGTATACAACTCCTTATGAGGAACTGGGACTGGATATGGAGGCATTAATAAAGGAAGCAGATGTGGAGCCATATGTGGTGGAGGTTGGTAAAAGAGAGGATGGTAAGGTAGTGGCACTTTCTACTGAATCACCAACTGGAGCATTTTTTTATCGTCGTTCCATAGCTAAGGAGGTATGGGGGACAGATGAGCCTGCTATTATTCAGAAGAAAGTGGGTGGTTCTTGGGATAACTTTCTAACAGCGGCAGAAAAACTTAAAGAGAAGGGCTACGCTATACTGTCTTCCTATGATGATCTATTAAATCCAATTTTAGGTGGTGCCTCCAAGGGATGGGTGGTAGATGGTAAGCTCTACATCGATCCAAAGAAAGAAGCCTTTTTTGATCTAGCTAAGACAATATATGACGAGGGTTATGACACAGGAGTACGTGCGTGGTCAGAAGAATGGAGACAAGACACCGGAGGAACAAGGGACAGACAGGTGTTTGGGTATTTCTGTGGTAATTTCTTTACAGCACTACTTCAAGATACCTCTGGTGGTAAGCTAGGAGAAGGAACTTATGGAGACTGGGCACTTTGCCAACCGATTAATAGTTTTCATCAAGGTGGGGAGTATGTTGTGGTGAATAATAAATGCAAGGCCAAACAGGAAGTAGGAGAGCTTGTTCAGTGGCTCACTTTAGATACCAGTAATAAAGGATATCAGTATTATAAGGTAAATGCCCTATTGGAGACCCGTTATCTGGAGCCAATGTGTCCTTCCTCTAAAAAGGTGATGCAATCCGTCAAGTCAAAAAAAATAGAGGGTTTATTGGGGGGGCAGAATATATTTGCAACCATAGCTTCCTTTGAAGATACTAGTTCTGCTAAGAGTAAGACCCAGTATGACATAATGTTAGATAGTTTCTGGATGGAAGCAGCGCGTGAATATGTATTGGGCACAAAAACCAAAGAACAGGCTATAGAACAGTTTAAAGATTGTGTAAAAGCCAATTATTCAACGGAGATTCTCGTAGAATAATTCCTACCTATAATAAATATAGACTCTACCTTGCATTCTTATACGCAATATCTAGAATGCGAGGTTGAGTTTCTTCTATATATATAACTTTTAAATTTATTTACATAAAAATGACAAAAATAGCAAACAATATTCCTGCTACCAATTTTGTGAAAGCACTGAAAACATGCGTATTTTCAACAAAAAAGAAGTAAAAAAAGTTCTTGCAATAAAAAAAATATTGTTGTATAATAATTGATGTTGTGACATTGATAGCGTTGAAACGTGAGGTTGCCACTACAAGTTAGTGGGTTTTCCGTGGAGCGAATGTCAAGTTAGAAAACTGGCGACAAGTCACTGTACAAATAACTTAAGAGCTACATGTTCCATGTAGCACGTGTGAATTATCTAAAAAGTGTTTTTAGGATACACACGGATGAGTGTACAGTCACCGCTTGTCGTACTGCTATTAAGTGCGAAAAGGAGGCGACTTTTTTTATGGCAAGTCAAGTAATGAGAATTACACTTAAAGCTTATGATCATCAATTAATCGATCAGTCAGCTGGAAAAATCATTGAAACAGTTAAGAAAACAGGTTCTAAGGTGAGCGGACCAGTGCCACTACCTACTAAGAAGGAAATTGTTACAATCTTAAGAGCTGTTCATAAGTACAAAGATTCCAGAGAACAATTTGAGCAAAGAACTCATAAGAGATTAATCGATATCATTATGCCAACACAGAAAACTGTAGATGCATTATCTAGATTAGAGATGCCTGCAGGTGTTTACATCGATATCAAGATGAAATAAGTATTAAGTAAGCAGGTTTGAAATCCTTAGGGTTTATATATAGAAGTAGAAGGTCTAAGTGTAGTGACCAAAGCACATATATCTGAACCATCTAGGATGATCGCACCGCTGCCAAAAAAGTTAGTTTTTTACGTAAGTGTGATCCGCTGTAGATTTTATAGGAGGTGCAAAAAGCATGAAGAAAGCTATTTTAGCTACTAAAGTCGGAATGACTCAAATCTTCAATGAAGACGGAGTATTAACTCCAGTTACTGTATTAGAAGCAAAACCAAGTGTTGTAACTCAGGTTAAAACAGTTGAGAATGATGGATACAGTGCAGTACAAGTTGGTTACGGAGACATCAGAGAAGTTCTTGTAAACAAACCAAGAAAAGGTGTTTTTGCAAAAGCTGGTGTAGCCAATAAGAGATATCTTAAAGAATTCAAGTTTGAAAACGCTGAAGAGTACACTGTAGGACAGGAAATCAAAGCTGACATGTTTGCAGCTGGCGACAAGATTGACGCAACTGCAAAATCCAAAGGTAAAGGTTTCCAAGGCGCAATCAAGAGACACGGACAGTCCAGAGGACCTATGGCTCATGGTTCTAAGTTCCACAGACATGCAGGTTCCAACGGTGCTGCAACAACTCCAGGTAGAGTATTCAAGGGCAAGAAGATGCCAGGACAGATGGGTAATGTTAAAGTTACTATCCAGAACCTTGAAGTTGTTCGCGTAGATGTTGAAAACAATGTAATCTTAGTTAAAGGTGCTGTTCCAGGACCTAAAAAATCTTTAGTAATCTTAAAAGAGTCAGTTAAATCAAACTAGAGCTTTAAGGAAGGAGGAATTCACAGATGGCAAACGTATCTGTTTACAATATGGAAGGCAACGAAGTAGGAAAGATCGAACTTAACGACGCTATCTTCGGTGTTGAAGTAAATGAACATTTAGTTCATATGGCAGTTGTATCTCAGCTTGCCAACAAACGTCAAGGAACTCAGAGTGCAAAAACTCGTGCAGAAGTTTCTGGTGGCGGAAGAAAGCCTTGGAGACAAAAAGGAACTGGACATGCAAGACA
>JAEZGY010000050.1 GCA_023416695.1 Bacillota bacterium | reverse complement strand
CCCTGAGCTATTGGACACATTTGTTCTACTTCATGTGAATAAATCATGTTGAAACTCCTTTCAATCTACATTTTATAAAGCAATAGAAAAGCATTTCTACTGTTATGCATGTTTTAACTGTGGTATTTAATTATAAGAACTCTAATACTTATGTATTTGTATTCTATTTTTTCCCACAGCCGAATCTATTCTCTCATAAAATTCTCAATTCGTCTATACATTTTGATAATTTTTTTTCAATCTTTATGATTCGCTACTATGGTACTGGAATAATGTGGTTTATCATGGCACTCCACAAGTTAGTAGTACCCATTCACCATCTTTTATCCGTCCAAGATACCAACTATAATTATACTTATGGTTTTCATTCCATCCATCACCACCAAAAATAGGCGAACGAAAATAAGTTCTAAATACAATGCACTCTGTGTAAGTAACTCCTTCCTTAGCCAAAGTGTTACAGTACTCCAATTCTCTCTGGCATAGACTATCATCTGTGTAACTAATAGAATATAACTTACATCCATCCCATGTATAAAACTCATCTTTAATTATTTTTATGGCTGCATCCATATCCTGTTGAGAATAGATTTTAGAGGTACCATAATCAATCTCTACGTGTCTTAGATTTAGGAAAACACAAATCATGACAACTGTAATAAGAACTGCCGTCACTATCGTTACAATCCTTCTTGTTCGAAATTTCTTTTTTATTGCCTTTAATGGTAAGGCTTCACTGCTTTGCTGATTCGTCTCTACTGATACTGGATCTATATCACTTGTATTTTTCAACCCTTCTAATTCAGTACTGCACTCAGGACAGTTTTTAAGATGCTCGTTTACAAAAGAAGCGGTATCTTCGCTTACCATTCCTTCTAAATAAAGTGGCATAATATCATGAACGATATTACATTCCTTTTTCATGTTTGAATTCCTCCAATCTTTCTTTTATTATTTTCCTTGCTCGGTGATAGGTAACACAAGCCCAATTATCTGTCTTATTGTATATCTGACCGATTTGTTTGAAACTCAAATCTGCAAAAGCTCTCCACATAAATACTTCCTTGTAGGGATCTGGAATTGTATGTAATAGTTTGCGGATTAGCATAGCTTCCTCCTGATTAACGACCTGCTCGTCAAGTAGAGTATTCGTGTCTGATATAGTTTGAAACTTAGTATCCTCAAGAACAGCAACTATCCTATTCTTCTTAAGGTGGGAATAGTAGCAGTTTTTTGCAATTTGACAAAGCCACACACGAAGCTCGCATTCTCCACGGAAGCTGTCAATGGAACGTATCGCTTTGAAGAACGTTTCGCTTGTTATCTCTTCAGCAATATGCTCATCTGCTGAAAGTCGCCTAATATATAAGTACACATCGTTGAAATATGTAGTATAAATCTTTTCAAACTCTATCACACTCCCACCTCCTTTCACCTATAAGACTTCAATAATTAATAAATCTTACATTAATTTTATTAAAAGTTATAAAATTACAAAAACCATCTACTATGTCTATGTAGATTCTAGCAATTACTGTAAATAAAGACAATACATATATGACATAACTCTATTTTGAGTAAATATGAATTCTATGTTAAAAGATATACCATAACAATCACCTAAGAGGTGGTAAAGAGCCTAAATAAAAAAGAGAGTCCTTTTAAAGAACTCCCTTTCCTATACCATCTTATCTCTTAAATACAATATCGCCTTTTTTCTTGTAAATACTCTTGGCTGGAATATAGCCACGAACCAAAGAAAGCGGATAAATGTTTGTCTCTCTTCCTACCACAGTTCCTGGATTTAAGACAGAGTTGCAGCCAACCTCTACACAATCCCCTACCATAGCACCTACTTTAATTAATCCTGTTTCAATCTTTTCCCCATTGCAACGAACATACACAGGGGAACGATCAGACTTAATGTTTGAGGTAATGGAACCTGCCCCAAAATGAGCCTTATATCCTAAAATAGAGTCTCCTATATAGTTATAATGTGGAACCTGTACCTTATTAAAAAGAATGACATTTTTTAACTCCGTAGAGTTTCCTACAACCGCTCCTTCTCCAACAATTGCATTACCACGAATAAACGCACAGTGACGAATCTCTGCACCCTTACCAATGATCGCTGGACCTGTAATAGATGCTGTTGGAGATACCTTAGCATCCTTTGCTATCCATACATTTCCGTCCTTTTTCATGTACTCGCTCTCTGGTAATGTTTCCCCTAACTTCTGAATGAATTCTCTAATATCAGGTAAAACCTCCCATGGATAATCACAATCCTCAAATAAATCTGCCGCAATGGTCTGTGTCAAATCAAATAAATTACTAATGAGTAATTGATCGTTCATATACTCTCCTTCCTATGCAATCATGCATATTACCCTTTTTTGCCTTTATAATTGGCTGCTGCATAATCAAAATAAGCTTGTAACTGACTTTGATTGTTAAGGCTTCTCACCTTTTCTGTGTTCCTTCTAATAAAATCTTCTAGTTTATCCATATATTCTTCTTTTGTAATCTGTCCCTCAGAAACATAGGTCAGACCCTTCTCCCAACTAGCTGTCAGTTCTGGATTCAGCAGCGGTCTGATAGAAGCATTGACTACATCATATACCATCTCCCCTAATAAGGTAGGTGTCATAATCTGAGTCTTTTTATTCAGTGCTAGGTATTCAATCTTAACTAATTTATTCAAAATCTCTGCCCTCGTTGCAGAGGTACCAATCCCACTTCCTTTAATCTGCGCTCTAAGCTCCTCATCCTCTATAAGCTGACCAGCATTCTCCATGGCTAAAATCAAGGAACCAGAATTATATCGTTTTGGTGGGGAAGTCTCCCCTTCCTTTACGGTAAATTCTTTAATGGGAACTGTAGTGCCCTTACGAAGACCGTGAAGTACCTTAAGTAACTCTTCATCTAAGGTATTAGAATTATCACTACTATCCTCATTTCCATCATCATTCTTATCGGTAGTCTCCTCCTTTTTCTTTGCAAAGGAATTGACTGTGACCTTAAGATAGCCCTGGTCCATTAACACTTTAAAATTAGAAAAGAAGCGCTCTCCTTCACGGTTAAAGGTAAGGGAAATCTTCTGGTAAGCAGCTGCAGGAAAGAAAATACTTAAAAATCTTCTTACAATGACTTCATATACCTTGCTGGCTGTCATGGAAATGGAATTTAGCGCGCCAAGTCCTTGACCAGTTGGAATAATTGCATAGTGGTCGGTAATCTGCTTGTCATTGACATATCTGGTTTTGGCAAGATTTTTATAGCTTCCCTTCTCGAGAATCTCTGCTGCATATTCTTTTCCATGGATATAACCGCGAAGTCCACCGATGTTCTTTTGTATTTCCTTAGCAACTGCCGTAGAAAGTACTCTGGCATCGGTTCTTGGGTAAGTCACCAGCTTTTTCTCATAAAGCTCCTGTACAATCTTTAGCGTCTCATCAGGGCTAATTTTAAATAGTCTAGAGCATTCATTTTGAAGCTCCGCTAGGTTAAACAATAATGGCGGATTTTTTAATTCCTTTTTCTTCTCGATATTCTCAAGAACAGCCGTCACTGGTTGGTTGGCACTTAAGGAATCAATTAGGCCTAGAGCAATCTCTTTTTCTTTGAATCCATTTTCCTTATATAGGGCAGGTGATTCAAAGAATTTGGAGCCCTCTACTGCCTTCCATTCCCCTTCCACTGTCTTTGTAGACAAATCAAAGGTCCCAATTACTCTATAAAATGGAGTTTTCACAAAAGAGCGAATCTCTCTTTCCCTTCTTACTACCATGCCTAAGACACAGGTCATTACACGCCCCACACTAAGGGCAAGATTACGTTCTCTCTTTAGATACTGCTTTACATTTTGTCCATATTTTAAGGTAATAATACGAGAAAAGTTGATCCCCATGAGATAGTCTTCTTTAGCACGAAGATACGCGGCATCAGATAAATTATCATAGGCAGAAATTGGTTTTGCTTCCCGAATTCCTCGAAGAATCTCCTCCTCGGTCTGAGAATCGATCCATACTCTTAGCTTTTCCTTTTCCTTACTCACTCCTGCCAATTGATCCACTAGACGGTAAATGTATTCTCCTTCTCGTCCAGAGTCAGTGCAGACGTAAATTCTACTGACATCTTCTCTATTTAAAAGTCCCTTAACTATTTCAAATTGCTTACTAACTCCGGGAATTACCTCATATAGAAATTCTTCTGGGAGAAATGGCAGTGTTTCCATCGTCCATCTCTTTAGGGCTTTATCATAGACCTCTGGATAACTCATGGTTACTAGATGACCGACACACCACGTTACAATGGCATCATTTGACTCCATATAGCCATCCTTGTTGGTACCATTTATCTTAAGAGCTTTTGCAAATTCCCTTGCTACACTTGGTTTTTCGGATATATATAACTGCTTCGACATATAACTTCTCGACTTTCCTTTTATTTCACGAAACCATCTTTATAAGTCCACATCTCTTTTATTATACACTAAAGCTTACATTTTTTCTATCGGATTGGGACGATTTGTTTTCTGTACTTTTTTCCTATAGTATGCTACACTTTTCATAATGAAATTAGGCTTTGACGTCTCTCATATAAACAGAAATGAAATATGTATAGAAAGGAACGATGGCAATGACTCCGAAGCAGCAATATTATGAAACCATAGCTGACAATCTAATTAAAAAATTCAACCTAAGAGGAATTGAGGGCTACTACTGTAGCACTAGAGAAGAAGCTCTTGGAACAATCAAGCGCTTTCTGACTCCTGATTGTTCTGTTACTTGGGGTGGTTCTGTAACACTACAAGAAATTGGTTTACTAGATGCCCTAAAGAATTCTGATTACATAGTCTATGACAGAGCCGATGCTACCACTGAAGAAGAAAAGTCTCAATTATATGCTAAAATTGTAACAGCAGATTACTTCTTTACGAGCTCCAATGCCATTACCTTAGATGGAGAACTAGTTAATATTGATGGTGCTGGTAACCGCGTTGCCTGCCTCATTACAGGACCTAAAAATGTTGTAGTCGTAGCTGGAATGAATAAACTTGTTCCTGATGTCACAGCTGGTATCGCTCGTGTAAAACATATGGCTGCTCCACCCAATGCAGTACGATTAAAGCTAACTACACCATGTACTGACATTGGTCGATGTGTCAACTGCCTTACCGATGACTGTATCTGTACCAATACTGTAGTCACAAGAAAATCAAAGATTCCTGGACGTATCAAAGTGATTCTCGTAGGAGAAGAACTAGGGTATTAGGATGAAAATACAAAAAGCATATTCAAGCCTTCTAAAATACGCTTGAATATGCTTTTATTTCTTCATTCTCTTAATACCATTAACATAATTTAAATCTCTTTCTTGTCTGATGCTCTTCATCAAGAACTGCTTCTCTTGCTGGAACTCCTGTTAGCTTCTCTAAACTGTTCTGTGCTTCAATCACTCTTTCTATCCATAAAGCCTTATAAGGTTCAAAGTCTTTACAGTTCTTTGGTATGGTAATAGGTTCTCCAAAGATTAGGCGATTCTCCTCACCCTCCACTGGTTGCTCAAGAAATGTTGGCAAAACTGGGATACCAAGGTAGGCAGCTAACCAAAAGGCTCCTTTCTCGATATCTTCCGCCTGTTCCTTATTGATATCATAAATGGTTCCTTGAGGAAAAATCAAAAAGTGTTTTGGCTGCTCCCCTTCGTTATACCATTTGATTGCTTTTTTCAAAGCCACCATAGAACCACTGGAGTTTGTACGGTCTATCCCCACTATCTTTTCAAACTCCAGTACAGGAATCAATTCCTTGGGAATTGATACACCATTGAAACAATTCTCCTTAGCAAAGGTTAACATCTCTGGATATGTAGACCTCACCTTATGCATTACATCATAATAATAGCTTATGATTAAAGGAGCATCAGAATCTGTCAAATGATTAGCAGCTACCAAATAAGAATTGGTAGTAAAATCTTGTGGAACATTATATGTTTTAAGATGATATGTTTCTATTAATAGTTTTTTGATGTGAGTCATTTTTATTTTTAAACTGTCCGCGTCGTTGGCTACACTAATAAGATCACGCACACCTTCTTCATTAAATAATGAACTTGCATTAAATAGATGCATAACTCTTCCTCCAATGTTGTAATTTCAATCTTTTGTATTATAATTCCTGTTTTTCACGAATATTATTATATCTCATTCGTCCTCATACAGCAATACATGGTTACAGTTATCATAGTTTTATAGTTAGCCTAGAATGAATAAAAAATCACCCACATATACTGTAACAAGGACAGAGAATACAGGTGATAATTTGCGTTTCTCTACTAGACAACTTCGTTTATATATATGTCTTATTCTACCTAATGTTCTAGGACTAATTACGGTCATAGCTAACTTCTCCCCCATTCATTCTTTAGTAAAAAGTATGCAAAAGCCTCCCCTTACCTTGCCTACCTTCCTACTTGTATTGCTTTGGATAGCCCTGTATACAGCTATAGGCTATGCAACCTATCTTATATGGGATACTAGAGCATTTCGAGACGACAAACAGAAAGCGTTTGTCTTTTGCGTGGGGCAACTCCTTGTTCATTCTCTTTGGGTAAGCTGCTTCTTTAAGTACCACTGGTTCTTCTTTGCCTTTCTACTTCATGTAGGCTTTTTAGCGTTAGCTTTCGGCAATATGATGCTGTATCGACAGCTACATAAGCAAGCTGGTACAATAATGGTTATCTACTTTGCATTTTGTGCATACTTTACCTATCTGAATTTTATTGTGATTTTTATTAACTAGAAGTTAGGGAAGTGAGTCAACCATGCGTAACCGTATCTTTCTTTATGAAATTATCAGTTTTGTGTTTGCAACAACTGTAGGAATTTTACTTCATTTTCTATATAAATGGTCTGGAGGGAGTGTGTTTATCGCTCCCTTTGCTGCTGTTACGGAAAGTGTCTGGGAGCATCTAAAGTTAATTTACTGGCCATTTCTTATTACTACCTTAGCTGGGTACTTTATTACTGGAAGACGCATAGATAACTATTTTTTCTACCAGGCACGAAGCATGTCACTTGGCATGGCTTTCTTTATCATAGCCTTTTATACCTATAGCGGGATTATTGGAACGATCTTTCTCGTAGTCGATATTATCATCTATTATATTGGCTATATAATAAGCTACCGCCATAGCTTCTACTGCCTGACGGTGAATCCGTCTAGAGGCAGCCTGAATTACTATGGCGGCATGATATTCTTAGCCTATGGAATTCTCTTAATCTTCTTTACTTTCTTTACACCACACCTAGGAATCTGTCTAGATCCTAATACAGGCTTATATGGAATATAAAGGGTGACTATCAGTTAATGTTTTTACGATAGCCATAGCTTTTTCCTTGTTTGCATTGACATCGTCAATAACCATGGAAATTGCTTCTGCAACCTTATCCATGTCTGCTGTATTAAAGCCTCTTGTGGTAATGGCAGCTGTACCAAGACGGATACCACTTGTAACAAATGGAGAAGCTGGGTCATTTGGAATGGTGTTCTTATTACAAGTAATATTAGCAGCATCTAATAAATGCTCTGCTTCCTTACCAGTAACATTCTTGTTAATTAGATTCACAAGCATCAAATGGTTGTCAGTTCCACCTGATACAATGTCAAAACCTCTATTCTTAAGTGCAGTACAAAGTGCCTGTGCATTATCAATAACATTCTGTGCATACACCTTAAAGCTTGGATCTAACGCTTCCTTAAAGCATACTGCCTTAGCTGCAATAACATGCATCAAAGGACCACCTTGGATTCCAGGGAAAATAGCCTTATTAAGCTTCATCTCTTCCGCAAACTCTTTACTAGAGAGAATCATACCACCTCTAGGTCCTCTTAAGGTCTTATGAGTGGTTGTAGTGGTAACATGAGCATATGGAATTGGACTTTCGTGAAGACCAGCAGCAACCAAACCTGCGATATGAGCCATATCTACCATAAGATACGCGCCAACCATATCGGCGATTTCACGAAAACGTTTAAAGTCAATTTTTCTAGCGTATGCAGAGGCACCAGCAATAATCATCTTAGGCTTGCATTCTTTTGCAATGGCTTCTACTTGTTCGTAATCAATGAAACCTTCATCATTTACTCCATAAGGAACGATGTTGTAGTAGCTACCAGACATATTCACTGGGCTTCCATGTGTCAAGTGTCCACCGTGGGCAAGGTTCATACCCATTACCGTATCCCCTGGTTTTACTAAAGCAAAATAGACTGCCATATTTGCCTGTGCGCCAGAATGTGGTTGCACATTAGCATAAGTACATCCAAATAACTCCATTGCTCTATCTCTTGCTAAATCTTCCACGATATCTACGTATTCACAACCACCATAATATCTCTTTCCAGGATAACCTTCAGCATATTTATTGGTAAGTGGACTTCCCATCGCAGCCATTACTGCTTTACTAACAAAATTCTCAGATGCAATCAGCTCAATGTGATCGTTCTGTCTGCCAATCTCTTTACTCATGGCACTTGCCACTTCTGGATCATACTTTTGTACATCATCATAAGAAAACATGAATCTACCTCCATAGTATCATTATTACGGACCATAAGCCCCCAAATCATATTAGTAATTATTATAAAACGAAATCCCTGATAAATCTAGTATAATAATTAGAGAAAAGAAAATTTTGCTATTTTCCAAAAACGAAATAGAGTTTTGCAATGAAAAAACAAGCCAGATAGGTTTCCCTATCTGACTTGTCAATCAGTTCTTCTATTGTAATTCGCTTCCTAATACCACTTTGGATACATCTGTATCTCTTACCTTCTTACGAAGAGCAAGTAACATAGATGGGGAAACGCTTAATTCATCATAACCTAACTTTAAGAAGGTTTCGGTTAAAGCTAGATCAGCACCTAACTCACCACAGATACCACACCAGATACCTGCCTTGTGGGCATTCTCTGCAACCATCTTTAACATACGAAGTACTGCTGGATGATGTGGATCATAGATGTTATCTAGCTTAGGATTCTGACGGTCGATCGCTAATGTATACTGCGTCAAATCGTTGGTCCCCACACTAAAGAAATCTACTTCCTCTGCTAATAAATCGGAAATCATGGCTGCTGCTGGAGTCTCAATCATAATACCGATTTCACACTCTTTAAAGGCAATGCCTTCCTCAGTCAACTCTTCCTGTACCTCTTTGATGATTTCTTTCACAAGACGAACTTCATTTACAGAAATAATCATAGGGAACATGATGGAAATATGTCCATACATAGAAGCTCTGTAAAGAGCACGAAGCTGTGTCTTAAACATAGCCTTTCTATCTAAACAGATTCTGATGGCACGATAACCAAGAGCTGGATTTTCTTCCTTAGCCATGTTAAAGTAATCAATCTGCTTATCTGCACCAATATCACAGGTACGAATAATGACCTTTTTACCAAACATACGCTCTGCTACTTCTTTATAAGCATGGAACTGCTCATCTTCTGTAGGGTAATCGCTAGAATTCAGGTATAAGAATTCACTTCTGAATAATCCGATACCTTCTGCATCATTTTGCACAACCTTAGCAACATCCTCTACACCACCGATGTTAGCGTAAAGATTGATTTTCTGACCATCTAAGGTAATACTTTCTTTGCCTTTTAACTGTTGTAACAGTTCTTTTTGAGCAAGATCTTCTGCCTGCTTCTTCTGCATTATTTCAATAGTTGCAGTATCAGGCTCAATATATACGGTTCCAGTAAAACCATCTACGATGGCAGCCTTACCGTTATACTCCTCTAAAAGTTCGATGTTAGTATTAATCAAAGCAGGAATATTCATTGTTCTTGCTAAAATTGCAGTATGAGACTGGGTAGAGCCATGAACGGTAACAAATGCTTTTACTTTGTCCTTGTCTAACTGAACTGTCTCACTCGGAGCCAAATCATCTGCCACAATGATTGTTGCCCCATCTGTTTCCTGATTTGTACTTTCGTTACCTGATAGGATGTTTAACACACGTTCAGATACGTCCTTAACATCTGCGGCACGTTCCTTCATGTAGGCATCGTCCATAGAGGCAAATAAGTTAGCAAAGGTATCTGCTGTAGTAGCAACTGCATATTCAGCATTTACTAATTGCTCAGTAATCATTCCAATGATTGCTTCTACATAGTCCAGATCCTCTAGCATCATCTGATGTACTTCAAAAATCTGAGCATGAGCCTCCCCTACTTCTACTAATGCTTTTTCATATAATCCCTGTAATTGAGTTACAGCTTCTTGCTTCGCTGTTTCAAATCTAGCAATTTCACTAGCATGATCTTTCACATGCTCACGTTTTATTTGTTGCTCATGACGATTGTAAATGGAGATTGTTCCAAATGCAACGCCACTAAAGACAGCGGTACCATTAAATACTTTCATCTACTCAAACTCCTTTCGGTAATGTTCCTAAGGTCTTACAGCTTAAGAAATAATCTCTTACAGATTTTCCTTCATGAATTTTTCTAATTCAACAGCTGCAGTTTCTTCATCTTCACCTTCCACGGAGATTGTAACTTCCTGACCATTTTTAATGCCTAACTGCATAACGCCCATAATACGCTTAGCATCTGCTTCTCTTCCCTCTTTACCAATGGTGATTTTGCTTGCAAATGTAGCTGCCATTTTGCAAAGAGTACCTGCTGGTCTTGCATGCATTCCGTTTGGATCTGTAATTACATAAGTAAACTGTTTCATTAATTAATCTTGAGGCTACATGGTGGATGTTCGATTAACCGTAACCTCTCTCCTTTCAATTTTATCATAATTGGACTTCTATCCTTATGCTAAAGAAGCTTCTCAATTTGCTCTTTTGTAGCTAGCTGACTGGAGAATGCAGTAGCACTTCCTGCTGCAATTCCAAGCTTTAATGCCTCCATGTAATCACCGGTCTTATGATACCCTGTTACAAAACCGGCTACCATAGAATCTCCAGCTCCCACAGAGTTTACTACTTTACCTTCTGGTGGTAAACTTTCTAAAACTTCATTTGTATCAGTAATTAAAATTGCTCCCTTTTCTGCTCTTGAAACTAATACGTTTCTGGCTCCTAAGGATTGCAATTTCTTTGCATAATAGATTATGTCATCCCTATCCTTTATTGTTACACCAAAGATTTCGGATAATTCATGATGATTCGGTTTTATTAGAAATGGGTGATAAGGCAACGCATTTTTAAGATGCTTCCCTGTGGAATCTACCACAGTTTTCACTCCATTTTGATTTAAAATAGCCATAATATCTCCATAAAAAGTATCTGGAAGGCTCTTTGGAACACTTCCGGCTAATACCATCATGTCTTCTGATTGTAACTTATATATTTTATCATACAGTACCCTTATCTGTTGAGTGGTAATTATTGGCCCTTGACAGTTGATTTCTGTCTCTTTTGTATTCATAAGAATCAAATTAATGCGAGATATTCCATCTTCTACCTCAATAAATTCTGTCTTTACTCCTTGCTCCTGTAAGAGACGTAATATTTCCTTACCAGTAAATCCTCCCATAAAGCCAAGAGCTACATTCTCTACTCCAAGGTTTTTTAAAACCACAGACACATTGATTCCCTTGCCACCGACACGATATGCTTCTTTCACAGCTCGGTTTACCTTACCCTCTTCATAACCATCCATATATACTACATAATCAATGGATGGATTTAGGGTTACTGTATAAATCATACTTATTCCCCCTGCTTCTTTTTATTTTTTACCGGTATCACCGGTTCTACCACCTGTACCACTTTAATAGGTGTCTGATATCGTTCATCCTTTTCTCCTAAGTCATCAATAGAAATACCTTGTTTCTTTGCTTCTTCCTCCTGTAGCCTAGCCTTCTCCTTCATGATTTTTCCTTTTTCTTCATACTCTTCTAAAAAGCTTACTCTCATTTTCGCATTGTGATAACCAATAATCGTATCTAGATTGACATCATGGGCTGCTCGAAAGATATTACTTTCTACATTAGGATTAAGGCTGTGAAGTCTCTTAATAAGATGCTTCATCTCTTGACGTTTAGAGCCACCTCCGCCATTATCACAAATGGTACAATTTTCCGTAAAGCGGCAGGCACATTGAATAAATTGAAGGTCATTATATCTTGCCCAAGCAATGATATTCTCTTCTCTGATCATATACATAGGACGAATTAACTCCATTCCTAAATGATTAGTAGAATGAACCTTAGGCATCATAGTCTGCATCTGACCACCATAAAACATCCCCATAAGCGTGGTTTCAATCACATCATCAAAATGATGTCCTAGTGCAATCTTATTACAACCTAATTTTCTAGCCTCTTTATAAAGATATCCTCGTCTCATTCTAGCACAAAGATAGCAAGGACTATCATCAATTTCTGCTACCACGTCAAAAATAGAGGTTTCAAACATCTTTAATGGTATATTAAGAATCTTCGCATTGTTGATAATTGTCTGACGATTGATTTCATTATATCCTGGATTCATACATAAGAATTCTATGTCAAAATGCATCTGCCCATGTCTTTGTAACTCCTGCATACATTTGGCAAGAAGCATAGAATCTTTGCCCCCGGAGATACAGACAGCAATCTTATCCCCTTCTTCTATCATTTTATAGTTTTTTATCCCCTTAACAAACTGTACCCATATTTCTTTACGAAATCTCTTTATAAGACTTCTTTCTATTTCTTCAAATCGTTCCATCATAAATACCTTTCTATTTTTTATCCTCAATAATTTCTTTGATTGCCTTTACTACCGCTTCAATCTCTTCCTCTGTAACTAGGTGGCTAAGACTGATACGAAACGAGCTTAGGGCATTCTTCCTATCACGACTAACTGCATAGACAGCACGAGAAGGTGTATTCGGTACGGAGCAAGCAGATTTGGCGGACACAAGGATTCCTTTTTGCTCTAGAGCCTGTCGCATTGGTTCTGCTTTTATCCCTTTTACACTAAGGTTGACGATAAAAGGAGTACTTTTCTCTGTGCTATTCATACGAACCTCTGGTATTTGCATAACAGCACTACGTAACTTATTATTTAATTCCACTACATAATCATAATGCTCCGTCTGTTTAGAAAGGGCAAGAGATAGTGCCTTCTCCAAAGCCACTGCCATTGGCAAATCTGGTGTACCACTTCGATATAAGGAGGTGCTCATCCCACCATGAATCAAAGGCTCTAGAATAACTCCTTCTTTTTTTATTAAAACACCTGCTCCATTAAGCCCAAAGAACTTATGAGGAGCAAAGGTCATCAAATCCACATTCTCAACAATTACAGGAATCTTGCCAACTGCCTGAGTAGCATCCGTGTGAAAATAACAGTTTGGATACTCTTTTAAAAGCCTACCAATCTCTTCGATTGGCTGAACAACTCCTAACTCACTATCTACATAACCGATGGTTACTAGAATCGTATCCTTTCGAAGTAATTCCTTTAAATGACTCATATCTATGGTTCCGTCCGGCATGATATCTAATAAATCAATCTCATACCCTTGACTTTGTAAATACGTCAATGCTCCACTTACAGCTGAATGTTCAAGCCCTGTGGAAATAATATGCTTTCCATACTGTCGATATGCTCTGGCAATCCCTTTAATCGCTAGATTATTGGCCTCACTAGCACCTGAAGTTAAAATAACCTCTGAAGGTGTAACCCTCATTAACTCTGCAATATGAGCAGTTGCTTCCTGTAATCTAGCCTTCGCCCTTCTTCCAAACTCGTGAGCAGAATTAGGATTTGCAACATATTCTCTTGCTGTATCTATAAAACTGTCCAGTACCTCTTTCTTAACAGGGGTATTGGCTGCATAATCTAAATAAATCATACCATATTTCTTCCTTAATGTGTCGATTTTTCAATGTTTCTTCCATTCACTATAACATAGGTAATTGCAAATGGGCAAGGCTGTTTGTACTGAGATTTTGATTCTTAATTAAGAAAATAAAGTTTTTAGTGCTCAACTCTCCATTACACAAAAGAAGGGTTCTTCCAAATGGAATCACCCTTCTTTACTATACTTCTACTTTAAATTTTTATTTTATACCAAACTGATACTTCGTTACTGACTCAAATTTTTCAAAAGCCTCTTTTACAGGACTTTCAAAAGCTGGCTGATTTAAGCTATCTGGATAGTACTGGGTTTCTAAACAGAAGCCTTTGCGTTTACAATGCATTTTGCCCTTTTTACCCATAACCTCTCCAATAAAGTTACCAGCATAGAATTGCACTCCTGGAAGGTCTGTAATCATAGTCATCTCAATACCAGTAGTCTCACACCACGCTTTGGCGCCATATGCTTCTCCCTGTCTAAGTACAAAGTTATGATCATACCCTTGTCCCATCTTAATCTGTTCATGTTCATCATTGATTTCAGCGCCAATTCTTTTAGCACGACGGAAATCGAATGGTGTATCTGTTACATCCATAAATTCTCCTGTCGGAATGCATGCAGCATCTACAGCAGTGATGAAATCTGCATTAATCTGAAGTACCTGATTTAACATATCCTTTTCTTCTCCACCAGATAGATCAAAATATGCATGGTTGGTTAGATTAATTGGTGTCTTCTTATCCGCTACCGCTTCATAAGAAAGAGTTAAACAATCCTCTTCGTCAAAAGTGTAAGTAACGGTAGCAGTCATTTCTCCTGGGAAACCACATTCTCCGTCTGGAGAAACTACAGTAAAGGAAACACTGTCCTCTGAAACAACCTTAGCTGTTAACACCTTAGAATCAAAACCATGATAACCTCCATGAAGATTACAGCGGTCCTTCTCATTCTTATCAACATGATAAGTGATGCCATCAATGGTAAATTCACCCTTGTTAGTACGATTACCAACACGGCCAATAAATGCTCCAAGGTATCCATCATTCTTTACATATTCCTCTAAGGTATCATAACCAAGGCAAACGTCTCGTTTCACTCCATTACGATCTGGTACAACTATTTCCACAATGGTAGCTCCATAGGAAATAAGTTTTACATAGTTTCCCTTGCTATTGGTAATAGTATATGCATCCACTATCTCATTTTCTTTTGTTGTACCAAAATACTCCTTTGTTATACTCAAAGCAAAATCCTCCTTAAATAACAGACTTTTCATTGTCCTATATTAATTCTACAGAAACGGTAATTGGTTTTGTCTCTGTAAGCTTTACACTAACTTCATCTGGTTGGGAGATACCCACATATAATTCATAACTCTTACCATGTAATATCTTATCTCCGTTATCATCAACCGTTAAAAAATGCTCCCAAGGAATACTAAAGGTAATGGTTTCTTCTCCACCAGCTTCAATAAAGAAGCGCTTAAATCCACATAAACTGTAGTTAAGAACAGCACCTTCCACATCTAAGGACTTGATATAAACCTGTGCAACCTCATCTGTTGCCACCTTACCTTGGTTTACAAATACTGCTTCTAGAGTAAGTTCAGAGCCTGCCTGCATAGATGCCTTAATACTCTCTACTCCATTTACCTTTACACCTTTTGCCTGAACCTTACCATAAGTCAAACCATAACCAAATGGATATAAGGCAGGCTGTGTCATAAAGCGATAGGTTCTTCCCTTCATAGCATAGTCTGTAAACTCAGGTAACTCTTCACTAGACTTATAGAAGGTAATTGGAAGCTTTCCAGATGGAGAAATCTTACCGAATAACAAATTGGCAATTGCAGTTCCACCATAAGCACCTGGATACCAGGTCTGTAATACTGCACTGCAGTTATCTCTTGCATATTGAAGTTCCATAGCACTTCCTGTAACCATACACAGGATTACAGGCTTTCCAATCTCCGTAATTTGCTTTAATAGTCTTTGTTGAACCTCTGGAAGCTTAAGATCCTTCTTATCGCCAGATTTATATGCATTGCCTTCGTCTCCCTCTTCCCCTTCTAGGGTTTCGTCAAGACCTAGGCAAAGAA
The DNA here is from genome assembly GCA_023416695.1 of Bacillota bacterium. GTDB lineage: Bacteria > Bacillota > Clostridia > Lachnospirales > Lachnospiraceae > KM106-2. The sequence continues at coordinate 34,928 of JAEZGY010000050.1, read as the reverse complement.
CAACAACATCACTATGTTTTGCAACAATTCTTGCTTCTGACTCTCTGTCATGGGCTAGTGCTAATGGTTCTGAGCGATCCTTAACTAGCTCACAGCCCTCAGAATATAACACCCTAACCTCGTCCCCTACTTCCTTCTGAATTCCCTCTAAAATAGTGGTATAACGAGATGCAGTACCATAATAATTACCCTTTAAAGCAAGTCTACTATTTGCATTTGGTCCAATGACACCAATTGTCTTTAATTCTTGCTTCCTTAGTGGTAACACTCCATCATTCTTTAACATGACTACACCTTTTTCACAGGCCTTAATGGAGGTTTCTATATGCTCCTTACATTCTACCACTTCATAAGGAATCTCATCATATTCTGTCTTTGTAAATAAACCTAACTTAATTCTTGTAGTAAATAATCGAATCGCAGCTTCTCTAATCTGCTCCTTCGTTACTAAGCCTTCTTGGTAGGCATGTATAAGATGTAAATACAAATTACCGCAATTTAAATCACAACCATTCTCTATAGCAAGAGCAACGGATTCTAATGCAGTATTTGTTACATGATGACCCATATGGAAATCTTTGATTGCCCAGCAATCGGAAACTACATGGCCCTCAAATCCCCATTTATCACGTAATATATCCTTTAATAAGGTCTTACTTCCACAACAAGGTTCTCCATTGGTACGATTATACGCACCCATTACTGACTCCACATTGGCCTTGGTAATACATTTCTCAAAAGCTGGCAGATAAGTCTCCCATAAATCCTTTTGGTTAACTACTGCATCAAACTCATGGCGTAAATCCTCGGGTCCACTGTGTACCGCAAAATGCTTTGCGCAGGCTGCGGCCTTCATGTACTCTCCATCTCCCTGTAAGCCATGGATAAAAGCACTTCCAAGTTCTCCAGATAAAAACGGGTCCTCTCCATAGGTTTCATGACCACGTCCCCATCTAGGGTCTCTAAAAATATTTATATTAGGTGACCAGAAGGTAAGTCCCTTGTATATATCTCTATCCTCTTCTTTACTATATGTATTATATTTTGCTCTACCTTCGGTAGCAATGGTCTTCGCAATGTCTTCTAGAAGGTCCTTGTCAAAAGTAGCAGCTAATCCGATGGCCTGTGGGAAACTAGTAGCTACGCCTGCCCTTGCCACCCCATGTAACGCTTCGCTCCACCAGTTATACCTCGGAATATTAAGTCTTTCAATTGCTGGAGAATTGTAAGTTAATTGGCTCGCTTGTTCCTCCACAGTCATCTGATCTACCAATGCAACTGCTTGTTGACGATAAAAACTTGTTTCTTTCATGCTAGTTCCTCCTGTACGTTTGTAATACCCCACTACTATTTTACCTATAATTAACGTCCTCTACAAGCCTTTTTTAATACGGATAAACCTCATAAACGACATAATCCTTGTCATAGTGATACCCAAGTTTTTCAGCAAGTGCCACAGAACCTAAATTCTGTGCATCCCAGCTTGGATAAAGTCCTCTTTTTAAGCATTCAAGAATTAATTTTGCCCCACAGGATAAGGCAAGTCCACGTCTCCTATAATCTTCCCTTGTATCAATTTCTATCTCTATTCCACCATGATAGTAGCTATAGGAAGAGGCACCGGAAACGATTTCTCCATTCTTTAAAGCAACCACACCTATTCCATGATTTCTATACTCCTCATAGGTAGGGAAATTAGAGCATAAATCACATGCCCAGGAAAGCTGTCTTATCTGGTGATACAATCTCTCGTCAATCATGGTTAAGGTGAATTCTGGTGACAACTGCTTTACATAATGAGACAGTCTTTCCTTATCAAATACATAAGGCTCCTTCTTTATCGCATAACGTGTGAGTTTGGTTGCACGTTTACCATATTCCTCTTCTATGAGCATCCCCCACTCCTTAGTCTGTGGAGCCATAATAATAAAATCGCTAAAACCTTCCGGTTTATGTTTCACTAATTCTATGGTTGGCTTCCCAGCAAAAAAACAAAAATCTCCAAGTAGAATCTGTACAGACTCTAATACTGGACTGTCTACAGTATACGCTTGCCCCATACATCCTTGTAAACATGACCAAATTAATGTTTCCTCCCAGTCTTTTACCAACGGAGCAACCGTTCTAACATCTACTACCCTCATAATAGGCATAGTATCCCCCCTTATATTTTTGTCTATCTTATTTTATTATATCATATTAGACCTATAATAAATCTATAAAGTGGCTCTCCCCTTTTACTCTTTACTAGAGATATTATGGGTAAAGCCACTTTATAGTACTAGCCCTTATTCCTTACATGATAAGTAAGATATCATTATCTTCTTTTAAGGTTTCTGCTTTTATGTAATTACTATCTAACTCTATTCCATTTAAATAACACTGTTTATATCCCGTTTCTTTTCCATCTGGATTCTTCACAATGATATGAAGCTTCTTGCCACGGAATACTTTATCTATGGTGAAATCCTTCCACTCACTTGGAATAGATGGTGCTAACTTAAGACCATTGGCATCTGGACGAATACCCAAAATCCCCTCAATACATCCTACCATTACTGTGGAAGCAGTTCCTGTTAGCCAATGTACCTGACTTCTTCCCTCAAATGGGCTCTCGATACTCTCTGTAAACTGTCCATATACGTAAGGCTCCATTACACGCCTCTCTGCAATATCATTTTGAGCTGCAGGAGCACTTTCCAAATAGTACTGGAATGCTCTATTTCCATGTCCCATCAAAGCCTCCGCTAAGATAATCCAACCTTGTGTTTGTAAAAAGATACTTCCATTTTCCTTAGTGGAACCATTGAACAAAAGTGCTAAAGCTCCTTCAAAGGCATGCTCTTTAAAGGATGGTGCCATAAGACGTACACCGTACTTAGTATTTAACTCATTGTATACCGTATTAAGAGCCGCTTCTGCCTGTTCCTTACTTGCCAACCCACTAATCACAGCCCAAGACTGTGGATTCAACCACATATTAGCTTCTTTATCCTGCTTAGAACCAATTACTTGACCATCCTCTTTAAAGCCACGGACAAATCGGTCACCCTCCCAACAATTGGTCTGTATCGTATCTCCTAATACCTTTAAAACCTCCTCAAGGTAAGCTACATATTCCCCATCCTTTTGCTGCAATGCAAAATTCTTAAGTATATTCATGGCATAATATAACTGGAAGGCCACAAAAGTAGATTCCCCCTTCTTACCTAAACGTAAGCAATCGTTCCAATCTGCGTGAAGACCTGCAGGCATCTGATGATCCCCAAGACGTTCCATAGAGAACTGAATGGCTCTCTTTAGATGGTCGTATACAGTACCTTCTTCTTTGTTGGCATAAGGAATTACTTCATGAATAAAATCAATATCTCCAGATTCACTAATGTATTTTAATATAGTTGGGAATAACCATAAAGCATCATCTGCACGATAAGCTGGATGTCCCGTAGCCTGTGCATAAGATAAATCATCTGGAGTATCTTCATGTCCTGGATTGTGGGTATATTTTACAAGTGGAAGTCCTCCACCATTGTTCACCTGGGCAGATAACATAAACTTAATCTGCTCCTTAGCCATCGCAGGATCTAAATGAATTACACCTTGAATATCCTGTACGGTATCACGATATCCGTAACCATTTCGTAAACCACAGTAAGCAAAAGATGCCGCTCGGGACCAAATAAAGGTCATAAAGCACTGATATGCATTCCAAGTATTGATCATACTATTGAATGCCTTGTTCGGTGTATTTACTTGGAAATTAGATAATTTTCCATGCCAGTAATCCTTTAACTCCTGAATTTCTTCGTCAATTCTATTCAGGTCTTCATACTGATCCATGATTCCTTGAGACTCTTCTTCATCATACTGACCAAGTATAAAGGCGATGGTCTTCGTCTCTCCTGGTTGTAATTCAATTTTAGTATGTAATGCTCCACATCCATTACTATTGTAGTTTAATACGTTGTCACATACTCCATTTTCAACAGCAATTGGATTGCCATAACTACGGTAAGAGCCAAGGAAATGGGACTTGTCCCCGTTAAAAGATGCTACCTTAGATCCCACTAACCCTAAGAATCTCTCAATTCTACCACTTCCGTTACATTCCTTTGCACAATTTTCATTAATCACTTGTAAAACCTTATTGTCTTTAAAATAAGTACGTGTAATAAATAAACTGTATTGAAGATTTACTGTGTCATTTTCATAATTAGCTTCGTTGGTAAATTCCGCATAGGAAAATGCAGAAAGTTTTCTTACCTGATCTGTAGTATTCGTTACCTTTAATCGCCAAACCTCATAGGTTTTATTAAGTGGTACGTAATACATGGTCTCAGACTTTATCCCTGTATATGTACTTATAATATTGGTGTATGCTGTTCCATGATGGCACTCTGATTTATAGGTATCTAATGATTTTCCTACAGGTTGCCAAGAAGCTGACCAATAATCCTTACTATCATCATCTCTTAAATAGATATAACGTCCTGGTTTGTCATCTTGGTTAAAGTAATAGCGTAAAACACGACCTTTAGCACCACTCTTAACAAAGCTGTAACCCCCTGCATTATTAGAGATAATTGCGCCATAAGCTGGAGAACCAAGATAATTGGCCCAAGGAGCAGGCGTGTCCGGTCTTGTAATCACATACTCCCTGTTACTCTCATCAAAAAAACCGTAATTCATCGTTTTCTCCCTTTCTTTATAGAATTTCAAGGCAGTGGGGGTAGGCCACTGCCTAAATTTCTCATATTACTATACTATATCTATTACAGTACGTTACTTAGGTGTTTATAACAATGTTTTATATTAATCTGAAAATGTGTTATTTTATGACAATTATTTGCGACTACGCTTTATGATATCCTTAAGCTCCTCTATGGAAAACTCATAGGAACGATTACAGAAATGGCAGTTCACATTAATAGGTTTTCCATCGTTAATCATTTCTTGAATGTCTTTTCTTCCAATGGACACAATAGCCTTCTCTACACGCTCCTTACAGCAATTACAATAAAATTTCGTCTCTACCTTATCCATAATCTCTACACCAAACTCTCCAAGAACGTACTCTAGAATCTGCTCTGGTGTCATATCTTGATCCAGAAGTGAGGTAATGGACGTAATCTCACCTATTTTCTGTTCAAGCTTCGTAATAACCTCCTCATCAGCAAATGGAAGAAGCTGAATAATAAATCCACCTGCTCTTTTTACGGTATTATCCTTATTCATGAGTACTCCAAGAGCCACACTAGAAGGCACCTGCTCTGAAGTAGCAAAATAGTAGGTTAAGTCTTCTGCAATCTCTCCACTGACTAAATGGGTCTGACCCACGTAAGGCTCTTTTAACCCCATATCCTTAATAACACTTAATACTCCTAGGTCTAAGGCTTTGCCAACATCTAATTTCCCTTTGTCACTTGGAGGTAACATCACCTCCGGATGAATCACATAGCCTTTTACATTGGCTTTTGCATCTGCTGTAACGGTAAGTCCTCCAATAGGACCACTACATTTGATTTGTAGAGTAAGGATATCCTTATCTCCCTTCATCATGCTTCCCATCATGCTTCCTGCAGTTAACAATCTTCCTAGGGCTGCAGTTGCTATTGGACTTGTATTGTGGGCTTTTCTAGCTTCCTCTACCAAATCTCTTGTGGTACAAGCAAATGCCCTAATCTGATTATTTGCTGCAGTTGCTCTAACGATATAATCTGACATATCTAATTCCTTTCCTTTTACAAAACTCCTTAAGGTATCCCTATATATATAACTTCTTCTCCTGTTGTCTCTCCCTAGCTATGATATAGATCCTCTCACTGTCTGGCTTTACTTCCTCTCTTGTAAAGGCATCGTAGGCAGCTACAAACTCCATCCCTGCCTCCTTAAGCAAACGCTTCACTACGTCAAGACTGTAGGCTTTTTGGTAATGAGTTTCATCATATCTCTTAAACAAACCTGTTTCCTCACATTCCTCCTCCAACTCTGTATCTCTCACATAGATAGAGAGGGAATACTCATTGATTCCTTCTTCCTTGTAATAATAGTTATCCCAGATAAAGCTACAATCCTCACGATTCTCAGCTATCGTATTATTACCAAGAATGGTTTCATACTTAAAAATGGTATTTAAATCAAAGATAAATACTCCTCTTGTATCAAGATAATTGTTGACCAACTTAAAAACTTGAAGTAAATCTTGTTCACTCATTATATAATTCATGCTATCACAAATGCTAACAACGGCCCTAACTGTCCCATAAAGCTCAAACTCTCGCATATCCTGCATAAGATATAAGATTAGGGATCTCTTATCCTCTTCATAATATTCCGTTTTCTTCTCCATTGCAATAGTTAACATATCCTCAGAGTTATCAATGCCTATCATGTCATAACCCTGCTTTGCTAGCTCTTCTGTAATATTCCCTGTACCACAGCCTAGTTCTAGAACTAAACCATCCTCTACTCCATACTCCTTTAATAGTCCTACTAAATATTGAGACCATTCTTCATAAGGAATATTGTCCATAAAATTGTCGTAAACCTGAGCAAATCCCGTATATGCTTGCATATAAGGTCCTCCTTATATCTATTTGCACTTCTCATATACCACAGCACAAACTTCTTCTGTATCTCTTCGATTTTATCATGATATAAATAATTTTCAAGTATATTATAAGTCTTTTAAAACAAAAATACCCCAAAAGTATGGAAATATACTTTTGGGGCACTCTTGTATTTTTAAAAGGAGTGATGAAATACTAGAAATAGAATAATATCAAATTTACTGAGCCATCTTCTGATACATATCCTTAAGAGCAGGATACAGTCCTCTGAAGACTTCATATTTCTTATTGTAAAGTTCTACTATCTCAGGATCCTGCTCAGTTGTACTAACAATCTGAATCAATTTATCTGTTGCTTCCTGTACAGAGCTGTATACACCACAACCAACGGCTGCTAATATTGCTGCTCCAAATGCAGGACCTTCCTCAGAATTTACTTTGTCCACCTTAACATCTAAAATATTGGCAGCAATCTTGCACCATAATGGGCTCTTTGCACCACCACCTAGAATACGAACTCTTTCTATCTTCATACCAAGAGATTTGGTAATCTCAAAAGCATCTCTTAATGCAAAGGTAACTCCCTCTAACACAGCCTGAGTCATATCTTCTCTAGAGGTATCCAAAGTCATACCAATAAAGGCACCTCTTGCACTTGGATCATTGTGAGGAGTTCTCTCTCCCATAAGGTATGGTAAGAAGAATACATTATTCTCACCTAACTTAGTAATTCCCTTTTGTTCTTCAGCATATTGCTTGGTTTTAATGATTTCGTCCATCCACCATTTATTACAGGAAGCTGCACTTAACATACATCCTAAATAATGATAGTTGCCATCTGCATGAGCAAAAGAATGAAGAGAATTGTTCTCATCTACTGCAAATTCTTTTGTAGCAATAAATACGGTACCAGAAGTACCTAAAGATAAACTACACATACCATGTCCTACTGTACCATTACCAACAGCAGCAACTGCATTGTCGCCACCACCAGCAATAATCTGTACTGTAGAAGGAATTCCTAGTTCTTTAGCAATCTCTTCTTTGATGGTACCTACAGACTGATAGCTTTCATATACCTTAGCAAGCTGGCTTTCCTTAAGTCCAACGATCTCTAACATTTCCTTAGACCAACACTTATGTTGTACATCAAATAACAACATACCAGAAGCATCACTGACATCTGTGCAGTGTACACCAGATAACATATATGCAAGATAATCCTTAGGTAGCATTAACTTACAGATCTTTATATAATTCTCTGGTTCATGCTTCTTCACCCACATTACTTTAGGTGCAGTAAAGCCTGTTAATGCCATATTTGCTGTATAGGCAGAGATTTTCTCTCTTCCGACTACATGATTTAAATAATCACACTCTTCAGTAGTTCTACCATCGTTCCAAAGAATTGCAGGGCGAATTACCTCGTCCTTGTCATCTAAGATTACCATACCATGCATTTGTCCACTAAAGCTGATTCCAGTTACTTGTGAGCGATCACAATCGGAAAGCAATTCCTTTAATGCATCCATAGTTTGCTCATACCAGTCTGAAGGATTCTGTTCAGACCAGCCTGGTTTTGGAAAATAGAGAGGATACTCTCTAACAGCAACCTTTTTAATATCTCCATTTTCATCCATAAGTAAAAGTTTGACTGAGGAAGTACCAAGATCAATTCCGACAAATAACATATTAACAATCCTTTCTTTCGAGGAAAAAGCTTATCCAGCCTAACTAGGTTTACTGAATAAGCTCTATCCCGTTTTTATTATTCTAATTCTTATAATTCCATTATGTACTGATTAAGAATTGCCTCTAACATTTCTTGACGTCCAGATACATTTGGAGTAACGCCATTTTCCATAGCATAAGCTTCTAATTCTTCAAAGCCAATCTTGCCATCTACGATATCCTTGCCAAGTCCTTCAGAATAGCTAGCATAACGTTTTGCAATAAAGTCGATAAATACTTTATCTTCTAATAATTTAGCAGCAACCTTTAATCCCTTTGCAAAGGTATCCATACCAGCAATGTAAGCATAGAATAAATCAGAATCTTCAAAGCTTCCACGTCTAACCTTAGAGTCAAAGTTTAAACCACCAGTTGTGAAACCACCAGCTTGTAAAATCTCATACATAGCTAAAGTAGTATCATAGATATTAGTTGGGAATTGGTCTGTATCCCATCCTAACATTAAGTCACCCTGGTTAGCATCTACACTACCTAATACACCATTGATACGGCATTGATTTAATTCATGCTGGAAGGTGTGCATAGCAAGTGTTGCATGGTTTGCTTCAATATTTAATTTGAAGTATGGTAATAAATCATACTTACGTAAGAATGCTAATACAGTAGCAGTATCAAAATCATATTGATGCTTGGTTGGTTCCTTTGGTTTTGGCTCGATTAAGAATTGACCAGTAAAACCAATCTTCTTAGCATAATCAACTGCCATATGCATAAATCTAGCCATATTGTCTAGTTCTAAACCAGTATCTGTATTTAAAAGAGTCTCATAACCTTCTCTTCCGCCCCAGAATACATAGTTTTCTCCACCAAGTTCCTTGGTAATTTCGATTGCTTTCTTCACCTGTGCTGCTGCGTAAGCGAATACGGTAGCATTACAAGAAGTGCTTGCACCATGAACAAATCTAGGATTACCAAATGCATTGGTAGTTCCCCATAAACACTTGATTCCAGTACGAGCCATTTCTTCTTTAATCACTCCTACAATAATATCAAGACGTTCATTGGTTTCCTTTAAATCCTTGCCTTCTGGAGCAATGTCTCTATCATGGAAACAGAAATAAGGAATCTGCATCTTCTCCATAAATTCAAATGCTGCATGAACTCTGTTAATTGCAACTTCCATTGGATCTGCTTGATCCCAGTCACGTTTCATAGTAGCTTGTCCAAATGGATCAACACCCATTGCAGTAAATGTGTGCCAGTAAGACATAGCAAAACGTAAATGCTCTTTCATTGATTTACCCATAACCACTTCATCTGGATTATAGTATTTAAAAGCAAGTGGATTGGTACTCTTTGGTCCCTCATACATAATTTTTGGAATATCGTTGAAATAACTCATATCATTCTACCTCCTATTTAGTTTAGTGAATAAACTATTAAGTATAATATAACAAGATATATTGAAAATGTCAACGGTTTTTTATATTTTTCACTATAAATTTCAGTAATAAATTGTAATTTTTGTACATAATGTCATGAATATATATACTAGTCGCTTTTTTTAATGGATACATGCAGAAAAAACCCTTTGCATAAAAATTTGAATATGGTATTCTATTTACATGTTTATTAAGTAAACTAATTTCTTTTATGAAAGGTTCGATTATAAATGATCATTGGAAGCAAAGAGCTGATTCGTGATATTAATAGTAATTTAGTGTTAGAAACCATCATTGATAAAAGCCCTATTTCAAGAGCTACTCTATCCAAAGAATTAGGTTTAACCAAAGCAACTATTTCAACTATAGTACAAGATTTAATTGATCGACATTTGGTTATTGAAATAGGCAGTGACAATACTGACCTTGGGAGAAAACCCATATTACTTACCTATAATAAAGATGCAGGACATGCTCTTTGCATTGATATTCAACCAGACTCCTGTACTGCTATATTAAGTAATCTACAGGCTGATATTCTAAAGCAAGATATGATACCGACTCCAGAGAATCCAGAAGATCTTCCTGATGTACTAATTCAGTATGTAAAAGAGCTTATATCTAACCTAACTCCATCAAATTATGGATTGGTTGGCATTACTCTAAGCATTCATGGTGTAACCTGTGATAATACTGTAAAGTTTGCTCCTTATTACAATTTGTCTGGGATTCCTCTAGTTAGTAAGTTAGAGGAACAGTTAAGTATCCCAACCTATTTAGAAAATGAAGCAAACCTTTCCGCTTTAGGAGAATGTAGTATCGTTCATGATAATTCTAATCTAGCTTCTATCAGTGTACATTCGGGTATTGGTCTAGGCCTTATCATAAACAATCATCTAGTTAAAGGCTATAAAGGATATGCAGGAGAGGTTGGCCATACTATTATCGATATAGACGGGAGACCTTGTCCTTGCGGGAATCATGGTTGTTTAGAGCAATATGTATCGGAAAAGGCTTTGCTTATAGAGTTTGCTACTAGGAAGGGAAAAAAGCAAATCTCCTTTGAAGAATTTGCTAAGGCCTATGAGGAGAAAGATCCTGATGCTGAAATTATCATTGACCTCTTTGTGAAATATATGTCGGTAGGGCTAAATAATATCCTTAATTCCTACAACCCAGAAATTATCGTCATCAATAGCTCCTTTACCTCATTCTACCCTATGCTAACTGAGGAAATTATCAAGAGATTGTCTAGTCGGATGAATAATTACAGCTCTATCCTTCCTTCTTCTTTATATGGCAAATCTTCCTTAATTGGTGGTCTATGTGTGGCGATTAAGAATTTTCTAGGAATCAAGTATCTGAAGATGCAAAACAGCAATGATTCCAGAACCATATAACAGACAAAGCCTAAGCCCTTAAAGATATCTTAATGAAACCTTTAAGGGCTTTCATTCTTAGTATTATTTTATGCTCTTTACCCTTTTTTCCATGTAAGAAAGAACGTCTTTTCTTGTGACAATTCCAATAAAGCTACCTTCATCATCTACCACTGGCACAAAATTCTGATTGGCAACCTTATCAAAGAGGTTTTCTACCGATTCATGGATGCGGACTGCTTGATTGTCTCTTCTTCTTGGTATCTCAATAATCTTAATTGCCTCAAGTTCCCTTTCTCCCGGATAATTCCTGCGCTTTATACTCCAAAGAAGGTCCCCATCAGTAATGGTGCCTATATATCTTCCTTCACTACTTAAAAGGGGAACTGCAGTATAACCATGATGTTCCATCTTCTCTATTACCTGACGGAGAGATTCGGACTCCAATACATGGGCCACTTCAGCCTTAGGTGTTAAAAAGAATAATATATTCATATCATCCACCCTTTATTCTTTAATTTATCTTCTCTTAGTATACCACATAATAGCACCAGAAGCTATGAAGAAATAGAAGTTCATCTACTTTTCACCTATGCTCTGGTGCTATTTTATACATTACGTAGTTACATTGTTCTGTTGTTTATTTTCTCTCTTTTTCTTGGTAATCAACCCACCAATACGACCGGTTTCCTTGGCACTTAAGGATTTCCACCCACTGGCGACCACCTTGTCATATAGACCAAGCTCCTTGGCAATCTCGTATTTTAATAGTTCATCTGGTATCAATTGTTCCGATGAAACTAATCCATCTATCTTTTTCAACATGATTAGGCTCCTTCCTTTTACTAGTAGAAGTATACCCCTTATGCCTACTTTTAAACCTAATTATGAGAAAAGTATTTTTTATATTAAGAGATAAGAACTGGTATGGCTTTATTTAGGTGAAGGGAATAGATATAAATCTCCTTTACCTTTAGGTGAAGTTGCTTCTCTAGGGCCTCTTTATAATAGAAAAGCTGCGTCTTATAGCGTTTTACTAGCTGTTGTCCATTTCCTACGTGGTCCGTTTTATAATCCCAAAGAACTATGCCATCCTCCTCTATTAAGAAGGCATCAATAATTCCCTGTACTAAAATCATTTCCTCACTTTTATACCGTTCATGGATACTAGAGGCTGATTGCCCCATGACAAACTGCTGCTCTCTGTAAAGTTCCTTTCGTTCTTGGGCTTTAGCTGCTCTGATACCTAGTGGGCTTAGAAGGAAATGAAGTAACTTTTCAGGTTTAAGTATGTCTAACTCTTCTTTAGACAGTACCCCTCTCTCCACCAAGGAGCTAAGCTGTGTATGAAGCGTCTCCTCATTCGTCACCTCTTTAAAATCTATGCATTCTAGAATATGATGGTATAAGGTTCCTACTTCATTTGCCGCTAGCAAAATCCCCTCCTTAGTCTCTTCCTTACGCCTAAAGGAAGGAATCGTTGGAATGAAGTCTTCCTCCTTCAGGTCAGAAAGATTTAGAGGAACCAAGGAGATACTGTCCTCCTCCTCTGGCTCTTGACTTAACTTCTTTAGCTCACTGACAGTAACCTTACCTGCAATCTTAGTATCCTCTTCATAAGGATAGGAAAATGTTAGTTTTTCCTCTAGCAAATCCCTTAACTCTCCATCATGTACCTGATGTACATCGAAGTTTTCTAACACCTCTCTAGTAAGGTTTCTAGCTAAAGTCTCCATAACCTCCTGCTTTACTAGTCCCATAACATCCACAAAGGAAATATCAAATGGTACCTCCCGCATAAACTCTTTATTACTTTCCCTTAATTGTTCTTGCGCGTTAAGCTGTTCAGGGCTCTGTTTCGTAGCATTAAGTACCTTATCTGTTGCTAGATAAAGGGCAGGATGGGCCTTTAGTGCTTCCTGTATCCAATCCAAATAGGACTGTGCCCCAGTAAGCTTTTCATAAGTTAAGAGCTTTTGTTGTGGTTCATAAACATGTAGGTCAATGAGCTTTTTCTCAAGTCCTTTTTGATAACCAGTAAGAATTAACTTTTCCTTGGCACGAGTCAGTGCAACATAAAGGATACGAAGCTCCTCCGCTTCATTCTCTAAGATAATACTCCTTGCAATCACCCTTTTCATAAGAGTTGGAGACTTCACTCGAAGCTTAGCATCAATGTATTCTGGCCCTAACCCAAAGTCAGCATGAAGTACCACCTTGCTATTGGCATCTTGATTGTTCCACCTCTTACCCATTCCTGATACAAAGACTACAGGAAACTCCAATCCTTTACTCTTATGAATGGTCATGATTCGTACCGCATCAGAATACTCACCATCTGAAGAAGCCTCTCCTTTATCAATTTCATACTTATGCAGCTTTTCAATATATCGATTAAAGTCAAATAATCCAGAGTAGCTACTAGCTTCAAACTCTATGGCCTGTCTAATAAGCATCTCCACATTAGCAACTCTTCGATCTCCTGCAGGCATTGCCTGAATGAAATAATAGTAGTTGGTATCTTCTACAATATTTTGAATGAGCTCATAGATGGTCGTATGATTTAGTTTCTTTCGATACTTCTCGAAAAACTCTAGGAAGGTCAAAAGCTTATTTTGTACAGTTTCATCTCCTCCACTGACGCTATAGGCAACTACATTATCATAAAGCTCCTTCTCTTTACCATCAATGCGGACAATGGCAAGTTCCTCACTTGTAAGACCAAATAATGGGCTATGAAGAATTGCTGCCAAAGGAATCTCCTGTCTTGGATTGTCCAACACCTTAAGTAGATTAAGAATGGTACGTATCTCTAAAGTACTATAATATCCAGATTGAGTGTCTGCATAAGCATTGATGCCTTCTGCTAACAAAACATCTACAAATACCTCTGCCCAACCTGTCATACTCCGAAATAAAATAACAATGTCTGATAACCTCACAGGTCTTAAAATAGGCTGTCCATACTCGTCCAGCTCCTTGCCTCTTATAAGTAGTCCTTCCTTCGGATCGATTAGCTCTTTAATCCTTCTAGCTACTGCCTTAGCTTCTAGTTCTCTTGTGGTATACTCTGTTAACGGAGAATCCTCACTAGAAATAGCCTCACTACTAGAATCATCCTCTTGGTTCTCCTCTTGGTTGCTCATATTTCTCTGAAGAAGGGCTACCTCCTCTTCCGTCATTTTATGAAACTCTCCTACTAGCATTACTTCTGTAGAGGCAGAAGTTCTCTCACCATTTTCATACTCTGCTCCTGTATATAGAGAAGCCTCCTCATCGTAGGTGATTCCTCCTAGTCTATTCTGCATCATTTGAGTAAATAAAAAGTTAATAGGCTCTAGTACCTCTCTTCGACTTCTAAAATTCTTATGCAGATTAATTTTTTGATACTTTGAGTCTTCTAACGTATAGTCCTCATACTTTTGCATAAAGAGCTCCGGACGTGCCATACGGAATTTGTAAATGCTTTGCTTTACATCTCCAACCATAAACACATTTGGTTCATTCATTCTCTCTTTGGAGATACTAGTCAATAACATTTCCTGTACGTAGTTACTATCCTGATACTCGTCAATTAGAATCTCATCGTAGTACTCCATCAGCTCTAGGGCTACACTAGAAGGAACAATCTCCCCCGTATCCTTATCTTTCGATACTAGGATATCCAAAGCAAAATGCTCCATATCACTAAAGTCTATAATTCCTTTGTCTTCTTTTTTCTTTTTATACTCCCTAGTAAAATCAATCGTCAGGGCAATCAGAGCTTCCATGCTCGGTCTAGTCTTTTTTATATCCTCTAGCATATCCTCTGGGCTTTGAAAGAAAAACTGGGTATTTAATGTCTGTAATGCTTTTTTAATTTTATCTCGACCGTCTTTCACCACTTCTCTTTTTTCAGCGCTGACAGATTCATCCTTCTTAGAAGAAAGCCTGCCGAACTGTAACCCATAGAATTCTTTATAGTATTCCCCATAGCTATCTGATTTTGCTATCCTAGAAAGCATATCTGCTTCTTTTTGTAACACCTCTAGATACATATACGGTCCATCTGGTTCTTCACAGATAGCAATTAATTCCTTTATCTTTTCACAGTAATCCATAAGCATCAGTTCAAGATAATGAAGTAGCTGCTTCATCCAGTTGGTTTTATCCATTTCCTGTAAGGTTGTCACCTGAAAGGCTTCTAAATTCTTAAGTAGCCATTCCTCTGGCCAAGGATAACTGACAGAAAAATTATATAGTTTAAAAATCAAATCTTCTAAACCATGATCTGATTTTCCACTTACATAACATTCAATCAACTCCACAAAGTTCTCTGGCAGTTCTTCATAATACCTTTCTAATAACTCACTCATGACATCTACTTTTAATAAATCCAGCTCTCCCTCCTTACCTACACGAAAAGAAGGATCAATATCAATGGTATTAAAGTAATTACGTACAATACTTTGACAAAAGGAATCTATCGTGGTGATTTGTGCAGTTGGAATCAGTGCAATCTGCTTTTGCAAACGTTTATTATCGGGCTCCTTAAGTAAGCGTTCATCTACAGCCTTTAGGATACGCTCCTTCATCTCACTAGCTGCAGCCTTCGTAAAGGTTACAATTAGCAAATGATCAATATCAACCGGATTCTCCTCATCGGTAATCATAGTGATAATACGTTGTACTAAAACGGCAGTCTTACCTGAACCTGCTGCTGCAGACACCAGGATATTGCGATTTCTTAAGTGAATTACCTGTTCTTGTTCTTTTGTCCACTTAACCTTACTCATTGTCCTGCCCCTCCTTCACTTTTTCACGGAACAATCTAAAGACTTCCTCTGTATCCATAGCAAAGAGACGTCGGTAATTACTACCTGGAAGCTTTGCATCAAAGTCGCAAACACTACCGTACTCACAGTAATCACAGGCAGTATAATTGCCCATCTTATATGGGGATAGCTCAACCTTTCCATCAATGATCTCATTCCCAAACTCCTTAACCTTGCCCATAGCAAACTGGCAGATATGATTTAAACCAGCCTTCGACATAGTCTTTGAGGTCTTCTTAATCTCCCCATTGGATTTCGTACCCACAGGAATAACCAAAGACGATACCCCTGCCTTTAGAGGCTCCTCCTCCCCCTTAAAACTATGGTCCATAGCTGTAATGATCTTAGAATCTTCATTGACGTAACCGTTTAGACGAAGCTTGTCCATCATTAGTTGCTCTACTTCCTCTTTGGAACCTTTTTTCTCTACAATTGGATCATCTATATTGTAATAAAAGATTCCTGCTGGAATAACAATTTTGTCAGGATGAAGCTGTTCCTGTAATTCAAGGGATGCTTTTAGATATACTACTAGCTGTAATTGAAGGCCATAATACACCTTAGACATATCTAGGGACGTCTTTCCTGACTTGTAATCCACAATTCTAAGGTAAAGCTCATTCTCCTTCTCGGCTACGTCAAGTCGGTCAATTTGCCCTTTTAAGTTCATAACAGAGCCATCCTTTAGCTCCACATTTACGGCATTGATATGATCTAATCTAGAAAACTGTAATTCAAACCCTTGTGGTATAAAATCTCCACATTTTACTTGCTTACACAAAGCCCAAACCGTACGCTTTGTAATCCGTTCTACTCGCTTAATCAGATACTCATACCGTTTTGAACTATATAAAATCTGATTATTGTAATTTCTTGTTACCTCTTCTACTGCCTCTAGTGTATACTGTTCCTGCATTTCTATTGGTATGTTTCTCCAGTTATAGCTACTATCATGAAGCTTCT
Source organism: Bacillota bacterium (assembly GCA_023416695.1). Lineage (GTDB taxonomy): Bacteria > Bacillota > Clostridia > Lachnospirales > Lachnospiraceae > KM106-2. The sequence goes on along the minus strand of JAEZGY010000050.1, from coordinate 18,069 downwards.
TTGCAAAAAGCTCCATAGAACTGTGAAACAGATTACCTATATCCGGCATCTCTAGCTCATAAGTGACCCTTTGGCTTAGTTCTAAGCCGTATTTAAGGAAATGGGCATAAGCACAAGCAGCGTATTTTTCCAATCTAGTAACGCTATTACTTATGTTCTCTCCGTACAATGCCTTTGCTACTGCCTTCGATATATTAAGCTCCTTCTTCTCATATAAAGCTCCCTCTAACAGAAGATCTATTAGACCGTCATACTCCTCTTGTCTCTTATACCAGCTAAATAACTCTAACCAAAGAGGGGACATATCCTCCTTATACTCTCGCAAACCATGAATCAGATACTCTAGCCCTTTGTCGGCTCCAAGCAATGACTGCATACAGTCCTCATAGGTGCAAAGACTAATGTCCTCTGTTACTAGCGTTGGAAACACCTTAAGAACTTTGGAAATAAGGTATGACTGCCTTATTGCTTTTCCGTTGTTGTTTCCACTGCTGCCTACCTTACTATAGAGAATATATAATTTTTCTCTTGGCTTCGTTAAGTTTAAGTATAGATAGAACTGTTCGGTATAGCTATTCTGCCTTCTAGTTGGCGCCATAACCACATCTTCTTTTAACAACAGATTTCTCTCCATGTCGTTCACAATGCCACCTTGACCGGTAACCTTAGGGATAATGCCGTCATTTACTCCAAGGAAAAATAGAGCCTTAATATCTTTAAGACGTGTACGTTCAATATCTCCAATTACCACCTGATCGATTCCTGGTGGAATTAACCCTACCTTAGCCTCATTTAAACCACTTTCTAATAACTCCTTAAATTCCTTACAAGTCACCTTCTCGTCCCCAAGAAGCTCCACTAACTTGTCGAACAGTTCCATTACAATACCATAGATCTGCCTATACTCTTTTGCTAATAATGGCTCCCCATAGGACTCAAAATACTGCTCATATGCCTTAATCTTCTGCTCGACCTGATTACTTACTAAGAATTCATAGAGTACCTTCGTCATATCCTCAATGGAGGCCTCTGATTCCTTCACACACTCTAAAAGAGGAGTAAGCATGTCAAATATCCTTTGGCGTAACTCATTAAGCTCCTCTAGATTTACCTCTCCCTTACCACGGTATTTTCTCTTCCATTCCTTCTTCCATGCGCTTTTTCCACGAATACCAACAGCAAGAACGTAATTTTCCAGAATATCCACCTGTTGCTTATCAATATCAATTAAGTCATTGCGAAGAAGACGAAATACACTTTCATAGGTATAATCCGTATAAAAGATTTCTAATACAGAGCGCACTAATTTTACCAATGGATTGGCTAGGATGTCCTTCTTTAAATCTAAGAAGCACGGAATCTTAACCTTCTCAAACTCTTTTAAAAGTTTGGTCCCATAGGTCGCCAAATCTCCGGTTACCACAGCAATATCCTTATACCGATATCCACTCTCTTGTATAAGACGCATAATTTCTTTAATTGTGTAATCCACCTCACCATCTGCATCTGTGGCTGTTAAGAGACGAATATCCTTCATCTCCTCTTTGTAAACCTCATATGGGTAGCGAAATAGATTCCGTTCTAAGGCAGCTAATTCCTTAGACTGACGAAAACGATATGGTACCTGACCTTTACTGACATAATAGTGAGGCTCGACCTTTACCTCTACCTCAGCTGCCAGTTCACTTAGCTTTGCAATAGTCTTTTTACTCATGTGAAAAAGCTGAAATTCTTCTCCAATGTCATTCACATTCTCTCTATCATCAATAGTTACAGTAATTAACACCTTTTTTGCTAATACCATAAGCTTTTGCACTAATTTATACTGAATTGGAGTAAAACCAGTAAACCCATCAAAACAGATAACACTATTAGCAACAATCTTAGACTCATCGATTACCTGACACAGTAACTCTAAAAGTTCCTCTGCCGCTATATATTTATCGCTTAAAAACTCTTGAAAACCCTGATAAATAACTAACATATCCCTAAGCTTTCCAGAGAGCATTGGTTTGTTATTTACTTTTTCAATCATGCTTTCAAGCTCTTTGGGACCAATGCTATATTGATAAAGCTCAGATAAAAAGGACTTTAGCTCACTAATAAAACCATTACGACGAACATTTTTTTGAAATAAGAGTAGTTCATCCTTTTTGGCTGCTATTACCTTTCTTAACACCATGCTCTTTCCGGTATCCTCCAACACTAGTCTCTGCTTTGTATTGGTTTCTTCAAACACACGATAGGCAAGGCGCATAAAGCTTAATATGTCAATATTCATAATACTATGGTCCGGGTGCATCGTAACCAGATCCTTTTGTGTCTGTAAAGTAAACTGCTCTGGAACGATTACAATATAGTTCGTATCCCGGTTATTTATAGCTTTTTCTATAATCTCCTGATACAAGCAATGGGACTTTCCTGCTCCACTGCTTCCTAAAATAAATTGTAAAGACATAAGCGCCTCCTATTTTTTACTGGTACCATTATTATAAACCAATGCCCTGGGAAAAGAAATATTATTTAAAACAGCTACTCTCTCTATTATTCTATAAAAATTAATCATAAAACTTGTTTTTTGTAAATATGATTATATAAAGTTAAGTAATTATTCATTTGAATGTACATACTCAAATTGAATCTGCCTATTGGAGGATGAAGGATGTCAAAAACCAAGATTGTTGTCTTACACCTTAAAGAAATTATTTATACTGCTATCTTTGTAGGGCTAGGCATACTTTTAATTCTTTTACTGGTCATTATGTTTTTCCCAAAAAATAGTGGGGCTTCAGATGAGGATACACCAATCTATAAGCCTGGTGTATATACCTCCCAAATGAACCTAGATAACGCCACCTTAAATCTGGAGGTTGTGGTAGATGACAACCATATTAACTCCCTTCGATTTGTGAATCTTGATGACTCAATTACCACTATGTATCCACTTGTAAAGCCTGCCTTAGAAGAAATCGCTGATCAATTGTATCAGGATGTGGCAATCGGAGATATTGAATTCTCAGAAGATAATCAATATACCTCTGTTATGATTCTAGATACCATTAAATCCATATTAAAAAAAGCATCTCTTTCGTGAGATGCTTTTTTAGTCATATACTATTTATCTGTCTAATAGATCAAAGTTTCTCCAATAATCATCTTCCTTTTGATCTCTAATTGCACGATAGTATTTACGTGCCATAGTCTCTGGAAGCTCTTCGTCCTTAAATAATACTGTAATGTCATCGCCTTTTTTTAGGATTTGACGATCAGAGTGATGTTCTACCCACTCCCTAGCCTTATCCTCCCATTCCAGTATCATCTCTTCCTCTAAGTAGTCCCATTCTGTCATCTGAAACTTAACTTCCTCTATATAGTCTTCTAAATCCATGCTGATCATAGCTTGCTCCTTAATTCTATTTCTTAAAATACTGCTTGTATGGTGACTGGGTATTTAAAAAAGTAATACCGATAATACCTGGGCCAGTATGGGCGCCGATGGCACAACCAACATAGTTTTCGATAAAGTCTGTACAACCATACTTCTCCATTAAAGTATTCTTTACCTCTTGCAAGGTGTCATAACAGTCGCCGTGAACAAGGCCTATTACCTGCCCAGAGAGATCGGCTCCCTTTTCTCCTACTACATCTATTAACTTTTTGAGGGAGCGATTTCTCCCACGCACTTTATCAAAGGCCTCTAAAGCTCCAGCCTCATTCACCTTAATAATTGGCTTAATGTCTAGTAATCCACCAGCAATAGCACTGGTTCTACTTAAGCGTCCACCCTTAAAGAGATACTCCAAAGTCTCTACGGTAAATACGTGCTCCATATGATCACGATGCCATTCAATAGCTTCTACAATGGTATCTCTATCACATCCAGCATCTAGCATTAATACAGCATAATAAACCAATAATCCAAATCCAATGGAGGCACATCTTCCATCAATTATAGTAATATCAAAATCCGGATAATCCTCTAAGAGCGCCTGTTTTGCAAGAGTTGCTGCATTAAAGGTACCAGCAATTCCCGTAGAGAAGCAGACATAAATCAACTGATCTCCTCTTTTAGCATATGGTTCAAAGTGCTCTTGAAACATATATTGACTAATATGATAAGTCTTGATATCACTATCTGTAGCTAATCGCTTATAAAACTCCTCTGGCATAATGGTTTCCCCATCAAAATAATCCTTTTCGTCAATTACAACTGGTGTGGGAATTACCTCCAGGTTGTGTTCTTTTGCAAATTGCTGCGGTATGTCTGATGCTGAATCTGTTATGATTTTTAGTGCCATATCGCTCCTCCTTATCCTTATATCCTCTTCTTTATAGCTCCATCAATTCTTCCTGCCAAAGCTTAACACAGGCATCACTTGGCATTCTAAGATCCCCTCTTGGAGACAGTGCCACACTACCCACCTTCGGGCCATCTGGCAAACAGGACCTCTTATACTGCTGGGAAAAGAAACGACGGTAGAATACAGTCAACCATTTTAAGATAACTGTTTCCTTATAGTCCCCCTGAAATGCATAGCATGACATATGATAGATTTTCTTCGGTGAATATCCAAAACGCATTACATAATAAAGGAAAAAATCATGTAGCTCGTATGGGCCTACGATATCCTCTGTCTTCTGTGTAATCTCTCCATCTTCTGGAGGTAGTAGCTCTGGACTAACTGGTGTATCTAGAATATCCCAAAGAACAGCCTTAACCTCCTCATTCTCCTGAAGGGAAGAATAATACTCAACAAGATAACGCACTAATGTCTTTGGAACAGAGCAGTTGACCCCATACATAGACATGTGATCCCCATTATAAGTGGCCCATCCCAAGGCCAGTTCACTCATGTCTCCTGTACCAATTACCATCCCATGCATTTGATTTGCAACATTCATTAAAATCTGCGTTCTCTCTCTTGCTTGTGCATTCTCAAAGGTCACATCATGAACTGTTGGTTCATGACCAATATCCCTAAAATGAAGCAATACTGCCTCATTAATCGGAATCTCCCTGAGCGTAACACCTAAAAGCTTTGTCAGTGTTACTGCATTCTGATAAGTTCGATCCGTTGTCCCAAAGCAAGGCATAGTCACCGCTATGATATCCTCTCGTTTCTTACCTAACATATCAAACGCTTTAACAGTAACTAATAAAGCCAATGTAGAATCTAGCCCTCCTGATATACCGAGTACCGCTGACTTACTATTCGTATGCTCCAGTCGCTTTTTCAGGCCACAGGCCTGAATATCAAATACAGTATTGCAACGATGTTCCCTCATTAAACTATCACTTGGAACAAATGGTGCCTTGTCTATAAAACGAGTTAACTCGGTTACTTCTAAATCCTCGGGGTCTTGTTGTTTAAGACTAAAACAAATCACCTCATAGTTTTCGCGATTCTTCATCTGAAAGGACATGGTTCGCCTTCTCTCAGCCTCTAAACGTCCCAAATCTATCTCTGAAACCACTATATGGTTATCTTGTATAAACATTTTCGATTCCGCCAGCATAGTTCCATTCTCTACAATCATATTATGGCCTGAGTATACAACGTCTGTGGTGGACTCTCCAGCCCCTGCATCAGAATAAAGATAGGCTGCTATTAATCTGGCTGACTGGTTTTTCACTAAATCTCTACGGTAATCATCCTTACCGGTTGTTTCATTACTAGCAGAGCAGTTGGCTATGATGGTTGCTCCTGCTAGTGCATGATGAGAGGATGGTGGAATGACCGTCCAGATATCCTCACAAATTTCCACTGCCAATGTAAAAAGTGGTATCTCTCGACAAGTAAATAAAAGATTCCTTCCAAATGGTATTTCTTCTCCTGCCACCATTACCTGTTCTACACGACTTTCTCCTTCACAAAAATACCGTCCTTCATAAAACTCCGAATAATTCGGTATGGTAGACTTCGGAACAATGCCTAGTATTTTGCCATCATGAATGACAGCTGCTACATTATAAAGCTTTTGCTGCTTCATCATAGGAAGTCCAATAACAACAGTAATTTCCAGATTCTTTGTCATTTTTGCCAATACATCAAGCTCCTGCAAAGCAATCTTTAGAAGTGTATCCTGTAGAAATAAGTCTCCACAAGTATAACCTGTAATACATAGCTCAGGAAATACTACTAGCTTTACCTTCCTTTCCTCACACTGCTTTATCATTATACTAATCTGTTGGCTATTATAATGGCAATCTGCCACCTTAACGACGGGTGTCGCACAGGCAACCTTTAAAAATCCATATTTCATCAATAAACCCTCCAAATGGATTGTTATGCGTAATATAACTTCTATTATAAGGATAGTCTTAATAAATAACAAGAGCTTTATTCATAGCAAATGGGTCCGTCACTTATGTATTCTTCCTAGTTTAATACGTGACAGACCCACTGTTATTATTTAAGATTTATTATTCGTCTTAATACTGATAGATTTCGGTTTTATAATCCTTGGCTTTCTTCTTCATACTAACTGACTTCTTAGCTCGATACATACAAAGGTCATAGGTGCAATCTATAATGTACCATTTCTTTGTCTCGGAATTGTATACCTTATTCCAAGCATGATAACCGCTAACCTTCTTACAATATCCAGTAACTAATTTTGTCTCAATTCCATTACTTCGAAGCATAGAGGCGAATACTGCAGAAATATCATAGCAAATACCCTTTCTTGATCTATATGTCGTATTAATATTTGGTATGTACTGACTCTTTAAAGAACTTAAAGTTTTCTGCTTTGTATAGTCATATTTGTAGGTTTTATAAATATAACTCCATATAGCTTTAATCTTCGCTTCCTTGGTCTTACTTTTTTTAGTCAAAGCTTTCGCCTTTTTGATGACTGCATTACTAGCCTTAAAGCTTATAATAATATGGGTAGGTCGAAACGCCTTTATAGTAGGCGTCAGCTTAAGGGTAACTGTTTTTTGATCTAAAACAGCATACTGGGTACCCTTAATATTCTTACAAAGCATTACCTTATAGGTTCCATTGCCCTCAGTAAGAGGAATCCTTACTACATTATTCCCCTTTTTTAATTCATACTGATACTGAGTATTCCCTTTGATAACCAATACTTTGGTTTTTACAGTATCTGGGTTCTTGTACTTATAAGTAATGGTCCCATTCTTATTATTTACAATGGTAACTTTGCTAACTGTAGCAGCTTCTGCTTTGGATAATGGCATAAGTAGCTCAACCACCATTAAAATCCCCAACATCAATGGAATAATTCGTTTTTTTATTCTCACATTCTTCACCCCTTCGGTAGCTGGCTGTCCTATTTCAGACCCTATAGCTTTGCGTCCTTAATTTGCATTAAGTTTGCCTTTTCATTCATTAGTTACTCTTTCAACCTGCAACGCACAATTAGCCTTGTTGCTCCATCATCCTCACAAGAGATTAGAGTTAATGTGGTTTCTTCATCAATATCTACTGTTACACTCATATCATCTGGATTAACAACAAACTGTTCGTATACCTCATATGTATAAGTTTGCTTTCGCATATTGATAACCTTGACCTCTGCTCCATTACGAAGCATATCAATGTTTTTAAAGAAGGTACCATAAATTCCTCCTCTATGACCTGCTAAGACACAGTTTCCTATCTGTCCAATATGTGCCGTCCCAGTCATATGACCTATGGCACATCGCAAGTTCCCTGATTCGGTTCCTACTACAATAACAGAATTCAAATTAATATCTGGTATTTCAATAATTCCATAAACCTTTTGCTTTTGTAATAATTCCTTCCTTTTCTCCTCTAAAGAGTTGTCATTAGAGAGTTCTGTTCCATTATGATTCTCTAATGCTAAATTACTATACTTGTCTGCTGCAACTGCGTTATTTTTATTAATTGTGCCATCAACCACTACTAACTCAGGATCTTCAACGTTAGCATCCATCTTATCATAGGCTTCCTGTAGTAATGCATTACTATCCGCCTGTGCTTGTTTCTCAGTAATCTTTGGATATAACATAACTACAATACCAGCCAATATGAGTAATATACCAATTATATTAATAATTTTTTTCATCATGCCCTCTCCAAATACACATTCTTATGAATATTATATCGGAAATCCTTATGTAAAAGCAACAGTGAAATAGTATAAATAATATTAAAGGGCAGCCTTATCAGTAGCTGCCCTTTACCACTTCATATACAACCCAAAATGCCGGTTCTTGAATTTTGAGTCCTAGCTAAGCTAGGTGGGTTTCCGCAGACACAGTTTCTGCCTTCCACTGCTATTCGGTGGCCTGACATCCCTGGATCAATGTAGGAATCCCTTTTCAAAAATGTAGGTTCAAAATATCAAGAGTTATCGTACATTTCAGGAAATTGTACTTATATTATAGAATATAAAATGGTATTTGGCAAGTGCTTACAAACAATTTCCATCTTCATTTAGATAAATTTGAGTAAACGTAAATCGAAAAGTGGTACCTACCCCTTTCTGACTTTCCACCTCAATAGAGCCACCTAATTTCTCCACAATCTGCTTAGCAATGACCAAGCCCAATCCAGAACCACTAAGATTATTGGGTTGTTTCTTCGTGTAGAATTTTTCAAAGATGTGTGGTAATTCTTCTGAAGCAATTCCTTCTCCTTCATCACTTACCGTTACTATTAGTTTGTCTTTAGACTCTATTTTTATACATATCGTACTCCCAAAGTGTGAGAATTTTATGGCATTATCTAAAATTGCGATAAATACTTGTCTGATACGGTCATAATCCCCAAGTATAAAGCTACATCCTTCCTCTGCAACCATTTTAAACCTTATATTTTTCTCACGACAAACCATTCTTAAATTTCTTAAAATGTCGTCGAACACTTGCACCAGATTAACTGGCTCTCTTTCTATAGCAAAATCAGGATTTTCCATTTTTGATAGCAAAAGTAAATCTTGAACTAGTCTCTGCATCCCAGTACATTCTGCTAACATTCTTTCATAGTATTGATTGTGCTTATCTTTAGGCACAACATTATCTACTAAACTCTCCAAATATGCCCTCATTACTGTAATCGGCGTACGTAGTTCATGAGAGACATTAGAAAAGAAGTCCATACGCATCTTCTCCATATTGTCTCGTTCTTTTTCACTTTGCTCTAGTTTAAGGGATAATACATCCACTGTAGCGGCTAACTCACCAATCTCATTTTTCTCTTCAATGCCAGTTTTAGCCCTGTAATTACCTTCAGCCAATTGTTTTGTTGTAACATGTATCTTTGTAATAGGCTTTGTTAATTTCCTAGTAAGCCAAAATGCTACTACTACAGAGATTACCATAGAAATTATAATACTAATCACAAGCACCGTGTAGGTTTGATTAATAGTGTTTTCTTCTGTCTCAATTGGCGCTATAAGAAGAACCACTCCAACTACTTCTTCCTTCTCATTGTAAATCGGTGCACCTACTGTCATGGTAGTCATTTCATACATATTATCATAGGCTGTAATCTTACTAATCTTCCCTTGAAAAGCCTCATAAAGAACTTGTCGCTTCTCTTTCGTAAGTTCATCTTCAGTTAGCTGAATGTTTTCTAACTGCTGATCCATTGGTTCATAAGCTGTTGGATTTGATAGAATCCAAACATCTGCACTTATTGTATCCTGTAGGGTTGCCATGTAGGCACTATAATCTTCTAAATCACCAGACAATACATAACGACTCATACGTTCTGCAATTACCTGACCTTGACTGCTAAGCATGTTATAGTAAGATGTCTTCGTACTTCTACTAAGCAGTTGATTGAAGATTCCTCCCATTAAAAGAACAAATACCATTATGAGAAGTAAAAAACACAGGTATACCTTTACATATAACTTTTGAAATATTTTTCTCATAAACAAAGCCCCTAGCTCTCTACTCTGGTTTTTCTAGTTCTAATTTATATCCCATTCCCCATATGGTTTTTATGGACCATAATGGATGTTCAATCTCATCTAGTTTTGCTCTTAATCGCTTAATATGAGAATCCACTGTTCTACTATCTCCATAGTAGTCATATCCCCAAAGACTATCTAACAGGTTGTCTCGAGTAAATACTTTATTTGGATTACTTGCCAACATCCACATAGTCTCTATTTCTTTCTTGGTGAGCTTAATCTGCGTTGTGCCAACATACAGAGAGTACTCCTCTATATTAATACGCAAATTCGCTATACATATCTCCTTCTCATTACTAGCGACGTCTTCTAAAGGCTTCATTCTTCTAAGAACTGCCCTCACTCTAGCCATAACCTCACTTGGGCTAAATGGTTTTACAATAAAATCATCTGCTCCTATATCAAGCCCCATAATTTTCTCATAATCCTCTCCCTTGGCACTAATAAGAATGATAGGTACTTGGGATTTCTTACGAATTTTTCGACATACATCAAAGCCATCCATTTCAGGCATCATAACATCTAATAGAACAACACTTGGATTATACTGTAAAAACAAACTATAGGCTTCTTTCCCATCCTTTGCTACTAAAGGAGTATATCCTTCCCTTTTTGCATAATTAGACAGTATATCCGTAATATCTTTATTATCATCTGCAACCAGTATAAATTCCATAGCAATCCTCCCAATTCATCAATCTTGTTTTACATTAAATCTATTTTTATTATACCAAAGTGGTTTTACCACATCAACACCAAGAACTACAGGTTAAATCATATCAACCCTTAACTAGATTTCTTACATTATAAATCATTTTGACATATCCATATCATACTTATGTTATGTGTCTGACTTTTTTATGACATAACTTTTGGATACCATTTATTACATATCACATAAGGGAGGAAACCTAGTTGGCAACAAATACAAATCCAAGAAAGCGCCTTTTTGGCATGATCAATATACTATTATGTTTCTGTATAGTTTTTTGGCAAGCCATACCTGCCCAAGCCTTCTCTAGTTCATCTAGAAATCCGTATAGTAATTCTAGTAAACTCTCAATTACCTCTGTTAATTCCTTTCAATCTCTCTCATCATATAGATTGAACTACAATAAATACAAATTAATTAAAGGCAAATCATTTAGATTAAAAGTATCAAGGCTACCTTCTAACTACAGAGTGACTTATAAAAGCAAGAATGATCGAATCGCTACCGTAAATAATAAGGGCATCATCACAGGGGTTAAGAATGGTAATGTATCTATTGTGGCTACTGTAAGTTATAAAAGTCTGATTTTAAGAAGATTAACCTGTAGAGTTTCCGTAGGACCTGCTGCCATTAGTGTAGTAATACCAGAATCAAAGCTTTCTATAAAACTAGGAGAACAAAAGGACCTCAATCCTATTGTAAAACCTAAGTTTTCTGCAGAATCCCCAAGGTTTTTATCTTCTAATTCAAAGATTGTCACTGTCACTTCGTCTGGTATTATTAAAGGAATAAGAAAAGGAACTGCAGTCATTACCGTTTCCATTGGAAATAAAAAATTTGATAAATGCGTTGTTACCGTAAATGGTAAAACGAAAAAATAACCCATTTTGTCTAGCAAAATGGGTTATTTTAATTTATTTTATTACTCTTTTAATAATACTTCATCCTCATTCCTATTGCTTACTAAAGGAAATCTTATGGTTACTTTAAACAAATCTCCATCCACTTCAATTCCTATAGTGCCCCCTTGTGCTTCAGTCAATCCTTTGGCTATTGCAAGTCCAAGACCAGAGCCTTCTGTATTTCTGGATAGATCACCTCGAATAAAGCGTTCAAATAGTTCTTCTCCCTGATAGTTAATTTCTGTATGAGAAATATTTTTTATGGTGATGATAGCCTCTTTTTCTGTTTTCATGGCTGTAATATAAACTCGTGTATTTGACATGGCATACTTTACAACATTGCCAAAGAGATTCTCAAATACTCGGTAACTCTTCTCGCTGTCCAAGTAGCAAACCATCTGATTCTCTTGATAATCAGTCTTTACTTGAAGGGACGCCTGTTCTAGCTTATCCTCAAATTCCACTAGGACTTCTTTTAATAAGGTGATTAAGTCTATATTTTGATAGGATAACACGAGATTTTTACTACTCGTTTTACTCATTTCAAATAAATCTTCAATCAACCCCTTTAAACGTTGGGATTTTCCTTCTAGTATCCCTACATACTCCATCCGCTCCTCTTCTGTAAGAGTATCACTTTTTAGTAGGTCTACGTAGGTGATAATGGAAGTCAGTGGGGTTTTTAAATCATGAGAAACATTGGTAATCAGCTCCGTCTTCATGTTCTGACTTTTGACTTCTTCTTCTACCGCATGCTTTAATCCATCTCGTAAGCGATTCAACTCATCACGAACTGGGTTAAACACTCCCATGTCCTCCTCAATTAAAGTATCTACATCTCCTGCCATAATATTCTTTGCACTATCTAGTAAGGACTCATACTGTCCTTTAATCAGTTTGTATTTTTTTATCAGTACAATCCCAATACATACATTATATAGTATGGCAAACGGTATCCCAAAGAACCATATAGCACATAAGACTAAAGTAATAATTGTATGAATTCCTACTAGTAGAAGTATCCTCTTCATGCCCTTCTCACTAAGCTCCAAGGTGGTTATCCACTGATAACACTCATTTATTTTCCTCCCCGCAATAACTCCACAGCGTATTACAATACTTTTTTCTTTTAGATATGAAAAGAATCCTAGATGGAAGATATGTTTAACTGTAACAACAAAAAGATATGCTACACATAAACTAAGGAAAAAACCTACTAGATATAGTCCATGTTCTAACATTGAATTTATGTTACTAGGTAAATCCGTTAATCTACCTTCTGGATAAATTATTTTATCTGTAATATAATCAACCAATACCATAATACCAACCATTGCTCCACAATAAATTCCCAGCAGTAGTTCTGTATAAAAACGCAAGAATACTCTAGCAAACACACCCTCTTTTAAAAACCTGTATGGTATAAAAAGAGCAAGCAAAGCGGCAACTAGCATCCCACCTAGTAATATCCATAGAATTATATTATTTGCCGATTGAACAGACTCCATTTTTTGATTCCAGATAATATTACTGATGCCATCAGAATATTTTAACTCCTTAGGTATACCATAGATAAAGGTCACATTCTTAATCGGTTTAATTAAGTTTAGATCCCGAAAGTTTGGATACTTTTCCTCGGTAAAGCTAACATCCTGATACTCCTTTACTTTAATACCTTGCTCATTTAAATAGTTTTCGTAAGTTTGATCAGCGTACAATTCCAAATTTCGAGTCACTTCGCTTGAATCAATCATACCTAGGGCATTTAGAGTATTCTCAAAGTAAAGAATATTCCCACCTCGTAAGTACTTAATACTTACGTTTCCACTCTCATCATAGTTCATGATAGTTAAAAACTGATACTCCTTAAGTTCCTTCTCCGGCTCCTTTGTGGTAAGCATGTTAGATAGCCCCGAATTATTGAAATAGCTTTGATTACTAGAAGGAGAATATACATAATACTGTAAATTTTGATACCATTCACTGATATTACTCCAGTTATTAATACGTTCTTCAAATTGTCTTTTTACAAATTCTTTATCTTCCTCTGCTATATAGGTTAAATCCAAGAAAACATCTGCTGCTCTTTCGTCTTTCTCCGTTAGTAATTTAACTCCATTTACATAACTAAAGTTTCTAAGATTATGAATAAAATACTCATCATCAAAGGTATATCCTGCATTCTCAAACTTCTCATTACTCATCTTTAAGACCTTTGTAACTACCTCATATAGAGTAAGCGTTCCAGTTGCCAGTATGAGAACAACTACTATTGTAACTATAAAATTAGGTTTCCTCTTCACTTCTGTCACCTGCTTATTTCTCACTTTCAATTTTATATCCTACCCCCCATACAACTTTTAGATATCTTGGTTGCTTCGGATTAATTTCTATCTTTTCACGTATTCGTCTTATATGCACCATAATGGTATCTGTGTTAACAGGAATCTCATTCCATACCCGTTCATAAATCTCATCTGCAGAAAAGACACGATTTGGATATTTCATAAGGAGGTGTAAAATCTTAAATTCCATCGGTGTGAGCTTAACAGGGGTACCATCTACTGTGAGCTCCATACTATCCACGTTCAGTTCTAACCCACCGATTCGAAATAAGTTTGTGGAGGAAACTGCCTTATCCACTAGATTTAGATATCTCTCATACCGTCTTAAATGAGAGTTTACTCTAGCGATTAATTCAATTGGTTGAAAAGGCTTTGTCATATAATCATCTGCCCCAACATTTAATCCTGTCACCTTATCCATGTCCTCTGACTTAGCAGATAACATTATAACCGGAAAATCAAAGGTCTGACGAAGTTTCATAACCATTGTAATTCCATCCATGATAGGCATCATGATATCGACAATGACCAAATGAATGGTCTCTTTATCAAGAATTTCTAGCCCTTCCATGCCATTATACGCCTTAAAAATGTGATACCCTTGGTTGCCCAAATAAATGCCTATTCCATCTGTAATTTCCTTCTCATCTTCTACGATTAGAATGTTATATGATTTCATCTTACTACCTTCCTGTTTATCCTCTACATTTTCTGCTATAATTTATGGTACTTTTCCTTACCTTTATCATACCTTGAGCCTTTCTGTTTCTCAAGCAATATTCGATTTAAAGGCGATCTTAAGAGTTACGTGAATCTCTAACAATGCTATTATAGGCCTTTTACCATAGTAATTCCTTTATACAAAAAGAAAGGATTTCTTACAACTTTGTAAGAAATCCTCCCTCACTTATTTTGATTTAGAAACCTTCCAATCTTCGATGCAAGCGATACTGTTCTCTTTTCACTGCACCTTCCCATTCCGCTTTTTCCATTTCCGTCGTTAGCTTTAATCTTGGTACACGAACTGGAACCTCATTCTCATCTAATGCTACCAAAACTAGATAAGCACGGTTAATGGCTCTTCTTGTCCCATCCGCTTCCTCTACATAGGTATCCACACGGACTTCCATAGAGCTATTCCCTACATAAGTAATCTTCCCAATTAGAACCAAAATATCATTTAGGTAAGCACCAGACTTAAACTGCAGATTATCAATGGCAGCTGTTGTAATATTACAACCACTATGTCTTCTTCCCACAACACCGGCCACCACATCGATCCACTCAACTAGTTGACCACCAAAAAGCCTCTTTGCTCCATTAATATGGGATGTCATAACAATCTGGGTATGCTCTGTCTGTGAATCAATTACTAGTTTCTCATGTTCCATAAATAGTTCTCTCCTTATCTGCTTACTCTCTTTCTTTATGGTAAACATTGTTTCCAAAATAATGAGTGTTATGATTGATAACGTAAAAAGGTACCATTGCAAAACGCTATGGTACCTTTTATATACAAGTCTCCCCTTACATATCTAATACTATTGTATAGGTATTTACTCCACACGTCATCACCCTTTTGGGTTATTTTTTATATATTACAAAAATCTTATAATCCAAGAATATGTTCTACTGTACTCTGCATTTCTTCAGTTGCGCATATAGTATCATGAAGAATATTAGCCTCTCTAATTTCTTCTATTGCAGTAGGAATCTTCACTTTGCTAAGCTTATTAAGCTCATCCACTAATTCAAAATCCGTCTTGCTGTCATAAGCAGGATCAATGGCATTCATTACACTTCTTGTAAATTTATATGGACTAGCAGTAGATGCAATAATGGTCTTTGTGCTGTCTTTTGTGTTGGTCTTATATTCATTATATACACAAGCTGCAACTGCTGTATGCGTATCAATCACATACCCTGTCTTCTCGTATAACTCTTTAATAGTTGTAGCGGTAGCCTCTTCGTCCGCATATCCACCTATAAAGTCAACCAATGCTTCCTTCATCTCATCTGTAATATGATAAACTCCTAGCTTCGATAACTCATTCATAAAGCATGCATTTTTTTCTGCATCTTCCCCAGCAATTTTATAAATAAGTCGTTCTAAATTACTAGAGATTAGAATGTCCATAGAAGGAGAGCTAGTTAAGATAAACTCACGATTTCTATTATAGGTACCAGACTTAAAGAAGTCAAACAATACCTTATTATCATTGGATGCACAAATTAATTTATCAATAGGAAGTCCCATATTCTTAGCATAGTAGGCAGCAAGAATATTACCAAAGTTCCCTGTTGGAACCACAACATTAATTCTTTCCCCTGCTTTAATCTCGCCGTCCTTAACTAATCTGGAATATGCATACACGTAGTAAACAACTTGAGGAACTAGACGACCAATGTTAATGGAATTAGCAGAGGAGAATTGATACCCCGCCCGATCCATAGCTTCTGCTAACTCTTTGTTGTTAAACATGTCTTTTACGCCACTTTGTGCATCATCAAAATTACCTTTAATTCCGACTACATATGTATTTTGTCCCTTTTGAGTTACCATTTGCTTTTCTTGAATTGGACTAACCCCATTCTTCGGATAGAATACTATGATTCTAGTGCCTTCTACATCAGCAAACCCTGCTAATGCTGCTTTTCCAGTGTCTCCTGAGGTTGCGGTAAGAATTACAATCTCATTTTTTACGTCATTCTTCTTTGCCGCAGTAGTTAATAGGTATGGTAGTATAGATAAGGCCATGTCCTTAAAAGCAATCGTAGAACCATGAAACAATTCTAAATAATAAGCATCCTCTGCTTTTACAATTGGTGCGATTTCCCTTGTATCAAACTTCTCATCATATGCATTGTCTATACAATACTTTAACTCTGCTTCTGTAAAATCCGTTAGAAACAGCTTCATTACTTCATATGCAATCTCCTGGTATGACATCTTTGCTAATTCTTCTATGGATACTCCTAAGGTAGGAATCTCACTTGGAACAAATAAACCGCCATCAGAAGCTAAACCCTGTAATATTGCCTGTGATGCCGATACAGTTTCCTTTTCACTTCTAGTGCTCTTATACTGTAACATCTTAGCCTTCATTCCTTTTCACAATTTTTTTGTATTATAACATTTTTCATCTTAGTATACAATGATTATGCATAAAAAAGTAAATAGGGACAGCTGTCTCATTTATAGACATTACAGCTGTCCCTATCCTTACTACTTGTAAAACGTATGTCCGCCATGGGTAAACAGGCGGGTAAGCTTGCGATCAAACCAACTCAAACTGTTAGGATTGGCTACTCTTCTTGCAACAAAGAACAGGGACCCTTGAGAATAGTCTTCTCCTTTTAACACACGATCCACAGCCTCTCTTGTGGTATCAGTAACCTCAACTCTATAGATACTACCACTCTTTGCAGGAGAGAATTGATAGGATCTACCAGAATGTTGGAAAATGACACCCTTAATCGTATTAGGGAATCTAGAACTTTTATAACGATTAATTACTACATTAGCTACAAGCATTCTGCCTTTTATGTCTTGATTTCCTGCTTCTGCTTGTACTAGACGCTCTAAAATACTAATATCAGCTTGATTTAAGTTAATCTTATACTCATTTGCTGCCTCTTTCGCAGCTTCTTTTGCCGATGCTTCTTTTGCTTGCTTCTTTGCCGCTTCTTCCTGCTCAAGCTTTGATTCTCTCTCTACTTTTGCATTTACTCTAGCAAGGTTTGTTTTACGCTGATTCTGAACATCGGAAGCTAAATCTATCTCTTCTTCTACATCTTGTATATCTCTTACCTGAACTGCTGCCATGTTAAACATTCCGTCTAGTGTACCTAGTTCCATATAATTCGTATTCTTATCCTCGATTGTTGTCGCTACATCATCTGCGTCCTGCTCTGCAGATAAATCTGTTTCTTCTTCCTCAAGCTTATATGTATCAAAGCTTGCTTTGGCCTGCACTGTAACGGTATCTGTAGTATAACCGTAATAGTACCCAGCTGAAAGGATTAGGATAACAGCGATTAATGAATATGCAGTTATCATGACGATAGGTCGATACTTATCAAGTCTAAAATATCTTAACTTATCCTTAAAGCTACGAAGAAACGAGTGAATAATATACATAACTTACTCCTCTTTTCTTGTATTGATTTACCTTGTTTTCAAGGTTACTTCATTATA
>JAEZGY010000040.1 GCA_023416695.1 Bacillota bacterium | reverse complement strand
ACAAAGCTATAGACGAATATATAGATTACTATAATAATAGACGAATTCAAGCAAAAACAAAATGGATGCCTCCTGTAAAATACAGGAAGACATCCGTTGTAAGTGCTTGATTATCCAATTGTATAATTATGTGTCCAGAAAACTGGGTACATATCACAGCTAACTATGGGGCATGTTTTTAGGTTATTCTATTTTTGGTTTAAAGGAACGAGCTACAGTTGGATTAGATAAACTTACATAGTACATACTGTCTGCATTGAATTTATTGAAAAATAAATAATCTTCTGTTAAGCATAGATTCTGATAATCACCAGCCTCAACAAGGTTAGTCTCTCCATTTAAAAGGTTTACAACATAGACACCATTATGGTCACCACCATCTGCTTGATAGAAAAGATAGTTTCCATCTGCAGTAATATTATAGGTGGAAACCCTGTCATTTACTAGTGTACTCTCAGAAGTTCCATCTGGATTCATTCGTACAATGGAGTAATTGTCATCGTTGTTAATACAGTACATAGTAGAGTCTTTCAGGATTACTTGGCTGTAGTTACCTTCCTTTACTAGCTCCTTTTGGTTAGAGGTTTTTGAGAGGCGATAAATGTCGTGGTCTTGCGAAACCCCTGTATAATAGATATACTGATTTGTAATCATTGCATTGGAAACTGGCTCCTTAAGCACCTGCTTCCTATTTTCTCCATCAAGACCTACGGAGTACAGAGAGTATGCATCATCTGAATCATAGCAATGATAATATATGTCGTTTCCATATTGATGAACAGAAGTAGAAGGAGATTTATCTAGTCTTATCATTCTTTTTCCATTTAGATGCACTCGGTAGACCCCCACATTAATAAATACTAAGGCGGAGCCACTACTATGTTCTTTTTTATTGTTTATACGATTGTAAACGATATATTTCCCACAGGCATTAATGAAATTCACTTTATCGGTGCATAATTTGCTATATGTAGTCATTTTGGTATCCATGGAATATAAGGCGCCATCATCTTCTAGATTGGAAAAGTAAATTGTGTCATCTAGTTGACAGAATAAGCCATTATTATAGATGTTTCCTGGAGTACTACCATCGACATTCTCGTCATTATAATAAGTTTTTTCGCTAAAATAGTAGATTATGCAAAAAACTATAATTACAAGAGCTATACCAATTACTATAAACACTCCTTTTTTCTTTTTCACGCTAATCCCTCCCTAGAGCAATTATAGCTTAAAATGTTGAAAAATACAATCTATGCGAAAGAGTAGATGACTTGTCAATTATGGTTTGTACTATTATAATGTATATAATTGTGAATAAATAATTTAATTGGGATTTTAAGTCGTTGAATAGCATACATATAAGAATAGATGGAGGGTAATAATGATAGATTTACAGGATAGCAGAGATAAGATAGATCAAATTGACAGGCAGATTGTAGAACTTTTTGAAGAAAGAATGAGTATTGCAAAAGATGTGGCTGAATATAAGCTACAGACAGGAAAAGCAATCTATGATAGAGAACGAGAACTTCAGAAATTAGAACAGGTTAAGAATCTTGCCTCCTCTAATTTTAATCAGCATGGGGTGGAGGAGCTGTTTTCCCAGATTATGTCCATCAGTCGGAAGCTACAGTATTCTCTGCTAGCAGATACTCAGCAGGAGAAGGTATTTAAACCCTATGAGGAATTAGACTATAATAGCGACACAAAGGTGGCTTTTTTTGGTGAACCTGGAAGTTATACAGAGCAAGCGATGTGTGAATTTTTTCAAAGGGAAGTAATGGGAATACCTACTGAAACCTTTAAAGGAGTCATGGAGCTAGTACAACAGGGGGAAGTAGAATATGGTATACTACCAATTGAGAATTCTTCCACTGGTGGAATCACTGACATCTTTGACTTATTTATGGATTATGATAATACAATTATAGGGCAACATATACTAAAGGTAGAGCATGTACTAATGGCGCCAACAGGAGCTACACTAGACAGTTTACAGGAAGTGTATTCTCATGAGCAGGGAATATGGCAGTGTAAAGCATATTTTGAAGATAAAACAGCAATTACTTTAAAGAAAGCTGATAGCACCTCAGCAGCAGCTAAGCAGGTAGCCAGTGATGGGGATATAACAAAAGGAGCCATTGGAAGTGAAAGGGCAGCAAAGGTTTATGGTCTCACCATTTTAGAACGAGGCATTAATCGAGAGTCCCTCAATCGTACACGCTTTATTGTAATTACTAGAAAACAGATATTTCAGAAAGATGCCAATAAAGTAAGTCTATGCTTTGAGATTCCACATGAAAGTGGAAGTTTGTACAACATGTTATCTCATATCATGCACAATAATCTTAACATGACTAAGATTGAATCTCGCCCAATTAGTGGTAGAACATGGGAATATCGATTCTTTGTGGATTTTGAAGGAAATCTAATGGATGCAGGCGTTCGGAATGCAATTCTTGGAATACAGGAAGAATCCAGTAATTTGCGTATTTTAGGAAATTATAATACTAACGAAAGATAATCGTCTATTTCACATTTTATTTGAAAAGAAAACACAGAACGTTCATAATTGGTTGTTATGATAATGGCATAAAAGATATCAGGAATGGAGTGATTATCATGTATCAAAATGATGAACATATAGCAAATGATATGGGTTATACTGAATATAACAATATTAGAGGATATGAAGGTGGACAAGGAAATCCTGACCCAATAAAAAAGAAGAAGGGTTCACGTAAGATAGTAAAGGCCATAGCTTTTACGCTAGGATTTCTTGTAGTGGCTGGTGGAAGCTTTGGTGCTGTATATGCAATTAACAATAATTCCTCTACTGACAATAAGAATATAGTTATCGAAGATGATAAAGCAAATATCTTAGATAATACTAAAGAGAGTACGGAACCTACCATCATAAGCACCAATACTGTGACGGGAACAACCATAAGTGATGTCTCCGGTGTAGTTAGTGAAGTAATGCCTTCCATTGTGTCGATTAAAAGTGTAGTAACAGAGACTGGCAGCTACTTTGGGCAGACTTACAGTGAAGATGTAGATAGTGCTGGTTCTGGTATTATCATGAGTCAAGCAGATGGGAATCTTCTCATAGTCACTAATAATCACGTAGTAGCAAATGCAAAATCTGTTTCCGTAACTTTTGCGGATCAAGAAGAGGTAGAGGCTTCTGTTAAAGGTACCGATTCCAGTAATGATTTAGCAGTAATCACTGTAGATATTAGTAAATTAAAAGAGTCTACCACAAAGCTTATTAGAATAGCAAGCTTAGGTAATTCGGATGAATTAAAGGTAGGAGAAATGGTTGTAGCAATTGGAAATGCTCTTGGATATGGGCAATCCGTAACTGTAGGTTACTTAAGTGCTAAGGACCGTAAAGTGCAGACAGATGACTACACAATGAACCTTCTTCAAACAGATGCTGCAATTAATCCAGGCAATAGTGGTGGAGCATTACTAAATGCTTCTGGTCAGGTGATTGGAATTAATTCTGTGAAGTATGCTTCTACAGAGGTTGAGGGAATTGGTTACGCGATACCAATCACTTATGCTGTACCAATCATTAACAACTTAATTAACAACTCCGATATCCCAGATAACGAAAAAGGTTATTTAGGTGTAAGGTTTAGTGATATAGATTCCACCTATCTTGAGCGTTATAATATGCCAGCAGGTATCTACATTAATGAGGTGGTTTCTCAAAGTCCTGCTAGTAAAGGTGGACTACAAATAGGTGACATTCTAACAAAAATTGATGGTAGAAATATTGCTTCCCCTACTGCTTTTCAAGAATACCTATCTATGAAGCGTGGTGGTACGGAAGTAACCATAACCTATCAAAGAATAGGTAATAATGGATATGAAGAGCATGAGACAAAGATTACTTTAGGAAAACGTGGAGATTATTCCAGCTCAACAGATAATTCCTCAAAAGATGAATCAAACGGAAATCCATTTAATCCAAAGAGTAATAGACAATAGGATATACTTTATTACTAAATAAATAATATAACAATTCCCCAAAGAATTTAGGTAGTATATGCCGAAATTTCTTTGGGGAGTTTTTTATTATGATAAAAATCAAAGGAAATATGCGTCCCCTACTTTACAAATACGGATTTGTGTATAAAATGAATGAATAAGAAGACTAATTATGTGTTTTTGGGTAACCTATGATTATTATGGATAAGAAAGAAGGAGTTACTATGAAACAACATCATTTTACAGTGAAGTCTCATATGGATGGTTTACCATTAAGTGTCCTTTTAGTTGAGCCTGATATTGCTCCCAAAGCCATCGTACAGATTTTACATGGAATGTGTGAGAATAAAGAAAGATATGAGCATTTTATGAGGTATCTAGCAAGGCAAGGATTTGTCAGCGTCATTCATGACCATAGAGGTCACGGGGGTAGTGTATATAGTAAAGATGATTTAGGGTATCTGTATGCCAATGGGGCAAAGTATCTTGTAGAGGATTGCAATCAAATCAGTCGTATGGCACGTAAGAGATATAAAGAGCTGCCTATTTATCTTTTAGGGCATAGTATGGGAAGCCTTGTGGCCAGAGCTTATATCAAACGCTATGATAGAGTAATAGATGGTCTTATTTTAACTGGATCTCCAAGCTATAACCCTGCCTTAAAGTTTGTGTATCCACTTACTAAGATAGCAGGCAAGATATTTGGGGATAGGACGGAGGGACACTTTGTACAAAAGTTAGTTCTTGGTTCTTATAATAGAAAATTAGATAAACCAGCATCTGAAAATTCATGGATATGCTCTGATGAGGACGTAGTAAAGAACTATGACGAGAGTGATTTATGTGGATTCATTTTTACTCTAAATGGATTTGAACATCTCTTTAAGCTAATGATTACCGTATATGATAAGCATCACTGGCATATGAATAATAAACGGTTACCAATCTGGTTTGCTTCAGGAAGTGAGGACCCTTGTATGAATACCCAGGGGGACTTTATAAAGGCTGTAAATCTTATGAAGGATGTTGGTTATAAGAATGTAAAATATACCCTATATAAGGGAATGCGTCATGAGATACTAAATGAAAAGGATAGGAAGAAAGTGTATCATGATATCGTTACAAAGATTGAGGTTTGGTTGAATCAGGGCAACTATGGTGCTGTAAGGAGAAAATAATAGTTGACGAAAAGAATATTTATATAAAGAAAGATAAGAAATAAAGAAACAGCTTGGGAATTTGACGTAATATGAAACGATTATTTAATACTTTAATTATTGCACTTTTTTTTGTGGCAATTGGAACTATTGGAAATAGATATAATATTATCTCCTACCAACAATATGGACTATTGATTGGAGTAATGTTTGGTATGGTACTTATGTATGGACTGTGGAGAAGGCGTCGACTTCTCTATAGTCCTTTTAAAAGAATTGACAAAATGAGTGGAGAACGGTTTGAAGAGTATCTTATGGTACAATTTAAGCGAAAGGGTTATCGGGTAAGGCTGACTCCTACCTCTGGGGATTTTGGAGCAGATTTAATTATGAAACGTTGGCGTAGACAGTATGTAGTACAAGCCAAGCGTTATTCCGGAGCGGTAGGGATTAAGGCAGTTCAAGAGGTGATTGGTGCCATGCAGTACTACGAGATTGAAAATGGAATGGTAGTGACTAACAGCTACTATACGAAGGCGGCTAGACAACTAGCACAAGCTAGTGGGGTAACACTATGGGACCGTTCAGATATCGAAGAAGAATTTAACATCACAAGGTAGAAATTTCACAATAAATTCACTTTATCATATACTAATTATAGTATAGATTAAGGAGGATATGAATGAAGAAAAAGCTTATGGCAATTGGCCTAATTATGGCCATGATGCTTTTCTCTTTAGCTTCTTGTGATAAGGACAACGGTCTTACCAAAGTAAATTTAAATGAGGTGGCTCATTCTGTTTTCTATGCACCAATGTATGTGGCAATAGAAAAAGGGTATTTCACAGATGAAGGCCTAGATGTATCCTTGGTAAATGGTTTAGGGGCAGATAAGACAATGACAGCAGTGTTGTCAGGAGATGCAGATATTGGTTTTATGGGGTCGGAAGCATCCATTTACGTTTATAATCAAGGAAAAGAAGATTATATTGTTAACTTTGCTCAGCTGACACAACGAGCAGGAAACTTTCTAGTGGGTAGAGAAAAAGTAGAGAATTTTGACTTTAATATGTTAAAAGGCAAAACAATCATTGGTGGTAGAGAAGGTGGCATCCCTATATTAATGTAAATCTTTAGTCAATAGTTATTATTTGCATCACATCTTCACTGCTAGATAAAGGACAACTGCATCCTGAAAATTACGGGGATTAAAACCACATTTTTTATATATATGATTCAGTTTGTATTGCAGTGTGTTTTTATGAAGGAATAAGCGATTACACGTTCCTACTAGAGACATGTTTTCTTCAAAATATACTTTAATCAGTGTGATTTCCTCTTCGGAAAGAGTAGAGATAGTTTTAAACCGAAATTCATCCCTGCTGTTTTTATCAATAGAGGAAATTACAATTTCCAATGTTAATTCATCAAATAATGCAAAACTTTTCGTACCTGAAGCAATACTTTTCCATGCTGTTAAGGCGGATTTGTAAGAATTTACTAGATGATAAACAGAACAGCTTTTACCTACAGCGATCTTAATGATTTCCTCATAGTCAGATGCCGCCTTCTTAAAAATATATTTTGTTCTTTCAAAACATTCATCATCGATTATTGCTAGATATTCATTTGGATAGTCAAAGGTATATAGTTTTAAGGGAACTATTTCAAACATCTGCTTAATTTTTTGTTCTATCAAGGGTAAGTTGACAGGATTATACCTGGAATTCACTCGTATCAAAATTAGACGTTTCTGTGTTTCTACATTGATATCAAAGTCTCTCAGACAGTCTTCTAGATAGCCTCTACTTATTTCCTGATGCCCTATAAGGGAGTGAATAATAAAATGTTTTTTCGCACCTTGATTAAAACTGAAAGCATTGAGTTCTTTTTCTCTAATCATTAGTCGTGTGATGCGCTCAGCCAAATGAGCGTATTTTTTTACCTCTTCTGGATCACCAGTAATCCCAATTACAGCCAATATTTTTTCATTATGATAAATTGGAAGATTAATTCCTCTACATGTACCAGTAAAACTGTTGTCACAGTCTACCTCAATGGCCTTTCCACTATAAAATGTTTTATAACCAATCTCATGGAAAGTACCTATTCTTTCTGCATCTGTGCTTGCAAAAATAATTCCAGATTGATTAATAAAATTGATATTTTGTCCACATACGTCCTTTACTGTGTCAACAATCTGTTGTGCCAATACCTGATCTACATTGGTAATCATTTCCTAACTCCTGCCTATCTTAAACGTTTTGCCTTCTATTTTATCCAATATTGGTACTTATAACAATATTTATATTAATTTTTTTTATTTTATGGTATGTGATACATTTTATCTGATTAAATATTTTGTTATATTTAATGCAATAAGAGCAGATAATAATTCATAATAATAAATTCACAGGAGGAACAATATGAAGGTAGTTATTGCTATAGATTCTTTAAAAGGAAGCCTTACGTCAATGGAAGCCGGATATGCAATTTCCGAGGGAATAAGACGTGTAGATACAAATATTGATGTTTCAGTCCGTCCTTTAGCGGATGGTGGTGAAGGCACTGTAGAAGCTCTTGTATGGGGAATGAACGGTATCATGCAAAGTGTTATGGTTACAGGACCTCTTGGAACTCCAGTAAATTGTGAGTATGGAATCATTGAAAGTACAAAGACAGCTGTTATTGAGATGTCCGGTGCTGCTGGTATCACTCTTGTTCCAGATGACAAACGAAATCCACTGTATACAACTACGTATGGTGTAGGTGAGGTAATTAAAGATGCCATTTCCAAAGGATGCAGACGTTTTATTGTTGGAATTGGAGGAAGTGCTACTAATGACGGTGGTATCGGTATGCTTCAGGCATTAGGTTTTGGTATTCTAGACAAAGAAGGAAAGCAAGTTGCCTTCGGAGCCCAAGGATTGGAACAAATAGATTCCATCACTAATGATTCTGTTATTCCAGAGCTCTCTGAATGTGAATTTCGAATTGCTTGCGATGTAACTAATATTTTATGTGGTGAACATGGATGTAGTGCTGTCTATGGACCTCAAAAAGGTGCTACACCATCTATGATTATGAAAATGGATAAATGGTTAAGTTATTATGCTGCCCTTGCTAGAGAAAAGTTCCCAAATGCCAATCCAAGGCAGGAAGGAACAGGAGCTGCAGGTGGCCTGGGATTTGCATTTTTAACCTTTATGAATTCTGTATTAGAATCAGGTATTAAAATTGTATTAGAAGAAACTAACCTTGAACAGTTTGTGAAGGATGCTGATATTGTAGTTACAGGAGAAGGCCGACTAGACGGACAAACGTCCATGGGGAAAGCTCCTATTGGAGTAGCCAGACTTGCAAAGAAATACAATAAACCAGTAATCGCCTTTGCAGGATGCGTCACAAAAGAAGCGGTAGAGTGTAATAAGAATGGCATTGATGCATTCTTTCCTATACTGCGTAGAGCTACTACATTAGAAGAAGCGATGAATCCAGAGAATGCAAAGACGAATATGATAGAAACTACAGAACAAGTATTTCGTCTGTGGACTATGAAATAGGAGGAGACAAATGAATTACGATTTTTCAACATTAGGTGCAGTCATAGGTATGGTGATTGCCATCTTATTAATTATTAAAAAGGTGCAGCCAGCATACAGTTTAATATTAGGTGCCTTAATTGGAGGTATTATTGGAAGTGGTGATCTTGTTCTTACCGTAAATACAATGGTAAGTGGCTCACAAAGTATGATTTCCTCTGTATTACGTATTTTGACATCTGGTATTTTGGCAGGATGTCTTATTAAGACTGGATCTGCTGAAAAAATAGCAGAAGTTATAGTATCAAAATTCGGTGAAAAAAGAGCTGTTATCGCCATTGCACTAGCAACCATGATTATCTGTGGTATTGGTGTATTTGTTGATATTGCAGTTATTACAGTAGCTCCTATTGCCCTTGCTATTGGTAAGAAAGCTGGTTATAACAAATCTGCCCTTCTTCTTGCTATGATTGGTGGTGGAAAAGCTGGTAACATTATTTCCCCAAACCCAAATACTATTGCTGTTTCAGAAGCTTTCCAAGTGGATTTGACATCATTAATGATGAAAAATATTATCCCAGCAATTTGTGCTCTCGTAGTCACTATTTTACTTGCAACATTTCTTGCTAAAAAAGGAGGAAGTTTAGTAAGTGAAGAGGATTTAGATAATAAATCAAGTAAAGACCTACCTTCCTTTGTACGAGCAATTACTGGACCTCTTGTAGTTGTTATTATTTTGGCACTGAGACCTTTATTTGATATCGTAGTAGATCCATTAATTGCTCTTCCTCTTGGTGGATTAGTATGTGCCATTTCATGTGGTTATGTGAGAAAATTCAGAGAATATGCGGAGTTCGGTTTAAGTAAAGTAGTTGGAGTTTCCATTCTTCTTATCGGAACAGGTACCATAGCGGGTATAATCAAAGCTTCTGCACTTCAATATGATGTAATTCGTGTATTGGATATGCTAAATATGCCAGCATTCCTACTAGCACCAATTGCCGGAATTCTTATGGCAGGAGCCACTGCTTCCACAACTGCAGGTGCAACCATTGCATCCCAGACATTTGCAGCCCCATTACTAGATGCTGGTATTCCAGCACTTTCCGCAGGTGCTATGATTCATGCAGGTGCCACAGTAATTGACTCCCTTCCTCATGGATCCTTCTTCCATGCAACCGGTGGTGTAGCCAATATGAGCATCAAAGAACGTATGAAATTAATTCCTTATGAGGCTTTAGTTGGATTAACAAGTACAATTGTATCAGTAATTATATATCTGATATTCTAAATAGAGTAGTTTATCGTTTATTAAAATTAATTATATCAAAGGTGAGAGGCAGTAGCTAGGATGACAGTTAGTGCCTCTCACCTTTTTTAAGACATACACAAAATACATTATTTCTCATACAGTGGCTATAAGGCTAACTGTGATGTGATGAACTATGAGGAAACCAACATACTATCTTGTAAGGAATGAATTTGCAACACAGAAAGACTATGAAGTAGCAAAAGAACTGTATAGTAAGCTTGGATTTCGGGTTGTTACATATGTAGGTGCACAAGACAAAAAAGAAATACAGGAAGGGTTAAAGGCGATCATTAAGAATCATATGGGTTATAAAGGAGATGAGGTATGAACGTTGGATATGTAAGGCTGTCTAGGGATGATGACAAACGCAATTATACTTCTATTGAGAATCAAAAGTTGATGATTAGTCAGTATGTGGCTGGCCAAAAGTTAGTTATAGATCGTTGGTATGAGGATGATGGCATATCTGGTTATAAGTTTGACCGTCCTGGATTTAATCAGCTTATGAATGATCTAGAGAAAGATGTTGATGCTGTATATGTCAAAGATTTTTCTCGATTGGGCAGGCATAATGCAAAAGTTTTACTTCTTCTTGACGAATTTCAGGAACGTGGTAAACACTTGATTGTTATTGATGATAATTATGATTCTAGTAAGGAAGAAGATGATACAATTGGAATCAAGACATGGTATAATGAGAGATATGTGAAAGAAACTAGTAAAAAAATCAAACATGCAATTAGTGCACGTCAAAAAGAGGGTACCCTTAAGACACAACCTCCCTTTGGATATAAACGAAATGACAAAGATAAATCTGTAATTGAAATCGTTCCAAAAGAAGCAGAGTTTGTGAGACTAGTAGGAGATTTGTATTTGCAAGGTTTGGGTTACCGTAAAATAGCAGGCTACTTGACAAATTTGGCGGCACCAACTCCTTCTATGGTTCGTAGGGAACGTGAGCTTAAAGAAGGCCGTATTACCCACAATAAGGTTGTGACAAATTGGTCTGATGGTATGGTAAAGGAACTGTTGGATAATGATTACTATATCGGCACTCTACGTCTTCACAAACGGGCAAGAGCAACTATTCATGGAAAAGACAGGCGTGTTCCAAAGAAGGAGCAGTGTATTTTTGAAAACAATCATCCACCCATTATGGATAAGGATACCTTTGAATTGATTCAAAAGATGAAACTAAGGCGTGTAAAGAATAATGATCGGGGAAGTCGGGGAAAACGGTCACAAGTAGATGCTTTAAATGCTTTTGGAAGCTGTCTTTTTTGTAAAGATTGTGGTAGTCATTTAACACCCATACGTAGGAAGACTTTAAACGGAGAACACAAATATTATATCTGTTCCACCTACAACACGAAAGGAAAGTTATACTGTGCTAAAGCACATCTTATAGAAGAGCAGGATTTGATAGAAGATGTGTTTACTTATTTAAAATTTTGTCGTGATTCTCTTTGGGAAGTAATTGGTACATATGAATTTAGAGATAGTGAAACAGAGAGTGAATCTATAGAGAAAAGGCGTGTAGGATTACAAAGGAACCTTGACGAAGAAAAACATCAGTTAAGAGTTCTGTACGCTCAGAAAATTCGTGATTTATCTGTTTCATCAGTCAATAAGGATATCATAAAGGAAAGCTATGAGGGCATTCAAAATGATATTTTGGAACAGATTCATAATCTAGAAATTCAATTAATACAACTAAATGAAACCAGTCTTAAGATAACCGGGGGGATAAAACCACAGAATGCTTTGGAAGTACTTAATAACATGATTGAAAATAGAGCGATTAATCGTAAGGATATTGAAATTTTAATAGAACGGATTGAAGTGGATGTTTACGGTCATGTAGAGATCAATTTAAGATATGATTTATCTAATATAAGCAATGCCAAAGCATCGGTGAACCTAAACTGTAAAGAAAATGAGATAATTTCTTGTCTTTTGAACCTTATGATGGACGATGACCGTGGATTTACTTCTGTCAAATATTTGTCTCGTAAATTAACTGATTTAGGTTATGATAAGACAACGGATAGTGTCTTAGCCTACATAGGATTAATGCTTCATCTTGGTGTTTTGAAAAAAAACGATAATCAAAGAAAACCCTACACCATCATAAAGTCTGCAAGTGAAATACAAAATTTACTATGTGACTATACGAAGCATTTACATAGATGATGTGTCATCAGGTGGTATGCCTCAGATGGTACTTGAGTACATCTTGAAGGAAAAAGGAATTGATCCAGATAAGGATGTTACCATTATACAGAATATTGATTTTGGGTTGACAGGAGAAGCTTTTGCTTCTGGTACAGGAGATTATACGGTGGAGTTTGAGCCTGCTGCCTATAAGCTTGAGAAGGAAGGAAAGGGTTTTGTAGTAGCAAGTCTTGGTGTAGAAAGTGGTATGGTACCTTATACTGCTTATTCTGCAAAGAAGAGTTATATTAAGAAGCATCCAGAGATTATTCAAAGTTTTACCAATGCAATTCAAAAGGGTCTTGATTATGTAGGTTCTCATGATTCTGCAGATATAGCTAAAGTCATTAAACCACAATTTAAAGAAACCGACATGGATGCTCTTACTAGCATTGTAGAGCGTTATCGTTCGCAAAATACTTGGAAAGAAGACACAGTATTTAAGCAAGAAAGCTTTGATTTATTACAGACAATCTTGGATAAGGCAGGACAATTAGACAAAAAGGCAGATTACAATCTGTTAGTGAACACCGACTTCTCTTTAAAGGCCACTAAAAAATAGATAGACTAAACAAAGACTGTTGCAGTTCATGCAACAGTCTTTGTGGTTGGTATAAGTATCAATTATTCTTCATCATCAGAGGAGAACTCAACGTCTTCATCATCGAAGTCATCTTCTTCATACTCTTCATCATCAAAATCTTCAAGGTAGTCAGGAGAAAAATGCTTATATACTGCATATGCGATTGCAGCCACAGTGATTACCGCACCAATAATAGCTAATATTACTACTAAAGTACTATGCTTCTTTTCATTCTTTTTATTCATTAATTCTCCAAGTTTCATGGCGTTTAATAAATCTTCTAATTTATTCACACAAACACGACCTTTCTATTCAGTATTGTTAATAGTATACCACATAGAGCGAAGTTTTACTATCCTTTGCCCATATAATTTTAATACATAAAATGAATTACGGTAATCTTATATCTTACGGAGCTTAGCGAAGGAGGCAATCATCTTTTTAACACCATTATTGTCGAATAAAACAGTTACTTCATAGTCGCTTCCCTTTGGTGTCATCTGCGTGACTACTCCAGAACCAAATTTAATATGAGTAACACTATCTCCAACAGTATAGTCTATGCAGTATGAACTATTTGTAGACGTATTTGTCTTTGGTTTATCAAAGGTAGTGGAGTTGATTCCTTTTACAGATTGGCCAAAGCCCTTTTGTATAAGAGGATTATTACCAAATAAGTTATCAGCAGAAGGTCTTTCATAGGAAGGACTATAAGATGTACCTGTGAAACTATTATCAAAACTGTTGCCAGTACTTCTTCCATAGAACTTGTCATTTCCCAGTGTGACATTTTCCTTAAGTAAATGTCTTGGAATCTCCCTAACAAAGCGAGAAGGGCGATTAAATTGTGTTTCTCCACGCACCATACGACTCTTAGCACAGCTTAAATGAAGCTCCTTCATTGCCCTTGTAATTCCTACATAGCATAGACGGCGTTCTTCCTCAACCTCAGTAGGGTCATCTCCATTAATGGACATATAGCTTGGGAATAGACCATCCTCCATACCAGCAAGATAAACGTAAGGAAATTCTAGACCTTTGGCACTGTGAAGAGTCATTAAGACAACAACATCATTACTTTCTTCTAGAGAGTCAATATCCGCAACTAGGGCAACTTCCTCTAAGAACCCATCTAAGGTTGGAAGATCCTCACTGCTTGCCTCGTAGGCAATGATTTTATTACGCAGTTCATCAATGTTATCGATGCGTTCTTGCGCTTCCTCAGTACCTTCCTTCTCTAGTTCCTCAAGGTAGCCAGTGGCTTCTAATACTTCGTCATATAAATCGCTTAAAGAACATCCAGGGGAATGAGCTTTTTGCTTTAGAATCTCAATCATACTGACAAAAGGAGAAAGCTTATTTAGTGTTCGGCTCAGCCCGGGAATACTTTCCGCATGTTTAAGGGCAGTATAGAAACTGATTTCATTAGTTAAAGAATATTCTGTAATTTTGTCTATTGTGGTAAGTCCAATACCTCTTCTAGGAATATTGATGATTCGTTTGACTGCTAAATCATCCATCCCGTTATTAATGGTTTTTAAGTAACCAAGCATATCCTTGACTTCTTTTCTTTGATAGAAGTTAATAGCACCTACTATTTTGTATGGCAGGTTATTACGAATTAATTTTTCTTCAAAGATACGGGATTGAGCGTTAGTTCGATAGAGAATGGCAAAGTCCTTATTATCACAGCCCTCATTACGTATCTTATTATAGATATCGCAAACTACTTGATCAGCTTCTTCATACTCATTGTTATATTGCGTAAAGAAGATAGGATGCCCATCCTCATTAGCCGTCCAAAGAGTCTTATCCTTACGACCACAATTATTCTTAATAACTTCGTTGGCAGCATGTAATATATTTTTTGTAGAGCGGTAGTTTTGCTCCAATTTAATCACTCTAGTATCAGGAAAGTGTCCTTCAAAGTTCAAAATATTCATGATATTAGCACCACGAAACTTATAGATACTCTGATCGTCATCCCCAACTACACAAATGTTATGCTCAATCTCACCATCCTCATTAGTGGTAGAGGAAAGTAAGCGAATTAATTCGAATTGGGCAGTATTGGTGTCTTGATACTCATCTACCATGATATACTTAAAACGCTGTTGATACATGGCAAGAACATCAGGACAGCTTAGAAATAGTTCACAGGTTAGGACAATCAAATCATCAAAGTCTAAGGCATTATTTGCTTTTAAGCGCTTTTGATATTCCTTATAGAGCTCTGCAATCTTTCGTTGTTTATAGTCTCTTCCTGCATTTCGCTCAAATTCCTCGGGACCAATAAGCTCGTCCTTTGCAGAACTTATTAGAGAAAGTACAGCGCGTTCCTTATAGTTTTTAGGATCTAAATCTAGATATTTGATGATATCCTTCATAAGACTTTTTTGATCATCGGTATCGTAGATAGTAAAACTCTTATCATAGCCTAAACGGTCAATGTGCCTCCTTAAAATTCGTACACAGGTAGAGTGAAAGGTACTAACCCAGATATATTCAGAACCATAGCCCACTAACTTGTCCACACGTTCCCGCATTTCCTTTGCAGCTTTGTTAGTAAATGTTATAGCTAGAATATTCATAGGATTAATCCCAGTCTGCTCTATGAGATATGCAATACGATGAGTCAATACTCTAGTTTTACCAGACCCAGCACCAGCAAGTAGAAGAAGAGGACCTTTATTATGCTTCACGGCCTCGTATTGCTCAGGGTTTAAAGAATCATATATATTCATGTTATATCACCTTTTCCATTCAAACATTATTTCACAATTATAGCATTATCATAGGAGGCTTACAACAGATAATAGCTAGAAAATGTTTGTTAGAAATGGCAATTATCTATTTACATGTAGTAATCAATACTATATAATGAAGATTACGAGGTGATAGCTGTGGGTAAAGATAATGAAGCATATATTATGCGTATTATTAGCGAATTGAATAAGATTGATTACATTAAACCAGATGATATTCCGAATATCGATTTATATATGGATCAGGTGACAACATTCATGGATGAGCATCTGAAGGCTTGTAAACGTTATGAAGATGACAAGATGCTTACAAAGACTATGATTAATAACTATACTAAGAATAATCTGCTTCCACCACCTGATAAGAAGAAGTATTCTAAGGAGCATATGTTGTTATTAATTTTTATTTATTATATGAAGAGTTTTTTGTCAATAAGCGATATACAAAGTATCTTTGGACCTCTTACTGAGAGGTTTTATCAAAATGATAACTCTGTTGACTTAGAAGATATTTATACTGCAGTATTTGCATCGGTAAATGAACAGATGGATTCCTTGACAAAAGATGTTATTCGTAGGTATACAAAGTCACAGGGTGCTTTTGAAGAAGTTAAGGACCCAGAAGACCGCAAGTTTTTAATGACCTTTTCTTGTATCTGCTCTTTAAGCTTTGATGTGTACATTAAGAAGATGATTATAGAACGCATCATTGATCAGGAAATTAAGGGGAACCAAAAGGAGAAGGATTTTGATAAAGAGGCGGCTAAGAAAGAAGCCATGAAGAAGGAAGCTGCAAAGAAAGAGGCAAAATAAGAAGGAATTTAATTAGCATGTAAATTCAGCAATTGTAGTATGAATTATAAAAAATAGGGCAATCTATGGTTAGTAGCAAACTTCTATTAACGATGGAGAGTAATATGGAAAATCAGAATAGTAGTAATACTAATGATAGAAAGCAGCCTAAAAAGAAATATGGCTCCTATAGTAATAAGAGTAATTTTGATAATCAGGAAGCTAAGGATGGGATAAATTACGATTATGACTGGAATACAGAATATGGAGATGGTGACATCCCTGATGTAGACAAGCCATAAATAAAAGGTTCTGTGTCAATAGTTAGAGTGTGATACTTCGTTTCATGCTTAACTATTGGACATAGAGCCTTTTTTATTGCAAAATGTGCTATTTTTTGGTAAAATACAATATAATATTACACAAAAGGACTATGCATTAGAAAGGGAGAAGATACAAATGAAATCAATTAAAACAAGACTTATACTGGTCATTGTAGTAACGTCAGTTATGGCAGCTATTGTAATTGGGGTATTCAGTATCACTACTTCAAGGAGAATTGTCAATGAGAACGCAGAAAATACAATACAAATGACTTGTGAAAACAAAAGTAAACAAATTAATGGAGTGATTACAACAACTGAACATTCCGTGAATGTATTGTCAGAATTCATCTTAAGTCAGATGGATTTAGAGAGATTTAAAACAAGCGATGCCTATGTTGAGAATATAACAGAAGAACTGCGTGCTACATTACGGATGTTTGCGATGGAAACAGAAGGTGTTTTCACCGCATATTTGCGTTATAATCCTGAATTTACAAAGCCAACCTCGGGTCTTTTTATCAATCGTGAATCACTTGATGCAGAATTCCAGGATTTAATACCAACGGATTTTACGGCTTATGATAAGACAGATATTGGACACGTTGGTTGGTACTATATACCCGTTGAAAATAAAAAACCAACTTGGATGAATCCATATTTAAATGAGAACCTTAATACAGTGTTAATCTCATATGTGGTTCCATTGTATCTGGAAGATGAATTAATTGGTGTGGTTGGTATGGATGTCGATTTTTCTCAATTGACATCAATCATCGATCAAACTTCTATCTATGACACTGGATATGCATTTTTACTAAATCCAGACAATACAGTAGCCTATCATAAGACACTAGAAATGAATTCTTCTCTTATGGATGCTAATAATGGTGAGTTAGGTTCTTTAGTAGAAACATTGCAGGACCCTACAAAAGAAAATGAAATTCTTAGTTATACATATAGTAATCAATTAAAAGATATGACTTATGTTAATCTTGACAATCAAATGAAATACGTATTATCAGCACCTCACTCAGAAATAATTGCACAGTCGACGGGATTAGTATATGACATCGTCTATACGATTATCGCTGTCATTATCTTCTCAATTGTAATTGGATTTATATTAAGTCTAAAAATTACAAGTCCAATAAAGAGATTAACCCAGATGATTCAAAATATCTCCGAGCTTGATTTTCGCAGCAATGCACAAATAGCGGTTTTGCGTCAAAAGGATGAGATCGGAAGAATGGTGCAAGCAGTGTTGCACATGCAAGAGAAGTTACATGATATGGTAACTCAGATTTCGGAAGTAGAGAATAGTGTACTTACAAATGTTGGTGAACTAGATGAAATTATGAAGGAATACAGTGTTGGAGCAGAAGATAGCTCAGCAACCACCCAGCAAATAGCAGCAGGAATGCAGGAAACATCAGCAAATACCACAATGATTACAAATAATATCGGTGGTGCAAGTGAAAAAGCAGAAAATATTCTAAAGCTGTCAAAGACAGGGCAAGAAGAATCAAAGAAAGTACTAGAACGTGCAAGAGAGTTAGCCAAAACAACGGAAGTGTCAAGTGATAAGACTCATTCAATGTATGAAAACATCAAGCATAAGATGGAGATTGCTGTAGAACAATCAACAGCAGTAGCAAAAATTAATGAACTCACAGACGATATAAAACAAATTTCTGCACAGACGAATCTATTAGCATTGAATGCGAATATTGAAGCTGCTAGGGCAGGGGATGCAGGCAAAGGGTTTGCTGTTGTAGCAACAGAAATAGGTGCATTAGCTTCTCAAACATTAAAGGCGGTAGAGAATATCAATGACATAGTGGATCAGGTGCATGAAGCAGTATCAGGATTAACAGACTGTATCGATCAGTCAATGATGTTTTTTGAATCTTTGATCTTAAAGGATTACAAAGAGTTTCATGGAGTAAGTAATCAATATCAGTTGGATGCAGAAGCATTTATGCATTCAATGGAAAGTATTAATTCAGCAGTTCTTATATTAAATGATAACGTCGATGGTATTTTTACTGCAGTTAAGGAAATTGATGTTACAATTAATCAGACCGCGGATGGTATTAGCTTAATTGCAGCAAAATCAGCTGAGACTGCACAACAAACAGTTAAGGGATATGAAGTAATTGAGAATAGTAAAGAGAATATGAACAAATTACAGGATATCGTTTCAGAATTCAAGTTGTAATAAGGTCGAGAGTTAGATAGTATGTAACAAGGTTATTAGATATGGATAGGTACCAAAGGGAATGGAAGCTATTAAAGGTACCATAGTGTACAAATAATAATTAGTGGATGAACAGTCACCCAGAAGTATCTTGGGTGGCTGTTTTAATGGCAGTGGCTGGTTTGGCCTATATAACGCTTTTTTACATAGTAAAGGGCAGAAGCCAGGAAAACTGGTTCTGCCCTTATATAATCCATAGTATATGACTTCGCAAACATTTATCTTTATAGTAAGAAGGTGTAATAATAGCGTTATTTTTTATCTTGTTCCACATCAGACATATCAATTCGACCGAAAACCATATCATAGCCATCATTGCCATAGTTTAAGGAACGATTTACACGGCTGATGGTAGCAGTAGATGCTCCGGTTTTTTCAGCTATCTCCAAATATGTTCTATGCTCCCTTAGCATCTTTGCTACTTCAAAGCGCTGAGATAGAGACAATAATTCATTTATGGTGCAAATGTCTTCAAAGAAGGTATAACATTCGTCACGATCTTTAAGACTTAAAATAGCATCAAACAGAAAATCAACAGCTGGGGTTTTTATCTTTTTATTCATTACTTGCCCTCCTTATCTATCAAGTTCGATCGCAAAATAGTAGAATGTATAGATAAACTAATACGATGTAATTTTAACACGATAAAGTCTTAAAGTAAAGATGGATTTTTTATGCTCCTATTTTTGGTGGACTAAAGATAAAAACTTTTCCTTACTTGTGTTGGCAATGAGCTCTTCTGGGAAATCAACTTCCTTAAGAACTTCGAAAGCATATTTATAATTGCAGATATCAGAAAATACATGGGCGTCGCTACCAAGTGTGATTGGCACATTATATTTTTTACAAAGTGTTAGCATAGTAATGTCATTTGGTCTTGTATTCTGACGAAAACCAGAGGGATTTAGTGAATTATTATTTAATTCAAGTAAAACCTTGTATTCCTTAGCCGCTTTTACTAAAGCTTCATAATCTACTGGAAATCTTCCATCGTCTGGATGTCCAATAATATTAACATAGGGGTTTTTCATGGCTCCAATCAGGGCATTGGTAATCTCTTTCTCTTTGCTTGGTTTAATACAAGGGCAATGGAGGCTAGCAATGACAATGTCCATCTGTTTTAGTAGATTATCTTCCATATCAAGGGTTCCATTATAATCTATAATATTTGCCTCAGCACCCATCATAAGGTCTAGTCCATCAATGTTTCGAGGGACCACTCTTAGGTTTTCAAAATAATATTGATGGCAAGCTCCTGGCATAGCCATTCCATGTTCTGTAATACAGAGTAGCTTTAGCCCCTTCTCCTTAGCAGAGGAAACCATCTCCATAATGGTGTTATAAGCATGTCCACTGGCAATGGTATGGGTGTGGGTATCAACTTCAATTCTCATAAGAAACCTTCTTTCTGTTGGTAAACATAACTCTTGTTACAGTTATTTTGTCTATTCGTTAAAATTCAACCTAATTATAATGAAGAAGAAAATAATTTGCAAGGTGAATCAAAAAAGTCTATAATAGAACTGTTTTACATTTTCGTACATAAAGGATGATAGAAATGAAAAGAAACCACACCAGAGCAATCACTGCTTTATTTCTCTCTACAGGACTTTGGGGCTCTGCTGGAGTTATTATGAAGTTATCTCTGCAAAGTATGGGTACATATTATTTATTGGCATTTCGGTTTGTATTAGCAGCTGCTTTACTATTACTTATTTTCGGAAAAAGATTACGTAAGATATCCAAAA
Organism: Bacillota bacterium; assembly: GCA_023416695.1. Taxonomy (GTDB): domain Bacteria; phylum Bacillota; class Clostridia; order Lachnospirales; family Lachnospiraceae; genus KM106-2. The sequence goes on along the minus strand of JAEZGY010000040.1, from coordinate 70,369 downwards.
CAACCTGGAAATATGGCAGCCTTATGGGTGTCTTGTTATATTTTGAGTTTTTATTTTTTACCATAGGACTTAATTATACCACGGCAAGCAAGTCTTCCTTTATTATCGGGGCGTATGTTATTTTGGTACCATTTGCCTATCTGTTAGTGAACCGTAAGTCCCCAGCAAAAAGTAGTATAGTGGCAGCTATTGTCTGTTTGGTTGGTGTGACGGTTGTTCTTCTGGATGATATTTCTGGTATTAATATTGGAGATTGGATTGTATGTATTTCTTCCACATGTTATGCGATTCATGTGGTGGTAACTGCACGATTTGTAAAGAATCAAGATCCTATTAATATTAACATTGTACAGATATCCATAGGGGCTGTTTGCTCTATCCTAATCGCTCCATTTATGGAGAGTTTTCCAACAGTGATTACGACCACTAATATGATAAACATAAGTTATCTAGCAGTTTTTGCAACCATATGTCCATATCTTCTTAGTGTCTATGGACAAAAATATACTAAAACAACAACAGCAGCAGTCATACTTTCCTTTGAGTGTGTGGTAGGTTGCATTGTAGCAGTTGTAGTGTTACATGATCCATTAAGTGTAAGAGTAGTTACAGGTGCTTTAATAATGATTGCTTCCTTTATGATTACAGAAATACCGTGTTTTAATAAAAAATACTCAAAATGACTTAATAAAGATATATTTGGATTATTTTGTTAGATTCGAATGAATTTTTTTATGGTAAACTAGATAGTAAGAATAATAAACTGAGGAATACTTTATGGGTGGTTTTATTATAGACAGTGTTGTCGGCGTTGGGACCTTGCTGTTTGCAGCAGGGGTAGGACCTTGTGTAGTTTTTTCTTAAAGAAGGTTACGATACCGTATCTTTTTCTGGAAAATGACGGTTAATAGGAGTGTTAAAGGAAGGAATTAAGTTCAATGAAAAAAGGGCAAATTATAGAGGGTAAAATTGTAAGGGTGGAATTTCCGAATAAGGGAATTATGGAGATAGAAGAGGGTAAGGTGACTATAAAAAACACCCTACCAGGACAGAATGTGCGTTGTCAGATTATTAAAGCAAGAAAGGGTCGTTTTGAAGGACGTCTTTTAGAAGTACTAGAGAAATCCTCCCTAGAGACAGTAATTGCACCATGTGAAAAATATGGAGTCTGTGGAGGCTGTTCCCTACAGAGCCTTTCTTATGAAGATCAGTTGAAGCTAAAAGAAAACTGGGTAAAAGGTATTGTTGATGAAGTCTGTAAGGACTATGTGTTTGAAGGTATCAAAGGAAGCCCAAATGCACTATATTATCGTAATAAGATGGAATTTTCCTTCGGTGATGAGGTAAAGGATGGTCCCCTTGCGTTAGGACTACACAAAAAAGGAAGCTTTCATGATATTGTAACAGCAGATACATGTCAAATTGTACATGAAGATTATAATAAGATTCTATCTTGCGTATTGGATTATTTTAAGGATTTAGGACTTCCCTTTTATCATAAAATGAAGCACACAGGCTATCTTCGTCACCTTTTGGTACGTCGAGCTACTAAGACGGGGGAAATTATTATTAGCCTTGTGACTACTTCTCAGGAAAAACCAGACCTTACTTCCTTAAAAGATGCGTTACTTTCTCTTGATTTAGAAGGTACCATTGTTGGTATTAGTAACTGCATCAACGACGGTTTGGCTGATGTAGTAAAGGCAGATGATATGCATCTTCTATATGGTAAAGACTATATCTACGAAGAGCTATTAGGATTAAAGTTCAAAATTAGTACCTTCTCCTTCTTCCAGACCAATTCCCTAGGGGCAGAAGTGCTTTATAGTACAGCAAGAGACTATATTGGAGAGACAAAGGACAAGTTAATCTTTGATCTATACAGTGGTACAGGAACCATTGCCCAGGTGTTAGCGCCAGTTGCAAAAAAAGTCATTGGTGTAGAGATTGTTGAGGAAGCAGTAGAGGCAGCCAAAGAAAATGCCAAATTAAACGGTCTTACTAACTGTGAGTTCATCGCTGGAGATGTGCTTAAGATGCTAGATACCATTGAGGAGAGACCAGATCTAATTGTACTTGATCCACCTCGAGATGGCATTCATCCAAAAGCATTAAGTAAAATTATAGATTATGGGGTAGACCATATGGTATACATTAGTTGTAAACCAACCAGTCTTGCTAGAGACTTGATTGTGTTGCAGGAGAGAGGTTACAAGGTAGAAAAAGTCTGCGCAGTAGACATGTTCCCGATGACAAATCATGTGGAGACTGTGTGTTTACTGTCTAGGAGATAAAGTACTAGGATAGAAACATGAAATTAAAAAGAGTTTTCATCTACTGAACTTCTTATGCTCATTGTCAGCGAGAGGTGATAGTACATGGAAACTCTTTATTTTTTGTTAGTTAGAACATTACTTATATTTGCTATTAGTAAATCATCGTATTTAGAATATTATGGAAAATCACTTTACTTCTATATCATTCTGATATAATATACAAGTATATCAGAGTGATATAAGGAGGAGAGATATGAATATACTTTTTATCAATGCAAATTTGCATGGGCATATTAACCCTACTCTTGGATTGGTTAAGAAACTTACTGAGAGAGGAGACAAGGTCAGTTATTTTTGTTCAGGATCATTTTCTAAGCAGGTAACAAAGATAGGGGCTAACTGGATTGGTTTTAGCGATAAATTGGAAATCTTTTTGAAAGATTACCGTCCCACAGACAGGCATCCATTTTTTATGCTGATGGAATATATGCTTTTGTATGATGAGATAGTACTACCTGAGATATTGGATATTTTGAAAAAAGATCAGTATGATATGATTATTTGTGATTCTTATTTTGGGGGAGCCTGCTTCTTAAAGCAAATTGTTAATATTCCGGTTGTGTGCTCTCATTCTTCTTTTGCTATGAGTAAAACACCGGTACCAGAACGTATGCTTGTTCCAGGATATCATCCTCAATTGGATCATTGCTATTACATAATCAAACGAATTTGTGAAAAATATAGACTGGAAGAACCTTCTTTAGAGCAGGTTTTTATAAGCAAAGGGGATTTGAATATTGTCTACACCACTTGTGAGTTCAACAATGATGAGGGAGTACATGAACCTGACTATTTATTTACGGGTCCCTCCATTGAAAGACTACAAGATGCTGGGGACTTGGACTTGTCCATGATAGGAGACAAAAAGCTTATATATATTTCTCTGGGAAGTTTGAATACAGACTTTGTAGATTTATATAAGACATGTATTGCGGCCTTTCGTAACACAGATTATTCTGTATATATGTCCATAGGCAAGAAGTGTGAGGTTTCGCAATTAGGGGAAATTCCACCTAATTTCTTAATCAAGAATTATCTTCCGCAGCTTAAGATTCTAATGTATGCGGATGTATTTGTGACTCATGCTGGTTTTAATAGTGTGAACGAGGCTTTATACTTTGGAGTCCCGATGCTTGCACTCCCTCTAGTCAATGACCAGTATATGGTGGCAAAGCGTCTTATTTCTATGGAACTGGGACTGTCAGAAAGTATAAAGGAATTGACGCCGGAAACACTTAGAAGTAGAGCGGAAACCCTCATAATAGATAAGGGAATTAAGGACAATTGCATACATATCTCTGAGAAAATGAAAAAAAATGCTAAGCTTGAACAGACTGTTATAAAACTTGAGACGTATGCTGATGAATGGAAAGGAGATAGACATGGCGTTAAAGAATAAATCTATGTATGCTATTTTGGGAATTTTAAATTTGTCACCAAGTACCGGTTATGATATAAAAAAATACAGTGATAAGGTACTTTCTGGATTTTGGAATGAAAATTTCGGACATATCTATCCTACCTTGAAAAGGATGTTAAAGGACGGGATGATTGAAGTTGCTTTCAGAGAAGAAAACGAAAAGAAAGTCCGTTACCAAATAACCGAAAAGGGAAAACAGGAATTAGAGAAATGGCTTTCAGAAGAGACCTTACAACAACCGATACGGTCCGAGTTTATGCTTAAATTACTATTTTCAAGTAGCCAGCCAAGGGTGGATGTAATTGGGATGCTTGAGAAATATAAAAAAATCCATGAAAAGAATATAGAAAAATACCTTGAGATGCAAACGGATTTAGAACAGGGTATCCAGGAAATATCAAAGGAGCGAGCTCTTTTTATTAAAGCGGTTATTAGTAAGGCTATACTATCCAGTGAGGCTGATATCCGTTGGTGTGTTGAAACAGTAGAAGAATTGCAGAATTCTTAAAGGATGAAGTTCTAAAAACAGGGTAAGAAAATAGCAAAAAGGTGTTTATGAATGATATCTATATTATGGGAGTATTTTTGTTCTATATTGAAGAAGGGATTTCGCGTTGAATGAAATGTAAATTAATGCTATACTATTACAAAGTATAACATTTATGAATTCCGGTGTAATGTTTCATAAGTCTAGAAAATATAGAATAATGGGTGAATCAGATATGAGCAAACATAAGGTCCGAAAACATGGATACCTATCAAATGTGATCTACGCGGTACATAAGCTTTGGAATGTACAGGATATGATTTCTCTTCGTAACATTAGGAAAGGCTATCTTAGCTATTTTTTTGCATTCCCTATGGCAATGATTTTTGTTAATATTCAGAATGTTATACTAGATGAAGGCATGGATATATTTGGGTTGTCTTACACTACGATTACCTTTATTGCCTTTGCTCTTGGTTCCTTTTTGATGTTTTTATTCTCTAGTGAAAAGAACATAACGAGGATATCTAAAGTCTGTTCGATTATCACAGCAATAGGTTTTGTTCCTTGGATCTTTCTTCCAGATAGTTATATTTCCCTTATATTTGATGTGGTTTTTATGGTAGGAGTAGGGGGATGCGTATCTACTAGTAGTTTTTCCTTTGTTTTTCTCCTAAATAATGCGGAACGCTTTTTTGGTAGTGCACTCATGATACTTTCTATTGGTATTGTCAAGTTAAGTGCAGCGACTATACATGAGTCTCCTCTTGTTCGTAAAGCTTTAGCGTTTATTATTATTGCTACTCTTTGTGTTTGCATGTGTTCAGTAAGAAATGATGTTTATCATGGAAGAGGAAGTAAGAAAACCAAAAAGTTTGACCCAAGTATTTGGATTGTACTATTTCTCTTTTTGTCATACTTTGCTATTCGTATCTCTGGGTTTTATGCCTCTGCATTCGAACATCCATCCAATTCGAAGATGTGGGGAATACTTGCCCTTATCTTAATTCTTTGTTGTATAATTCAACAAGTAGTATTAAAACGAAGTATATGGACAATGTGTAATTTGTTTTTTCTTACCTCCATCATGAGTTATCTAATGTGGTATGTAAAACTTCCACAGGTTGCCTATATGTTTTCTGAGATAAAGGAGATTGGGATTTTAATAGCGTGTTACTTAATCGGTTGCGTTACCAATAAATTTTGTGATTTTCGAATGCACAAGCGACTAATTCTTTTTTGTATGGCTACCATCGGTTTCCTCTATGTAGGAATAGATATTCTCCATAGAAGTATGGATACCCAGACTCTTGCTGCTATGACAGCTGCTATTTTGTTTGTAGTGTTTTTAATGCTTTCTCCAGCTTTTTCCCAGTACTTATTCTTTACTGATTGGTCAAAGGAATTTAGGCAAATAAATATGGTATCCCTTGATGAAATAGTATCAACAAGTTTAGAAGACAATAAGCAAGCAATTAGGATAGAGAATACAAATTTATCACCACGAGAACAACAAGTTGTACACTTACTTCTTCGTGGAATGACACTAAGGCAAATAGCACCTGAGCTAGGGCTTACGGCATCTACTGTCGCTACCTATAGTAAGACAATCTATAAAAAACTTGGAATCAATAGTCGGGCAGAATTGTTTCTTCTTTTTGGAGGTCCACAAAATGCCAAAGAAGATACTTTAGATGTAAAGATTTAAGTGAATTGCTGCTACCCCCTCCCTATTTTGGGAGGGGTATTTTTGCTTTCTACCCCAAAATTGGGATATTGAAGATGTAAGTCAGTTAATTCAAAATTAGTGATGTAATGACGGAAAAGGAGGGATACCATGGGCTGGTTAAGAGTAATCTTGCCACTGAAAGTGAATCATCCAATATCCCCCATTGGAATGAGCACTGATCACGAAAAGCAATGGCGTATTTCACAACTTACTGAGGATGAGTACATAGCATTTGAATGGTTCAAGAAGGGATACACAGCACGATGGACAGCGGAAACCATGCTTCTTGACCGAACAACTGCTAAAAAGTTGTTTCACTCCATCTATAACAAGCTGTGTGTTACCAATGAGGCTGAGGTGAGCAGAGTATATCGTGAGGTAAAGCTTGCCCCAGAGGACCTTCCAAATGAGGAGGTGTGAGATTGGCCAGTTATAAACAACCATGTATTCACTGTAGTGAGTATATAGAATCGGATTCACACTTTTGTCCTTTTTGTCAAAGTCACAACCCTTTTGTATACAACTGTCCTTCCTGCCTCCGTCCTATTGAAAAAAGACAACGCATTTGCTCAAACTGCGGTAGACCATTGTATGTCACTTGTCCTTATTGTAAAAAACAAACTTTTGTACAGGAGAAATGTGAGCAGTGTGAAGCAAACTTGATGAAGCATTGTCAAAATCCAAGGTGTGGTGAATTACAATTCTTTGAAAATAAAAAATGCACTTCATGTGGGAAAAAGATAAAGTGAATAAGAAATGAGGCGAGATAATTATGTTGCAATCTTTTACAAGAAATTATGAAGATAATTCTACAGAAGCAGGATTTCAGTTCACCTTTTACTGCGATATGTGTCAAGATGGCTATAAAAGTAGCTTTGTGGAATCTGAGACTTATAAAAAAGGTCGTGGATTAAGAGGTTTAGCACGAGGAACCGGAGCATTAGGAAGCTTGTTTGGAGGCTCCCTTGGACATCTTGGTTACTCTCTTGAACGTGGTGGAGATATTCTTTCTGAACGATTTGAAGGTATGAGCCCAGAGTGGCATAAAGAACATGAGAAAGCCTTTGACCATGCTAAAAATGAAGCACAAAGACATTTTCACCGTTGCCATGGTTGTCAAAGGTGGGTATGCGATTCCTGCTATAACGAGGAGGAAACGCTTTGCTCTGACTGTGCACCTAGACAAGAGGTAGCTGTAGCAAAGGCTCGTGCAGAGGCAATGCAACGTAATATCAACGAGGCAGCTCAAACAGCTACGGTGTGGTCAGGAAAGTTAGAAAGTAAGACCCTCACTTGCTCTTCCTGTGGAAAGCCAGCTGGTAATGGAAAGTTTTGCAATAACTGTGGGGCGTCATTGTCACTAGTGATATGTCCTAAGTGTGGAGAAAAAAATGCACAAGGAGTACGTTTTTGTGGAAATTGTGGGAACAAATTATAAGTAATTTATGTTGTTTAGGGAGGTCTTTATGAAAAGATACTTAGCACTGTGTCTGATACTAATTATGATAGTTACCATTTGTGGCTGTGGAAAGAAAGAGTCCACATCTTCGTCCAAAAGCTCCATTACTCCAACTGTATCTGCGTCTCCTATAAAAACGGATACTGCTAGTACCAATGTTGATAATAATACACTAGTCCCAGAAAAACAAGGTGGTGACGTAACTGTTGATGTGACTCCGCCAACTGGTTGGACACCAGTGGAAGGCTCTGTGCTACCTGTTCAGTACATGAAAGTCACGGCAAGCTTTATGGTAAAAGAGGAACCTTTAGTGGGTACTACCATAGATGATGCAGTGAACCAAGCATTAGATATTTATAAACAAGCCTTTGATGGATTTAAAGTTTTAGGGCAGGTTGAATCCTTAAAAGTCGATGAAAAGGATGCAAGAAAAGCGATTTTTACTTGTAATCTAAGTGGTATAGCTATGAAATATTATTGTATCTATCTCTTTGTTGCTGATAAGACCTATGTCATTACTTTTGCTGACCTAGAGAGTAGCTTTGATTCTTTAGCAACAGACTATGAAACCATTTTAAATACAATTCATTTTAAGACAGAATAGAGTAAAATATGAAGGTCAGCACTATACGGAAGGTAGAGTGCTGACTTTTTTTGGGGTATGATACGTTCTTATAAATTACTTTTGACTACTTAATTCAAAGGCAATAGATAAAGCGGGAAGGGCAGTGTCTATGGATAAGCCACTTTCTTTTTCGTTGTTAAAATCCTTGATGGCTTCTCTTAAAAGAATTTTACAGTGTTCTTCACTTTCAAAGGAGACTATCTGCTTATGTCCATCAGAATAGATATAACATTCCCTTTCATTTTCATCTGGAGATGATTTTTCATAATAACTAATGGTTGCATTTTCAAAGGTAGCCTCATAACCAACATGAAATGGAAAGCCCATAGATAGCATGGAGTTACCATGGACATGAACATTTAAAGAATGATTAGATAAAAGGCAATCAACAATGGCTCCTGATTGATCGGAGTTATTTGTAACATCAAAGGATACCATTTTAAGATCTTTTTCTAGCCAGTTTACAAAATATAAATCATGAATCATAAGTTCTGTAGCAATACTATCCATTCCTAGATTGCCCCATATTGGAGGTGTTCTTCGAAGGATGGATAGGTGTTTCAGAGTCCCGTATTGCTTGCTTTGACTTAGGTCGTAAATCATTCGGTAGTAAGGATCATAGAGAAGAAACATATTTACTAAGACTTTTTTTCTGTTTTTCTTTGCGAGTTCCATAATCCTAATCCCATCTTCTATATTGGTTACTGCAGGGGTTTCAATAAATACCGAATGGTTTTTCTCTAGAGCTTTTAAAGCATATTTGGCATGAATTTGCGATGGTAAGCAAATATCAACAAAATCAAAGGTTTCATTATCTAAAAACTGATCAATATCCGTTGTATAATCACAACCGAACTCGGATTGAATTAGCTGTAATTTACCTACATCTCGTCCCCAAAAAGTTAATTGAATGGATGAGTCTAATTTTTTGAATAGTTCTCCATGATATTTTCCGAATCCTGTTCCTAATATTCCAATATGCATTGTAATCCCTCCTAATTTTTGTTATATTCAGTATACGAAAGTATTTATGACATCAGTATGTCATAAAAGGAGAAATGTTTATGAGAGTGCATCGTTTAATTGCTATTTTGATGAAAATCGAGCAATATGGAAGAATCAAAGCCAATTATTTGGCAAAAGCTCTTGAAGTATCCCCTAGAACGATCTATAGAGACATTGATGTGTTATGTGAAGCAGGGTATCCCATCGTTACAACAACAGGTAAAGATGGAGGTATTGCTTTTGTAGATGGGTATAAATTAAATCTTGATCAAACCGAGGATACAATGAAGACTTTACTTACCCATTTATATGCTATGCCAGAACAAGAGCATCTCATTGATGCATTAGTAAGTGGAATGAACGTAAAATATAATAGTATAAATACAGTACGTGATGAGGATAGACAAAAAATTTTGATTGATAGAAAAGCCTGGTGGGAGGAAACACAAACAGACATAGACATACAACCAATTATGAAGGCATTGTTCTCACAACAAAAGCTTAGTTTTGAATATGCTAACAATGATGGGACTAAATCTGATAGAATTATTGCGCCCTATGGTCTTGTACTAAAATACACTACCTGGTATCTAGTGGGCTTTTGTTATAATAGACAACAAATAAGAACTTTTAATTGCTCTAGAATAAAGTGTGTAGCTTTGCTAAAAGAATCTATTGTAATTCCAGAAGACTTTAAGCTTAAGAACTACTGGTCATATTCGACTAAGGCTTTTAAAGAAAGTAGGAGAGAAAGTGAGTATTATCCAGTAGAAATCAAAGTTCACGAATCATTTGGAGCAGTTTTTCAGAATTTCGATTTAATAGGTATAAAAATAGATGGAGATTACATTATTGGCTTGATTAACTTACACAGAAAGGATGTGGCACAAATAGACATTAGGGCTATTTTATGCTATGGAGAGATATTATATCCTGAAGAAATGAGAATAAAGGCAAGTGAAATATTGAAAAATAGTATAAATAGGTATCATAACTAAGCAGATTAATTTTTACATATAGACTTTTTTATTTAGGATATGGAATACCAAAGGTATTGATAAAGAATGCTATACATATAGACATACGGTTGTCCAATGATTCTGACAGAACATCTTTTATAACGTTTTGTGTTTTGAGTAATGTGAAAGGAGTAACTATGAATTTAAAAATTTGTTGATTGGATACAGCTAGGTATAACATTTACTCTTGGTACTGTCTGGTCTATTATGTTTATTAGGTCAAAAAGTTTACTAGGGCCAGTAGTTGCGCATATATGTGCCAATGTTATACAGATTATGAGTGGATACATGATTGCATATTACATTCTTTAAAAAAATACATAGAGCAAAGGGCTCATTTTATACTACTGAGAACTGGTATATATAACTTGAATATACAATCCTTCTCATGATATAATGGAAAATAATTCTATGAAATTCTATTTTTTAGAGGAGAGATAGATAAATGAAAAAGTCACTTACATCAAAAATCATTGGCATAATATTTGCTACTGTTGGTTTGGCTTTTTTAGTCCTAAGTATTATTTTTTATATGAATACTTTAAAGCAAACCAATTGGCCAACAACGTCTGCTACCATAACAAACGTAGAGAAAAGAGTTGAAAGGAATAGAACGGATAAGAGCAAAAGTATTACATATGAAACTACGTATGATTTAGAGTATAAATATACTATTGAAAATAAAGAATATAAAGGTGAAACTTATGGAACTGTTTATCCTAAAAACATAGGTGATACTCTTGAAATCAAATATAATCCTAAAGCACCAGCTGAGAATACAGATGTTTTAGAAGCTAGTCCTACAAACTTAATTTTTGGTATAGTCTTATCATGTGCGTTTATTGTTATCTCCCTTATAAAGACAGGCGCTTTTAATTGGTTAATCAATAAAACCAAGAGGAAATGACCGTTAATGTGAGAGAAGCGGTAATGAATATATATGACATATTTTTATAAAAAATCGATATGGTTGTAAGGACATTTAACATTCATCGGTAGTCGTACTTTTTGTCTGTTCTTTTGCAGTTATAATTTGCATTTGAGCTGCACTAGTTAGCATTAAGCTACCTACTGCAACGATAAGGTTTCCTAGAACATTCAGTTCATCTGCATTTTTACCTTCTGATAGTGAGATAGCAAGTACATTTGCCAGAATCATAACGTCGTTTGGACATAGATTATCAATCATTTTATTCTTTCACCACATATATTATTGTATTTTAAAACATATGATGTTGAGTGTGGTATTATGATATTCTTTCAATATTAGAAGAGATATGTACTATCAAATATATGTCGGCTAGTTGTTCTCATAATTTCTGGTTTATATTTCCTATAATAAACTAATCAAGACCATTCATATACAAGTAAGCTAAAATGAATGGTCTTGATTAGTGTTAAAAACGGAAAAAGTAGTGTGTTTCTTAAGCATAACCCAACTTGGTTGCTCGAAATGTTATACAATGGTATAATTTGGGTAGTTTATTGTAGTAAGGGGATGATTTGAGTGAGAAGCAGATTTTTTAAATATAGAACAATAATACTTGTGATGCTATGTATTTCACTAATACTTGTGATACTTATAAGAACTGTAATGGAAGAAAATGAGAAGCAATCGGTAATTGAACAACAGAGGGAACTTATTAATGAAAAAAATAAGGCGTCCGTAGAAAATTCTCCTAGGCCTACAAAGGATGAAGCTGTTAGTAATGGGGATGTGACAGGGAAGCCAGAGATTATATGTGAATATACAACGTTGTTTAAAGAAAATTCTGATCTGATTGGTTGGCTTAAGATTGAGGATACTGTGATAGATTATCCTGTAATGCAGACAATGGGAGATGAAACATATTATCTTTATCGTGATTTTTATAAGAAGGACAATAAAAATGGGTGCCTTTTAATGGATACAGATTCTTCAGTTGGTGTGGGTACAGTAAAAGATAATTATAAAGATGGAATGAAACCTTCTACTAATCTGATTATTCATGGACATAATATGAGAAGTGGACAGATGTTTGGAAACTTAAAGTTATATAAGAAAGAAGACTATGGAAGAAAACATAATATAATCTATTTCGACAGTTTGTATGAGAAAAGAGAATATGAACTAATTGCAGTATTCTATTCACAAGTCTTTTATAAAAATGAGGATGTATTTAAATACTATAAATTCTTCCAAGCTGATACAAAGGAAGAGTTTGATAATTGGTATACAAACATTAAAGAAATGTCCCTATATGATACCGGGATTACAGCAAAGCTTGGGGATGAGTTTATTACCCTTTCTTGTTGTTCCAATCATGTTGAGGATGGAAGATTTGTTGTAGTCGGAAAAAGAATAAAGTAACGAGACGATAGAGGTATATTATGGGGGAGATAGATAGGATGATTACATTTCATACTGACGTTAGAAAAGAAGGAACTGGAAGGTTAACAGTAATAGAACTTACCTTTAATCCTAAAGAGGTTTTTGGTATATCCAAAGGGAGTATTCATGTAGATGGAACAATTAATGGTGTAGCATATCGAAGTAAGCTACTTTCTCGTGGTAATGGGAAATACCTACTTATTGTGGATAAAGCCTTACAAAAATCTATTGGTTTTACAGGGCAACCCATGGCAGTGGAGGTTACAATGTCCTTGGATGAGTTGACATTAAACACTAATAGCTTAAAGGAGGTTGATACAGTAACTTCTGATATGAATGTGATTTATGCTATAAAAACTCGACATAGTATCAGACAGTTTACAGATAAACCAATACCTCAAGAGGTATTAAACACGATTTTACAGGCTGGTCTTGAGGCACCAACAGCAAAGAATAAACGTCCATATCATTTTATTGTAGTTACTAATAGACAGATGCTAACTGAATTAGCGCAAAACAATTCCAATGTAAGCATGTTAGAATATGCTGCTTGTGGAATTGTGATTTGTGGAGATAAAAATATGGAAGGGATGAAAGAATTTCTATATGCAGATTGTGCAGCAGCTACACAGAATATGTTACTTTGTCTACATGGTTTAGGACTTGGTGGCGTTTGGTGTGGGGTTGTAGCAAACTCCAGTTGGCGAAAGGAGATTATATCTATACTAAGGCTACCCTTAAAGGTAGAGCCTATTTCAGTAATTGCATTAGGTTACTCAAAAGAGGTCAAGGAGACAACTAGCCGATGGGAACCAGATAAGATACATTATGATAGATGGTAAATTAAGATAATACTTTTAAGTGAGGTGTACAAAGTATGAATTCTTTAACAACGTATGAAAAAAATCATTATTTTTCTATTGCTATGAGCGATTATAAGGGGACTTCCTTTGATAATAAGGATGCCTTAGGAGAAAGATTTTCCATAGTTTTAATAGAAAAGGGAAATGGGATTGCTACAATAGATGGGAAGTACATATCCTATATTGCTCCGTGTGTGTTTTGTGTGAATGAAAAGGAGCATTTTATAATACCAGATAGTAATGAAAATTGCATCAGGGCAGTGTTCTTTCATCCATGTGTAATCAATAGTTTTCTTGATTTTGACAATATTAGCGATAGTTCTCCGGATGCACCAGTTACTATTAATCAGGATAAAAGTCTTGTGAAGTGTATCTTGCAAAGAGATGATAGGTATGTTGGAAAGTTTAACATTGGTGCTTCTACAGAGAAAAGGGCTGCTTTAATTTTAGATGGTATACATAAAATGATTACAGACCAATCTATGGCCAATTGGCCTTGCCGAAGTCGGTCTTACATAATGGAACTTTTATTTCTATTAGACAATTTATATGTGCTGGATAATAGCTTTGAGGAAACTTATTTAGAATGTATCGATGAAGAATTCTATCCAATTCTTGTTTATGTTTATCACAACTACGAGATTAAAATCACTGTACAGGATATCACAGATAAGTTTTATGTAAGTCGAGCAACTCTTGCAAAAATGTTTCAGAAAAATGTAGGAGAAAGCTTTTTATCCTATCTTAATAAATTAAGAATTAATTTAGCATCAACTTTACTAAGGGATACTATGTTGCCCATTAATGAGATTATGCAACGGGTAGGATTTACGGATAATGTTCATTTCTTACGTACCTTTAAAAAATATACAGGTCTATCTCCTTCAGCTTATCGTGAACGTAATTGCTGGATGTAAATGATATTATGGGCTTACTTTACAATTGACATAGTATTTAAGATTATTCGCAATTTTCTAATACTAGAAAAGAAAGTATTATTTTATTACAATACGTAATAAAATTATGAAGGGCGAGGTCTTATATGAAAAAGAGTATGATAATCTCATTAATTTGTATACTTGTTATGGTTGGAGTGCTTGGATGTGGCTCCTCCAAAGAGGAAAAGAAAGATTCACAAAAATCAGAAACAGAAAAAGAAACGATAGGAGCAACTCAGTCGGATGTACCATTAAAAACAGTGCCTGCAACTAAAGTACCAGAACCAACAACGGTAGTAACAAAGGCGCCTGAAGTAACCCAAGCACCAGCAACGACTGTACCTGCAACAAAAAAGCCTGAAACTAACTCAAAGCCAGTAAAATTAGGATCTAGTTGGAAAGTGATAGAGGAACTTAAGTATACATTCCCTGTTTATGCAATGGGATTCTATAACGATAAATATGCTGTGACAGTAGGCTATGGTGGAGAAATCCACTATACTACAGATGCCGGGAAAAACTGGCCACAGGCAACTAATAAGTCTTATTGTCGTTATGGTGTAGACATTGTAAATGACAAGGTGTCTTATACATGTGGAAATGCTGGAGAGGTAACAAAGAGTGAGGATGGCGGAAAAACTTATGCCCAGAAGGCTAAATTTGGTGACTATGTACCAGACCAGTGTCAGATGTTAAGTTTTTGCGATGAGAACAACGGTATTATCGCATCCTACAAACGTATGGCAATTACAAATGATGGTGCTACAACTTGGACAGAATTAAAGGTTCCTGCTAAGATTCTTTGTATCTATATGGTAACTACAACGGAGTTCTATTTTATAGGGAGTGATTTGAACCTATATAAAACAGTAGATGGCGGCTCAAATTGGGAAACTATACCGATGAATCTTCCTGAAAAGAACTATGTAATAAATCCTTTAAACTTTGCTTTATATGTGGATGGGGATAATGCTTACACTATTTTCTGCATACCTAACACTACGCGTGTAATAAAAAGTTATAGTACCATCGATAACTGGGCTACTTTTAAAGAGAATACCATTCCTGAGCTTCCTATCTTTGGAAAGTTTTACTTTAATCATGATGGAAAATTCTTGACTATAAATAATCCTACAGATTCAGCTTGTACAGTTTTAAAAAGAAAATAATATTGGAATATATTTACAACCATATGTTGTTTGATTATAATTAGTATATACTATATCTATCATTCCAACATTGGGGGTAAACAATGAAAAGATGTTTAGTGCTCTTTCTTTGTCTATTATTTACCTGTCCAACTATCTCTTGTCAGGATAAATCAACATCTGTATTGACTGATGACATAGAGGTGGTAAAAGTACCGAATGAAGAGGAAGTATTCGATAATCTGCAACAAGTAGAGAAGAAGGCTACAATCATTGTAGAGGCAGTTGCTAAGGAGTGTCTTGGGCAAAGTATTAATGAAACCTTAGATAGTAATAATCAAAAGCAATTACCTGATGACGGTTATACTAAATGGAAGATAAAAGTAACTAAGATATTTAAGGGTAGTGCAATTGTAGGAGATGAGCTTACTTTATTGCTAGATTACTATATATTAAATGAAATAGAGGACCAAAAGAAACTAATCACCTTTACTGCCTTAAAACCACCTGTGCTTGATAAAGAATATATTCTGTTTCTAGAGTATGATCAAAAGAGAGAGGGGTACCGGCCAGTTAGTGACTATGAAGGAATGTATCCTAAGCCCAATAAAGAGCTAAAGGACAAGATGAAAGATAATAAACTACAACAGTCTGATTTGGATGTCTTTTGTGATGAAAACTTGAAGAATTTATTGCTTCTTTATAGTAAAATAGCAACAAAATACTTTTACTAACATACATGAACATAAAAGGAAGTATTATAAGGGCTGTCGTATTGGCTGTTTCACTAGCTAATACGACGGCTTTTCACTATCATAAAGCAACGTAAAGTGGCGAAATAGTAAAAAAAAGAAAGGTTAAGTTGGTGTTTAATTCTGCATTCGTTTGCTATACTAGGTTTATCAAATAGAAGGGATTGATCTTTATTAGGTTGCCTTCATTTACTGTATAAGGTTGAAAAAGCACATTCATGTATGGTATTCGTCGTTTAAATAAGTAAACAAGTATGTAATAATTCTTTTATTACAAACAAAAAAATGGTATAATATTGTATAAATAAAAATAAATGGAGGCGTTTTATGGAGATAGCACTAATAGTAATGCTTATTGTTGAAACAATTGTTATTATCTCGCTATTAGTAATTCAATTTAAGAACAATCGCTCTCATCATAAGATAATGGAGATTGCAGAGCTGATTGTAAAGGGTAAGCTTGATGTTGATGATATTAAGATTAATGGTAAGAAGAATCATACAACTATCCTAGCTAGTGCATTTAATTCCATTAAAAGGAATCTGCTTACTTTTGTTGAAACTACAAAAGGAAATGTAATTACCCTCTCTGATGCTATTGATATTTTGTCAAAAAGTGTCGAAGCAAATCAATATGGCAATGAACAGATTTCAGATGGAGTCTCGACAGTTGCAATAAAGACTGCAGAGCAACTTGAACTTGTAAAGAAGAATTTGAATGTGATTGAGGTAAATAATACCCAGATGCAAGAAATTGATCAGTCCATGACAGTAATTAAGGAGTTATTGGATGAGACAGTGGTTATTAGTAAGAGGGGGATTACAAATATTGAAGAGTATGCACAGGATATGGATGCAATCTCTGTAGAGCTTACTAATAGTAATGCAATCTTGACTAGGTTTAATGATGAAATAAAGAGGATTGGTGAAGTAGGGGAGTTCATTATAGGCATTAGTGAACAGTTGAAACTTTTAGCCCTAAATGCTTCTATAGAGGCTGCAAGAGCTGGCCAAAGTGGTAAGGGTTTTGCAGTAGTTGCTGATGAAATGAATGAAATGTCAGGGAAAACAAAATCAGGCATGGTTACGATTAACCAAATTCTTGGTGAAGTAATTCAAAGTAGTCAACAGGTTAATGATAGTATAAAGAAGTGTGAGAATACCTTTAACCAAAGTAAACAGACGTTTGAAGATGTTAATAAGTCGTTTCAAGCTATTAATCAACAGGCATTTGATATCCATGATAGAATGAAAAATATTTCTACTAAGGTTGAAAATATTTCTTTGAATACAAAAGAATCAAAAGAAATGGCTTCTCATTTATATGATGCTTCTCAGCTAATTAGTGCTAGTACTCATGAAATTGCTGCCGCGTCACAGGAAACTGCTGCAGAGTCTTCTCAGATAGGAGAAAATGTAGAATCTTTGGGCTCAATGCTTACTGACATACGCAATCTCTTACGACAATTTAATACAGCAGTCGTTCCTGTAGAGCAAAAAAGAGCGAAACCTGTTAAAATTGCATTTTTAAGTATGCTAGATAATGATTTCTGGTATGGGGTACGACGAGGTGTTTTTTATGCACAAACAGAATTAGCAGAAAAAAATACTGTGATAGAGTATATTCCTTTTGTGGATGGCGGTTCGTCTTTGGATGAGCTAGTAATTAATCGAGTGAAAGAATGTATCAAAGAGCAAGTGGATGGTATTATTCTTCCAGGTTTTTTAGGAGCTGCTAATCAGTACTTGCAAGAGGCTATCGCAAGAGGGATTAAGGTTATTACGTTTAACTGTGATTGTAAGAAAGAGGTTAAAAGACTGGCATGTTTTAGCCCTGATGCTTACGAGGCTGGTGTATTAGCTGCAAAACATATGGAAGACGCCATAAATAAGAGAGGCAATGTATTAATTATTACAGGTGATTTGAAGGTTGATGTTAATCGTGTTAGAAATGATAGCTTTAGACAAAGAATTAGTTCTTGTAAAGGCATCCGTATAGCAGGTCATTTGGAGATTGAGGATGTACCAGAAAAGGTTTATGAGGAAACCCTAACGTATTTAAAAGCGCACACAGATATCAATGCTATCTATATCACTTCTGGTATGGTATTATCTGTTGCTAAGGCCGTTGTTGATGCAGGAAGAAAAGGTAAGATATGTATTGTTGGGTTTGATCACACGCAAGAAATCTTTGACTACATAAAGCAAGGAGTTATTGCAGCTGCTATAGGCCAAGATCCATTTGGTCAAGGTCATGATCCAATTGTATGGCTATATAACCATCTTGTAACAGGACAACCTCTACCTAAGGAGTATATGGCATGTAGATTGTCAGTTGTTGATAAGGACAATGTAGATACACTTATTAAAGTTTAAGTAATTAAAAACCGCTGTTATGCGATTGCATATAACAGCGGTTTTTTTGTTTTTTAGAAGGTAATAGTCTTGAATCTAATAATTTCACCAGTTCTTACTACTTTGCATATGATATCTTAAAGAAATTGTTGTGTAGGAGTGCCTTACGTTATATGCAGTTATCAATTAGTGAATTACTCCAATTAATCTATAAAAGACTATATCTTATATTGAGTTTAACTGTATTAGGTGGAAGTATTTTATATATGTACAACCAGTATATCCTAAAACCGGTGTATACAGCTTCAGTAAAGCTCTATGTAAATTCCAATAATGCTACAACAAATGAAAGTCTAAATGATTTAAACTATGCACAAAAAATAGTAAACACATATATAAGCTTCCTTCAAACACAAGAATTCTATAAGGAAGTACTTGAACAAACTGGATTACAATACACTACAAAGCAACTAGCTCAAATGACTAGCATAGCCACAGTCAATTCAACGGAAATCTTTGAAGTTAGTGTTGCCTCAACAAGTGCTTCTGATTCTTTTACCTTGGTCAGTGCCATGCAAAAGATTGCTCCTAAACTGATTAGCAGCATCAAGGAGAATACTAAAATTAGTGTGGTGGACCCAGTGGTATATCCTCAAAGTGCATCTGGGCCAAAGGTATTTGTAAATACTATGATTGGTAGTGTGTTTGGTTTTTTACTGGCAATTTTTTTGTGTCTACTTAAAAAGATGTTTGATGTAAAGATTAAGGGTGAGGAAGAACTAACAGTTAGGTATGCCTATCCAATTTTAGGTACTGTACCAAGTTTTGATAAGCTTATCCTAGATAAAAAAAGAATCTTTCGTAAAATAGCATGGAAAAAAAGAAGAAATGCAAGTTTTTCTAACATTCAAACGATAAATACAGAAACTGATTTTCTGATAGTGGAAGCCTATAAGGCACTTAGAACAAATCTTCGGTATACTTTGAGAAATGAAGGGTGTAAGACGATACTGGTTAATAGCCCTATGCCCGGGGATGGAAAGAGTACAACCTGTACCAACACTGCCATTACCATTGCTCAAACAGGAGCTAGGGTTTTAATAATAGACTGTGATTTAAGAAAGGGCAGACAGCATAAGGTACTTGGTTTACAAAATGAGAATGGAATAAGTGATTTAATTTCAGGAATAAAGACAGAGACCGATGTAATAAAGGAAACTAAATACGAAGGGTTACATGTTATTACCATAGGTCGTATTCCTCCAAATCCGACAGAATTACTATCCAGTAGTCAAATGGAGGAGGTAATAAAAAGCTTAGAGAGATATTATGACTATATTCTGATTGATACTCCTCCTGTAAATATAGTTTCTGATGCGCTTAGTTTATCTAAATTAGTAGATGGTGTCTTATTTGTAGTCATGGAAAACAGTACTACTCATCCAAATATTGAGGCTGCCTTAAATAAGTACAAATTAGTGGATGGAAAAATTCTAGGATTCTTAATTAATGGTAGTACCATAGCCTTAGATATGAAGGAGAAATCAAATTATTATTATGAGAATGAACATCATTGATTTGCATACACATCTCTTACCCTACATGGATGATGGGGCTAAGGATCTGGAAGAATCCAAAAGATTAATTGAGCAGTTATTCATACAGGGAGTCAGTGGAGCCGCTTGTACATCGCATTTTTATCCCTTAGAGGAGCAAATGGAGCATTTTGTGGAACGACGAGATAGTGCAATGTCTTTATTAAAGGAGAGAAAAATAGTATTATATGCTGCAAGCGAGACATATTTACATGCATGTTTGCTATATTATGATACTTTAAAGCCATTATGCATAGAGAATACCTGTTATTTATTATTTGAACTTCCCTTTTCAAAAAGGTGGGGGAAGGAGGTATTTGATTTGATAGAAAAGCTAATGCAACACTTTGAAATTATTCCAATTATTGCCCATGTGGAAAGATATCCAGCTAGTACAATAGGTAATGTAAGAAAATTGAAGAAATTAGGCTGTATTATTCAGATCAATTCCTCTTCTTTATTTCAAAAAGAGTATAAAAGAAAGTGTATATGGTTCATGAAAAAGGAGTTGATTGATATTTTGGGAAGTGATTGCCATGACTCTAAAACACGTCCACCAAAGTTATCTATGGCTTTTGAAGTACTAGAGAATAAGTTCGGCTTACTATATTGCTATCAACTAGTTCAAAATTCTCACAAGGTGCCGAAAGGTATAAATATAACATGATGTATGAAAAAGCACCTATTATGTAACTCATATTCTTAAATAGAATATAATGAACTATGGTTAGACAAAAACCAATGAAATCTGCATGTGTAATGCATGGAGGCGAAAAAGTTGAAGCTCAGCCGATATCGACAGATAATTGTTCTAAGCATAGATTTATTACTTCTTATTATCATAAATGTGACTGTGTATTACCATTTGGGTAAGTATGTAGGAATGGGGAGACTATCTATTAGGCTCTATTTACTTCATCTATCAATTATGGCCCTGTGTAGTGTAACATCACAACTTATATATAAAACTTACGCTAGTCTATGGAGATATGCACAAAGTAAGGAGTATCTGAGGCTACTGTTAGGAGGGGTAACTGGATATAGCATGTATCTTTTCATTGAGTTGATGGTACCAGGCAAGGCTATAGGAGGGATATATACCATTAGTGTATATACACTATATTTACTATGCATGCTTGTTATGCGATTTAGTTATCGTCAGTATAGGTTATATAAAAGAAAAGTCAAGAGAGTCAAAAGAGTTCCTATTGTCATAATAGGTGCTGGAGAAGCAGGGGTTAAGTTATTAGAAGAACTACAAAGTAATCCAAATAGTAGCTATTATCCAGTTTGCTTCATTGATGATAGTGAAGAAAAGATTGGAAAGCGAATACACAATATTAAAGTTAGAGGGCCCATTAGCAGTATGAAAGAATTACTAGCAAAAGAAAATATACGAGAAATCGTGATAGCCATACCATCTTTGTCAGTACAAAGACAAACAGAAATCTTTGAGGAATGTGCAAAGATGAAATGCACGGTTAAAATAGTTCCAGATTATTTGGCGTTTATGAATGTAAAAAGTAGTCAAGATCTATGGAGTATAGTTAGTGAGATTAATGTAGAGGAGCTTCTTGGAAGAGAAATCGTTCAGTTGGGAGCAAAAGAAATAGAGGATTTCTTACATGATAAGGTTGTTTTAGTGACTGGTGGCGGAGGTAGCATAGGCTCAGAACTATGCAGGCAGATTGCAAAAGCAAGACCAGAAAAACTAATTATAATTGATAATTATGAGAATAACGCCTATGAAATACAGCAAGAGTTATGTCTTAGGTATCATGAGGTTCTAAGACTCTATGTAGAGATTGCTTCAATACGTGATAGAGAAAAGATATACAATATCTTTCATAAATATAAACCACAGATTGTGTTTCATGCTGCAGCACATAAACATGTACCATTAATGGAAGTATGTCCAGATGAGGCAGTAAAAAATAATATTTTTGGAACTTACAATTTGGTTATGGCAGCAAACCAGTATAAAGTAGAACGTTTTATACTTATTTCCACTGATAAGGCAGTGAATCCGACGAATATAATGGGGGCATCTAAAAAATTCTGTGAAATGATGTTACAGAGTATGAAGGAGAATAGTAAAACGGAATATGTTGCAGTAAGATTTGGAAATGTACTAGGTTCCAATGGTTCCGTTATCCCTTTGTTTCAAAGACAAATCGCTGCAGGAGGACCAGTAACTATTACAGATAAAAGAATTGTTCGCTATTTTATGACAATTACAGAAGCCGTGCAGCTGGTTTTGCAGGCAGGCGCTATGGCAAATAAATCAGAAATTTATGTCTTAGACATGGGAAATCCAGTTAAAATACTGAATCTAGCTGAAAATCTTATTCGGCTCTCTGGATTTGTTCCTTACAAAGATATTGATATAATTGAAGTAGGATTAAGGCCTGGTGAAAAACTATTTGAGGAAATATTGACAAAGTCTAGTGATTTAATCGCTACAGCTAATAATAAGATATTTATCGAAATACAACGGGATATCACCAAAGAAGAGATTGTGGAGGGGTTAAATCTATTGGATAGAGCGTTAAGAAGTAAGTCTCCTTCGGATATAAAAAATGCATTGAAGGTACTTGTTCCTAGTTATAAAGACCCTAAAGAGGTCAATTGCATAGTAGAACAAGGGACTGTAAAAACAGATTTGACGAAAAGCCATAGCAACATCAATTGATGTTGCTATGGCTTTTCTAGTCTTTTGGGGAGTTTTTACACCCTTTTCTCTATGTGGACTTACCGTCTTATCCAAAAAAACAATCTTCGTACTAGACCTATAGTCACTCCGTAGAAGATACTGATTCCTGTACTTAGCAAGATATAGTTTCTAGTAAAGCTCATACAGTTTAATTCTGCGACCAATTCCTCTGCCGTATGCACTCCATGAAGACAATATAACCCTGTAATCATGGTAGTAAAGGTTAAAAGGGCCATAATAAAGGCAGTGGTCCAATCAATTTCAGTTCTTAGACGGGCTGCAATACTAAAGGCCAAAGCACCAATTAACCCTGGGACAATCAGTACCAGAAAATATTGAAATAGTTCAAAAATCAATCTTTTCAATCCTTTTATTATTCTTTACTACCATAATATGATATAAAGTCTCATTATGTGACTTTGTTGAATGTTTATAATTATCCCCAAACCTTTATTTTATTCCAACCTTCTTTTAAATTTGCAAAAGGTCCTACTAGTGTCTCATTTGTTCTAAGCTCTCCCAAATAATCGGAATCAAATATTATGGATGTACCATCTGGGTTATCAAAAGGAGCTTCTGTAATTCGTGTCATTTCTAAATCTTTTGTTTCCATTATTTTTGCTGGGTAGTCTAAAAGGCCTTTTTCTATGTTAATCTCTAAAAATACTTGGTCTTCTTCAATAACAAACTTTGCCATCGGATTAAGATCACTTATGTAATTGCTTTCTTCCTGATTAAAGGCTCTGGCTCCGTTTAAGTAGGCATTTTTATTAATATAGGCTGGTTGCTTAACCTTAATAAACATTTCTAAATCCCCATTTCCAAGGGAGGAAACAGTATCCATATATTCTGTAAGAGAGGTAGGACAACCATCGTAGGCAGCAGTTCCACAGGTATTCATCTCTAGTGCAGCCATGCTTCCGCCTACAAAGATGTTCTGGAAGAAACGGTCATCTCCTCCGTAGACTACAGTACTACCAGCAGGCTTGGTACTATGAGGAAAATGGTAAGGAGTAGAACGGTCCAGTACAGTTTCATTCCGCATATTTCCTAGACAAAGATTATTAATATAGGCACCACCTTGGGCAATGTTGTCAAAATTATAATCAGAGCCAAAGATATTATGATCCATTAAATATGGGCCATGGGTAACCTCCATCATCATGTCATGGTCATTGTGATAATATAAGTTCTTGCTAATCCTTACACCCTGAGCTTGCCAGTCAAACCAAGTTCCTAGAGTACAATTATGAATTCTATTATGGTGTAATTGTACATCTATGGCAGCATGAAGTTTTACACCTGCAATTTCATATCCAAAGAATTCATGTTTTTTAGCAATGTTGTAGATGTGGTTGTTATATATCTCACTAAAGGCACACCCCATATGTCCTACAATACCATTTTGACCACAGTCGTAGATGATATTATTTCTTATAATATGAGAGCCGATTTTTTCTTTGCTCCAACCAAATTCCAGTGCACGAAAGACAGCTTCCATCTGGTACTGATATCCAGGTTTGCGATGTCTTCTAGTACAGAGATTATGACCAGTAGAGCTTTCTTTGCCTATACTAATACCACTGCATTTAGCATCATGAATAATGTTATTTTCAATAATCCAACCTTTACTCCAGTGGGTACCAATTAGACCTGGTTGGTCAGCAGTTGGTGGAGTCCATGGACAAGCTGCTTGTGCCATTTCAAAGCCACGAACAGTAATGTAATTTCTTCCGATTTTATCAGGGTAGAAACAGCACTTACGAACGTTGATTTCTGTTAGCTCTTTATTGGGATTATATTCATGAAAGTTGGCATAGATAGTGGTAGTTTCTTCATTTACTTCTGCATACCACTGATAAATGGTTCGTTCTGGTTCTAAAATATATTCTTCAATCTCTCTCCAAACAGGACGATAACTGATACGCTTTACAGGATTCTTAACTTCCTCTAGTGACTTAGCCTCAAAAAAGGATTTACCATTTACATATACATCTCCGGCATGAACGAAAAAATCCTTTGGATAGATAAACCAGTCACCAGATAGTGGTTCTTTGTAAGGATTATAATCACCAAACATAGTATTTGGAAGAGTCACCTTCCAAACAGAATCGCCGATATTCTCCCAGCCGATAATCTGCGCAGAGCCTTTAATTACAACTTTTTCTCCTTCGCTAGCCTCGTAAATAATGCGATCTGTGTTGCTGTATCCACTGTGGGCAGGCTTTACCCATTCACGGTAAACTCCTTCGTGTACAATTACTTTGTCACCTGTCTCAGCCACCTGTGCAGCCTTAGAAATAGTACGAAATGGATGGGCTGCACTTCCATCTGCTTCATCTAATCCCGTTATAGAAACATGAAATTCACAATTCATTGACAGAACCTCCCTTTTTAGTATACTATTAGTTTAGTCGAAAAACTTTTCTAAAACAATCGTTTTCTACCATAGTGCTATAACAATCGTATATATAGCAGAAATAATTTAGGAGGTATTTTATGTATTTATCTATTAAGGAAATACGATATTCCAAAGGGCGATATGCTTTAATTATAAGTGTTATTGCTCTTATTTCTTATTTAGTTTACTTTTTGCTTGCATTAGCTTATGGACTAGCATCCGCAAATAGGACAGCCCTAGACAAATGGGAGGCTAGTGGCTATGTTCTGACGGATGCATCTAATGAAAATCTAGTGGTATCTACCTATGATCAGTCTTATATGGAGCAGATAAGTGCACCAGAGAAGGCGGCTCTTAATGTTGCCAGAAGTGTCGTTTACATAAACGGAGATCACTCTGAAGCAGGTAAAACAGACGTAATCTTCTTCGGAGTAGAGGATTCTTCTTTTCTTGCCCCTACCATAGTAGAGGGGAAAAAGGGAGAGAATGCTATGGATGCTATCGCTAGCATTAGCATGAAAGAGGAACAGGGACTTAAGATAGGAGATGTTATAGAAATCTCTCAGACAGGTAGAAGGTTTACTATAACAGGGTTTTCTGAGAATGCGAAATATAATACTTCTCCGGTAATCTATGTGGATTTAATACAAGCATCTGCCCCAATGATGAACTATATCCCTAAAGAGGGAGTGGATGCCATTACATCGCCAACACAGAATATGCCAAATAGAATAAGCGCAGTTGTTGTTCGTGGATTAGATGTGGATGGGACACCAGGAAATCTTAATAACGAACTTAGATATATTACATCAGAAGCACTGATTCAGAAAATACCAGGGTATTCTGCTCAGGTATTGACCTTTAGCCTTATGGTAGGTTTCCTTGTACTGATTGCTACTATTGTAATAGGAATCTTTATGTATATCTTTACTATGCAGAAGAAAGCAATCTTTGGTGTAATGAAGGCGCAAGGAATATCTACAAAGACCATCGGGCTGTCAGTGGTTTGGCAATCTTTAATTGTTACTCTGTTAGGAATCGGCATAGGACTTGGTCTTACGTTACTTTCTGGTATTTTATTACCAGCTAGAGTTCCCTTTAGTAATAATATTTTCTTTTATACTGTCATTAGTGGTGTCACCCTATTATTCTCGTTACTGGGCTCTCTCGTATCAGTAAAACTAGTAAATAGGATTGACCCATTAGAGGCATTAAAATAAGGAGGGAATATGAGTTTAGTAGAATTTAAACAGGTTATTAAGAATTTTAATGATAATAACGAAGTGGTAAATGCGTTGAAGGAAACGACCTTTTCCATTGAAGCAGGAGAATTTGTAGCCATTGTTGGGCCTAGTGGTTCTGGTAAAAGTACCATGCTGACCTTAATGGGAGGGTTACAACGTCCTACGTCAGGTCAGATTATTATAGATGGTGAGCCTTTTGGAGATGCCTCTGAAAAGGTAAGAAGTAAACAAAGGTTAGAGAAGATAGGTTTTATATTACAGAGCTCAAACTTAGTTCCGTTTCTTACGGTGGAGGAACAGTTTAGACTAGTAGATAGGGTGATGAAACAAGAATACAATGCTGAACGGGCAGAGTACTTACTAGACCGACTTAATATAAAGAAGGTGGCTAAGAGCTACCCACAGGATTTGTCTGGTGGAGAAAGACAGCGGGTGGCTATCGCTAGAGCATTGTATCCTAAGCCAACCCTAGTTTTAGCAGATGAGCCAACTGCCAGTTTAGACAGTAAACGGGCTTATGATGTAGTAGAGATTCTTGCAAGAGAAACCCACGAAGAAAAGAAGGTTACTGTCATGGTTACTCATGATGAAAGGCTACTTCAATACTGTGACCGCATTTTTGAAATTACGGACGGAATACTAGTAGAAAAAGAGAAATAGAATCATACTATAGGAAGGTGCCACTATAATATAACAGTGGTACCTTTTTTAATTTAAACTGATAATTAATCATCATTAATATACTTGAAATATACCCTATAGGGGTATATATTTATTTATAAGTGAGGTGTTGTTATGAAGGAACAGAATGAATGTTGTCATAAGACAAAGGAACGTTCCGATGAGGAATATAAGGACTTAATTCATCGATTAAATCGTATTGAAGGACAAATACGAGGGATTAGAGGTATGGTAGAGAAGGATTGTTATTGTGTGGATATACTAACACAGGTTGCCGCTGCCAATGCTGCTTTAAACAGCTTTAACAAGAAGTTATTAGCAAATCATATAAAGACCTGTGTCACCAATGATATTAAGGCTGGCAAAGAGGAAACTGTTGACGAGTTGGTTTTAGCACTTCAAAAACTCATGAAGTAGAGAATAGGAGGCATGTATGGAACAATATAAGGTAATGGGAATGAGCTGTGCAGCCTGTAGTGCAAGGGTAGAGAAGGCAGTTTCTAAGGTGCCAGGGGTTACCTCCTGCTCCGTAAGTTTACTAACTAATTCAATGGGTGTCGAAGGATCGGCACCTGTAGATGACATTATTAAGGCAGTAGAAGGAGCAGGCTATCGTGCAGCCAAAAAGGCAGCTAGTGATGAAACAGGAAAAATGGGATCCACCTATGAACAAGAAGAGTCATTGATAGATAGGGAAACTCCCACACTAAAAAAGAGGTTAGTTACTTCCCTAATATTTCTGATTGTACTAATGTATCTTTCTATGGGGCATATGATGTGGGGATGGCCACTCCCTTCCTTTCTTAAGGATAATCATGTAGCCATGGGGTTAATACAGCTTTTATTAACAGGGGCTATTATGGTGATTAACCAACATTTTTTTGTGAGTGGATTTAGAAGTCTTATTCACCGTGCTCCGAATATGGATACCTTGGTAGCGTTAGGTGCTACGGCTGCTTTTCTATATAGTACTTATGTATTATTTGCTATGACGGATGCGGAGATGAAAGGCAATATGGAAGCCGTTATGGACTACATGCATGATTTCTATTTCGAATCAGGAGCCATGATTCTTACATTAATTACAGTAGGTAAGATGCTTGAGGCCAGATCTAAGGGAAAGACTACAGATGCCTTAAAGGGACTTATGAAGCTCGCACCAAAGACTGCAATGGTAATTAAAGATGAGGAAGAGATAGAAGTACCTATTGCTGAAGTTCGTATTGGTGATTTCTTTGTAGTACGTCCAGGGGAGACTATCCCAGTAGATGGGGTAGTTATAGAGGGAAGTAGTGCGGTAAACGAATCTGCTTTGACAGGGGAAAGTATCCCAGTGGATAAAGAAGAGGGAGATTTTGTATCAGCCGCCACCATCAATCAATCTGGATTTATGAAATGCAAGGCAAGAAGAGTTGGTGAGGATACTACTTTATCTCAAATTATACAAATGGTAAGTGATGCTGCCGCTACTAAGGCTCCAATTGCAAAAGTAGCAGATAGGGTTTCTGGCGTATTTGTTCCCATTGTAATTGGAATAGCTCTTATAACAGTACTTGTTTGGCTTATACTAGGACAGACCTTTGGATATGCTCTAGCACGAGGGATTAGTGTACTAGTTATTAGCTGTCCATGTGCTTTAGGACTTGCGACTCCTGTTGCCATTATGGTAGGGAATGGAGTTGGTGCAAAAAATGGTATTATGTTTAAGACAGCTGTATCATTAGAGGAAATCGGAAAGACAGAAATCGTAGTATTAGACAAGACGGGGACTATAACTAGTGGTGAACCTAAGGTAACGGATATTCTTCCTTCATCAGGTACTTCAGAGAAAGAACTGTTACGTTACGCTAAGGCAATAGAACAAAAAAGTGAGCATCCCCTTGCCAAAGCAATTCTTGAGTATTTGAAAGATAGTAATATAGAGGAGTTAGAAATTACTGATTTTATCGCTCTACCAGGCAATGGATTAAAGGCAATGTGTAATAGTGAGACGTTGGCTGGAGGAAATGACAGTTTTATTAGTACAATGGTTAAGATTCCAGAGGATGTTAGAAATACTGCCAAATATTTATCAGAACATGGAAAAACCCCTTTGTATTTTTCCAAAGGAAGCCACTTACTTGGCATTATTGCAGTAGCAGATGTTGTTAAGGAAGAGAGCCATAAAGCAGTCAAAGAGCTTAAGAATATGGGAATTCGTGTGGTGATGTTGACTGGAGATAATGAAAGAACAGCCAGAGCCATCGGCAAACAGGTGGAAGTGGATGAGATCATTGCTGGCGTACTTCCGGATGGTAAGGAAAGTGTGATTCGTTCCTTAATAAAACAAGGTAAGGTCACTATGGTAGGTGATGGCATCAATGATGCTCCAGCACTCACTAGAGCAGATATGGGAATTG
The DNA here is from genome assembly GCA_023416695.1 of Bacillota bacterium. Classification (GTDB taxonomy): domain Bacteria; phylum Bacillota; class Clostridia; order Lachnospirales; family Lachnospiraceae; genus KM106-2. Next base: position 40,829 of record JAEZGY010000040.1, on the reverse strand, counting down.
CTATAGGAGCAGGTACGGATATAGCTATTGATGCTGCTGATGTGGTACTAATGAAAAGTAACTTAAGGGATGTGCCAGCTGCCATACGACTAAGTCGAGGCACTCTAAAAAATATACATGAGAATCTATTTTGGGCTTTTATTTACAACATTGTAGGCATTCCACTGGCAGCAGGTTTGCTTATCCCGATTTTTAAGTGGGAGCTAAATCCTATGTTTGGGGCAGCAGCTATGAGTTTATCTAGCTTTTGTGTTGTGACAAATGCTCTACGTTTAAATCTCCTTCGCATATATGATACTAGGAAGGATAGAAAGATTAAAAAAATAAAAAAAGTTGAGGTAGTAAATATGAAAAAGACAATAGTAATAGAAGGTATGATGTGTGGGCATTGTGAAGCAAGAGTAAAAAAATGTTTAGAGGCACTTCCTCAAGTGGAAGAGGCAGTAGTTAGTCATGAACAAGGTACTGCTATTGTTTCCATAAAGGAAGAGGTTCAAGATGAGGTATTAAAAAAAGCAGTAGAGGATCAGGATTATAAAGTGATTGCGATTCAGTAACCGCTACAATTAAAATTTTCATAGGAAGATTTGCTTATATTTTTAATTTTAAAATGAGAAAATAATTATGGAAAAAGAAATACCAGCTTGTATTTATATAGCAAACAGAATATCGAATCGTTTCGCTTATGGATTCGCACAGCGGAGTATGTCTTTTCTCTCTTATCTTATTTAGAGGGTATGAATGGTATCAACATTTATATGAAAAGGAAAGGACAGTAAAGCGTAATGAAACGAATGAAAGCAGCATGTATCAGTCAGACTCTGCATTTTATGCTGAATGAGGATTTAGGCCATGATTATGCAGTGAAATAAAAAAACAATATAATGCATCTCCAGTGGCAGATTATCTAAACTAATCGGGTTTTAAAAGCTAGCCAATAGCTGTATAATACAGCTATTAACTAGCTTCTTTTTTTGTTGTAAAACTCTAAGTTCTAGCTAACCTAAATATAACGATAATATTTTTCAATTGATTTGACCATCTTTACACATAAGGCCAGTTAATTGTATGCTTAATAAGTTAGTAGAAACTAACTATGAGTATATAAGATCTAGGAGAATAAATTAATGGATAAAAGAGAAAAAGAACAAAAGGTAGTTGGACTAATGATTGGAGTCTACTGCAAGGGGAAACATGGATGTAAAAAGGAATTATGTTCCCAATGTAAGGAGCTTTTAGAATATGCTAAGTTACGTACTGAAAAATGTCCATTTATGGAAACCAAATCATTCTGTAGTGCTTGTAAGGTGCATTGCTATTCTAAGGATAAACGAGTTTTGATTAAAGATGTGATGCGATATGCTGGACCAAGGATGCTTTATTCCCACCCAATTATGGCGGTCAAACATGCTTTTGTTACCCTCAAAGGCAAATTAGGTAAGTAAGCAATTTACTTTCCCCCCTCTTTTTAGAAAAATGGACTATTGTTATATAAATTATTGAGAATAGTCATAGCTTTATATACTTTAATGTACTATTATGGTGGTATAAAATAGTAAAAACGAACAAGCTTTAGTAAAGGCAGATAAGAACGAACAAGAGCTAATTGGAGGGTACTATATGAGTAATGCATTTATTGAGGATTTATTAGAAAAAATGAGCCTTGAAGAAAAGGTTGCCCAACTGATACAGATTCCCTATTCTGTAGTTGAAAGGGAAGAGGCATTAGAATGGGCAAGGAAGGGTGCAGGATCCTTTCTTCATGTATTAGGTGATGATGCTAGGGAGATACAGCTAACTGCACTTAATTCTGCAAAGGGAATCCCTGTATTATTTGGAATAGATGCTATCCACGGTCATGGACTAAATGAAAATGCAACGATCTTTCCTTCTCAACTCGCCGTATCCTGTAGTTTTAATACAGATTTAGTAAGAAAGATGGGTAGAATCACTGCAAGAGAGGTGGCATCTGATGGGTTACACTGGACCTTTTCCCCAGTTCTATGTTTGGCAAGAGATACTAGGTGGGGGAGGGTAAATGAAACCTTTGGGGAGGATCCATATCTAACGGGAGAGTTGGGTGCTGCAATCATTGAAGGATACCAAGGAGATGGCATTGCTAAAGAGGATAGTATACTAGCCTGTGCAAAGCATTTTATTGGATATGGGGAGGCTTTAGGCGGAAGAGATGCCTGTGATACCCAGATGACCTATCGTAAGTTAAGAGATGTTTTCTTACCACCATTTAAGAAAGCTGTGGATGCGGGCTGTGCTACCTTTATGACAGCTTATGGCTCAATCGATGGTGAACCATTTAATGTTAGTAAAAAAACTCTTACAGAGATACTTAGGCAAGAGTTAGGATTTAAAGGTTTTGTTGTAACTGATTGGGACAATGTGAATAGCTTAATCATGAATCAACATGTGGCAGGTGACATTAAGGAAGCAACCAGAATGTCATTGGAAGCAGGGAATGATATGATTATGACAAGTAAGGAGGCTTATGAAGCCGCAATTGAGCTTGTAAAATCAGGGAAATTATCGGAAGAAGTAATTGATACTGCGGTAAGACATATACTTTTAATCAAATATCAAATGGGATTATTTAAGCAGCCAGAGAAAAAAGGAGTACCAGGTTGTATTGGTTGTGAAAACCATCTAAAGGTTAATAAGGAAATTGCAGAGGAATGTGTAGTACTCCTTGAAAACAATGGTGTCTTACCGATAGTAAACTCTGTAAAGAGTATCGCAGTTATTGGCCCTAATGCAGATGATATCAAGGCACAATACGGAGATTGGACGTATTTTACTCATCCAACTCCAGATAAAAGCAGAACACCAATTAGACCATATACTACAGTTCTTGAGGGAATAAAAGAAGAAGCCGGAGAAGAAGTTAAGGTTACCTATAGCAAAGGTTGTGGCGTTTTACATGAGGACACAGATGATATTAATGCTGCAGTTGATGTAGCTATGTCAAGTGATATGGTAGTACTGGTACTAGGTGATGAGATATCTCAGTTTGGTGAGTATAAGGATCGTGCAAATCTTGAGTTGTCTGGAAAGCAATTAGAATTATTTAAAAAACTTAAGGAAACTAGTAAACCTATCATTACTGTGTTAGTTTCTTCAAAACCTCTTTGCATTACTGAGGTTGCAGAAAACTCAGATGCCTTAATTGTAGCCTTTAATGGTGGAATGTTTGGTGGAAGAGCTGTGGCAAAAACTTTATTTGGTAAGATTAATCCATCAGCTAAGCTATCCATAAGTTTTCCAAGACACAGTGGACAAATCCCAGTTTACTATAATAGCCTTCCAGGCTGGCATGGTGATAAGTATATGGATATTGATGCTGACCCATTATATTCATTTGGCCAGGGACTTTCCTATACTACCTTTAGGTACAGTAATCTGCACTTTGAGGAGGAATCCTTACAACTTAGCGTAGATGTCACTAATTCAGGTTTAATAGATGGTTATGAGATTGCTCAGGTGTATTTTAGGGACCTAGTAAGTTCTGTCATGACTCCTATTAAGAAACTAATTAAGTTTAAAAAAGAATGGATTCCTGCTGGCAAGAAGAAAACCATTACCTTTAAGCTTGAGAGGGAAGACTTCTCTTTAGTAAACCGAGAAGAAAAAAGAGTTTTGGAACCCGGAGATTTTCTTCTTATGGTAGGAGCTAGCTCATTAGATAAGGATTTATTAACGAAAAGAATAACTTTATAACGTTCATGCAGTACATAAAAAAGCCATTTATTCGAAACTTGGATAAATGGCTTTTCTATGTAAAATATACTATATAATCTTTTAATTTACACATAGCGGTAAAAGTTGTATAATTATGCGTAAATTAGCAACTTGTACCAACATATGTAAAGGGGAGAAAATACATGCGAAACGTGTTAGAATACATGGAGCAGACGGCAGCACGTTTGCCTGATAAAACTGCTGTAATTGAAGAAAATAAAAGTTGTAGTTATAAAGAATTAATGGAGATAAGTAGACATATTGGAAGTGGACTTCTTGATAAGGTGAATCGAGAATTACCAATTCCAGTATTATTAGATAAAGGAATAGATGCAATATCGTCTTTTTTCGGAATTGTGTATGCAGGAAACAGTTATGTTTTACTAAATCCGGAGCTTCCAGTATCTCGTTTAAAACAGGTTAAGGAAGTTATCGAGACCTCCTATGTCATTACGGATGAAGCCCATAAGCAATTAGCTCTGGAGATATTTTCGTCAGATCATATTCTTCTTATAGACGAACTTAAAAATGTAGAAATAAGTGAATCTGAATTAGAAACCATTAGAAATTCCATGATAGATACAGAACCCTTATATGCTAATTTTACCTCTGGTTCCACTGGTGTGCCTAAGGGAGTGGTGATTAGTCACCGATCTGTTATTGACTTTATTGATGTATTTACAGAACTATTTTTTATTGGGGAAAGTGATATCATAGGAAATCAGGCCCCTTTTGACTTTGATGTGTCTGTAAAAGATATTTATTCAGCTATGAAGACAGGTGGGACGTTAGTGGTAATTCCTAAAGGACTATTTTCACGTCCAGCACAGCTTCTTGACTTTATTTGTGACCATGAGATTACTACTATGATTTGGGCGGTATCGGCATTATGTCTTATAACAACCTTTCATGGGTTAGATTACAAGGTGCCAACTACTGTTAATAAAGTGATTTTTAGCGGAGAAGTGATGCCATTAAAGCATTTAAAAACATGGATGAAGCATTTACCAGATACTCAGTTTGTTAATGTATATGGTCCTACAGAAATTACTTGTAACTGTACATATTATAGAATTAATCATGAGGTAAATGATACAGATATTATACCAATAGGAAAGCCATTTCCAAATGAAAAAGTTTTTCTACTAGACGAATGCAACAATTTAGTTATGAAAACTGGTGATATTGGAGAAATTTGTGTCCGTGGCACGGCGTTAGCGTTAGGCTATTATAACTCCATGGTGCAAACTAGGGAGAGCTTTATACAAAATCCGTTACATAATAGATATCATGAACTCATTTATAGAACTGGTGATTTGGGACGTTTTGATTCAGAGGGGAATCTGTATTTTCAAGGTCGTAAGGATTTTCAGGTTAAACATATGGGTCATCGCATTGAACTTGAGGAAATTGAAAAAGCAATGATGGGAATTGAGGATATTCAAAGAGCTTGTTGCGTGTTTGAAGAATCAAAGAGTAAACTATTTGGGTTTTATATTGGAAATATAGACAAAAAAGAAGTACATAGTAAAATGAAAGAAACTTTACCAATCTTTATGGTCCCTGGCGCTTTGGTTCAAATAGAACAGATGCCGATGACTAAAAATGGAAAAATTGATAGAAAACAACTATTAGAGAGTGTGGTGAAAAAGAAAAATGGATGAGAATCTAGTTAAAAAGATTGTACAAGGTTATGATACCCCTGTCTATGTGTTTGATGTTGGTGTCCTTAAAAACAGAATAGAATACCTGAAAAAAGCATTACCTAAGGAGATTTCTCTTTGCTATGCGATTAAGGCCAATCCCTTTATTGTAAAAGAGATCAATCCATATTTAGAGCGATTTGAGGTATGTTCACCAGGGGAGGCTTATATCTGTCAGGGCTTAAATATACCAAGAGAAAAACTTGTTATTTCAGGAGTTTATAAAACCCCATCCTTTATCAAGGAATTAATTATGGGTAGTGAGAATATAGGTGTTTATACGGTAGAGTCACTACAACAGCTGAAAGTGATTAAAAGTGCTGCTGATAAATATAAGACAAAGGTTCGCATTCTTTTGAGAATCACAAGTGGTAATCAGTTTGGCTTAAATGAAAATGAAGTCAAAGAAATAATAAAGAAACGGGATAAAATGACCTATATTGATATTCGTGGGTTACAGTATTTTTCTGGAACTCAAAAACAGTCCCTAAAAAAATTAAAACGAGAGCTTACTTATCTAGATGGCTTTATGGATCTACTGTCTAAGGAATACGGTTTTGAAACAAAGGAGTTAGAGTATGGCCCTGGTTTTCCAGTAGTTTATTTTCAAGAGGAAAACTTTGAGGAAGGAGCTTTCTTAAAAGAATTCTCAGAACTTTTAAAGCAGATGACCTATAAAACAAAGATTATACTAGAGTTAGGTAGGAGTATAGCGGCCAGTTGTGGTAGTTATTTAACGAAAGTCGTTGATAAAAAGGTTAACAAGAATGAGAATTATGCTATATTAGATGGTGGTATTCATCATCTTGTGTATTTTGGACAATCAATGGCAATGAAAGTGCCCCAGTATCAGATATATCCTGTAAAGGTGGAAGGGGAGAGTAAAAACTGGAACTTATGTGGTTCTCTGTGTACCGTCAACGATATTTTAGTGAAACAGCTACCAATCACTGATCTTAAGATAGGGGATGTATTCGTTTTTCAAAATACAGGGGCCTACTGCATGACTGAGGGTATTTCACTATTTTTAAGTAGAGAGTTACCACAAGTATTATTTATAGACGAAACAGAAAAAATTCACTCTGTGAGAAACCACGTCAGTACAGATATTCTAAATACAGCAAATTATGAGAAGGAGAAATAACAATGGAAAGATTAATTGAGATACTAGAGGAGATACAACCAGAGGTAGATTATGCTACTTGTGAGACTTTAATTGATGGACATCACTTAGATTCTTTGTCTATACTTTCTTTGATAGCAGAGTTAGAGGAGGAATTTGATATCACTATTCCAACAGTAGAGATCATACCAGCAAATTTTAATTCTGCAAAGGCTATGTGGGATCTAATTACGAAGCTTCAGGAGGAAGAGTAAGTATGTCTTCTTACTTTTCCTTTCCTTACCTAGCATTGTTTCTTCCAGCTCTGATGTTAATATATAACTTGGTGCCGCAGAAACACCGATGGAAAGTATTATTAGGAGCAAGCTACCTGTTTTTCTGGTCTATTAGTGGAAGTTTACTTATCTATCTTCTCTTTTCCACGATGTCCATACACCATCTTGGATTATGGTTAACTTCTATTCAAGAGGAGAGGGATGGACTATTAGCACAGGTCCAAAAGGGAGAAAGAAAGGGTATTAAATCTCAATATATTAATAAACAACGGAGAGTTGTAGTATTTGGTGTATTAATACATATTGGATTATTGGTTGTTGTAAAATACTCAGGCTTTTTTGGTACTAATATTAATTCTCTGTTTAGTGTTCTTCATCTTCCCTGGCAGCTTCCAATTCCTAAGTTATTACAGCCAATTGGAATTTCATTTTATACGCTCCAGGCAGTGTCTTATATGCTTGATGTATATAGAGGAACTACGAAAGCGGATAAAAACATTGGTAGACTGGCATTGTTTATGGCCTTCTTTCCACAGATTATGGAAGGCCCTATTTGTCGTTATTCCCAGACTGCTAGTCAGCTTTGGCAGGGGAATAAAATCACCTATCATAATATGACAATGGGTTTACAAAGAATTATGTTTGGTCTATTAAAGAAGATGGTGGTTGCTGACCGTCTAAATTTATTTATTATGACTGTTTTTCGTGAATATAATCAGTTGGATGGTGGTGTCATTGCCATTGCTATGTTTTGCTATACCATTCAGCTTTATATGGATTTTTCTGGTACTATGGATGTGGTTATTGGAACTAGTGAAATCTTTGGTATTAATATACCAGAGAACTTTAGACAACCATTTTTCTCAAAGACAATATCGGAGTTTTGGACCAGATGGCATATCACCTTAGGTACTTGGTTTAAGGATTATATCTTTTACCCAGTATCTATGTCAAAACGAATGAAATCCATTACTACGTTTGCTAGAAAGCGTATAGGAAATCATTTTGGCCCATTGATTGCAGGCTCTATTGCTTTATTTTGTGTATGGATTTTAAATGGTCTATGGCATGGCTCCGGGTGGCAGTTTATCTTTTTTGGCATGTATCATTTTGTCTTAATTTTGTCAGGAAACATTGTCGAACCAGTAGTAAAACAATTTACATCTAAACTGCATCTTAATCGTCAAAGTATTCCTTATAAAGGTTGGCAGATTCTTCGAACCTTCCTGCTTGTTAATATTGGAGAGTTATTTTTTAGAGCAGAGAGCTTGGAAGCTGGACTTACCATGTGTAAGAGTATCTTTACAAACTTTTCTTTGGATGCGATAAAAAGTAGATCTTTATTTAAGATGGGTATGGATGGCCATGATTATATAATCGTGGCATTGACACTTCTTATAATATTAGTAGTTGGTGTATTACGGGAACGTGGAGTTTTAATTAGACAAGAGATAGGAAAGAAGAACATTGCAGCACGTTGGTTGTGTTATTATGCACTCCTTTTCTTTATTATTATTTTTGGTGCATATGGCTCTGGGTATTACCCAGTAGAACCAATGTATGCTAGTTTTTAGAAGGGGGAAGCTATGAGTAAAAACATTAGGTTGACATTACGCTGTGTCATTTTCCTATTATTATTTGCAGTATTTATGATACTACTTTCCTATTTATTTCTCCCTAAAAGTGGATCAGTAAATTATAGAATAAGTGATATGGCAGCTTATGGAATAGATGAGGAACCGGTGAGTTCGATTGATGTTTTAATTGTAGGGGATAGTTTGAGCTATAGCGCTTTTTCACCAATGTGTATGTGGGAGGAAAAAGGCTTTACCTCATATGTATGTGCCACTAGTGGTCAATTTCTATTTGACACCTATGATTTTGTGTTAAATACTTTTAAGACTCAAAAACCAAAGGTAGTGGTCTTAGAGACTAATGCTTTCTTTAGAAAATTCAATCTAAATAATTATATTGCAGCAAAGGTGGCAAGAAAAGTTCCGATTATTAAGTATCATAATCGATGGAAGATGATTAGGTTAAGTGATTTTGGTGGAACTATAGCCAACGATACGCAATGTGCCTATAAAGGATATATCCCTAATAAAGAGGTTCAAGCGGCAAAAGACACAGACTACATGAAGCTATCTAAGGAGGTTAGGGAGATTCCAGAGTTAAATAAAGATTGTTTAAAGGATATCATAGAGCTTTGTAAGCAACACGATACAAAATTAATTCTTGTTAGCGCTCCAAGTCTTACAAACTATAATTACAAGAAACACAATAGTATAGCTAAATTTGCTAAGACAAATGATATTACCTACATAGATATGAACCTGGAAAACGAAGCAATTCAAATCGACTGGAAGACAAACACAAGAGACAAAGGGGATCACCTAAATATAGAAGGGGCAACAAAAGTATCAACTTATCTTGGGGAGTTTCTAGATGAGGAATTTGATTTACCAGATCATCGTACAGATGCAAATTATGAGGAGTGGAATGAGAAATTGAGCCTTTACAAAGAGTATATTAGTAAATAAGATAGCAACGTTTTAAGACTAGCAGGTTTGACCTGTTAGTCTTTTTTGTGATTAAGTTACGGTAAAGGAAATTGTTTACGTGTATAGTCTGAGTAAAATGCCTTTTACCAGAAATGGTTTCTAAAGGTTATTAAAGGAGTATGTATTTATGAAAAGACTAGAAAGAACGGCCGTTGTTAAAGAAAAGTTTTGTGTGGCTTGTGGTAGTTGCATAAAGGTATGTCCGAGAAAAGCTATCACAGTTTTAAATGGAACCTATGCTGTGGTGAAAACAGATCAGTGTGTAGGATGTGGGTTGTGTGCCAAGGAATGCCCGGCCTCTGTCATTAGTATTCTAGAAAGAGGTGAAGTAAATGAAGCATAAGGAAAGAAAATGGTATGATTATCTTTGGATTACTTCAATACTGTACATGATACTTGGATTATTTAATATACTGTTTGCTTGGTTAGGTTTGATTTGTTTTGCTGTTCCACTAATCATTTCACTAAAGAAGGGAAATAAGTTATACTGTAATAAATACTGTGGGAGAGGGCAGTTGTTTGATTTACTAGGTAAACGATATAAAATGTCACGAAAGAAACCAATACCAGCCTTTTTACGTAGTAACTGGTTTCGTTATGGATTTTTAACCTTCTTTATGGTTATGTTTGCAACTATGCTTTTTAACACCTATGTGGTGTTTTCTGAAGCAAAAAATCTAAGTCAGGTGATTAAGCTATTGTGGACCTTTAAAGTACCTGCAAAATTTGCTTACCAAGGGATTGTGGTTACTCCTTGGGTGGCCCAGTTTGCATTTGGTTTTTATAGTATGATGCTTACCTCTACGATCCTTGGATTCATTACAATGATAGTATATAAACCACGCTCCTGGTGTGTATACTGCCCAATGGGAACCATGACTCAAGGGATATGTAAGCTTAAACATAAAGAAATTAATAATAGCAAATAAAGTCGAGAGAGAATCGATTTGTTAAGATAAGATGGTATCAGAAAGGAGGAAGCAATGAGAGAACAGATATTAGCAGTACAAAGAATGCAGGATTATATTGAAAACCATTTAGAGGAAACGATAACGCCCGCTGACTTGGCTAGAGTATCTCTATTTTCTCCTTGGTATTCCTACCGTCTTTTTAAGGAGCATACTATGTATTCTCCATCTGATTATATAAGGCGGTTGAAACTATCAAAATCAGCCTTACGTCTAAAGAATGAGAATTGTAAGATTATTGACGTTGCTTTTGACCTTGGTTTTCAAAGTGTAGATGGCTATCAGAGGGCATTTTATAAAGAATTTCATTGTAACCCTAGTGTCTATGCTAAAAATCCTGTGCCGCTTACCTTATTCATCCCATATGGCGTGATGTATCAAGAGATTAGAAAGGAGCATAAGGAAATGAAGGAAGTAAAGAATGTATTTATACAAATTATCAATAAGCCAGAACGAAAAGTTATGATTAAACGAGGAGAGAAGGCAAAAGATTATTTTTCCTATTGTGATGAAGTAGGATGCGATATTTGGGGACTTTTAATCAGTATTCCAGGAATTAGTGGAGAACCGGTGTCAATGTGGATTCCAAAACAGTATTGCAAACCGAATACCTCTGAATATGTGCAAGGAGTAGAGGTTTCCTTAGATTACGATCAACAGATTCCAGAGGGGTTTGATGTTATTACATTACCAGAAGCCCAGTATATGGTATTTCAGGGGGAACCCTTCTTAGAGGAGGAATATTGTCAGGCCATTGATCAGGTGCAGGAAGCCATTAATCGCTATGATCCTACAATCTGGGGGTACGAGTGGGATATAAACCAACCACAAATACAATTAGAGCCTATTGGAACAAGGGGATATATTGAAATGAAAGCAATTAAGAAAAAAATGTAATTCTACATTGACACATATCTATGTGTTGCATATAATAATCATATAGATATTTATCAATGTGAGGTGAAATGATGAGCGAAATGGATATTGCGCTTATATGTAAAGCGTTAGGAGATTCTAATCGACTTAAGATTGTAAAGTTATTATCTGAGGGAGAGAAATGTGGTTGTGTTTTATTAGAAGCCTTTGATATCACTCAACCTACTCTATCTCATCATATGAAAATACTAACGGAATGTGGTTTAGTAGATGCAAGAAAAGAGGGAAAGTGGTCTCACTATTCTTTAAACTGCGAAGTTTTAACTATGTTCCGTAATTTTATTAGTGCATTAAGATGTAATAATGGTAAAGGAGACTGCTGTTAGTTATGGTTGGTGATTTTATTCAGGATCAAATACTGGGAATGAAGTGGCTCAACCAGCTAATAGGAGCAGGCCTTGAGAAGATTGGAATGGATGTTTCTAGTAGAGTAGGAGGAAGTATTCAATTCTTCTTATACGATGTCATTAAGATTACCATTCTACTTTGTACCTTGATATTTTTAATTTCTTATATTCAAAGCTATTTCCCACCTGAGAGAAGTAAAAAGATATTAGGACGATTTCATGGCGTTTGGGCGAATGCCATAGCCGCTCTTCTTGGAACAGTTACACCATTTTGTTCCTGTTCCTCCATTCCATTGTTTATGGGTTTTACGGCAGCTGGACTTCCAATTGGAGTAACTTTCTCCTTTCTTATCAGTTCGCCTATGGTAGATTTGGGAAGTCTAGTAATGTTAACAAGTATTTTTGGAACAAAGGTAGCAGTTGCCTATGTCGTTCTGGGTCTTATTATTGCTATTATTGGAGGTACAATAATTGAAAAACTCCATATGGAAGCTTATGTGGAGGACTTTATTCTAAATGCTAAGAAGATAGAAGATAAGGAGATTGATACTAAGCAGGTTGACCGACTTTATTATGCCAAGGAACAGATGTTAAGTACGTTTAAGAAGGTATTTCCTTATATCTTAGTTGGAGTAGCTATTGGTGCGGTGATTCACAGTTGGATACCTGAGGAATGGGTTGCGTATGTGTTAGGAAGTAATAATCCATTTGGTGTCATTTTAGCTACCTTGATTGGAACTCCTATGTACGCAGATATCTTTGGAACTATTCCAGTTGCAGAGACACTCCTTTTAAAAGGGGCTCAGCTTGGGACAGTGCTTAGTTTTATGATGGCAGTTACAACCTTATCCCTACCTTCCTTAATTCTTCTAAGAAAGGCAATAAAACCACGGTTACTAGGTACTTTTATAGCAATTTGTGTGGTTGGTATTATTATAGTAGGTTATGTATTTAATGCACTACAAACTATATTAGTCTAGGAGGCAATAGTATGAGTAAAGAGATTCAGTCAGTAAAAATATTGGGTGGTGGATGTGCAAAATGTAATGCACTAGAAGCTCACACAAAGGAAGCTTTAATGGAGTTAGGAGTAGAAGTTATAATAGAACACGTAACAGACTTTAGTGTTATTGCAGAGTATGGAGTGATGACTACCCCTGCTTTAGTTGTAAACGAAGAGGTACTTTCCTATGGAAAAACTTTAAACAAAAAGCAAGTTCTTCAGTTACTAAAAGCATAGACTCACTCTTGACAAAGTGGAAATGATTGTGTAAGCTAGTAGCAATTAAATAGTTGGCATAGGTGTCAGAGAAAGGCTTGTTTTAAGTCTTTGCTCTGGTGAAAAGGGAAACAGGTGCAAGTCCTGTACGAACTCGTCACTGTAAATAGGGAATATATCTTTTGGTCAGAGGGTACTTTGACTTTATCACTGGGAAACTGGGAAGAGGAAGATATGTGAGGATCTATAAGTCAGGAGACCTGCCTATGAGCCAGTACAAGGAACCAATTCGGTTTCATACCACGAGTAAAATGGTAGTACAGTTTAGATGGAATTAAGGATGACATTCCGTCTGTATATGTGTATGCAACCTCTTACTTATATGGTAAGAGGTTTTTTATTGCATAGAAAATTGTTCTTAAAGCTCCTATAAAGCAGAGCTTTTCGTTCAGTAATCATGTATAAAACTAAATGTAAACTCATATAACCAAACTAGAGGGTATCCTTGTTTACTGCAATCATCTAAGAAGATACTAATCTTATGCTTCTTAGAAATAAAATATGAGGTGAATCAGTTATGAAGAAGTACTTAACAAAAAGTAGAGTATTACTAGTATTAATGCTATTGGTTGCATTATTCTTAATGGGATGTGATAAGACCAATGTACAAAAGGAATTAACCACCACTACTCCTACAGGGAAGTATAATGTTACATTACAGGTAGTAGATGATAAAGGAGAAAGAGTTACCTATAACATTAATACAAATGCCAAGCTCTTATTTGATGCGATTAAAACTACTGATGGCTTAACTTTAGACGGAGAGGTAGGGGACTACGGATATTATATAACTGCTGTTAATGGAATTGCTGCAGATTATGATAAGGATCAAGCATATTGGGCATTTTATGTAAATGGAGAATATGCTCAGACAAGTATAGATACTCAGCCAATATCAGATGGTGATGCTTTTAGATTAGTGTACGAAAAGGCAAAGAGCGAATAGATGTTAAGTGGTTGGGATTAGATGCTGGATCTAATCCCTTTTTCTACTTTTATAGAGCTACCAAGGAGGATATTATGTGGAAAAGAATATGTAAAATGGGCGCAGTCCTTGTATGTTTACTATATGTCTGTTTATCAGTTAGTACAACATATGCCTCCCAAACCTTTGATGTAAAAAGTACTGCTTCCACTATTCATAAGATAATGAATTATAAGTTAAAAGAAGAAGAGGTAGACAGTATCCAAGATCTACTTAATATCAATTTTAGTAAAAATCCTACTAGTGGCGTCGCCGAGACCTATTGCCTCAGTCTTCCTGGATTTTATAATGATCTAGATTATAGGCCATATCTTAGTAAGCTTTTAGAAACGCTAAAATCTAAGGATCAGTGGAGTAGTATTAAAGCGCCTAGTTTTCAAAAGCATGCCCTTGTGCATGAAGCTTTAAGTAAGGACAACCCCTTGTTATCCTATGCCAAAGAACATACCCTAGGAAAAGATGGAATAATGAGTAATATTTATGGCCTTTTCCTTCTAAAAGCTAGTGGAGAGGAAGTTACTACTACCTTAACTAAGGAGCTATACGATGGACTACTTGACTATCAGCTTTTAGATGGAGGTTTTTCCTATACTGGGAATGTAGGGGATGTAGATGTTACTGCATTTGCCTTACAGGCCCTTGCACCATACGTAGAAGTAGACCAAAGGGTAGGAGAAGCAGTAAATGAGGCTCTTGATTTTCTTTCTAAGAAACAACTCATAAGCGGCGATTTTAAAAGCTATGACATGGCATCCTGTGAGAGTACAGCACAGGTTATGCTTGCTTTATGTGCACTTGATATCGATTATACTTCTGATACTAGATTTATTAAAAATTCTAATACAGTTAAAGATGGCTTAATGAGGTATCAGCTATTAGATGGAAGTTTTGCACATAGTGTAAATGGACAAAGTAATGATATGGCTACTGCTCAGGCTTTTAGTGCACTAGTGGCTTTATACCGATATGAGACGAACCAGAGCTTTCTTTATGATTATGGTGAGGAAGGGTATGACGCTAAAACAGTTAGTAGCCATACCAATTCTTCCATTCCTTATCAATGGATTCTAACTGGTATCATTGTAATACTAGCTGGTCTTTACTCCGTTCTATTTGCCAGAAGAAGTAAGAAGAGACTGATTAGTACAGCTATCATAGCTATTTTGTTACTGATGGCAACTTGGATGATACAAATCCAGTCTTCCGAGGATTATTACTCGAAGCAACAGACCAATATAACGAAACCTATTAATGTTACCATTGCCATTCGCTGTGATACGGTAGCAGGAAAGGAAAGCTTCCTTCCTGAAGACGGATATTTGTTGCCAACAGAAACGGTCACTGTTAATAAAGGAGATACCGTGCTAGATGTACTAAAAAAAGTAACAGCAGAGCATAAGATACAGATGGAGTATAAGGATGCTGGTTATATAGAAGGAATTGGGTATCTGTATGAACAGGACTATGGAAACCTTTCAGGATGGATGTATCAAGTGAATGGGAATTTTATTAGTGAAGGTGCCAATAAATACAAAGTCAATGAGGGCGATGAGATTGTTTGGCATTATAGTTTAACCTTAGGTAAGGATGTAGGTGGTGAGTATAATGAATAGACTTCATCCAGTTACCGTATTTCTATACTTTATGCTAGTAATCGTGATAACGGCTTTTACCATGCATCCTGTTATTTTGTGTATTTCGATGTTTGGGGTATTAGTGTTCACTATTGTAAGAGAAGAGCAGCTATCTTTAAAAAAAATAGGAGGTTATCTCCTTGCTTTTTTTGTACTTTCTCTAATCAATCCACTATTTTATCACAACGGAAGTACCATTCTATTTTTTATAAATGGAAAGGCAATAACCCTTGAAGCATTGATTTATGGTATGGTTTCTGCAGGGATTCTATTATCCGTCTTATTGTGGTGCCAGAAACTCAATGCTTATATGACAGCGGACAAGACTATGTTTCTTATTGGTAAACTATCAAAAAAAGGGGCTTTAATTATCTCGATGGTATTTCGCTTAATGCCACAGTATCATGCTCATGCCAAAGAAATAAAACAGACCCAGAAGACCATGGGACTTTTTAAGAAGGAGAGTTTACTGGAAAAGCTTATGGCCTATCTTCATATTTTTTCATCTATGGTGACTTGGTCCTTAGAACATTCAGTAGATACGGCGGATTCTATGCGTGCAAGAGGATATGGTCTAAATAAGCGTACGTCCTATGCAAGCTACCCTTTTAAAGTTACAGATGCAATATGTATAATAGTGATGTTTCTAATGTCAGGAATCGTTTTACTAGGAGCAGTGACTGGACAACTAGGTGTGAGTTATTATCCGGTATTTATGGTAGAAAAGAGTACTAGATTTACGAATTTACTATACATTTCCTATGGTGCATTAGTGCTAATGATGCCTCTATATGAGGGTAAGGAGAATATAAAGTGGAACTATTTAAAGTGGAAAAACTAGGCTTTTATATTCATGAATACAATCATGAACCCAATAAGATACAACAGAATATTTTAACGGATGTCTCCTTTCATATTCAGAAAGGAGAGTTCGTTATTCTAGCAGGTGCTACAGGCTGTGGTAAGTCTACCCTACTTCGTTTACTAAAGAAAGAACTTGCTCCGAGAGGACAGAGAACAGGAAGTATCTTATATTGTGGAAAAGAGATTAAGGAGTATAAAGAGGGAGAGCTGACTACAAAAATAGGTTTCGTTATGCAAAATCCGGATTATCAGTGTGTCACTGATAAGGTTTGGCATGAGCTTGCTTTTGGATTAGAAAATATGGGGTTAGAACAGCAGGAAATGCGTTTTCGCTGTGCTGAAATGGCATCCTATTTTGGCATGGATACTTGGCTTGATAAAGAGGTGCATACTCTCTCTGGTGGACAAAAGCAGCTTTTAAACCTAGCTTCCGTCTTAGTAATGCGGCCAGAGATTCTAATCTTAGACGAGCCTACCTCACAGCTAGACCCTATTGCAGCAGAAAGTTTTATACAGACACTAAAGAAGCTAAATGAGGAGACAGGGATTACCATACTAATGGCAGAGCATCGCCTTGATTCTTGCCTATCTTTTGCGGATAGGGTTTTACTTATGCATAAGGGAAGTATTGTTTATAATGATAATCCGAAGAATATGAATTCTAAGATGCCACACTATGCTGTCTTTAAAAGAGCGCTTCCTTGTAGTATGAGGCTCTACTTAGAGAGTGGAATAGAGGAGAAAGAAAAGGGCTGTCCCCTTACGGTGGTGGAAGGTCTTAAGTTTTTGTCTGACAATTATAAACCAGAGTCCCCTGGTTTAAATAAAGTTAGTCATGATGTGAAAGAAAAGAAAAAGTGTAAAGAGGATAAGCCTATCCTAGAGCTAAACTCCCTCTGGTTTAAGTATGAGAAAAAGGGAGTTGATGTTCTAAAGGATACGTCTTTAACATTAAAGGCAGGGGAGATTTTTTGCCTTTTAGGTGCCAATGGATCCGGTAAGTCTACTGCATTAAAGTGTGCAGCAGGTATATTAAAGCCTTATGCAGGGAAGGTAAAGGGAAAAGACAAATCCATTGCATATTTGCCTCAGAATATAGAGACAGTTTTTGTGACAGATATGGTGGAAGACGATTTAAAGCTTGCTGGATACGAAGAAGAAGATAATAAGTTTCCATTTGACTTAAAGCCTTTTTATAAGAAACATCCGTATGATTTAAGTGGGGGAGAGAAGCAAATCGTGGCAATTGCAAAGATTCTATCAAAAGGTGCGGATATACTCCTTTTAGATGAACCGATGAAAGGCCTTGATGCCAATGCAAAAATGCGATTACTTGACTTGTTAAAGGAACTTAAAGCGAAAGGAAAAGCCATTCTTCTAGTAACCCATGACGTTGAGTTTGCTGCCTTATGTGGAGATCATTTGGCCTTATTTTACAGGGGAGAAATCGTTTCTACAGGTAGTGGGAAGAACTTTTTCTCACACAATGCCTATTATACCACCCAGGCTTCTAGAATCGCTCGTGGGTTTTATGAAGGGGTTGTAACCACGGACGAGCTACTTTATAAGTGTAAACAGCAGATGGGAGGGCAATGCTAATATGAAGAATTATGCCTTGTTTTCTCTATTATTCGCCCTAATTGCTTGTATTATGGTAATGCAAACCTTTGAAAAACATACGACTAATATACGGAAAATAGTGCTGATAGCTGTGATGACAACGCTATCCATCTTAAGTAGGTTTTTCTTTTCTGTAATTCCTGGATTTAAACCTATGACTGCAATTATTACTCTGACTGCTGTATATCTAGGGCCTGAAGCGGGATTCTTTTGTGGGGCATTTACAGCTATAATCTCTAATATGTATTTTGGTCAGGGCCCATGGACACCTTTTCAGATGTTATCCTTTGGCCTAATTGGTCTTTTAGCGGGGGTATTTGGTAAGTTTCTAAAGAAGAGTAAATTGCTATTAGCCATGTATGGTATCTTTGCAGGGATTAGTTACTCTTTTGTCATGGATATATGGACAGTTCTTTGGTACAATGAGGAGCTTCCTTTAAAACTGTATGGGGCAGCTATAGTAACAGCTCTTCCCTATACCATAGCTTACGCAGTATCCAATGTGATATTTCTACTCATTTTATATAAACCATTTTCTAGAAAGATGGAGCGTATCGTATACAAAATTGGACTTTAATCCAATAGTTCGAAGCCGATTGATATTAATTATCAATTGGCTTTTTTTAGTTGTACTCTAATGAAAAAACGTGTAAACTAAGTGAGCTAACAAAAGTTAGCTTAAACTAACTACTACAGTGAGGTGCCTTATGAGGAAAGTGATGAATAGTCTTTTTGTTGTTTTAGGCTTTATATCAATAGGATTAGGGGTATTAGGAATTTGTCTCCCTATTTTACCGACCACACCATTTTTGCTTTTAGGAGCTACACTATTTGCCAAAGGCTCTACTAAATTTCATAAATGGTTTGTTGCTACAAAGCTTTATGAAAAGTATATTACTAAAGCTGTGCATAGCAAGGAAATGACAAGAAAGGAGAAGGTTTCAACCCTTTGCTTTATTAGTTGTTTGATGTTAATCGGCTATATTATGTCCCCTATTTGGCACGCTAAGGTGGTAATCCTTGCAGTAGTAATTGGGCATTTCTATTACTTTTTATTCCGTGTAAAGACTGTGGCAGGGGTGCCAAAAATGAAAAGTGAAATGGAAAGCCTGTAGATATATTTAGAGAGGAACTATAAGATGTTTCATAAACGTTTATTAAAAGAATTTGACGATAATAAAAAAATGATTACAGGGATGGTTGTCACCCAATGGATTGCCCTCCTTGCCAATGTTATTTTGGTTGCCCAGATAGCAGGTTTTATTGCTGCCATGTTTTTAGGTCAGGAGTTATCTGTGGCAGGACAGTGGTTGTTAATTACTCTACTTGTGGTAATTACCGTTCGCTCTATTACTACGTATATCAATAGTAGATTGTCTTTTCTTGCCTCAAAACAGGTAAAAGAGAGGCTTCGTTCTAAGGTATATAAAAAATTAATGAGACTGGGAAGCTCTTATCGTGATACATTTAAGACTTCTGAAATGGTGCAGGTTTCTACAGAGGGTGTTGAGCAGTTAGAAATATATTTTGGTCGCTATGTACCTCAGTTTTTCTATAGTTTATTAGCACCCGTTACGTTATTTGCAATTGTTGGTACCATGAGTCTTAAAGTAGCTATCGTATTATTAGTCTGTGTACCACTTATTCCTGTGTCTATTATTGCAGTACAGAAGTTTGCTAAAAAGATGCTAGCAAAATACTGGGGAACCTATACGGAAATGGGAGACTCCTTTTTAGAATGTCTTCAAGGATTAACTACTCTAAAAATCTACCAAGCAGATGAACGATATGCAAAGAAGATGGATGAGGAAGCGGAAAAGTTTCGTAAGGTTACTATGCGTGTACTCATTATGCAATTAAACTCAATTAGTATTATGGATATCGTTGCCTATGGAGGAGCTGCAGTAGGTATTATATTAGGAATTCTAGAATATAGAAGTGAGGCTATCAGTTTAGCCCAATGCTTTTTCATTATTATGATTTCAGCTGAATTCTTCCTTCCTCTTCGTCTATTAGGATCCTTCTTCCATATTGCCATGAATGGAAATGCAGCAGCAGATAAGATATTTAAGATTTTGGATCTAACCGAAAAGGAAGAAGGCTCCATCAAAGAGGTTAAGGATAGTACCATCTCCTTTAATAAGGTATCCTTTGGGTACGAAGAAGATAGAATGGTTCTTAATAATATCAGCTTTGAGGTAGGACAAGGCCTTACGGCAGTGGTGGGAGAGTCAGGTTGTGGTAAATCTACTCTAATCTCCCTCATTATGGGAGAAAATGCGCCTCTTCATGGTGATGTCATGATAGGAGAAGCAAAGATACAAGACATTGTTAGGACTACCCTTTGTAAGAAGGTAACAAAAGTATCTCATGACAGTTATTTGTTTGCCGGTACAGTAAGAGAGAACCTTCTTATGGGAAATGAGAAGGCTACAGATGATATGATGAAGGAAGCACTTCAACAAGTTGATCTGTTGGACTTTATCATAAAACAGGGCGGGCTTGATTATGAACTACAGGAAAAGGCAGCGAACCTATCAGGTGGACAAAAGCAAAGACTTTCTTTAGCAAGAGCACTATTACATGATAGCGACATTTATCTCTTTGATGAGGCGACCTCCAACGTGGATGTGGAGAGCGAAGATGCTATTATGGCAGTGGTAAACGCCTTAGCGAAAGAAAAAACGGTTCTAATCATATCTCATCGACTGGCCAATGTAGTAAATGCAAAGCAAATCTATGTAATGAAGGATGGAAGTATTGTAGAATATGGACATCATAACAGTTTATTAGGAAATAAAGCACATTATAGAAATCTGTATCAAAGCCAGATGGAATTAGAGCGTTATGGAAAGGAAACTTTGGCTTATGAATAAATTAAATGGTAATAGAAGTGGTTTTAAGGTCATGCTAGGTTTAATTGGTATGATTAAACCACTACTTGGATATATGTTTGGAGCAATTACAATGGGTACCCTTGGGCACCTAGTCGCAATTTTTATTACAGTGCTAGGGGGAGTGACCCTTGGAGTCGTGGCTGGATTTTTCCCTTCTGTTAGCCTTACCCTTATATTTACACTCATTTTAATCTTTGCAGTGCTGCGTGGTATATTAAGATATACAGAGCAGGCAAGTAATCATTTTATCGCTTTTAAGCTTCTTGCTAGTATTAGACATCAAATCTTTGCTTGTTTAAGAAAGCTAGCACCTGCGAAGTTAGATGGAAGTGAAAAAGGTAATTTGATTTCTATAATCACTAGTGATATTGAGCTTTTAGAGGTATTTTATGCCCATACCATATCACCCATTGCCATTGCATTTTTAACCTCTGTTATCATGACTGTATTTATGGGAAGCTTTCACTGGATAATGGGATTTATTGCAATGTTCTTTTACCTTGTGGTAGGGGTAGTGATACCTATCATAAACAGTCGTTCTGGTCAAAAAATTGGTAGGGATTATCGTAGTCTCTATGGGAAATTAAATACAGTGGTATTGGATAATCTTTACGGTCTTGATGAAATCTTACAATATCATCAGATGGAAAGTCGTCATGAAAAAATGGATGCCTTTACTAAACAGCTAGAGACTTATAATGAGACCCTAAAGAAACAAGAAGCTTGGCAGAGAATCTCTACGGATAATGTAATTCTTGTTGCAGGAGTTATTCAGGTAATTGCATCAGGAATGCTTGTAAGTAATGGGATTTTAAATCCAGGTCAGGCACTGATCTGTGTGATAGCTCTTATGAGTTCCTTTGGACCAACGGCAGCCCTTTCTGCTCTTTCTAATAACCTAAATCAAACCTTAGCTAGTGGTAATCGTGTATTAGATTTATTAAAGGAAGAACCGATGGTAACAGATATTACAGAGAGAAATAGTGTATCAGCAGGAAATATTACTGTGAACAATGTGACATTTTCTTATGAGAATGGGGAGAAGGAAGTCTTAAAAGACTATTCCATTACCTTTAAGGAGAACACCATTCACGGTATTCTTGGGAAAAGTGGTTGTGGAAAATCCACGTTATTAAAGCTTTTAATGCGATTTTATGAAAGTGAAAAGGGACAGCTTATGTATGGCCGTCACACAATCAATGAGATCAATACCTCTTCCTTAAGAGAGCATATTGCCTATGTAACTCAGGAAACCTTTTTATTCCAAGATACCATAGCCAATAATATCAGGATTGCCAAAGAGGATGCTTCTCTTGAGGAAGTCATGGAAGCTGCAAAAAAAGCTTCTATTCATGATTTTATAGAGTCTCTACCAAATAAATACGAAACTAAGTTAAGTGAGCTTGGTGATAGCGTATCTGGTGGGGAAAGACAAAGAATCGGTTTAGCGAGAGCTTTTCTTCATGGAGCAAGAGTGATTTTATTAGATGAACCAACTAGTAACATTGATAGTCTCAATGAGGCAATCATATTAAAAAGCTTACACGAGACAAAACAAGATAAGACAATCATTTTGGTTTCTCATAGACGTTCTACTATGGCAATTGCAGATGAGGTTACTGATATGATGGAGAAGGAGACTGCTTAAAGGGTGGTCTCCTTTGTTTATTATTAGTAGATTTATGAGTTGATTTATATAACTTCATGGAGTTTTATATAATATTTCATAATTATGGTACGCATTGTCATTGACATTAGCGGTTTAAAGTGTTAAAATCGTAAATCAATATAGGATAGGAGGATTATATGATGATAACGAA
The DNA here is from genome assembly GCA_023416695.1 of Bacillota bacterium. GTDB lineage: Bacteria > Bacillota > Clostridia > Lachnospirales > Lachnospiraceae > KM106-2. The sequence goes on along the minus strand of JAEZGY010000040.1, from coordinate 18,067 downwards.
GAAAATGAAAACAATAGTAGCATTACTTATGAGTACTGTTTTAGTACTATCCATAACAGCTTGTGGTAGTTCAAAAACTACTACAACAAACGATGATTCTAAGGAGTCAGGTGATACATATACAATTGGAATTGCTCAGTTAGTGCAGCATGAAGCATTAGATGCTGCAACAAAAGGATTTAAGGATGCATTAAAAGAAAAATTAGGTGACAAGGTAAAATTTGATGAACAGAATGCGCAAGGAGATCCAGCAACTTGTGCCACTATAGTAAATGGATTTGTATCTGCTAAAGTAGATTTGATTTTAGCAAATGCAACTGCACCTTTACAGGCAGCAGCAGCAGGGACAACTACTATTCCAATTTTAGGAACTTCTATTACAGACTATGCAACTGCATTAGATATTGATGACTGGAAGGGTACTACTGGTATGAATATCTCTGGTACCTCTGATCTTGCTCCATTAAAGGACCAGGCTGCTTTATTAAATGAGTTATTCCCTAATGCAAAAAAAGTTGGTATGTTATATTGTTCTGCAGAAGCCAATTCTCAGTATCAAGTAGATGTAATGACCGAACTTTTAAAACCATATGGTTACGAAGTGGAAAACTACTCCTTTGTAGATTCCAATGATATAGCTTCTGTTGCTACCAATGCCGTAAGTAGCTGTGATGTTCTTTATGTTCCTACAGATAATACAGCAGCTTCTAATACAGAGATTATCAACAATATCTGTAAGCCTGCAGGCATTCCAGTTATTGCAGGAGAAGAAGGTATTTGCAAGGGTTGTGGTGTTGCAACGCTTTCCATTAGTTATTATGACTTAGGATACACTACAGGACAGATGGCTTACGAAGTATTGGTAAATGGTAAAGATGTATCGACTATGGAAGTGCAATTTGCACCAAAGGTAACTAAAAAATACAATAAGACAAACTGCGAAGCACTTAACATTACAGTACCTGATGGTTTTGAAGCTATCGCAGAGTAACGTAAAGGATTTTGGAGGAATATTATGGATTTAATGGCGTTGGCTTATTCAATGCCTGGAGCGATAGCTCAAGGCCTGATCTGGGGGATTATGGCAATAGGGGTTTATATCACCTATAAAGTATTAGATGTGGCAGATCTTACTGTAGATGGTACTATGTGTACAGGTGGAGCAGTATGTGCTGTGATGATTGCAAATGGGTATAATATTTGGGTATGTTTATTAGTAGCTCTTTTAGCTGGTATGTTAGCCGGTCTTTTAACAGGCGTTTTTCATACCTTTATGGGAATTCCTGCTATCTTAGCCGGAATACTAACACAGTATGCTTTATATTCCATAAACCTAAAGATTATGGGAAAGGCAAATCACCCTATTAGCTCTAACAAGTATGATTTATTAGTGTCTTTAAGAAATGTTTGGGATTTTACTTTACAGAATCCAATTTTAGTGGCAGCTATTTTTGTTTTTGCTTTAATTGCCATTCTTTACTGGTTTTTTGGAACGGAAAGAGGTTGCTCTATTCGTGCCACTGGTGGTAATCCTAACATGAGTCGTGCCCAAGGCATTAATACTTCTAATAATAAAATCATTGGGCTTATGATTTCTAACGGAATTGTAGCCTTATCCAGTGCACTATTAGCACAGTTCCAAGGTTTTGCTGATGTTAATATGGGTCGTGGTGCCATTGTTATTGGTCTTGCAGCGGTAGTAATCGGAAATGTTATTTTTAGTAGAATTTTTCATAATTTTGCACTTAAACTGTTAGCTGTTGCAATTGGTAGCGTGATATATCAAGTGATATATGCATTTGTCGTATGGTTAGGTGTTGATAAGGATTTGCTAAAGCTCTTAGCAGCAATTATTGTTGCAGTTTTCTTAGCTGTACCATACTGGAAGAAAAAGTACTTTGCCAAACCAATGATTAAGGAGGTAGAGTAAGATGCTTAAAGTAAATAACATTTATAAAACCTTTAATCCTGGTACAATCAATGAGAAAGTAGCATTAAATAATCTATCTTTGGAATTAAGGGAAGGCGATTTCGTTACTGTAATTGGTGGTAATGGCGCTGGTAAATCCACACTGTTAAATGCTCTTGCTGGGACTTGGCAAGTGGATCAAGGACAAATTCTTATAGATGACATAGATGTAAGTAAGATGTCTGAACACAAGAGAGCTAGCTTTTTAGGCCGTGTTTTTCAGGATCCTATGATGGGAACGGTTGCTTCTATGCAGATTGATGAAAATATGGCATTAGCCTATAGAAGAGGCAAGTTTAGAGGTCTTCGTAGAGGAATTACAGTGGCTGAGAGAGAAGAGTTTGAAGTTCTACTTGCACAGTTAGAATTAGGACTTGAGTATAGAATGTCTTCAAAGGTTGGTCTACTATCTGGTGGACAACGTCAGGCATTGACTTTACTTATGGCTACTATGAAAAAGCCGAAATTGTTACTTTTAGATGAACATACCGCAGCACTAGATCCAAAGACCGCACAAAAAGTATTGGCTACCACCAATAAAATAATAACTGAGAATAATCTTACTACTCTTATGATTACTCATAATATGAAGGATGCCATTAAAAATGGAAATCGTTTAATTATGATGAATGAAGGTAAAATTATATTAGATATTGCAGGTGAAGAAAAGAAGAACTTAACCGTACCAGATCTACTTCAAAAATTCTCTGAGTTAAGTGAAGATGGCGTTGTAAGTGATAAAGCGCTTTTATCCTAAGAGGTAAGGCCTTTAGGTATAAGGTTTGTAAATGGTTGCCAAGTAATAAAAATAGTGATATACTTTAGATGGAAATCTAGTGATAACTGATAATCACTAGGAGCTTCCAACTTTAATTCGAATATGGAGGTATGACATGAAATTATCTAATATTGAAAATCCTGCAGGACTAATGAAAGTAATAGATAGTTGTGTAGGAAAAGTTGAATTAGTGACAGATGAAGGTGACCGCTTAAATTTAAAATCTAAGCTTTGCCAGTATGTATCCTTAACCACTATTTTTGCTGCCTCTGCACAGATCCCTGAGATTGAGATTGTAGCATATGAGCCAGAGGATACAAAGAAGATTTTAGAGTATATTATGAATGCATAACAATGAAGTAAGATAATACATAAAGGCTTTCTATGAGAAATCATAGAAAGCCTTTTATATATTACATAAGGAATGGTATTGCAACAATATGTAAATATGTCTCGTGTGACTCGGTTTAAATGATAAGGAAAGGTAGTATTAAGAAAAGTGAGCATCTAACCAACCCTTAACAACCCCTGTAAATATCTCAGGTTGCTCAATCTGTACGCCATGTCCACCATAAGCTATGGCTATATATGTTCCATTACAATATTGTTTTTGTAACTCAAATTGGTCCATATAACCTACTTCCGTATCTTGCTTTCCTGTAATAATTAAAGTAGGTCCCATGTATGGTTTGGGGAGTTCATCAACGTCATACGGTAATTCTGCTTGTAGTACTTCAGTTAAAAAGTGAGAGTCTTGTGTAAGGATGCCGCTTTGCACCTGTTCTTTAAATCGTTCCCATACTTCCTTTGTTAGTCGAACATTAAGATAGGTAAAGCTGTCTCTTTCCGTTTGACTTAGAGTAGAAAGAAAAGAATGGTCACACTCTATTACTGTATAAGGGACTACTGTCCCCTGACGAATTCCAGGTACCATTAATGGACAGAGAAGTATTAGACCCTTAACTAAAGACATTCGCTCTTTTAAAATCCCTCTGGCTAAATAACCACTATAGGATTCCCCTATCAGTAAAAATGGCTCACCAGGAATAAGTTCATCTAGTAGGTCATAGAGTATTCTTAATATGTCATGGGAGTCATGGATGTCCTTCCCGGGTTTTGATAACCCCATGCCGGGCAGATCTATGTATATACGCTTAAAATCACCTCCTGCTTGATCAAAAACTGGTTCCATACACCCCGTCATAAGTCTGTGGTCAACTCCCCAGCCGTGTAGGATGACGGTAGGAATTCCTTCTCCTATTATCTTATAGTAAAGCTTTGTTCCCCTACCTTCCTTATATGGCATCTTATTTCTTACCATCCTTTCTATGAGTGTTATTGAAAGCAGAATATATGTTCGATATAATAATAGTAAACCACTATTTTCTCTAGGTCAATAGATATCTCACTTTCTATTTTTGACATAAAATGATAAAATAGTGATAATATGGGAAAAGGGGGATCTTATGGAGGAAAGACTTAAAAGCTATATAAAGTACATAGAGAGCAGAGTAAATGAACTGACTGCTATTTCTAAAAATAAAAGTCAAGGAGGCACAATTCCTGTAAGCTCTTTAATTGAGAAAGAGAAGACTGAACTACTTACTCAGATAGGATTCTTTCAGCACGAACGACTAGTACATCTTATTGTTACTGTTTTATTTGCCATAATGACAATTATGGCATTTGTGGTTGTTATGACCTATGTTTCATTAGGTGCATTGGTGCTTTTGTTACTATTTATTTGCCTACTAATTCCTTATATTAGGCACTACTACATTCTGGAGAATGGAACACAAAAGTTATATAAGTTGTACGATAGTTTAGTGAAAATGGAAGAGCAAGAGGTAAAAGTAGTTGCCCTTACTTTTGACGATGGGCCTTTGGAATTTGCTAAAGAGTCTAGTGCAATGAGTATCTTACATACCCTAAAAGAGCATGAACAACATGCAACATTTTTCTACGTGGGAGAAAAGATTAATAAAGAGAATCAAAAAGAAATTGAGTATGCGAAAAGTATAGGATGTGAAATAGGAAATCATGGTTTATCCCATCGAGAGTTTACGAAACTTTCTAAAGAGGAAATAGGGGAAGAATTAAATACAACCAATGAGTTATTGGCTAAAATTACCGGTGATTCAGCTTATCACACAAGACTTCCTTATTTGTCCTGTAATGAAATGATATGTAAGGCGATAGAGACACCAATCATTTCTTGTAGTATAGACTCAAGAGACTGGGATGGGGTTTCAACAGAGGATATAATAGATACCATATTAACAGCAGAGTCAAATGGTGAGTTAGATGGTGCCATAGTCCTTATGCATGAGACATATTACACAACAGCCAGTGCTGTACAGTATCTGGTTCCGCTCCTAATTAAGAAAGGGTATCAACTCGTCACTGTATCAGAACTGGCTGCAATAAAAAAGGTTACATTAAAATCACATCATGTGTATACAAGGTTGTAGTGTGTTGATTATCTAATGCGGCTACGGTATTCCGAAGGGGTTTCTCCTGTCTTTCGGTGAAATAGCTCAGTGTAATAGCTAGATCCATTAAAACCACACTCAAAAGCGATTTCTGTGATTGGCTTATTGGAATAGGTTAAACTTTCAATGCTTTTTTCAATACGGTAGTTGGCAAGATAGATGATTGGGCTTGTATGTAAGAGGGATTGAAAAATCTCACAACAGGTACTACGACATACTTTACCAGCATTTGCAATGCTATTTAAGGTGATTTTATTCTGATAATTCGATTGGATGTACCCAATCATTTGGTGTAGGGCAAGGGTTCTACGATTAAGAGACGCATCCATAACGGTTGCATCATTCATATTCTTATAAAGTGTCATAAGCAACATATGAGCAACTCCCATAACACGAAGCTCGAAACCATCTTCCTCTTTAACAAATTCTCGATATATGTCACTCATGTAAGATAGGATAGTACTTTGCCAAGGAGTGGCTTGGGAAAGTAGAATCATGGGATGCTCAATATCTTTACAGATTGGGTCTAAATAGGTAGTTTGAATTCGTTTAGCAGGACAGAACATATCTGGTGGAATTAGAATACACATATATTTGCCATCCTTCTGCGTAATGGAAAATACACTATGTAGTTGTCTAGAATTGATAAACATTCCTTGGCCAGGGATTAGTGTGTATTCTTGTCCATTGACTTCATAGCCAATTTCATCTTCCAATGACATTATAAACTCAAAATCGTTATGCCAATGGCTAGCAGACCTCATTTGAGGATAAAAGGATAGGTTTCCTACCTTTGCCATTACAGGAAAGTCTGGAAAATTGTAATAGATATTTTCTGATTGGTCTTTATTAAGATTTAGTACACCCATATGTTACTCCTTTATAATACATACGATTGTTATATAAGAATCTACTATTTTAATAGATATCGGGTTCTTGGCGTAATATTATTATAGTACATATAAGAATTATGTGCACTACTTTATAAAACAGGGGGTTTTAGGGTGTAAGAGTGATAAAATAAGTGGAATTGAACAGTAAGTGTTATCGTGTTACAATAATAGCAGTATGATAGAAACTGGGGGATGAATATGACCTTGCAACAAATAAAATGTGCGGTAACAATAGCAGACTGTAATTCCATGAATAAAGCAGCCCAACAGCTTTATGTTTCTCAGCCAAGTTTATCTGGTACCATAAAGGATTTAGAAGAGGAAATCGGTATCACTATTTTTACACGTTCAAATCGTGGTATTACGGTAACTCCTGAGGGCAATGAATTTTTAGGGTATGCTAGACAGGTCCTTGACCAATACCGTTTAATTGATCAGCGATATATAGAAAAAAAATCTGTAAAAAAGAAATTCTCCGTTTCTATGCAGCATTATACTTTTGCAGTAAAAGCGTTTGTAGAGTTGGTGAAACAGTTTGGAATGGATGAGTATGAATTTGCTGTCTATGAGACAAAGACATTTGAAGTCCTTGAGAATGTAAAGAATTATAAAAGTGAGATTGGGGTTATTTATAGGAATGACTTTAATCAGAAAATCTTAAATAAATTATTTCATGAGATGAATCTAGAGTTTACGCCACTATTTGAGTGCAATACCTATGTGTATCTATGGAAGGGCAATCCCCTTGCAGAAAAGACTTCATTAACGATGGAGGAATTAGAAGAATATCCTTGTTTGACCTTTGACCAAGGGGATAACAATTCCTTTTATTTGGCAGAAGAAGTGTTAAGCACCTATGATTATAAACGCAGTATTAAAGCAAGTGATCGTGCTACCTTTTTAAATCTTATGGTGGGATTAAATGGTTATACTTTATGCTCAGGAATCATCTGTGAAGAACTAAATGGTAGTGAATATGTAGCAATACCATTAGAGGTAGAAGAAAATATGAGTATCGGTTATGTAAAGCGTAAAAATACAGCATTAAGCCAGATGGGACAGCTTTATCATACAGAACTTTTAAAATACAAGGATAAGGTACTATAATCCTCACCTATCTCCTCTAATGTATTTCGGTATATTCGGATAATGAGAGAGGATTATTATGTTTAGACAAAAAGAAGAAAATAAAGAGTTTTATCGTAATCTACGTAAGCTAGTGATTCCTATTACCTTGCAAAACTTACTATATTCTGCAGTAGGTGCCTCTGATGCTATTATGCTAGGGTTTTTAAATCAAGACTCCCTTTCAGCGGTTTCCTTAGCTACACAGGTATCCTTTGTGCTTAGCTTGTTTTATGGAGCATTAACAGGAGGAGCAACTATTCTAGCTGCCCAGTATTGGGGGAAAAGAGATACTAGGACGGTAGAGAAGATACTAGCAATTGCTATGAGGTATGCCATTATCATCAGTTTGGTATTTACAATAGCTGGTTTTACTTGTCCTAAGTTAATTATGAGGTTATTTACTTCTGACTCTGCCCTAATAGAGATAGGAGCAGAGTACATACAAGTGGCTTCTATATCCTATTTGTTGGCAAGCATATCACAGGTTTATTTAAGCATTATGAAAACCTGTGATCGAGTAGTAATGAGTACTATAATTGGTGCAATGGCAGTGGTACTTAATCTTATATTAAATGCAATATTTATTTTTGGGTTATTGGGATTTCCGGCACTTGGTGCGGCAGGAGCAGCCTTGGCTACCGACATTGCAATTGGTACAGAAGTAGTTTGTATCATTGTCATTTTAATAAGAAAAACTAGTATTACTTTGCGGTTTCGTTATATGTTTAGTAGAATGGGTATCATTCACAAGGATTTTATAAGGTATTCCTTACCTGTGTTAGGAAACCAGTTAGCCTGGGGTGGTGGAATTACCATGTACTCTGTTATCATGGGACATTTAGGTACGGATGCCACAGCAGCCAATTCAGTCGCTACAATAGGAAGGAATATCTGTGCTAGCCTTTGTTGGGGGCTTGGAGCAGGTAGTGGAATTTTAGTTGGTAATAAACTTGGACGTAATGATTTAGAAGGAGCAAAAAGGGATGGAAGTCGCCTTTGTAGAATAGCCCTTATTATAGGAGTTGGTTCAGGCCTAGTTCTGTTAGCATTAACTCCAATTATTACTGGTGTGATTAATCTAAGTGACACGGCAAATGGATATTTGAAATGGATGTTAGTAATAAACAGTTATTATATTATTGGTAACTCTATTAATTCTACAGTAATTGCTGGTATCTTTTACGCGGGAGGAGATTCCCGTTTTGGTATGATTTGCGATGCAATTAATATGTGGTTAGTTATTTTACCTTGTGGATTTCTAGCCGCTTTTGTACTAAAATTACCGGTGCTTGCAATTTCTGTTATCCTTAGTATGGATGAGTTTACAAAAATGCCCATTATATATCGTCACTATAAAAAATATAAATGGATTAAGAATATCACAAGAGAAAAGGAATTAGTTTGACATTAAAGGGAGATAGGTTATGGAAACAATTTTTATGGATATGTTGCCCTTTTATACGAAGCTTCCAACTCTATGGAAGAAGCGTTTATTAGCTAGTTCACAGAGGACTAGATTTAATAAGGGTACGCTGTTACATGCAGGGGAAGAGCAATGCTCTGGTTTGTTCGTATTAATCTCTGGTAGAGTTAAAGCTTATATGATCACAGAGTCAGGTAAAGAAATTACCTTGTTTCGTCTAATGGATCGGGACGTGTGTATTTTCTCTGCCTCTTGTTTAATGAAGAATATTACCTTTGATGTGCATATACTAGCTGAAACCGAAGTTGAAGCAATACGGATTCCTGCCAAGATATATGATGAGATGGAAAAGGAAGAAGTAGCCGTTGCTAATTTTACAAGTAATTTAATCAGTTCAAGAATGTCCGACGTTATGTGGGTACTAGAGCAGATTGTGTTTATGAGTTTTGATAAGCGACTGGCACTGTTTCTACTGGAGCAATTTCAATTGGAGGGAACTAGTCAACTTAACATGACCCAGGAAGAAATTGCATCTAATCTTGGAAGTGCAAGAGAAGTTGTTTCTAGAATGCTTAAGTATTTTTCCAAAGAGGGAATTGTTGAAGTGGTTCGGGGCGGGGTTCGCCTATTGTCCATGGAAAAGTTAATTGAACTAACAGAAAAAGAATAAATCTACTTTAAAAGGCTAAGGATCATTTCATATTTTGACTCTTAGTCTTTTTCTTATGCTTATGTGACTAAGTTACAGAACGGATGGATTTCTTTGCATATAATGCAGATATAAGAAGAACAAAGGAGTGGAGTCAATGAGGAAAAAGACAATTATTATTGGTGGCGTTGCAGGAGGTGCATCAGCAGCAGCCAGACTTCGAAGAAGAGATGAGTCAATGGAAATTATACTTTTAGAAAGAGGTAAGTATATTTCATATGCCAATTGTGGGCTTCCTTATTATATAGGTGATGTAATTACAGAAAGAGAAAATTTATTATTACAGACTCCACAAGCTATGAAGGATAAGTTTAACATAGAGGTAAGAGTTCAAAATGAAGCAATTAAGATAGTTCCAGAAGAAAAAGTCGTCTATATCTATGATCATAGTAGGAACTTAGAATATAAAGAAAATTATGATAATTTAGTCATTGCTACTGGCTCAAGTCCACTAAAACCAAAACTGCCAGGTATTGAAGGTAAGAATATTTATACTCTTTGGACTGTCCCAGACACAGACCAGTTAAAAGATGCCATAGTAGATAATCACCCTCTTCATGCTGCAGTGATTGGAGGTGGTTTCATTGGCCTAGAAATGGCAGATAATCTTCACCATGCAGGGTTGTCTGTTACTCTTATTGAGATGCAGAGTCAAGTAATGCCTTCCGTTGATTATGAAATGGCACAGCTACTACATGAGAACATGGAAATGAATCAGGTGAATTTAATAGTAGGAGATAGTGTTTCTAGTTTTGAGGAAGCGGATCATAAGGTTAAGGTGCATTTAGCTAGTAATAAGGTCATAGAGGTAGATCTAGTTGTTTTGGCTGTTGGAGTTAGCCCGAATAGCAGCCTAGCAAGAGAGGCTGGCCTTACCCTCAATAACAAGGGAGGAATACAAGTAGATGAGCATCTAAGAACTTCTGACCCTTCTATCTATGCAGTAGGAGATGTGATAGAAGTTGAAAATGGAATATTGGGAGAAAAAATAATGATTCCATTAGCTGGTCCAGCTAATAAACAGGGAAGAATTTGTGCAGATAATATTGCAGGCGATAATAAGAAATATAATGGGTCCCTAGGAACCTCTATTGCTAAAGTATTTGACCTTACAGTAGCTAGTGTAGGTACCAACGAAAAGGCTCTAATCGAAAGAGGATGGCATTATAAGAAAGACTATTTTGTGGCATGGATCAATCAGAAGTCTCATGCAGGATATTATCCAGGAGCCACCATGCTGACCTTGAAGCTAGTGTTTGATAAAGAAGGGAAAATACTCGGTGCCCAAGGTGTTGGCCAAGATGGTGTTGATAAACGTATCGATGTATTAGCAACCGTTATTAGACTAGGTGGTACAGTAAGTGACTTAGCTGAACTAGAATTAGCCTACGCACCACCATATGGCTCTGCCAAAGATCCTGTTAATATGTTAGGTTTCGTAGCAGAAAACATACTTCGTGGAATGGTAGACTTTGTAACCCCTTATGAGTTGGATGGGCTTGTTGGGAACAAGGATCAAAGCCCCGTTACTATACTAGATGTAACAGAATCTGTGGAGAGAATGATATATGAATTGCCAGATTCTTATCACATACCTTTAGGGGAATTGCATGATAGGTATCAAGAACTTAATCCTAGTCACCATATTATTATCTATTGTGCCATTGGTGTTCGTTCCTATGATGCTGCTAGGGTGTTGACACAACATGGATTTTCTAAAGTATCAGTATTAGCAGGTGGAACTAGTCTATATAAATCCACACATTATAAGGAGAATAAGAAGGCAGCCATGAAAGAAGAAGTGAAAAAGGAAAATAATATATTAGTTGAAACAGAGGTTAAGCTTGTTAATTGTACTGGAATGCAGTGCCCTGGGCCAATTATAAAGGTAAATAAAGAAATAAATTCCATAAAGGAAAATGAGGTCATTAAGGTGACTGCTACGGATATGGGATTTGCACGAGATGTAGAAAGCTGGTGTAACAAAACAGGAAACACCTTAATAAAATCTGAGAGAATTGGTAGTGAGAACATTGTGTATATCAAGAAAGGTACCGACGAGGATCAATCAAAGAATAACACATTAGTTAAGGGATCGAAAGTAAACGATGGTAAGACCATCATTGTATTTAGTAATGATTTAGATAAAGTACTGGCTTCCTTCATTATTGCTAATGGTGCCGCTGCCATGGGAAGAGAAGTAACCATGTTCTTTACCTTCTGGGGATTAAATGTACTCAGAAAGTCTAAAAGTCCAAAGTTAAAAAAAGGATTGATAGATACTATGTTTGGCAAGATGATGCCAAAAGGGACAACGAAATTAAAATTATCTAAGATGAATATGGCAGGCATGGGAAGTAAAATGATGAAGAAAGTTATGAAAGATAAAAATGTATCTTCATTAGAAGAATTACTACAGCAGGCGAAAGATAGTGGAATAAAACTGATTGCTTGCACAATGTCAATGGACATTATGGGAATAAAAAAAGAGGAACTAATTGATGGCGTGGAATATGCGGGTGTAGCTACTTATCTAGGAAGTGCTGAGGAAAGCAATGTAAATCTATTTATCTAATAGTAAAAAAGAAGGAGTGATTTGTATGTCAGTGAAACATATTAATAGTAGTAATTTTGAACAAGAGGTAATGAAATCCGATAAGCCAGTGTTGTTAGACTTCTGGGCATCCTGGTGTGGACCATGTAAGATGCTATCTCCAATTGTTGAACAGTTAGCCAATGAAGTAGAAGGAGTCAAGGTATGTAAGGTAAACATTGATGAGGAAGTGGATTTGGCAAAGCAGTTTAGAGTGATGAGTATTCCAACTCTAGTTTTTATGAAAGATGGTAAGATTGTAAACTCTTCTGTTGGATTACAAGGCAAGGGTGGTATCCTAAAAATGATGGAACTTTAGGTATCGATGTCACATTTCAGTAGCAACATTGTGTAAAATATGGTAAAATAAATACAACTTAAATTGATTGCAGTTTATTTACGAGTTATTGTAAATGAACTGCTTCAATATGTTTTGTTGGATTAAATATTTTATTGAAACTGGGTGGCGATAGTATGATAAAAGTATTATCTATAGGTGATACGCATGTAAAACAAGGAAGTCATAAAGTAAATACTATATCCTATGAGGGTGGAATAACGCAAAGCCCAATAGAAACATTTAATTATATTATTCAATATCGACCAGATATAATTGTGTTTGCTACACAACTGGGAAGTCTAGAACACCTTACTGTATATCAGAGAATAAGAAATATGTATGCAGGAAAGTATGTTCCAATGATCTTATTGGTACATGAAGAGGATGAGGTTCTATATGAAGATTATTATGAAGATGGGATTACAATAGGACTACATCATGATGTGCAAGAAGAAACACTGTTCTTTCATATGGAGCAATTAGTTAGTAGGTGTCAGCTTATGCGGAAAAATATACTAGTTGTTGACAAGGACCCAGTTGTTTTGAATACCTATTGTCATTTTCTCGGAGGTAAGTACCGAATACAAACTGCATCTTCAACAAAGGATGCCGTGAATTATTTAATATCTGAGTCTGTGGATGCTATTATTTGCGGAATTTCCAATGCAGATCAATTAGATTTGAGTTTACTAGAAGCATTACAAGGGAACCCAAAATTGAAAGAGATACCTATAATTGCCCAGACAGATGCTGCTAATCGTGAATTACTACCTCAAATTTTTTCCTATGGTGTTGCAGATTGTTTAATCAAACCAGTTGAAAAAGAAACGTTATTAAGCCATATAAAATATGTCTTTAATGAAGAAGTAAGACCTAACACAGTATTAGAGACAGGGAAAAAACGTATTTTACTTATCGATAAACAAGGCGTTAGTTATTACAGTATAAGAAATATACTATTTGGGCATTATGACAGCGTATATGCTCTGCCAGGAGTGAAAGCAGTATCTATCTTAGAAGAGGAACGCATTGACGTCATATTGATGAATTTAGATAATGGGTTATTTTGTTTAAATAAAGTAATGGAGAAAGCGAAAATAAAGCATATTCCAATTATTCTATTAACGTCTAGTACAGAGAATATCAACAAGCTTATAGATGAGCAGACGCGTAATGCTCCATGTATTAATTGCATTCTAGATTTACCAGTAAGTAAAAATGTATTACTTGATAAACTAGAATTAGCTGTTTAAAATATTTCACCTATTGTTATTTTTTCGCCAAGTTTTAACAGTATATGACAACTTGTGATTGCTTATAATAAGAACGGACGAATGAAATCCGATTCTATTATAAGGAGAATGTTTATGGAAAAGAATACAAGTATAGGATGTACTGTTAGTAACTGTAAGTATAATAATGAATCAGAAAACTATTGTACATTAGAGAAGATTCAAGTTGGTACTCATGAATCCAATCCAACTATGAAAGAGTGTACAGATTGTAATTCATTTGAAATTAAATCTGGTGTAAAATAGTAAAGTTTAAAATACTTTGATATCAGTTTTGCAAAAAGGCTTCCTATAAAGGGTAGCCTTTTATTATACCATTTATTGACGCTGACAATATCCTATGATAAACTTATTTGGAGTTGTTAATGGGTAAGTATAAGGAGGGGTGGATAGTCCAACCGTCTGTCATAGACGAGGACCTACACCATAAGTAAATAAGATGAAGATGATAAAAATTGTGAAAGATAATAAAAACTTAATAGTGGTAGTAATCATACTAATATTTGGATTTGGTTTATTACTTGGGTATCAAAGTAGACAAAATCAATTAATAGAAATGTTGATTAAGGTTTCTGAGGGTACGGATAAGTCTGTTAAGAATTTACAATCTAGCATTAGTGAGCTTTCTGACAACATGAGTGCTGGTCAAGCAGATGGAGAAGATCTAATTAGTGACTATTCGATTGTGACAGAGGAACCTAACTTTACAAACCTAACGGCTGGGTTAAAAGTTGAGATTGTTCCAAAGGAATTTACTGAGGGCACAAAAGCTATTTTCTATATTGATGATCAAAGAATTGAGTTAAGTGCGAAAGATAACAAATATATTGGGACAGCCAATGTTTCAATTTTAAAGAATTATGATAAAGCATCTGTATCATTTGCAAAGAAGTCCGTAATTAATAATGCTACAATGCCAATCAATATTTCTTTTTCTGATTATTTTACAAAGCAATGCACCGTTTCTTTTATCGGAGAGAAGAAGTATATGGAGGGGGAGTACGCCTATGATGGGAATATCGTTTGGAATCGTACAGATAATGCTTTTGATCCAATTCTATTTTCCAAATTAGTTCGTTCTGTAAATGGAATTATTCAATGGTCTAAGGAATTGCCAATAACAAATATGAACGGCGAGCAAAAATTCGTTTTAGAATCCAGTTTTCCTTTAGAACCTGGAAATAGCTTTGAATTATATATTGAACAACAAAGTAGAAATGGATTCACTTATCGTTATTATATAGATGGTGGGTCTGTAGGAGAGGAAGGTATTTTTACATCAGAGGATAGCAAAGTTCCATGTGAAGTATATAATGCAGAGGGAGTCTGTTTGACAAGTAAGAAGAATTAATTGCATGAACAAAAAATAACTTGGAAATTGTTTCATTATGGATATCCATTGTTGAACAAGTGGAATAGTGGTATAATTGTATAGAAAATAAATAATGGTGGGAGATAATATGCACGAATTAAGAAGACTCGTTTTCTACAATCCTATTGCGTACTTTAGTTTCCTTCTTTACCTATTACTTGGTTTAAATGAGCAAACCGTGCAAAATAGGCTTTTTATTATATTTATACCAATTATTCTACTTTTTTTAACTATGGTTATTTTTCGTACAAAAAGTAATCCACAATTAAAAAAAATTATATCATATAGCATCCCTGATTTTTTTGTTCGATTAATTAGCTTGGAATTATGCGTTGTAGGAAGTATGTTCTGTCAAAGTCGTCTAGGATTAACTTTGGTGTTATGTCTTTTGATTGTACTGTTTGGGATTAATCTTACCTTAGAAAAGATTATGAGCATCCGAATTAATCGTTATGTAAATCCTAAAGAGAATGACATTGTTACCTCATATGGTAAAAGTCAGGTATTGGTGTCCTTAGGAGTTAGTTATGTAGAAACAATACTTCTTCTTTTTATGCTTTTATTTCCATATAATATTACCTCATCCATGAGCATTAGTACATATATTATCTGGGGAAGCCTACTAGTTATAGTTATGTTGGTATACATTAGGCAGACGATACATACGTTATATGGGTTTTATAAGAAGGAAAAAGATGTTAGATATTTTTTTATAATAGAGAATGTAGGTGTTTTTGCCTTACTTATCATGCTTAGCTTATATGGGTATAGTTTGGGATTTTCTACTTTTGCAGATGGAGTTTTTTATATAACATCTATGTTGCTACTATTACCAAGACAGATTTTTAGAAGGAAACGGTTGTTAGACTATAATAAGTCTAGAGGGGGTAGAAATGTCTAAGTCACCAAACCAGAAACTGAAATTATTATATATACTTGATTATCTAAAGCAACATACAGATGATAATCATGGTGTTACTATGGCAGATATTGTTCGTGCTTTAGAGAATAATGGGATAGCTGCAGAACGTAAGTCTATCTATGATGATATCAATTTATTAAGGTTATTTGGTTACGATATTATGGGAGACACTGAGAAGGGCAGTTTCCTATATAGACTGGTGAACCCGGAGTTTGAGTTAGCTGAGTTAAAACTTTTAGTGGATGCAGTACAGTTTTCCAAGTATATCACAGAGAAAAAATCTAATGAATTAATCAAAAAATTAGAGAGCCTGGCTAGTATGTATGAAGCTAAAACACTACAGAGACAGGTGTATGTGTCAGGTAGAATTAAAAGTATGAACGAAAGTATATACTACAATGTTGATGAGCTTCATCAAGCGATCAATGAAAATGTACAAATAAAATTCCAATACCGTGAATGGACGGTAGATAAAAAGATGGTTAATCGTCGAAATGGGGAATTTTACATTGTAAGTCCATGGGGTTTGATTCAAGATGACGAAAATTACTATCTCCTTGCCTATGAGGAGAAGGAAGAGATGATGAAGCATTTTAGAGTGGATAAAATTATAAATATATCTACTATAAATGTCCCTAGGTTGGGCAAGGAGCAAATGAAGAGCATTGACTTTGCCAGCTATCAAAAGCGTATTTTTGGAATGTATGGTGGAACATCAATCAAAGTAAAAATGTGTTGTAAGAATAATTTGATTGGAGTCATTATGGACCGTTTTGGTAAAGATGTGTTTATAATGAAAAAAGATAACGACTTTTTTGAAACAATAGTTGAAGTAGTACCAAGTAAGCAGTTTTATGCCTGGGTGATTGCGTTAGGTGAGGGAGCTTATTTAGTGTCACCAGAATCTGTGGTAGATACTATGAGGTCAGAGATTAAGCGTCTGAGCCAACAATATAATGCGTAAAGAATACATAAAGAATAGGAAAAGATTTTATATAGAAAAATCGTATAAGCCATTAAAGTATGTGGTAATTTGTGGTATATTCATTGGATGCGTTGAACTAATTTGCTTATGTGGTATAATATAAGCGTTAAGAGTTTGCTAATATTTTTATATTATAACTCTTATTACCAAAGACTCAGGGATGATGTGCTCTGAGTAAGATACATAAGATAAACACATTATATGTGGGGAAGTACAAAAGAAATAGATACAAAATAGGAAAAAGCCTGGTAATGGAATGCTTCGTTACTGGGCTTTTTCTATGTCCTTATCTTCGTCACTTATGGATTAGCGGTACATATAATAATTATGGATACAAATCAATAAGTATCAGACTCATAAATGTAAATATAAAGAGGTATATTTGCAATGATACTGGAGGTAAGGAATGGAATATAGAGAGTCTAATAACAATTTCTACAGTGAGAGAAATGGAGGATGTACAGGAATCACCCATACCGTACAAAGTGGTGATACTTTGTACAGAATCAGTAAAATGCACAATGTCCCAATATCTAGGATTATGGAAGCAAATCCAAATGTTGATATATATAACCTAAAAATCGGTTCTAAAATTTGTGTTCCAATAGATACTACAAGTATGCCAAGGGAATCTATGCAAGAAGCACCACGTCAGGTAGTGCCAGTTATGCCACCTACCAACATGAATCGGCAACAAAATATGGATAACAATAGAACAGGTAATCAATTTAGGCAAGTCAACGATAATTTAAGTAAACTATATAAGAATAAGAATACAAATAGAGAGCAAATTGTATGCCCAGAATGCCCAACCTGCCCAGAGCAGAGAGAATGCCCAACGTGTCCACCACAGAGACCATGTCCACCACAAAGAGAGTGTCCAACCTGTCCACCACAGAGGGAATGTCCAGTATGTCCAGAATGTGGAGAAAATATCGACGTTATTATTCCAATTTTCTTTAGTGGAGAAGAAAAGGAAGAAAAGGAAGAATGTAAATGCTATCCATGGGAGAATAGAAGATGTACACCTGATGTAGAAGACGATTGTGATGATATGAAGGTAGTAAATCCTACTCCATTTCAAATAGCGCATGGAAATACTTGGTATAGCAAATACCATCAAAATAGGGGAAGATCTAGTTGCGGTTGCTGTGGACATCGCCAAGAGTAT
>JAEZGY010000103.1 GCA_023416695.1 Bacillota bacterium | reverse complement strand
TGTTAACAATTTGAACCAATTTTTGTTATTATAATACATCGAAAATAAGGTAGGCTAACATAGTAAGAAAAAAGGGGCTGGTAAATGTATCCAATATGGCATTTTATTTAAATATTCAAATAATTATACATCCCATGTACCTCCTTTCCCCAGTATGGTACCGTGGCAAACGAATAGCACTCTAATATTATCTCATTTTTATTGGCCTTGTATAAGAAACGGCTTTACTATACACATATTTCCCAGTAGAATCTTTTTTTACAGACCTTGCCTTAACACGAAAATAATATGTTTTTCCTCTTTTTAGATTAGAAATAGACACTGTCAGGCTAGTATTCTTTTTGATGGTATAAGTTTGTGCTTTTTTAAAATCCTTATATGTGGAATACTCAATCTGATATGCTCCTGCATTTGCCACCTTTTTACTTAGTTTTATCTTCACCTTAGAACTACTGGATGTTTTAATAGACTTAATGGTCTGTGTAGATGGTTTCACAGATTTCCAGTGTGCATATAAAGTAGTTGCTTTCGAACAGACAAACGATGCGCTTACCTTTTTCCCACCACTTCTAGCCGTGTACCAACCAAGGAATTGGTAACCTGATCGTTTAGCTGTAGGAAGAGTT
This sequence comes from Bacillota bacterium, assembly GCA_023416695.1. GTDB lineage: Bacteria > Bacillota > Clostridia > Lachnospirales > Lachnospiraceae > KM106-2. The sequence continues at coordinate 110,880 of JAEZGY010000103.1, read as the reverse complement.
CCTATTTCACTTCCCTGTACAACGGTTACGCTTTTTTTCTCTGCAGTTCCACTATTTCCATTCAGGGTTATCTTACACCCCTTTTTTATGGTAAACTTGACTTTTTTCTCTTTAATTGCCTTATACTGTAGGCTTTCTAAGACTGATACCCCAACCCAGTACGTTCCAGCCTTTGTTGGTGCACTGCTTAGTTGCGTTCCGCAGACACCTCGGTTGTCTAGATACCATTGAAACACTTTCTTCCCATCAGAGGATGTGTTAACAGTAATATTCTTTGATGAAATAGCGGTCCCATCATCAATCTTACTTGGTACTGTTATAGAATTGATGATACCTGCTTTTGCAGTAGGGGATATCGCTTCACTATATTTTGAAGAAGTTTCTCTAGTTACTAATTTTAAGGAAGCATTCGGACTCTTTAAGCTCATTTTCTTCCCCATGATTTTCATAGAATATCTGCACCGGTAAGCCGTTGTTCTAGGTTTTATATAAAAACTATTATTAGTTACTTTAGATGCTTTCACCTCACCAGATACACGATAAGAACCGGATTCATTATAATAGCTTTCGTCGTAGCATATCACCATATCTTTTGTAAGCTTTATACTTGGTGACAATGTAACTTTTACTTTTCCCTCCGTATAGGACAAGGTATACTCTGGAACAAGCAATCTTTGAGGAGTTGTAATTGTAATCTCATCACTGAACTTACCATATAAAAATGTTTCCTTGTTTTGATCATACTTTGCATAAGCAACTTTATAGGTTGCCGTCTCGTTAAAATTGATTGGAAGGACAATATCAAACTTTTGTTGTGCAATGTTTTCCTCTTCACAATAAAACGCAGATCCCACATAGTGTCCCCAACTTTTCCCTCCATCCATGGATTTTGCAACTACAAAATAGGTATAGCTGTTGGTATCCATCCATGAAAAAAGCAAACGTGGTTCTGCCCAAACCCAGTCATCCTGCAATGCTTCTGCATCAATTACTGGAAAGTCATGGATCTTCAAACTGCTCTCTATGGAAGCTGACAAAGTGTGAGTATAAGAATATTCTTTACCACCATTTGCATCATAGTGATATAATACTCCATCCGCTTTACTATAATAATTGATACGATAATAATACATATGTCCGATCTCAACCGTATGATCCACATAAACCAAGGTTGATATACTTGGTTCAAACTCCGCTATTTTTGTCCACTTTCTACTAACGTTTGTCTCAGCATCTTCCGTACGCAACAGTTCACAAAAACCTTGTCCATACCAGGAAATAGATACGCTGTTCTCATCAACCGCATTAAACCATAAGACCGAACGAGTATCTGCCTCCCTGCATCCAATGCAGATGGAGCTATACTCACTGGCTGCAAGATTTACATCATTACTAAATGCTTTAATTTTATAGTAATATACTGTTTTATAAATACCAAAACCACTATCATTGCCTGGCGTAGTAAACGTATCATAAAAGATGTTCTTTTGGGAGGTTCCAATCTGAGTATATACTCCATTTCTTGTACTACTCCTGTATATTCCATAATAATCGGCACCATCTACCTTACTCCAGAAAATGTTATACCATTTATCAGTATCATTGTAATAGAAATAACGAAAATATATCTCCTCTTCAATGGTAGGGGTTGACAAAACACCTTTCTCCTTGGAACAGATACACGTTATTGTTACAGCAGCTCTTCTTCCATTAGTACTTGATACTGTTATTGTAACTACTCCACTCTCCTTTGCAGTAACAAGTCCATTAGCATCCACTGTCGCGATAAATGGATCAGAACTGCTCCAGATAAGAGTTGTATTCTCTGCTCCTTTGTTAACCACTGTTTTCAGCTGAAGTGTTTCTCCTCTACTTATGGTATTTTTGCTATTAGATATATTCAATGAAGTTAATTTATTAGCTGATACGGTTTGGTAAGCCATCATTACTGCTTTCTTTGCATTCACTAAGCCATATCCACTATCTTTATCATATCCCTTAGTATAGAGATCTTTTGTAGTCGTAAATAATATGCTCTTTACCTCTTCTGGCGTCAACCTTGGATTAGCAGCATACATCATTGCTGCTACAGCAGTTACGATGGGTGCCGCCATGGAAGTACCATTATAGTATTCATATTGATTTCCAGGGACTGTACTGTATATTTTACTTCCGGGAGCAGATATTTTGTTTTTCTCCGATTTACTGTTCCCATAACTAGAAAAATAGGATCGCTGTATGTCCGCATCAGTAGAAATAACGCTGACTACCCAAGGCAAATTTGCTGGATAACAATCTTTATCTGAAGCGTTATTTCCTGCTGAAGCTATCACAAGGGAACCAGAAGCATTCGCTGCTTTAATTGCATTCGCCACAAGACTGTCCCTAACTGGACCACCAAAACTCATGTTAATGACACGAGCACCTTGATTAGATGCATAGGAAATTGCATTTACTAGGGAACTGGTCATAAATTCGTCACAGCAATCGCAATCAATCATCATAAGATCAACGATGTCATTCAGATAACCAGAACCTACTCCGGCAATCCCCTGTTTATTATTCCCTGTAGCTGCAATAATTCCAGATACATGTGTTCCATGATTTGGAGTAGTGGTATCATAAAGTGACCGTATGGTACCATCCTCCTCAATAGCAACCGATTTCTCCATATTAATCACGTTGGCCAGTTCTTTATGGGTATAATCCACACCGGAATCAATCACTGCAACTAGTGTTTTAGAATATGGAACAGTATCCATAAAATCCCATGCTTCTGCGGCATTGATCACATCCAGATAATACTGGACATTTGCTTTACTATCATTGATCCAGTCTGATGTTGTTGTATCAGCTGTATAGATATAATCCGGCTGTGCATATTCTACACCTTCCATACAACTTAGCTTCTCTACAGCAGCTAAAACAGTATCTTCCAAAGAAATATCTACAACTGCCATAGATAAATCATCATTTACTTCGACCATATCTGCACAGGTAGCATCCAAAATCTCAATATTTTCATTTAATTTTTTATCGGTAACTACATCTGAATCATAAGCCAGTAAAACTCGTCCTGGGACATACCCCAGATCCTTTGCTTTTTTATTTCTTTCTTCCTCTGCTGCTTGAAAATTACTGCAGATTTCATTTCCACGGTCAGAAAGCTCTCTAGTAAATGCTTTTATTGAGGCATTATCCTCATCCTTATAATACCCCTTTAATACTTCTTTTAAGGTGGCATCATATGCTCCAGAGCTATCAATTTCCTCTAATTCTTTTCCTGCATTGGTAGGGTCTTTTGATGCCTGATATATTACATTCTGATTTGCAGAATCCGTCTGCAATGGAACCACTTGAGTGATTTTTGGATTGTCTGCTCCTCCTTCTTTCTCTGTCTTTGATAAAACAGTTATCCCTGAGTTTGGCATCACTAATATAATCACAAGTATCGCTGCAATAATTCTCTTTTTCATAGTATTCCCCCTTACTTATTTCAGCAAATGGAGTAACAAAAAAATTCTCCCATTCGGTAGCTGGCTACCATTTTACAGGCCCTTTAGCTTTGCGTCCCAATCTTTCGAATGGTTTGCCATTATCGTGAAAAGAATTGCTCACATATAATATTACGTTTACAAATATTTTACCATATATGTATAATATTGTATATGGCGTAATGTTAGGTGACTTATTGTTACATTTGCTGGTTTATAGTATCTAATAATAAGTACCATATTGTTATGCTTTGGTTTTATTTTTTATTTTTTTTTGCTCAGTTGTTTTTATGTTTCATAGTATATCTGACCTGAAGGTATAATGGTCTCATAAATGAAAACACTTTAAAGACAGTTTTTAGTGAATCAGATCTACTAAAATCAGTCGAAAGAGTATCTACATTTGAGAAGCAAAGATGCCCTCATCAGGCTAAAGCCCATAATTTAAAAAAGTAGTTCGTATAAAAACGAACTACTTTGGTTTATTAGGAGTTGCTATCTATGCCTTCCAAGTAATTATCATTATCTGGATTCTGGAATCACCTGAATCCATTTTAAATGTTGTGATTGGCTTTTCATATCAGTAACCTTCTTATATTTCTTTTCATATTCCATTTTGGTACAATCATTATCGAATTCATTATCAGATTCATAATCATAATATAAGCCATTAGCTGAATAATATAAATAGTTAGGAGGCCACATAGTACCACTTTTTTCGTATTGTATACATAACGTATTACTATTTTCCCCATCCTTTGAAACTGATTCCATTATAAAACTTGAATTATACTGATAAACATCAGTTCCTAAGTCTAATATTGATTCCTGAAAAAACTGATCTTTCAGGCCTTGTACGTCCTCGTCATATTGATATGCTCTAACTACATTTCGTGTAGCATAATGATCTATAATAAATATCATATATATACCATTTGCTTTACCATCACAATACATATACTCCGAACTAATATATTCATTCTTACCATCAGAACCATCTCCAGTGAAGTATGGTAGTCCCTTAATAAATAATTGCATTAATGTTTCTTCATCCGTACATTGCTGCGCACTATAACTAACCAATTGAAAACGTCCAAATTTTGTTTTTTCGACTACTTTATACGATGTATCATATTGGCTAATATGAATAACATTAGAATAACTATCAGCATATCCTATATATTGAAGATACTCTGGAGAATGGGTTAGTTTATAGCTATTCTCATCTACGAACTCCATTTGTCTAGTTCCAATTTGACGATACACATCATCTACTATCACATCATCCACAAAAAATAATCTTTTATCCACAAAACTGCTATTCGCAAGCAAATTATCTTTACGATAATCTCCAACACCTACCCCGCCTGACCTATTATGTAAGTAATAGATACCTGTTCTATGGACAAATCCATCATAATTTCCATGCTGGCTAATTCCCTCACCAAGTATCGTTTTAAGAAACAGCTCCATATCCTCTTCTGTAATAACATATACACTCGCCATAAACACAGGTCCTTCAAAATCAACCTCAGGAAACTCCATATTTTCTTCATAAGCAAATCCATAAGGGTTCCCCATATCAAAGCACAGATTACTGAGTAACTTGTATGCTAACCCCATTTTTTCTTCATCGGACAAAGCTTGTCCCTGATTATAATTATTTATGACAAAATAATCTGCCACTGCTTCAATCATGCTATTAAGAAGCTTCTGTTCCTGTTCTGTTACCACGATTGCTGGAGACTTTTCTGGTAGAGTTGTTTTACTAGGCCTCAGGGATATTTGTGGTTGTTTGCTTTGCTTAGGCAGTACACTATCTTCTGATTTAACATTACTTGGTTGCTCTGTAATCTCAGCTATCACAGATTGCTTTTCCTGATGATTGTTTAATGTATTTACCGTAATAACAGTAGCAGAGCCCACTATAACAACACTACTAATGATTGCCATCTTTATTAATACCGTTTTCTCAACCAAATTACCTATTATTGTTTTTACAACTGACTTCATAACAGCATCTGAAGCAACTGCAGCTGCTGTTCCTGGTAAGCTGAATGATGCTGCAACAGCCTTGTATATTTCTCCTGCTACAGTATAGGAAACCTCTGTACTATCCTGTAATAATTTAATTGCATATATAATTCCTGGAATTGAGATAGAGCTTAGACGTATTCCTTCTCGCTTCTCTTTTTCAGTAATTGCATTTTTTAAGTACTTTCTGGCATAGTTTAATCGACTCTTTATGGTACCTGGACTACATTCAAATCTCTCAGCAATCTCACCCACACTCATGTTGTCATAGTAATAGGCAATTAACGCAGACTTCTGCAGTTCAGGAAGATCACTGATCAAATCTCTTAGTATACTGCTTGTTTCCTTATCATCTATGGAAAGCTCCGGTTGTATGGAACGATCCTCCGTTTGGATTTGTTCAAAATATTCCTCATGTTCTTCCGACAATAGGATTGGATTTCGCTTATTCTTTCTATGCAATTTCATTCCAAGATTATATGTAATACCACCCAACCAGGCATATAAAAACTCATCATTTTCTAGTGTATGAATCGATTTGTATGCGGAAATGTAAACTTCCTGAACCAATTCCCATACATCATCTTCTTTCACAAGTGATGATGCTCTAAAATACACATACCTAAATGTTTCCTGATAAATGGTTTGAAAACCTTCTTCTTTTGATTCTTTGGCCATATTAATAGCATCTAATAACTGTTGATCCATATTAATCCCCCCATATAATATATAATCTCCTCAGCAAGTATCAAGGTGATATCAAGTGTGTTGGTTCCAGGTCCTAATTCAAGCCTGCCACCTCTAGAAGCTTATTACCAACGTTCGGGTAATCATCTACTCCCCAACCTGAATATGTACCTTCACCCATATATAACTGAATATAGTATTTTACAGTTTGATCTGTAATTTTAAAGCGAATATGATTTTCTGTTTGCATTGGTGTGTCGTATGATACTACCTTTTCCCCGTTCTCAGTATAGATGTCCATATAAAGCCATAGTAGGCATTACCACCTGTAAATAATGTATAATTCTTTTTCACATGGTCATGAAAATAATTCCCTTTGACTGGAGTAAATATATACCAGTCTGAATCTCCATTGAAGATAAGGGAAGCTATATCATCCGTATTGAAAGAGAACTTCGTTGACATTTTCTAATCACTTACTCCATCTATCTTCTTGTTGGCCGCAAACGTTTTCGTGTTACATACCATAAATACCGAAAAAGTAATTAAACTGACTAGCAACATCACCTTTTGGGGAACGTTTCTTAAATTCATTTTTTCATATTATGTCCTCGCCTTCAAAATTTTTTATAAGCTTAAATAGTTCTCATAAATTAACTTCTATTTATAAGTACCTTAAAGTTCTTAAATGGTTTTACAAATCGTATATCATTCATAAATATTTTAAAATACATAGTACCTTGGTATCATTTCTACCCCATTGCTGTAACATAACAGCTTAAATTTCAAGCTAATCCTCAAGTTTTTTTGTTTCATTATACCAATATATTCTATCTAATTCTATATATTTCTTTATATTCACCTAATCTTCCCTTTATATTTCCATTTTAATACAAGCCATATTTATAAAGTCTATACAGACCAAGAGCCAGAGATCATCCAGGTTGTATTTACCTTATCCAGTTACTCAAATCCTAAGCTAATGGATAAGCTTCCCTGAGGGTCTGCATCCACCAGTACAACTCTTTTTATTCCTTTAAAAGACCTCCTTTCTATTTTGGAGTACAAAAAAGGAGCTAGTCATTAAAGGCTAACTCCTAAGTTTGCTATAATAAAGCTCATTAACTTGATATATACTCCAGACATTAGTTTTAAAGACATTTCTATTTTACATAGTCTGCAAGGTTAAACTGTATGGAACGATTGCTTTCCAACTCCCATACTTGAAAATCTTTGTAACTGGTATATTTGTATAATACCTTATCTTTTACGCCTTTTTCATAAAATGCTACATTAAAAAAAGCTAGTTCACCACTTGCATTTTTATTATGTCTTTCCAAAAAATACTGAAAGTTTTCTTTTGATGATACTTCGACCATGATTCTTATAAATGTTTTCTCAATATTTTCATAGTTGGAACTATCCTCATCAATATAAACATATAATGAACAATATGGTCCATAATTCCCAATGTCAATCTTATCAATATAACTCATTTCTGTTTTTAGTTTCTTTTCAAATTGATAAAATCGCCTATTTTGCATTCGGTCCTTAAAGAATATAAAACTGATTATTACCAAAGGAACTAGAACAATGAATATCCACTTTTTTCTGTTTTTCATGCCTTTCCTTTCAATTTTACTACTCTGGATCTATATTATAAAAGTGGGCACGATAAGTAACCATATATTCCAACCAGTGCTGTTAATACGAAGTAGCTTAGCTGCCTCCGTTCTTATGGGGATAATTATGGTATAAAAAACGCTATCCCAGAAAGGTAAAGACTTGGTTGAAGTTCACTATTTCTATATATTATCTTTCACATTAAATTTTGTCTTAATAGTATTTAGTAATCTCATTATCTTCATTGGTATCTGGCTTAAGATATTGAACAAACTGAAAGCTGTAACCCAAGACTTCTAAATTGTCTTCCACACAGTTAATTTTAATTACTGGGCAACTCACTTTCTGTTTTCGATACATTTGTGGTATTTAGATCACTTTTATCTAATATATCATTAAATATGCCATACCAATACACTCGGTTATACGTTTCCTTAGCTGCATCCTGAGATACAGAAACTCCATTACATCGTTTTACATAGTAAGGATAAATTCTCAGAAATTCCTCATAGGTAAGTCTTCTTTTATTTTTAATGCTAGAAGAAGGCTCATTCTGTTTCGCATTTGTGACATAAATAACCTTTTCATTACTCTCCGCAAAAAACCACTTTGGGTTAATCATTGCTTATCAGTTATCATGGACTTGGCTAACCCAATAAATTGATAAATATTTTTCTTATCTACTTCATAATTAAAGTAGTTCTTTCCTTGTAGATATGCATCCTTAAGCCAGCCCGGTTTATTGTCCTCACTTCCCCCTTCGTAACAAATACCATGCAACCTATAAACTTCTCCCCTATTCGTTACCCTATCCTGTCTTGGCAGATACAAAGGATTATTATCATAGTGTTTCTCTATCTGATACTATTACGCCATTCCATTATCGTCGTTGACTGCCATTTGCCAAATCGGTCTTTTGCAATATCTTCACGTATACCTATGATGCGAAACCCACATTTTTTATGTAATTCTATACTTGCCTGGTTACAGGAAAAAATAGCAGCATACAAAGTCCAGTATCCCCTCTTTTCAGATTCCTCCATAAGTTTTTTAAGAAGTTTCGTTCCTATCCCTTGATGCAAATGTGAGTCATCTACAAATATGCTCAATTCCACTACTCCGCTATAAGAAGATCTTCCAGAGGTCGGTGCTATCATCGTATATCCTACTACTTTACCATTACTCTCATACACATAACGACATTCCTTTATATGACCTTCATCCCATTCAGCATAATCTGGACAATCAGTTCGAAACGTAACATCTCCCTTTTTTAGACTCTGGGAATAGATAGCCATCATATCATTCCAATCTGTACTTAACATATCTCTTATCATATTTATTTTTAGTAACAGACTGTATTATATGTATGAAAGCATTGTAAAATCAGCATATATTACTTCCTTTACACGAAATACTGTCAACTACGTTCTCCTTTCTTTTTGATGAAGATTAATTTTCATATAGTTGTTAGTTTTCCTTCTGTCGTTTAACTTCATATATTGTATGTATTCCGCACAATACCAAATATGTCGCAACAATCAATGAACCTACAAAATCAAGTAGAAACGATATTTGGCTCATTGGAAAAATTACAACCGATAACAACGCAATCGTAACACATCCATCTACAAATGTTTTTGCACGATACAATCTTGCTTGAACTTTTAATATTGCATTTGGTTCTAATATATTTAAGCGTGTATATTTGTACCAGAAAATAGAATTTGCAATGACTCCCATCACCGCAATTGATAATCCAGGAATGACATTTCCTTTATCAGTATTATTACTCAACAATGTAAGTAATACCATAAATGAACCGCCCACACACATCATTGCACCGACAAAAACATTTGCTACACACTCTAATTTTTGTTTTCTTTCTTCATCACATACATCATTCTTAGTAGTCACTTTATAAATCACAAAAGACATTACTATTGCCAACAATTCTGCACTTCTACGAAAAAAATCTACATTCTGAGTGGAACTACTCCCACTCAGCAATCCTATTCCTACAACCAGCGGGCCAGGTGAACTCATAATAACAGACCATAATAATGTTTTTTCACTTGGTTTTTTGTTCGACATAATATCAACCTCCCATAAGGCGAATCAGTGGTTATATCACTAGCATGGCTGAGGAAGGATAAGTAAAAGTATCATATCCATTTTGGAAAACCTTGCCTTCTATATCTTATTAAAAAAATTATACAAAACATCCATATATTTGTAAATTCATATTATTCGAGATTAATACGTGTTGACTTTAAAGCTTTTTTCAGTATGTTGCCATGTTTTATAACTATCGTTGGTTGACCATCTAGAATTCTTCTTTTGAATGACTGATCATATTAGCAGCAATAGACCCTACCGTAATTCCTCTATAAACCTATAGTGCAACAAAAAACCTACCAACCTTATATTGATAGTTGATAGGCGTATACTTATTCTATATCATTAGCAGTCTACAAATACTCTCCCCTAATCTAATTCTCCATCACCAATAGTGTAGCTACACTATTGATGCAATAGAACAAACTGAAATCAACAGTTTTAGTTGCTAAAAAGGCTACCTGGATTGTGATTCCAATCTTTATTCGTATCTTCTTTGATATATGTACGCAATAAGGATTTACAATCTATACAAAGGTCAGAATATACTTCCACCACACCTATTGCTCCCAAAAAACCGCCTGTGTTATATTTCAGACCTACATTTCCTGCTTCGGCAGATTTGCCCCAACCAATACCAAATACAATTCTTTCACTTCCACAATAAGGACATCTCATATTGTAAACCTCTCCTTCAACACATTATTTTATACTCTTATAATGAACACAACAAAGAATACCCCTATTATACCACATTCTTCTATAAGGCAACACCCTCAAGGATATCGCTAAAACTCAATGAAATTTTTACATAAAGAAACCAGTGCATATTAACATATACACTGGTTTTGCATCTATTTTATATCAATTTTAAGGGGCGTCTCTAATTTCTCAATGGATGTATAATTTGGTATGAGATAAATAGTATCATTATTTTCCTTATCCAGATCATAGGTTTCTGTCACATGACTTGCATATGTGTTCTCATTCCCATTTCCTCTAGTATAAGCATCTTGGGTTGCCTGGGTTGTAGAAATATGGTATTTCTCCCCATTCTTCCCATAATATTCATCTGAAACCAATGATTGTAACAATAATCCCTTTGTATTAACCCCTATAGTAACATTTCGAACTCCATTCTTATTAACCACACCTACAAGCTCTGCAAACTCCGGTAGATTACTTGCCTTTTTGTTGTTCAAATCCACTTCTATTCTAGCATCATCTTTGCCACTGAATGAAGCACCTTCTACTACCATGGTAAGTTGCTTAACATCTTCAAAGTATGGACTTCCCGTATAAAAAGTCAAAGAAGAACCTGTTTTGCTTCCAGTGGAATAAGGGAACCCATATTGTCGATTCTTCTCATCAATCACATAAAAGTTGAGTACATTTAACGTTTTTTTATTGGAGCTAGTCTGGGAAAGTTGTAATTTTAGGGCCAGTGGAGAAATGAATGCTTTCTCTACCATAAACTTCTGATTACCTATCATAAATGATTTATTAACTTCCAGCTCTTGTGTTTTTACAATCTTGGATTGATCAATATTGAGTTCCACCTTGAAACTAGAGACTTTCTGGAACTTATCTGTTATCTTAACCACATCACCATCTAAAACCAATTGCTTCGGCATTTTAGTTTTCGAAAAATTTATTGTCTTTATTCTTAGATCCTCTTTTGTACCTGTATTACCAATAACACCTTCTAAATCTTTTCCATCTGTGGTATATACTTTAGGATCATAGAAATAATGTCCCCCCTGCTTCGAACTTATGGTATAAAAAATACAAAGATTTTCTTCATCTGCCATTAAATATTTAACATTCAACGTAACACCATCTTGGCTTTTCGTAATATCTACTGTCTGGTAATACTCATTTTCTACTGCCTTACTTAAGGTATCTGAAAATTGCACAGCCTGAGCTAGGTCACCGATAATGGGAATCTTCTCACAGGCTGATGCAAACTGTGGAGATACATTTACAGAAATCATAAAAATAAGGAAAATAGAAAGTAAGGTAGAGGCTGGAATCATAATAATTCGCTTCAAGTGCTTTCTTTTCTTTAATCTAGCTTTTGCCCGCGTTACAGTATACTCAAGTTCCATTGGCGTTTCCATTAATTCTTTATGTAATTGTTCATATTCTTCTAATCGATTCATACAGCTTCCTCTCTTTCTACTAATTCTAGTTTCAATAACTTCAGTACCTTACGCTGTCTAGTTACCACCGTTCCTTGAGGGATTTTAAGTATTTCTGCTGTTTTTACAATGGTATAATCGCTAAAATACCGAAGGATAATGACTTCCTTTAATTCGACAGGAAGTCTTAATACGGCTTCTTTTAACTCCAGTCCGTCATACTTTTCTATGGATGATTCCGGTATTACTTCATAGAAAGTTTCTCGTTTTCGTCTTCTTAATTCATGATTACATTCATTAATAAGAATTCGAATCAGCCAGGTTTCCATATAATTGGGCTCTCTTAATTTCTTAATGGATTTTAAGCCTTTATAGATAGCTTCATCCACCGCCTCTAACGCCATGTCCCTATTGTATAAATACATATACGCTACGCGATAAAGCTTCTCTTTAATCTGCATTGCTCTGATGCAAAATTCATTTTGATTCAATCCTTATTGCCCCTTTCATTTATACTTTAACTATTAGATGTTTGATAAGTGTTTTTTGATTGCGAGTTTAAAAATATTTTTCTTTTCCTATGTAAATGTTTTATATAATTCCTAATCTAATACAAATAGCGTAAGTCACATGTGTCAAGCAATAAGCTTACACATAGATGACTTACGCTATAAACTTTCATTTTCATCTACTTTTCTTCAATTTCTTTTCTAAGCTTAAGTAACGCGGCATCCTTCTGTTTGCATTCTAGCATGATATTACATTCTTTACAATCCGCTTTCTTTAAAGCTGAAACCATTTGTTCATAATCAGAGTACAGAATATAATCCGAATGGGCATGTTTTTTCGTATCACGATCGCTAGAAAGATGCAGCTTAGGGATACGGTAAGGATTCGTAGGCCAGGTGTTTACTGCTTTTGCTACTGCATCTTCGTACTCTAAGTCACCTGTATTCCATTCATAGTGTTTGTTGTCAAACACGATAGGAATTCCAATCTGCTCATGAACCTTCAAACATTCCTCTACCGTAAAGGATACATGGTCATTTTCTAGGACAAGATAGCTTCTTGCTGCCTCTCCTAGCCTCCTATAGTTTTTGCTAAACGTATGGATTGCAGCCTCTACGGATTCATACCCATTTTTCATGCCAAGATGAAGGGTAATGTTAGGAATCAACGTAAGCTCCATCTGCTCTAAGGTTTGGGCAATCAAATCTAAGGAATGGATGGTTCGTTCCACTACATCCTCACGTAAGGAATTCAGTACAAAATACTGGGAGGGATGAGTGGAAAGTTGCAATTGGTATTGATTTGCCACTCTCCCTGTTTCCAACAAATCAGACCTTACTTCTTCAATGGTGTAGTAGCCAAGGTCTAGCTGTGGAAGGATCTGTTCGGGAATACGAAATGCATCAATTCCTACTTCCTTGTTTAACCAAAGTAAAGTCTGTAAATCAGCTAGGTTTTTCTGTGTTTTATCAATTAAATACCCATGATTATGTTCCCTTGAATGCTTATCGAGATAAGTCTTTGTAGAGGACCTACTGCACTGAAGCTTTTTATGAAGCATAGAGACACAACAATAGCCAAGATGTACCTTCATAATAGTTCCCTTCTAGTTCTTTATAAATTAGTGTGATGTAATTTCCTCAAAATTATTATCTCGCAATTTACTTAAAAGTAACCTTCATAACAACTGTTGTAAAAGAATGGTGTAATCACATAAATGGTTCAAACACATAATTTTCCACTCTAATATTTCATATCTACTGATACCACATACTCCTCACCGTTTCTCTCGCGGATGTATTTTGCACAGGTACAACAGAGATTCTTTGTTGCACTGGATATGTATTCATGGGATACATAGACTTTGTCTTTTTTACGCATCGGCTGAGTATAATACTTTTTAGATTTATGACTATCTCCAGCAACGGCAGGCTTAAAGTTATAAAGTAGGGCTGTATCTATGACTGGATTCATAACTGTACTACTACACTGAATCCCCTGACTGTTGGTGACATAGGCGCATTCGATACACTCTTTATTCCCCATTGCTTCAAGAAGCATCTTATCCCATTCCATCACTGTATTAGGCTGAATGGAGTCTATCAAATCCTGGGCTTTCCTAAGGAATGTATTGGCTTCCATTATTAGCACCTCTTGATCCATAGCGGAGTCTATCCCAGGTTCTAGAACATAGGCATCCAGAAGAGTTTTTAGCTTACCGGTTTGCTTATATAGGGAGGCATTGGCCTTGGCATTATCTTCTGCAATGGTCGCATTATTTTGTATCGTTTTCGATACTTCCTCTATGGCTGCCACAATTTCTTCAATATCTGTCTTTTGCTCCATAGTAGTTTCAACAATTGCCTTACTTTCCTCTGAGATTATTTTAATATTACTTTTTATACTATCAAAGCTACCTGCAGTATGCTCTACCTCTGTCTTGCAATCGCCTACTTTCTCCAGACTTTTCTGTATTAACTCACTAGTCTGGGTGACCGCATTGGTTGTCTGTAGCGCAAGCTTACCTATTTCATCTGCCACTACGGCAAATCCCCTGCCATGCACTCCTGCACGAGCTGCTTCAATAGATGCATTGAGAGCTAGAAGCTTAGTTTGAGAGGAGATTGATAGAATTAGCTCCGTGACACCTGAAATATTATAAGAGGCCACCTCTACCTGCTCCATGCTCTCCACAAGATTACTCACATAGGTACTTCCCTGAGTCACGTTTTCTCTAACCTTCTGAATACTTTGTGATACACTACTTATGTTCTTGGTATTGGCATCTGCCTTTTCTGAAAGATCCCTGCACTTATTGTCCACCAGCAAGATTCTATCTGCAATCCGTGCCTCATTGGTAGCAACTGTTTTGGAGGCAACATTGGTGATTTCTCCAATTCTATTCATCTCATTCATGACCTCTGTGGTTTCTGTAAAGGTCATGTGAAGGGAGTCAACAAGCTTTATGAGTGCCGTTCTTATGGGCATAAAATCTCCTTTAAACTCCGTTTTCTCTGATACCTTGACGCATAGATCCCCTACAGATAAATGGGATAGCACTCTTGCTATTTCTCTGACGTATTCATTTAGTTCTGCTGCAATTCCCACCATATCAGAAGCTAGTTCGTTATACTGGTGACTTTCTAACGTCATTTTATCAATCTCTAAATCTCCGTCAGCCAGTCTATGTACTTCTCTGCAAATAGTTTTCTGATCCCTTTCTATTGCATCCTCTCGTCTCTGTTTCTTCAACATGCCATGTCCTCCTTTTTATTTTCTTGTAACATGCATCTGTCTCCTATGCATTAAAAAGACGTCTGCTGGAGTAAACTCCAGTCAGACGTCTTTGTCTGCAAATCTATTATGTAATTATTGTAGCTATTATATATCGTTTTATGACATTAAGCAACGATATATTTCAAAGTAATACTGTACTACAATATTGGAGCATTCTCATATAGTAATACCAGAACACTATTTGCAGGGGGTAACATGAATCTTACTGACAGTGACTTACTGATGATAGAAAACCTAACCTATATGAATCAAAAAACTCGTACTATCATCCCGGGGTTACAAGACATTCGTTCCTACGCTTCCCTAGAAGAGTATCTTGCTGTCTTTGATGAGAATGCCCTTAACCTACTTGAAGCACAGGGAGACCATATTTTAAATGCCGGTGAAAGCAGTGGTTCTGAACTGGCGGCTATGTTGCGCTATATGAAAGACCGGGACAATATTAAAGCCCTTCGCCTCTTAAATGCACCCATAAATAAGCAGGGACATCCTTTTGCTCTGGTATTCCAGGACCCAATTGATCCAGGGAGCCTTCTCGTTGCCTTTCATGGCACCGTTGACCCAGAGGAATGGAAAGACAATGCCTTGGGACTCTACCAATCGGATACCAACGCACAAGTGGAAGCACTCCAATTCATCAACTCACTTCCCTCAAAAGACATTACCGTAATAGGGCATTCCAAAGGTGGCAATAAGGCACAATATGTCAGTATTCTCTCCCCAAAAGTAACCAGGGGAGTCTCCTTTGACAGCCAAGGCTTCTCTAGGGAGTTTCTTCGTAACTATGCCGACAAGATTAGTCAAAATGGGCATACGATAAAAAGCTATAGCCTAAGCACTGATTTTGTCCATCCACTATTATCGAAGCTTCCTGGTGTAAAGCAGCTTTATGTATATGGCGGTCCGGACGTAACAGACATCGCACAGCATCACAGTGCAAATTCTTTCTTTGAGTATTATAAGGACGAGAAAGGACATACCAACGTCATCCGTACCAAGGACGGTAGTGCCTATTTTCCTATGGCTGAGGAAAGTAGTAGTGCAAAAATACTGCACCGTTTTTCAGAATATATTGAAGCTAATGCATCCGAGTCTGATAAGAAATTGATTGGTGAGCTGGTAGGGGATGTGCTAAGCTCGAAAGCTACACTAGGAAGGGGGAATGGCGAAACGGGTACTGAACTACTAAAAAGACTAGTAAAAAATCCTAAGGAACTAGGAACTTTACTAGCCTATGTACTAAAATATGTAGATGCCTATGGGCCTACGAATAAGGAAGTAGGTAATCTTATGAAGGGCTTAGGGTTATTAGAATTAGAGAGAATGCTAGAGCTATGGGAGAGTGCATAAAACCACTGCCACATACTTTCATTTCATACTGTCTCTTATTCTTTTATCTTTTAAATAATACCGTACCATCCTCAAGGGTTAGTTCCTGTAACTGTGACACATCGAATTTATAGCAAGTAAAGGAGCGTATTAAGTTACTATAATTTTCTTCATCCCAGACTATCTGCTGATTTTTGTTATTCTGGTACTTAAAGGCTGGTGAGAATTGTAAATAAGCGTCATATACCTCGTTATCTTCCATTCCACCAAAATTCGATACTTGTAATGTATCCATAGTACCATCCGTATATGTAGCAACAACATTTTGATTTATTGCAAGGTCTATCTTCTGGGCTAATATACTATTATTCTTCATAAGAAAACCATATGGAGTAAAGGAAACTAAAGTATTGTTATCAGTGTACTGATAGCTATCAGATTCAGTAACGCTAATTTCAGTAACTTCACTATATGCTCCATCTAACTCAAATACCAATTTATTTGTAGGATTAATTAGGGAAGGACATATTGCAGAAATCGTGTAGCCATAAGGAGATGTATTTGAGTTCCTATCTTTTATGTCTCTGGCCTTCTTTACAGACTGTTGCTCGATTGGATAACGTATCTTACCATCTGACCAATAAAGAGATAATGGAAGGTCGTTTGATACATCATTTCCAATATCATCTTTTACAGAAACTAACAAATACAAGAACCCATTTTGATCCATTGTATACTCTTGTACCTGCAACTGGTAGTTTCCTAAGGTAATAGATTTATTTTGCTCTATTTCCTTGTTGTCTTGTCCAACCTCATTCACATCTTTACCCGAAAACATTTGGGAAGTCCATATTCCCCAATCTGTCTTTGCATATACAACAAGCATCGTTGTAAAGGTTAAAGCAAGAAGAAAACAGGCAACATAAGAACCATAACGCATCAATTTAAAGGCTACTTTGCGATGTATTTTCCCATGGTTTTCAATTGTATTAAGGTTTATATCACTAGTCGAGTTACTAGCCTGCCACTGCCTAATCATTTGTCTTCCACGTAACTTGTCCGTTTTCATTTCTTCTAATTCTTGCTTCATTATATTTTTAATATGATTTCGTTTCATCTTACACTCCTTTCACCTTATCACCTAGATACTCCTTCAATAATTTTTTACCCCTACGAAGTCGATAAGCGACTGTAGTCATGTTCTCTCCGGTTATTTGAGGAATTTCTCTAAGTTTAAGTCCTTGATAATAATATAAAATAATGACTTCACGATATGGAATATCCAATTTCAAAATAGCTTGAGATACCATACTTTTATTAATTAGCTGCTCAATCTCAT
Organism: Bacillota bacterium; assembly: GCA_023416695.1. Classification (GTDB taxonomy): domain Bacteria; phylum Bacillota; class Clostridia; order Lachnospirales; family Lachnospiraceae; genus KM106-2. The sequence goes on along the minus strand of JAEZGY010000103.1, from coordinate 92,809 downwards.
CTGCTGAATTAACGGTTAAGAAAGAGAGATCTTCTGAAATATCCAATGGATGACTTTTTCTTGACTGAATCATTGTCTTACATACATTAATAGCAATTCGAATCAACCAAGTTTTCTCGCTGGAATTCCCTTGAAATTGATAGATGCTCTTGGTTGCCCGAATAAACGTCTCTTGCAAAGCATCCTCTGCCAAATGGAAGTCCTTAAGGTACAAATAGCACAGACGAAGAATATCATCACTATAAGAAAGAAATAATTTTTCTATGTATTCAGCTTCTGTATTCTCATTTTCACTGGGTATCTCCATAAGATCATTTTGTAATGCCATTGACACATCCATCCTACATTCCTCCTTTCATTCGTAAATTCTAAATAGCTATTTAGGTTATTACATACATTAGACTCTTATCTTTCATTTTTTTAGAGTTAATTTATTTTTTTATAGTAAGAAAAGTACTTTCCACTAATTTTCTATTAATATATATTTTATGACAGAAGAAAATAATTAACAATGTATTCTTTGGATGAACACTCCACATAACTCTGCCTACTAAAAAAGGGCCATCTGGCCCTCTTTATCAAGTATATGATTCACTTTTAGCAATACTACAAAATGTTAATTGACCCACCTATAATTCTATGAATTGTGTATTTCTATATATCAGAGATTAAAGACTCCCATTACATCCATTATTTGAACTACGACCAACACAAGAAACATCATGATGTATAATTCATTTATAAAGCATAGCCATAGTCGATATCCTTTGCGATATTCAATTTCTTTTGTCTTCAATACAGAATGCTTAACACCCTTAAACCTCTTGTCCCAGGTAATATATGTATTTCCTATGTAGCTATAGACTTTAACATAATTAGGGACTTTATGCTTTAAATATCTTGGTAGGATATCACTGTAGTAGTGTTTTACATTTCCTATGCAATCCTCAACTGTACAATCAATTCGATACCCTGTTTTCTCATATGTGTTAACACGAGTATAAGAATATTCATACTCTACAGCCAATAGTTGGCGAACAACCCCTTCATATATGGTTCCATAACGAATAATTTCCTGTTGTTGCTTATAATATCTATAGGTATCAAGGACGCTAGGTATCAACATGATAACATAGATACTTGAGAATAAAAGCGACACAGTAAACTCCCACTCAGAATTCCCAGCGGTGTAAAACATCATAATATTAACAATAACAACAGGTATACACCAGAATAAATAGCGAAAACTGGACTTAATGTACATTAGCTCACCTCTCATTATTAAAATCATGTCTACATGGTCGACTATAATCCTTTTAGCACAGGAAGCATCCTTCAAGAATACTTTCATATCCTAGGTTTTATTCAGATTACTCCAAAAGTAATGTGTCCTACAATTTTGGCCTTTCATCATTAAATACATTTCCTTTATAATTTCACAGTCTCAACATATTTTGAGTCTATACTTTAATAAAAAAAACTATAGCAAAGGAGATACTTTGATGAAAAACAGAACACTCACAATGGTATTATGCCTGTTATTATGCATTGGAACTATTATGACAGGTTGTAATTCTACCAATGAATCTAAGGAATCCAATAACGCAAAAACTTCAACAACTACTGATGATGCATCACAAAGGGGTCTGATTGTGAGTATTGATACTGCGTCCAACCAAGTCACAATTCGTACAATGGGTGGATTCTTCAATGGCTCTTCAGACTTTAAACCAGGCGAAAACGCTGACTGGTCTGCAAATGGAGAAAAGCCACAAATGCCTGATGGAGCTAAGATTCCTGACGGAGTCCAGGGTGGTACAACCAGTCAAACTTACAGTATTTCTGATAAAACCGTGATTACAAATAAGGATGGCAAATCCATCACATTAGCTGATTTACACGAGAATGATTTTGATACATTCACTGAAAAAGATGGAGTACTATTAACCCTTTCTATCTCAGAGTTTAATGGTAAGTCAGGAATGATGACTCCTCCTAATGGTAATTCATCTAAACCTTCAGAAAATTCTGCAGACGCCCAGTAATCTATTAATACTTGATTGGATTTAACTATATTGAAGGCTCAATCCTTTTGGTAATGCTTCATGAAAGAAATAAAAGAATTTGGAATATTACTATAATTATATCACTTTTTCCAATTCTATCTACATAGTACTAACTGTATAACCAAGATTATTAATATACAAACTTACAACCCTAAAACTTATCAATACCATTATTTAACATGATATCCTAATTAAATTATAGTACAATATAGATAACAGATAAATCATAGGAGGTGTCATTATGTCAAATTCATTAGCAATGTTCGCAGGTGGATGCTTCTGGTGTATGGTAAAACCATTCGATAGTTTTGATGGTGTTAGTAACGTAGTTGTTGGATATACTGGAGGCAGTGTGATAAAACCAACATATGAACAAGTGTGCCTGGGAAATACAGGGCATTACGAAGCGGTACAAATCACTTACGACGAAAAAATTATTCCTTATCGTGAACTAGTTGAAGCTTTCTTTATGAGTATAGACCCTACCGATGAAGGTGGACAGTTCCATGATCGTGGTAAAAGTTATCAGACAGCCGTATTCTATTACAATGAAGAACAAAAACGGATTGCTATGGACTATAAGCAAGAATTAGAAAATAGTAACCTATTTGATAAAAAAATTGTAACACCAATACTCCCTGCTACTGAATTCTATCCCGCTGAGGAGTATCATCAAGACTATTATAAAAAGAATTCTTTTCGCTATCGACAATATTATGAAGCATCGGGACGAAAACAATTTCTCGAAACAACTTGGAAGTCACCTAAAAAAGAAGAACTAAAACAGAAATTAACACCCTTGCAATACCATGTAACACAAGAAAATGGGACAGAACCTCCTTTTCAAAATGAGTATGACCATCATTTTGAAGAAGGAATCTATGTTGACATTGTAAGTAAAAAGCCTTTGTTTTCCTCCAAAGATAAATATAATTCTGGCTGTGGATGGCCAGCCTTCACAAAACCAATTAATCATGGTTATGTTGATGAGAAGGAAGATTTTAGCCATGGTATGTATCGAACAGAAGTCAGAAGCCACCACGCAGATAGTCACCTTGGCCATGTATTTACAGATGGTCCAAAAGAGACCGGAGGTTTACGTTACTGTATCAATTCTGCTGCACTAGAATTTATTCCAAAAAGCCAGATGGCTAAGCGTGGGTATGAAGAATACTTGAAAGATTTGTAGAGTCTAACAATACCAATCTTCATAGAAAGAAGAACTATACTGGAACGGGCTTAGGTAAGCCGTCTCAGTATAGTTCTTTTACTTGTTTACAAAAGCATTTCCAACCTTCTCACCAAGTTTAAGGTATGCTATATTGATCGGATCATATACAATGGCATCAATTTTATCTGTATCGATGCTACCGTCTTCTTTGATGACTCTATCATCTATACTGACATTAATAATTTCTCCAACAACGCCATGTGGTGTAAAGTCGATTAACTTGCACTCTAATGCAATAGCAAATTCATCGATGATAGGTGCATAAACAAACTCACTTTTTGTTGTATGTAATCCTGCCTTGCTGATTTTATCAGGGACATCATATCCAGAGACCACACCCAGATAATCCGCCGCTTCCATATGTGGCGCTTCTGCTACACATACTGTAAAAGCACCCGTAGCTTTTATATTATCTGTTGTTTTGTGTGGCGATAAATCTATTATTATTTTATTCGGTCCGCAGATACCTCCCCATGCTGCATTCATGGCATTTGGGGTTCCATCTTCATTATAGGTACCAATCATCATGACTGGTTGTGGGTATAAAAAAGTTTTTGATCCATAATTTTTGCGCATATGTGTTCTCCTTTACTAATGGTGTAGATGTTGCAGGATGCAACCGAAAATAGTTGTGGATTTGCTTGATAAATAGAACTAGTATAGTCTAATTTTACGTTAAGCAGGGAGGGATTACAAGTATTTCCATTGTAAATGTTTGCAGATGCATATACCTTCAAGGTTATAGTAAGACAAAAAACCCATGTGGTTCCGGTTAGGAATCACATGGGTTGGCTGTAACCCTATTTTACTTATTCACTAATACATTACTTTTCAATATCGTATGTCCAATCTATAATTCCACCAAAATCCTTTACATTGGTATAGCCTAAATCCACTAGGTTTTGGCTAGCTATTTTACTACGTCTTCCACTTCTACAATAAACAAGAATGAGTTGTTCCTTATCTTTAAGCTCTGCTTCGGCCCGTTCTTTGACCTCGTATTCCGGCATTAATATTGCGCCTTCTATATGTCCCTCCTCATACTCACTTTGGGTACGGGCATCGATGATAATGTATTCCTTTTCTGTATCCATAATAGTCTTTGCCTCTTCGGCAGAGATGCTCTCATAGCTGATTTGATTGCCTGATGAAGTTGCCTGTTCGGAACAACCTACCATGGCAAAAATAGAACCCATTGCAATTACCACAAGCAGTAGTTTTTTACTTTTATTCGTTTTCATTTTTTTCACATCCTTATTTTTAAATTTTATTGCGTCTATTTTTTAGGTTACAAATTGTTTGTGTCATTGTCCTCATAGGGCAAAAAGTGCACCAAGTTCGTGGCTTATATAATACCATAACAATGAATCCAATTAAAGTAGAGGTAAGCATGATACTATAATAGCCTAAGCTAAAATACGCCACCCAAGCTGGAACAATCTCTGCTGTATATGTCCACCCCCATGGAACTTTAATTGTCCAAAATAGTTTATTTACTTCCTTCAATGAATTGGGCCATGCTACAACTAGGTAGGTTTGAAATATCATATTTACAAATATTATAAAACCCCATATTCTCACCATTCGATGCAATTATAATCGGTACGTAAAAATCTATCATACCAAACCAGGGAAACAAAATATTAAAGAAACATAAGCAAAATAATCAATTGATCATATAAAAAGGTAGTCACACCTATGTTTGTTTCTCTTCTGTTGTCACACTCGTTTATACTAATACATCTGACAGGACGAGTTTTACTGCATTTCCCACAACCAACACACAACTTATTTTCTACAATAGCATAACAACCTTTCATACTGCTATTGCATTTTGTGGACAAGCTTTTGCACAAGCACCACAGAAAACACATACCTCTTAATTTACCTCAGCTAATTTTTTGATAGCGTTATGACCTCCAATAAATTTCATATCTTTACATAGAAAAAGAACCCTTTTCTTGATAGAATTTTACCAAAACAAAGGGCTCCTTTCTGTAACCTAATCACATTCGGAGGTATTGTAGATGTATGTTAAAAAAGTGGAACACATTATGACGATGATGTTCTCACCACACTCCAAGTAAATAAACTTCAAAGCGAAATGTTCAACTTGAAGAGATAATATGGAACACCCAAACATCTAACACAGCTGGATAATTCTTATACTCTATTTTGTCACATCTTAAATTTCATAGTTATTTACAAATGTCCCATTTCCTCAACTTACCTTTTTACATACTCTGGTTTTCCACTACATCTCTTTCATCATCTTTTATTCCAATTAATCGCATACTGCAATTCTCTAAATGTCTGCGCTGGTCTTTTTGAAAATTCAATTAACAGCTTCTTTGCAATGATCTTGTCATCTCTTATAGCCATGATCTCACCTTCATCTAACACAAATTTGCAGTTCTCTACATTGAAGCTTACAGTAGCATCTTCTGCAATCTGAGCAGCCTGGGCACTTCTCTTAAGTTCAGAATAGAATCGATATTCTTCCTCGTTCTTAAAACGCAATTCTGGTACAACTTCACTATGTTCTAATAAGAACATATTTGTAAACTCTACTACCTGACCTGATTCCTTTGGCTTAATCGGCTTTTTCGATTCGTTGGTTTCAGTAATATCCTTCCACTCCTTAACAGTAATCTTGTAATATAACTCATCACCATTATTTCTTCTTACTGGAACTTCTATAATGCTGCTACGTTTCACAAGTGCTATACGAATTGCTTCGCCATAAAATCTAATTTGGCCTTTGCCATTAAACATCTTATCTGTCTGATATAAAGCAACATAATGTATTGGAAGCTTACTCTCACTAATCTGTCTTGCTGGCACATAATAAAACTTCTTTTCAAAACAAATATTAAATTGCTCTTGGGATCCAAATACGCCTACTAGTACATCACGCTTAGTCCAATCTACTTTTGCAAGCTTTTCTTCAATGCCCCTTGGTAAAGTAGTTCTTTCAAAAGCTGATTCCTTTGAATCACTAATCAACTCTCCCAACAGCTTTTGAACAAGTTGAGTTGATCCTGGAAGGAATGGTAACCCTCCGATATTTACTGTATCTATACTCTTATAAAAGCGATGCTCTTTGTACAATTCCTCATTCTCATAAGGGAACAAAATATAAGCACCAAACATTGTTTTCTCAAACATAAATTTGGATTGTGGGTTTTCATATACAATCGAATCTCTGTATCGATGCATTGTGTTAATATCATCAACTTTTGGTCCTGGATTTGAATCAGGATAAAAATTGCTATCTGGGTTACTTTCAATACGATACTTTGCATCAAATACATATTTATAAGAGACCTCTGTTCCCTTCTTCTCTAACTCAAGAACATTATCCGGTCTCTGGTTTACTGTCTGTGTCTTACTTTCTCCTGGGTTATAAACAAGCTTAATTATTTCACCAGTGTTTGGGTTAATGAATTTGGCAACTGACCGACTTCCCTTCATCAGGGTTACTGTAATTCCACTATTATCAACTTTGATAATATCCGGAGATATCAATCGATATTCTTTCTTTAATAAGCTGAACAGCTTAACGAAACACCAATACTCATAAAGTTGCGCAGTATCTTTCTCAGACATTTTAAAAACATCACCATTTACAGATAAACTTCTCTGTAACATGATGAAACACTTATATAACTCTCGATATCCTGGGGCCATTCCAAATACAAGAGACATACTCTGAGATGCTGAGTATTCAGATACATCCTTTAAGAAAGTTGTATTAAGTACACGCTTAATCTCTCTAATCATTGAATCCGTATTATTTAATACTTTTTCTTCAGTTTGCTTTACTAAATTCTGATATCTCTTCGAGAACTCTTCCAGTTTTCTTATTGTAGACTTTAAAACAAATTTAACGAAATGATTTTCTAATGTGTCATAAGTAATCAACTTCTTAGCTGCTAAAACTTTTTCAACACTAATATTACCATTGGAATAACTCATATATTCTTGATGCTTCATGAGCCATTTTTCAGAAGATCTACTTGTTCTTTTTGCCTTATATTCTGGTACTACTAAATGCTCTGTTACAAGCTTGTGATGGGGAACTGAAATAATTCTGTTAACCGCATTCATATAGTCCTCAAAAATATGCGAAAGTATCTGAAAATAAATAGCTAATACAGAATTATGATCATCACCTAGCGAAAACATCTGATATGTCTTTTGCATAAAATCAATTGCTGCCGCACATACCATCTCTGAGATATCCGCTATCATTTGCTGATAGTCTTCTTTGTAGGATATCTTTGTGGGGAATACCTCAATTCTAATCATAAGGTGCTTAATACCATCAACACTGATTTCTAAATCAGAATACCCAACCATATTATCAAAGTTAATCACACCAGAGACCAAAGCGTCATTTCCTTCAATGACTGGTCCTATTTTCTCTCTAATATTATAGTTTTCAGTCCATACTGAAACAACCTTTTTATTTATGCTATTAACAACAATCTCATAGTCTGTTTGCTCAAAGAAAATTGGAGGGACACTAATGTTATATAAAGCGGCATTCTCTTCTTCATAATCATATTTCACATTAGCAGCCTCAATATTAATTTTCTTGATATGACTTCCATTAATGACAACAGAAGATAACTGATCAAGGGTAACACCCTCCCAGTTCTTCTTGCTTTTGATAACTATATTTACTTCTGATGTATTAATCTCTAATATCTTATTAGATCCAGTATGAAGTAAAGCCATCCTCTTCGTATCTCCTCATCATATAACAAACTTTTTCAGCAGATTTTTTATATACGCAGTCTTTACTCTCAATATACGCCTCCATCTGCTTCCAAATCATATCCTGGCTAAGACCTGTGTAATCTCCTGCAAATTTCTTAAATAAATTAATCAACAATTCCTTAATAGCCATGCTGCTTCCCTGTAATCTAGGAAGAATCTTCTGCATAATTTCATTATCCATTGCATCTTCATATCTCAAAAGATCAAACTGGGCATTGTTTAGCATATAAAATACAATTTCATCTCTAACGCGGTATCCAACATGAGCATTTGCATTTCGTAAGATTTCATTTATTGACTGAAGTTCGTTACTAATCTTAACAACCAAATCTCTCTGTTCAGGTTTAATATCCGTTTTCAAAGTAATATATTCTGTCTTAAGGAATTTATTATTCTGAGGTACTGGATAAACCATCTCCTCAGCAAAATCGAAGCTTGGAACTAAATCTACATATGAAAACTCAATAGTATTGGCTCTATCTAATACCTTCTTACTGAACGGGAAGGTTGTCTCATCCATATTTACCGTTCCAATAAAATACAAATTCTCTGGTAGATATAAATCTTTATAGTTTTCTTCTGCCGCTTTATCTAACTCAATTGATTCTGTAACAATCTTTCCATCATCAATTTTTCTTGTCTCTATAAGCGAAAGGAAATCACTTAAATAATATTCAACCCTTGCTAGGTTCATCTCATCCAAGCATAAGAAATAAGGATAATCCTGATGTTCCTTTGCTTCCTTGATATAATCAATAATTGCTCCAGGAACAAAATCGCCCTTAAGATTTGTATGTCCAAATAAATCTGACGAATCCGACCAATCTGGTCTTACTGAAATAAGCTTATATTTCGCACCAATAGCTTCAGCGAAAAGCTTCACCAATTTTGTCTTTCCAGTTCCACTTGTGCCCGCCAAAATAACAAATGGCTTAGATTTAATACTGAGGTAAAAATTCTCAATAAGCTTACCATCATAACTGAACCCTTTTTCAGCTATATATTTCTCAATCTGTTCAATGGTTTTCTTTGTTGACAACTCTTCCTCACCTTCTTTCTTAGCAAACATCGTCCATCTTGCTTCCAAGTCATTTCTGTATTCTTCTTTTATGGTTATGCCAGAGCCTTGTGGGCTCCACTGCTGCTCTGGGAATAGAACATTCAACTCACTTTGCATAAGAATTTCTTCAGACTCATAATCAAGGATAGTATCGAACTTTACATCTATTCGCTTCGCCTTTATCCCTTGATTCTTTTTCTGTTCATCCCAATGCTCAGCCTCATAAACAGTACTATTTGCATATCCAGATGCCATAATACCATTCTTATCAGACAATCCAAGCATTATAAGAAATACTCTATCCCCTATTTCAACATGAGTATTTACACAGGACCATTTTTCTATATATATCTTACCTGATTTAATATCCTTTATCGCTTTGTTATAGTCCTTCCACTCCCAATTATTAGGGTTCCAGGTCAATAACCATGCACTTTTCTGAGTAGGACCTTTTACATAATCTTTATAGATGTCCATCATTTTAGACAAATCATTATACAACTCCTGTTCAGAAGGAACGTTTCCTTGCTTATATTCTTTATAGAAAATAGTTCCTTTCTGATACATTTCAGCAAGTTCTGTTAATCCATCTCCAAGATTTATATCTTCATCACTTCTAAATCCTCTCGAATTGATTCGACTTGCTATCTCAGAAGCCTTCTCTCTCATAATTCTAATAGTTACTATTTTAGAATTATTCTTTCTAATTTCAGTACAACCTTGATTAAAAGTTAAATATAAAGACTTTCCATCCTTAGAAAGCAAATAAACTATATATACACCTTTGGTAGCTGAGGTTGTTATCTCTCTATCAAATATACATACCCATGGAACTGCAGCCCAATTTCCTTGTCCTACACTACCTGTCACAAGATATTTTTCTGTATCAACTAGACCAGTATTATATATAGTATTCGGAAGCTCATTTCTAACAAATGTTCCGAATGGATGACCTGCAAAAGTTGTCTCTTTAGCTGCCAAATACCCATTTAAAAACTTGTCGATAGCTTTTCTCATCTTATCTTCTTTAACCTCGTTATTTAGGCTCATTGAAACCTTATATTTATTGTTACCAACACGCTCAAATGTTGCTATTGCATTAGAAATGTTATGTGAATATTTTTCTCGAAATTTCTTGCCCAACTCGGATGGCCAAAATATACGTGTTCTTCCTGAATCATATTTATCTTTTGTTATTCTTCCAGAATACTCCTCTCCTTCATATACTAGAATAAGGTGCATATTTGTACCGTTCTCCATATTTTCTGCATCAAAGAAATATCTTACTTGTGATGGCACACCAGAACCATTATGTTCAAAAAATGATTTATCACAATCTTTTGTAGCTATATGTGAACTCTTAATATTCCACGAGTCAAACCTACCTAACTCTCCCATTATATCTTCCCTCTTTCCTTATATACTTATTTCAACTTAAAGTTGACAGTATTTTGACCAAATCCGAGCATGTCCAACTCAAGCTACCCCAACATTTTATCTGATTCTATCTATCTTTTTATCTAGTTCATAATTCCATGACTACAGTTCAGTTTTATTATATATCATACTGTTTTCATATTCTATATATAATATCTGATTATATAACGTTTTTCCCTATTATTCCTTCTCTCTTTGCCCATTATCAAGTATACTTCTGATATCTTTACTATGGTAAGTAATTACTTTATACTCTTTCAAAGCTAATAATGTACAAAACCTAAAAAAATCAATAGAAAAAGCAAAGTAAGTAACTATCATCATTATTACTTACTTTGCTTCTCTCTACTATGTAACATGCCTATTTTTTACAGCCTTATCGTTATAAATTATCCCGACTTTCTCCCTATATCGTATCATAGTTATACATATACACAATATTCATTTATCTTAATAGCTTTCACAAAAAGAGCGACTTACAGCTCCTTCCAAAAGTCGATCACATACTTAAATCTGATCAAAATGATCCCTCAAAACTTTTTTCATATTACCGAAATGATCATTAATGAAAGTCATATATGCTTTTGCAAATTCATCCTGCGACGAAGTCATATCCGATATCCATGCCAAATCATTTTGCACCGTAAATGAATACTTCTTTTCTACTTGGTCAATTGTCATATTTAATTTTGCTAAATAATCTTGGTCATCATATATTGTTTTATCTCTTTTACTTCTATTTGCATATTCTGGTAGTAAACATAAATTACCTATAGAACTAATTGGCAATCTCAAATTACCATCAAATCTATCCAAATGTTTTTTCATTAAATTCTGTGTTGCCAAATGTTCAATATCGTAGTTTGAACCATCTACTTGCTGGGCAGCAGAGAATGAACATAAATATATCGCAGACAATACTAATAATTCCTGTTCTTTTGGCGCCGCAATTCTCTTAAATTCAGATCTTTCTGAATTTAGCGCATCAAACCACGTATCTAAAGCGCCCTCAAATTCTAGTACAGATATATCCTTTGTATAATACTCAGGATTAATCAAAACTACATCTAATTTTTTGTCACCAGTTCCACTCCACCTTTTTTGAAGTGATTCAATAATAAATATTTTGGCAACATTTTTCTTAAATGCTCTTTCAGAATCTTGTCTCCATTTTTGATTAACCTGTGAAAAATTATAAGTTATTGAAGTCACATTATCGTCTTGATCACGTGTAATAATTGTGTTCTTCATCAAAAAAACCGAAGCTATTACTGAAGCTATCTGGAACTCTGTATGAAGAGGCCTTTCACCTGCATTAGCTCTAGAATTCGACTTAAACTTACTAAACTTTCCAATGCTTTTCTCTGCAACCTTAACAGCATCTATGATTTTTCTTAAGAATTCATTAATATGATCTGCACCTATCAATTCTTCTAGTTTAACATTCATTATCTTCGCCTGTTGGTTTTTTAATCCAAGACAAGATGTCATTAATGTAAAACCAATACTCTCAACACTTTTTTCATCTTGTGATTTACCAAACAAATGAGGCCACGTATTTGACAAATATTTGCCCAATCCGAATGCTATTTCAAAAGCATCTAATTCTCTATCATTTATAAAAGATGCTGAATCATAGTCATCAATTGTTCCATTTCCATCTAACATTTGATCATATCGATCTCTATTTGCTTTGACTAAATCCGTAAACTCATCATTTAGCTTGTATTTTTTTCCACTCCATGTGGCAGCATATATTTGATATTTCGATAACTGTGTACCCTTTGAGTTTATTCTTTCAAATAATACAGGTAATAAATCCGCTTCTCCCATTAGAACAATTGCAGGAATTTTTGTATTACTAATAGTCTTACATATTTCCTGATAATTCTTCATCATTGGCTCAATTAGATCACCTATATCGAATTCCATACCTTTACAAACCGGAAAATGATCCGCAACTATTTTTCCAAACTTAGGGAACTGCATACTTTCAACTTCTACTAATGTTCTATGCTCATTTTTTACCCACCCTATCATCAAATCTTTAATCATCGATTCCTGTGCGTGGAGATTTCCTTGCATATTGGCTATTGATACTATTTTTCGAATAGCACTTATGTCCATATCTTCTTCTTCAAAAAACTGAGTAGGATTCTTAACAAATTCAATAATAGCATTACTTCTCTGTAATCCATCTATTATTTGATATGTACCATTATTATCCTTATACAATAATAGTGTGCCGAATGGTAATCCTTTTTTAATAGTATCCACCAAATCTGCTCTTTGCTGATCTTTCCAAACAACACCTCTCTGATATCTTGGAACAACAAAAGTTCTATTAGATATATTTTCTTCGATAGCTGTCGCACTGAATTCTTCCATCTTCCATTCATTCTTCACTGACAATAACCCCCTATTCATTAGTGTTATAGATCTATTATAAAGGATCTAATTACAAAAAAACAGATCAGCTTTCATAAAACTAACAAAAAACAAAGAATTCATCCTCTAATAACATAAGTAGAATATATCGTAGCGAAAAAAGTAATAATTTTTTTAAATTCATACAGCCCATGTACATTTATCATCATCATACCTACTATTCCTTAATTGTATTGAGTTATTAAAATTTTCTCATATTGTTGCCGTGACTAGTTAAGAGTATCTTCATATTTGGGTTCTCTTTTTTTAAAAAAGATAATAAAATATTTTGTATACTTCTGTATATTGACATAAACTATAATTCTTGTGAACCACAATTAAGATTTCTAATATCTCTTTCAATTAGAGGGTATAGAAAAGGAGTTAGTTGATTAGCTAACTCCTTAAATTTACTATGTAAAAAAGATCTTCCTCTCATCATATATACCAAATACTAATATCCAAGATACTTTTTATTTTACTTAGCTTATCTTACTTTATAATGGGACAGAAAGATTCTTCTTCATAATCCTGGTCCTTTTCAGTCTGAGCCCTTGATACCATTCCACTTTATCTGACATTAGGTTTTTTCCATACTAAAAAACTCAGTAAGCAACTACGTCCCCGTTACTTACTGAGCATCTCTTTACTGGTTCAAATTCTATTTTTTCATTAAGTTCAAACTTACAATTTCTTGTTCTAACTTCACAGTATAGGTTAGCATATATTCTACAACATCAGAATACTGAGGATTTGATTTTAACTCATGTAACCTTACAACATCATTTTCTGAAAGTTTATGAAGACACATCTCATACTCTGGATTTTTAAGATTCTCTACTGACATACCGAACAAATCAAATTTAGTTCCTGTAATCTCACATAAATTATGATGAATCCAAAATCCCCCGGCATCAATATCACCAAAATGCTTAAATAGTACTCCTGGATTGCATGTGCATACAAGCTTTATGAAATCTCTCTGATTTCTATTTGCATATCCTCCCAGATAAAAAATCACAGTATCATCATCTTTATACCTCAAATAGGAAGTTCTATTTTCAATCGTCATAAATGAAGAAGCGATCAATTTGACAGATTCTATCTTTGACAACTCTGATGCTTCAAATTCAATTCCGCCTGAGAATCCACTGATATCCACTTCTTTTCCATCTATGACAAGAATCGCTTTCCCTTTTATACAAAGTCTCTGAGGCTCTTTAGAAATATTATAATCAAGTAAGATTTCATCTACTAATTCTTCGTCATTTCTTTTACATGCTGCATACCGACGAAGCAAGCTGCAAACATACTGCAACGTATTGTTTTCAAAGTATTTCGAGTCCCCATATACCTGCATAGATACTTCTCGAATGTACAACTGTTCCTGGTTATGTTCTATAAATGCCACAGCCTTCAACACATCATCCAATTCGTCTATATTCTTTGGAATCTGTCTGTTTTGAATCTTTTCTCGCAACGTATCACATTCTGTCTTACATATGAATGATGCATCACAATACTTGTCCACCAATTCTTTTAGTTTTTCGATCTGGATATCCTTAGAAATATAACCATACTCTTTCCTTAAGAATTCTTCTATTTCAAGGATTTTTTCATCAATTAAATAAATACATTGAAGCTGGGTTCCAAATGTCTCCAACGTGCGGGTAATAAACCCCTTCTCCACCAGCATTTCAACTGTATGATTAAGATTTGAGATTTCTTCAAAATTTCCATCATTGGCATAATATTTTTTATATAGTTTTTCTGGTTTTACCTGCGTTCTTCTATTGGTTTTATTCTCACCAGAGTCTTTTTTACTTTTTCGATATTTATCTACCAAATACGTCAGTAGCTTTTCTTCGTAATTCAATTGCTACACCCCTTTATGCATCTTAATGATTCCAATTTCCATCAAATCCGGCCTTGTTCTAAGTACCGGTAACACAACCTCACATTCATTACCAATAAGCTCTGTTTTATCTGGTGCACAGAAAAGCATTTGAAGATTTTGTTCTCTCATAAAACCTAACATAATATTGACATTCACCGGATCCATTTTAGCAAACGGTTCATCAATAAAAACCAATCTTGTAGAATTATTTTTGTCATTGTAGATCATTAATAATGCCGACAACAAAATAAGCATGTAGGGAATCTGAACTTCAGCACCTGAATTATACCCTGACTGTTTAGACAATTTTGCCTTGGTTAGCACATCATTTGTAAGTAAAATCTCATACGTCATATAATTTCGGTAATCAGCATAATGCTCAATCTGTTCCTTATCATTGCTTTCAACTATACGATTAATTATCTTCTTTATATCCTTATCAAGTTCTTCACCTTTATTATCAGAATAGTAAGTCAATGTATTCAACGTCATCTGACCAGTAACAGTCCCTAAATCTTCTCGTTCTTTTAAGTATTTCGCATACTCAAGTATCTTCTCATAATCAGATCCATCTTTCACATATTTTACATCAAACTCATATGTTGATTTAAAATCTAAAATTGCCAACTCAGCATTCATTAATTTCAAATCATTTCTGGCAGCTTCACAGGATTTTAGTACTGTAAGAACAAACTCATTTTTGAATATTTCCTCGTAATGTCTTGTCTGATCTTTTAATTTTGCTTGAATTTCCTGTCTATCATCCATCCATATTCTAGTTTTCCTGCTTTGGTATTCAGCTAGAGAGTCTTCACTCATTGGTAATTGATTTTCTCCAGGCCTTTTTGCATTATAAGCAGCCTGTCCTTCTCTTAACTTCATTTCCGCTTCTTTTAAAGCTCGCTCTGATCGAGGTCGATCCTTTAATATTCCACCCACTCTAATTTTACCATTACTATTATATCTCTCAAAATCTTCTACAGCCTTCTTATAGACGATACTGTTCGTAATCTCGTATTGCTTTAATTTACTGCTAATAATTTCGATATTCTCATTGGAAGAAGTATACTTATCTTTATTCAATTCAAACAATGTAGACATCTTAGACTTATCATCACGAACATCTTCACGTTCATGTTCAATGGCATCTAGTTCATCCTCAAGTTCAGACACTCTTGTAGCAAGCTGCATATATTCCATGTTATTCTTCTGGGCTTCCTTAAGTGATGTTAGCTCTGCCTCCTTTTGGGCGCAATCATGCAACGCATCCTCATATTCTTTGCATGCATCATAATTGTAGTCACCAAAGAACTTCACTTCTGTATCTAAATAGGATTGCTTTGAAGTTTCATGCTGTAATTGTTCTTGATATACAATATATTCTTGTTTTAGTCCTTCAAGCTTTTTAATAGCTTTTTTCTTATTTAATTCTATGGTCTCCTGTCCAAGGCAATAAAATTTTATTTTGTCAAATTGAAGGTAATAGCTATCCATTGCAACAGATACTCTTCCTTCTTTTGACATAGCATTTTCATAATTTCTTACTTCTTCCTTTGTAGTTGCATGAAATCTGCCAAGCTGATAATCAAAATATTTCTTTGCAACAGGGTTTTTAACTTCAAGGAACTGAACAACCGAATCTTCTTCTGGATTTATTTCCTTCTTCATCAAAAGTTTCGTATTAAACAAATGAGCATATTTATGTTTTGATGTATTAAGTACATCATCAGCAATATCATAATACTCGGGCTCAACAAGAATGGTATATCTACGTCTTCCGAGATATCCCTCAATTGTATCTCTCCACGTCTCATCCTTCAGACCAAGGACATATTCACAGGCAAAGCATACTTCTGAATGAATCCCTCTTTTTTCAAACTCACGAGTAATCTCATTCTTCAATGCAACATAATCAGGGATATCTGAAAACGTGGTCTTCTTTGCTTGGCAATCATCAATAATTTGTTGACACTTTATTTGTTCCCGTTCGTTATTATGGGTTAAATCTTTGATACGTATAATCGTTCCTAGAATACCATCTCTATATTTTTTAATTTCAGCCAAGAAAGCTTCTACGCTACTTTCCTTTTGAATTTTACTAACAATATCAAGGGTAAGTGAAGATAAAACATGCTGTTCATGCACCTTGTACTGTTCGGTTTCAAACCACGCAACAAGTTCACTAACCTTTGTCTGAAAATTACAAAGATCCTCCTTCTCTTGCTTACACCTTGCCTTTATCTTAAGTGATTTTTGTAAAGCATCCTCTGCCTCAACAATTGCCTTTGCACAATCCATTGCATTTAAGTTATCTTTTGCAGAATTATATGCCGATCTGGTCTCTTTTTCTCGCGAAGCAATCACTTCTAATTTTTTCTCATCCTCAGCAATCTGTCTTGTTGCAACTTCCATATTGCGTGTCGCTTCTTCTATCTGATTTCTACATTCTAGAAATCGGTTATAGGCTATCTTTATATCATCCGCTAAAATCACATTTCTAGCTCTTTGAAGTTCATCAAATAATTCAATTATCCCTTCTAGCTCTTTGATTTCTTCATCAATAATTTGAAAATTCGCTGTTAATGAGTCTATATTATTCTTGGCCTCTACTAATTTAGAAAAGTCTACCTTCTTTTCCTCTAAGACACTTTCTCGTATAAATTGATCTATCTTGGCATTCGGATCATAAGACATAATGCTCCTAAGCTTCCTTCTAAATGCGGTTAACTGTTGTTCATTAAATCGCAAGCCTGTCCTTTGCATAAACTTGGATAGTCCTTCTTTAACATCCATCATTTTAAGATTATATGTCTTCTGCAATTCAGCCGCACTATAAGCAAGTAACATCCCATTCTCGGTATAGGTATGTGCTATCTCATCCAATGTTTTATTTTCAATTACATATCTACGAGTCTGAAAACCATTGCCTGAATCCGTATCAATAGTCGTTCCAAGTATAAAACTTCTTTCTAGATCTACCTCTTCCATTTCAAGCACAATGTGTGTATAGACATTTGGCATCTTATCTGCCGGCCTCATGAACGTACCAGCCGTAGCATCTAAAAGCCCTCTAGTATAAGAAGGAACCGTTCTACTACCTTTGTTTTCTGTGGATTTATTGAAAACAGTATCACCATAAAGTGCATATTTTATTGCATCAAGAAAGACTGACTTACCATTACCATTCTTACCAGCAATCAGGGTAAAGAGACCTGCTGGAACAGTCATGTGGCTAAATCCATACCAGTTAATCAACCGGATTTGTTTCAATTGGATCATTCTTCGTCCTCCTCTTCTTCCATCTCGTTGTCGTCTATCAGTTCATCTACCTGATCATTCTTCATATACTCTGCCGTTACAGTCTTAAATTGTTCTACATCCCATCCAAACTGTAATGATGGGTAAAGTGTAATAATTGCATCCTCCGAATCGTCTTTTGAATCAAAATCTATTAGATCATATTTCTTGAACACACTCAACGCACCTGATAGTGTTGTTTTATTTGCATCCACCTCATAGGCCTTGAGCTTGTCAACCAAATCTCCTTTCATTACAACATTTTCATCATTGTAACCTAGATTTTCAAGATATATATCCCATAGCACCAAAAGAATATGATACTGTTCAGTCGTAAATGTTCTAACATTTGCTCGTTTTAATCCTACTGCCTCTTCATCGGATTCATGGGCTTTTAGCATAGCAATTCTCACATTGGTATCTACCAATACATCAAAACCAATCATACGAAGATAGTCTGATAAATTCTGCCTATTTGACTCTCTTGATATAAATGCATATAATTTTTCATCCTTATCCCCAACAATAAATGTTGAATCCAACAACTTTCGGATGCAACGTTTGAACCATATGCTGTTTTCTTCTTTTATTGAAATACTTAGTATTATATCACTCATTTATCTCTTCCTCTTAATTCGAATATTACTAATGGTTGCAACCTCGGTATCTATAGTGCCATCTAAAAATTCTACTTCATATGGAAATTCTCCGGTTCCTGAATAAATAATACTTGCAGCTACCATCATGGCATCATCCCTTGTCTTTATTGTGGTTTTATCTGGAGTAAAACTCTCTTTTAATTCAAGATACTTGTTAAAATAGGAAGATGCTTGCTTAACGCCATAACGATCAGGATATTCATATAAAAGCTCCTTTGTAAGTCGTGCTTTTTCCTCATCCGTTAATGTGCTGGTAATGATTGCACCACTTTTAGTATTTGGTTTACGTTTTTTTCTTCGTTCAATTGATTTACGTCCAACGTATTTGTAAGATTGTAAAGCAAAACACCTAGATATTGACTGAAGAATCACATTTTTGTCTTCATCATCGAAATCTTTTATTTTCATCAATAAATCATTTAAATAAGTCTGCATATTGACATTATTGCTCAGAACCATAAGTATTCTCGTAGAATACAAACTATAGTAATTATTAATTTTCTTGTCTATGAAATCCATTTCTTTTATATAATCATAACTGATAAAGCTCTTTATCTCCGCGAATTGTCCTTCCACGATTTCTTTCGCTTTTATTTCATCCACATTATAAAGGCTTTGATATTCTTTAATCATATTTTCATATACATCAGTTTTGGCTATACGTCTTAGCATCTTCTCAATTTCTTCAATATAACCTGGTATCAATCCATCTTTTTTTATAAAGAAATAATCATTAAAGAAATTTTCCATCATTTCATCTTTAATCAAAAACTGTCCTAATGCATTCGTCTCTGTCATTTTAATGATTATTCGCATAATAGACCTGATACTGTCTTTCAAAACAATAAGTTCATTTTTGAGGTCCGACACGTTATCTACTACAGGAACAAGAATATTAGAATATGGTCTATGAGTCCTTCCGTGGTCAGCTATAAAAGCCGTATGTAATATATCATAGATTGAAAAGATGTGATTTGTAAGAGCTGCACTGTTATCTCGATTAAAAATACGCTCTATCGAATCTATCATCTTCCGGCAATATGGCATAACAGAAGCAATATTATCTCCATTTCTACCAATTTCACGTTCTGATATCCACCCACAATGCCTAAAATATCTAAGTATCGCATTAGAATTTTCAGATTCAGATTTCTTACAACTAATATTCTCATCTACATTTCCACTGTTATCCTCATCCTCAACTGCATAGGTGCAGTTACGTAAATACAAAATTAGTGTATCTCTAGCATCTGTCTCATAAAGAATTGGAACCATGTTTGACTTATCAATGAGCTGCAAAATGCACTCATAATATATTCTTTTATTTTTACAACAAAGTGGATTAAAAAACTTATCATACTCTGAATTATCAAATAAAATCATTTTGCACCTCCTTTACAATCCTTCTAGATTGTCATATTCTTTACAAAAGTATTCTAAATATCCAACGTGGATGAATTCTCTTTATATGACACTTTACTACTCCTCCAGAACAATATGTATGATGATTCATACTAGGAACATATCTCCGGTATTGCCATGCTAATTTACCCAGTGCATTATAGATTTCTCGAATTGTCCCACTCTGCATATCCAATTACTCTACGAGTATATATTCTGGTTCTTCTCGAATTACTATAGGATATTTTTCTTCGTTCTCTTAATATGATCTTTCCTTCCATTCACTTCACCATCATGCATCTTTTCATTCTGCTAATAAAGCGTAATTCCATATGGAGGGGCAATCAGTACTTCAACAATATTTCCAATAAGAATTCTTTACAACTTAAAAGACTTCTCTGGAATACCAATCCCCTCTCTACCAAATCTGATATCCTTGTCTTCTTGCGGAATCATACACTGGCTGCATATTCTTTTCTAAAATAGCGTAAAACTCTGCTTCTGTATTCCCTTTTCTATATAGCTCTTGGTTGGCCCAGATAGAGTGTAGGTTATCTCTATAGCAATTATCATATAATCTTCTTATTTGCCCCTTGTGCTCATCATGTATCATTTGATACATGACAAATTGGTTTTTCGCAAACTTTCTAAAAAATGGTTCCCATTTTGGAAGTCTGCTATTCTTTGTGGAATTCAGGGAAGAGTCCATAGGCATCAGATTCCACAGCTCGTCATTCATAACAAAAGACCATGGAATAAAATGATCCACATCGTAAGTCCCCTTCTCAATGGGTTCATCCTTGAATACGTCCAGTACTCTCGTAAGTTCAAGAATGCCATCCCATAACTTATGCACATTATCTAATTTTCTAGCTTTACCTTCATTTGGTGATAGTTTATAAACCAAACCTGGAACCTCTGGATTATTATTTTGTAGCCATTTGACTTTTTCGTGTTGTATCCATCCTAAGATTGTGACTGTATGGTCTTGAATCATCTGCATCCATGGTGATGCAAATATTAATTTACGATTTAAGCCATTTTCTGCTCCATAGGTGTAGGGAAGTAGTATAGAGGTCTGATTGAGGCGGTTATAATACGCCATCATTCTTCCCGCACTGCTATCAAGACTAATCTTCTCTTCGCCTTTATTTGCAAAACCTGACAAAGCCTTATAGGGAACATTCTTGGTTAATTCCATTTTCTCTACATGAAGGTCTTTATCAAAAACGGCAATTTGATTCTTTATTTCTACTTCAGATGCGTTATTTGGTAGCCCCGATAAGCTATGCAACTTAATAACTGCCTTTTCGAGATTATCCTTTATGATTCCATCTCCAAAGATACCACTTAGATGCACATGATACTCCAGTACTGGGTACCAGGCGTTGACAATCATTTCGTTAATGATCTCATCATATGTGGCTTCTGTTTTATTCCCTGAGATTAGCTTTACAATTGCCTCTAACCAATAAAATTTATAACAATAGGAGGGATCCTTCATCATTAAGGAAAATCCCTCTAAGTCCAACTGATTATGATATTTTTCATTAAATGCTAATGAATATTCTATTTTCGTAGAATTATATTCAGCCACTTCTCCTCACCTCGATCTGGTCTTGCATCATTAGTAATCCATTGTTTTTCAAGCTTTAAAGTATGGATTCCTGCTAGGAAACTAGTAAATGTATCCTCCGTGAAATCAGTGAAATATCTTCCGTTTCGTTCTCCTTCAAACATGCCATATTTAAAGGATACATAGATAATTCCATTTTTCTTAAGGGCATCACACATCTTGTTAAGTACAGTATGTAGCTGCACTCTGTCCAAATGAAGAACTGATGCACAGGCCCATATTCCATCATACTTCTCGATTTCATTAAGCTCTTGAAACAGCATGTGCCTCACATTGATTCCCGTATGTTTGCTTGCCAATTTACACAATTCTTCTGACCCGTCTATTGCATCCACCTCATAGCCCAGCTCTAGAAATGCTTTTGTATCTCTTCCAGATCCACATCCAAAGTCTAGAATGGCTCCATTCTTTGGTATACATCTTAGGAACTCCGAATGTATAAGGGAAATATCCACCTTAGCTGTTCCTTGCATAAACCCAGTAGCATTTGCATTATAATAATCAATTGTATTTGACATAATTATTCCTACTCTGTCTTTCTTAGTTGTTGGATTTACTCTACTTATGTATTTATATATACTATAATAATACACTATGTTGCTTCAAAAACAAAATAGGAAATCTCGTATCCTTATTTTACTATAAATCTACACTTCGGATAATTTCTACATCCCGTAAACTTCCCATACTTTCCGTTACGCTCTCTTAAGGCCCCTCCACATTTCGGACAAATCCCAGCCTTCATATCCTCTTTCTGTTTCTTTACATTAGTTCGTATGGAGGCTACGTGTTCTTTTCGATTGTCTTTAGAATCTACATTAGCATTAATACTCATGTTGCTACAGTAGCCTCCCCAAAAACCCCTTATATTTTTGACAGATATATTGTTACTAATCACTTAATATCATCATCCAATGATTCTACTATATTGCAAATTTTTATAATTTCGTTTTGGGGATTCTTCCACCAATTCGAGCTCCAGATACGATGTATCCTCCACCCACGAGATTCAAGATATTTCTGTCTATGATAATCTCTTTCTCTTGCAGACTTTGAACTGTGATACATTCGTCCGTCACATTCAATTCCAAGTAAATACTTTCCGTCTTTTTTAATGGCAAGATCTATACTGTAACCACCAATACCAACTTGGGTATCTACCTTATATCCTCTGTCTGCAAGTATTGCGTCCAGTGCATCATACACTTGTGCTTCAAACTCACTATCAAATCGTACATTCTCATCCATATTACTATCATCACCAAAGGATAATAATATCTGTTGTACAGTTTCATTGTCGCCTTCACTAATTGCTTTTGTATACTGTAAGTACTTCTTTAAAAATCTAGGTCCATCATTTTTTGCATCTTCAACTTGTAATTCTTCTGGATTAAATGATGCAACAATATGAATCTTTTTCTTTGCTCTACTAATAGCAACATTTAAACGGTTTTCTCCTCCACGTTGATTTAACCAACCAAAATTACGAATTAGTCTTCCATCCTCATTTTTTGCATAGCCAATAGAGAAAATAATAATGTCCCGTTCATCACCCTGTACACTTTCAATGTTCTTAATAAACAATCCAATATCCTCACCATCTTTCTCTCTCTTCAGTTCTGCTCGAATAGACGATGCAAATTCAGAATCCAACGTACATTGCTCATCAATCTAATCAAGAATTAGGTCGCGTTGACTACTGTTAAATGTAATGATTCCTATTGTGTCTTCATTATTACGCTCTCTAAATATATCCTTTAGCTTAGCAACTACATATTTGGCTTCTTTCATATTTGAACGATTTTGCCATTTTGCTTCTCGTATCTTGTGAAACTCTATAGGTGGTTTCTTTGGCTTATCTATATTGGGTGAAACATATAACCTACCCTTGTAAAAGGCATAATTAGAAAATGCTATTAATTCCTCATATGCCGATCTATAATGGAAATTAAGCATTATATTTCTATATTTAAATCTTGCTAGATCAAGTAAGCTTTCCTCTTCAAGTGCTGCATTATCCTCTTCACTATCTTGAATATCATCATCATTTATTTCCATTCGACCTGAACCCAAACTGGATGGTCTAAGTTGCTTATGGTCCCCCGCTATTATAACTTTCTTTGCTCTATAAATTGTAGGAAGACCTTTTTCAATATACATTTGGGAAGCTTCATCAAAAATAACCAAATCAAACATTCCCTTCTCCAAAGGTATAATCTCTGAAACAACTTCAGGTGTAAGGAGCCATACCTTTATTCCTTTAAAAAGCTCAAAACTAAATTTTGAAATAAATTTGTTTACACTCCACTTACGCTTACTTTCAATAGCACGTTGAATATCACCGTTACGCTTTGCAAGAGTAATATTACCCATACTATGGCTTAATATAACCTTTAAACGAACTCTAGTAAGCTTTTTCTTCTTTTCTATTGTCGCACTAAGTTCTCTAATGATATTTGAATAATGATCAATAGTAGCTAATACCTCTTTGTTCTTTGCTTCAAATTCAACAATGTTCTCATACAAAATCCCATTATAAAATGCATTATTAGCTTCTATAAGTGTATTATACAAATTGCTCACCTTAAACATAGCATTAATATAAGACCTCTCTTGAGAACTTAGCCGATCATATATTGGATAAATACTATCATATGCAAGGTACTGTTCAAAACCTATACGAATGTGCTCTGGATTTTTCATAAGTTGACTTATCATTGAAACTCTTGATTCAGCACAATATTTATCTATGAAAATACCAGCAGCTCTCTTTAATTTCCTCTTGGTTAAAAGACGTGCAATTACATTTTTATCCATAAAATCAGTATAAATTGTATTATATTCATTAAAAGTATCCTTCAAACCCATAATGTCTAAGCTGCTCATATTTCTTTTAGTATACGACAACCAAGGATACTGTTCCATAAGCCTACAGAAAAGCTCAAGCTGACCTAATAATTCTGCATTTGAAAACCTATTATATATCGCAGTTAATGCATCGTATTTTATTTCCTTAATTTCATTTCCAAGTATTTCATGTATCTTATGAATTTTATTTAGACTCTCTGGATTACTTAAATCCATTTTTTGAGTTTTTGTATAAAGTTTATAGGGTTCTATTCCAAAATCATTTACTCTGTAGAGTCGCTCAGCTATTCTTTCCAACACTCTTATCTTTTCATCAATGCTTTCCGCTAATAAGTCTACATCTACCACATCTTCATACAATTTGCTACCCAAATAGAACATCCTTGATAACTGCTGATAAAACAATTCCTTGTTACCAACATCATCAATTAAAAGAGCATACTTCGACAGATTTCCTAGGCGAGAATAAACTACATCAAGGGCTGTTTTTTTCTCAGAAACCATTAATACCGTCTTTTCCTCATTAATACATTTAGCAATCAAACTCGTAATTGTTTGTGACTTACCTGTCCCCGGAGGCCCCTGAATAACAAGCTTATCCATGTTATTTATAGCCGCTAAAACATTTTCTTGTGAACTATCCAAATCATGAATATAGATAAGATTCTTCTCAGTAATCTCAAATTCCTGATTCTTATCCTTTTCTTCTCCCTCCCCGTAATATAAATCTGATTCATAATCCCAAGAATTAACCTCAAGTAGCAATTCATTCATGAGGGAATTTATCTCTCCGTTTATAAGTATCTCATCAAAATCCTTCTGAATAGCACTTGAACAAACTGGAAACTTACCTAATACTATATTCTGAACTAAGTACATTTCTCCTTCACTAAATTTAGGAAACTCGCCACTTATATACTCCTTAAACTTTGATAACCCATTTCCCTTAAAACCTATGTTCATATCATTATCTTTATAATACTTCAGTAGGTTAGGTAAAAAACTCTGCTGATTTAAATCTTCAATCACATTTAATGGTAACGGCTTCTTAATATTGTTAAACTTAAAATATGCAAGCATTAAAGTATTATTATATATAACGTCCCGTGAATCATCTAGCCTTAAAGTGATAGTAGTAGGTGTTCTGTCTACTGACACTGGAAATAATGCTAACGGACACCTGATATCAAAGTTTTCCCCTGGTACTCTTCCCATAACAAAAGGATAACCAACATACAAATCATTTTGACCACGATCTCTTAAATCCTTATTAACCTCCCTTAAAAGTGTTACTATACATTTATATTTCTTCCCCATTAACGGATCGTTATCTGCCAAATCACAAATAGTAATTGTCTTTCCCGGTGTAAACAAAACACTTAAGAGTTTGGTTTTGTCATCTGATACTAGATCATATGAATATTTATTAACAAGCTTAGGCATATAAAGAAGACGGTTCCTACGATTTATACTTACAAGCTTCTTCTCTAATTCTTTAAGTATTTGGCTTGCATTATTTGATATATTAACAGTTTTCTCATTAGAGGATATATAATGCATATTTATTACTTCAACAAAGTTTTTTCCATAATTATCAATAAATGCCCTACCGATACCAGGTATACTTTCCAAATCAGACATTTTTTTTGGACACATTTTTGCTATTGCATAAAGAGCATCATCATGACAAACTAATGGTGCTCTTCCAGTAGTTCGTCTACCTTGCTCTTTTAAAGTTTCTCTAAGCCTTACTAACTCATTATATAGTTTATAATCT
This sequence comes from Bacillota bacterium, assembly GCA_023416695.1. Taxonomy (GTDB): domain Bacteria; phylum Bacillota; class Clostridia; order Lachnospirales; family Lachnospiraceae; genus KM106-2. The sequence continues at coordinate 66,268 of JAEZGY010000103.1, read as the reverse complement.
ACTGACACAAATAATCACCGCTTTCAGATATAATTATTTACCACCTCATAAAAGTGATACAGGTATATACAAATTATTTTACCACAAAATACCTCTTCTACATATTATTTCTAAATTTTAGTATATTTCATCATTAAATATCATCATATATACCCTCATATTCGAACGTAAAACTATTAGTTATTTCTTTCAACTCTCCCCTTTTTCTCCATTTTCACGTTTCATAATACCATATCCACATTCCCCTTCATAATCCCAATCTCCTTCCTCTCCGCCCTAATCTTCCTGTACTCCACATACCTCTCCCTCTTCTCAGTCCTAATTCTCCCATATTCCTCCCGCACAGTTCCTTCATCTTCGGTAGCTTCTTTCCTCTAAGCTTACCAAACACTTCCCATGCTGCCATATTCACCAACAGTTCCTCCACATTCTCCTCAACCGAATAAACTATTTGCAATGTTCTTTATAAGATATACATTACAATCATACACACCTTTAAAATCATTTTTTCTTGCCACACCATAAGATAGTGGTAAGGTAACAAATGTGAAAGTAAAAAATGGTACTATAATTGGAGACTATAGCAGGCATGGCGTAGGAACTATAGCAGATAGAGTTAATGCATATGATTCTTTACTAACAGAAATTAGCAATTATATGTATGACCGTAGCAGAAAATATGCTGGGATTCCAACCAGTGCTGCCGAGGAGAAGCAGATCAAGAGAGGTTGGTACGTTTCAGCAGGTGAATTGAACAAAAAAGAAGCAGGATAGATATCTTCTATCAAGCTTCTTATATTTTACATTACTGCCTTGCTTATTCTATTTCTAACGTAAATTGAAAACCCGGTGCGTTAATCTCAAATCCATTGAAAACATCCACTTTTTGTTCTCTTAAACTTTTATATAAATTAGCTTCATCTGTCACATCTAGATATATCATTGAAGTCATGTGATTCATTAAGTCCGATATCTTATACACCTGGATAATTATACCCTCAATACATCCAATATATTGCTTAATTACTTTTAGCATATCTTCTGTAATAATAGGACAATAAATTGGATACATAACTCTAGCCCCATCCCTACGATAGGCAACGCAATTAATTATCGAACTGTATCGTTCAATTTGTGGAACCCTCTCTTCTATCAAGAAAAAAAGTTTTGTTTTATCTTTATGCTTTAGATTTGAATAGTATTGCTCAATTTTCCTTCCGTGCTTATTAACTATTCTTTCAAATTCAGAAATATATTGCTTATAATCGAATGACGCCACCAAATCAATAATCTTTTGTACAGTACCTTCTATTTCTTTACCTGCCTTCTTAGCATCAAACTGTCCTTCTTCTAGTTCTTTATGATTTCTACCATATATGTCCCATAAAGCTTCTTCAGATAGCCTGCTACCAGATCTTAATACTCCGCAATTGTCCTTATATAATAAATCAACTATAAAATGCTCGATTCCGAAAATCTCATCTTCATTCTCAAATGCAAAGTCAGGGCTCTCTGTAAAATCAATCAATCTATTTGCACACCGGATTTTTTTAAGTTTTTTAGACATATATTTCCCGCCTTTATTTGAAAGCAGGTTTTCTATACAAGAAAATTCACTCTTTTCCTTACCCATGTATCCCCCAATAGTCAATGCGTTTCTTTCTCAATATTGTATGTACGTCGCAATATCATTCATTTAAGTTTGGCAGCATTTTCTCCAAATTCTCACGTTTCCAATCTTGATTAATAGCAGGTTGATATTCTTGAATCTCAATTGCTTTTCCATCAATAATACTGATAGGATATTTTTACTCAAGTTGTTCAACCACAAAATTGTCAAACATAAAGAATTCAAGATATGTATCAAATTTCACAAAATGTTCGAGCCATTCCTTCATATGTGTATCGCACATATTATAACTACAATATAAAATATCATTTTCATACTCAGAAGAATCATAAAAATGTTTCATTTCAAATAATGTCAAGTCAACTCTATCTTGTATATAATATCTATTCGTAGGTGATATACAACTTCCGCCTCTATAACTCCTTCATTAATCCAAAGTCATACTGTAAATACTCAGGTATCTCATTCTCCATTTGAATATCAAAAAGATATGTTCCGTTGCCACCATCTGTTTTTCTAGGATTGTGAAGTGTCCCGGTTCCCACATATGTGAATGGAAGAACAATACCATTCTCAGCATCCACCTTTCTGATAAACAGGTACACAAACCTACTATGTGTCAGTTTTTCATAATCAGATTCTGGTAAACTATGCATAGACTCCCATTGAAACACATTTGCTTCGAGGAACTTATCTTTATAATTCAGCTTGTCCGCCTCATCCAAATTCTTCTTTAAGGAAGCAAATATCACCACAAAATCATCATAGTAATATGAACCTTTCTGATTGCTTCCAGGATTCTTTAATAACTTAAGCTGAACCTGATCAATTCGATAATTTTTCCATAGCTTAAAGCCAGTTTCTTCGCCGTTATCTACGACAAATCTTGTAAGACCATAATTAACCAAGTCTTCAATATACTCTCTAAATTGATCATCAAGTTCTACCTGAAGCTCAATATTTTCCTCTGTTTTTTCTGTATACTGAAGAAATGATACTGCATGCTTGAATTCATCTTCCCTAAAGTCTTTTATCTTATCCTGAAGTTCCTTCCTGATATCATTAATAGAATTAATATCATGTAGAATGCAAGTAATTATCTGATACTCGTATGTCCAAACTAGTGGCAATAACCCTGACAAGTAGTTGGCAAAGTTTACTTGCTCTTCTGTAAAAACAGGAAGGTTCTCTTCCTCAATTCCTCTAAGGAAATTGTAATAAGAGCAATTCTTTCTACCCTGTGTTTTCACGCTCATGAACCTAATCAAGTCAGGCGCACAGTCGTTATTTATATAATCCATATGATGAGGATAGAATTCTGCTCCAATATACTTTTTGAAGTTAAAATAATCTTGCTTCAAATATTTGATAGCATTAAAGTTTTCTTTATCAATATACTCAAGGATTTCTTCCTTGCTCAGATCATCAATATGAATCTCTACTCCATATTCCGCCAAACCAAGCGCCGTAAAATCATCCCTTACAAGAGCTGCCATAAGTCGCTTCTCCATGACAAAGTTCTCTGCCAAAGAGCCGAGTGCAAATGCTATCTGGACACTCCTCTTATAGCTATTTCCAATAAAGTCAAGAACTGTTACATATTCCTTGTTTGTATACTTACGAAGTCCTCGACCAAGCTGCTGAATAAAGATAGTTGTAGACTCAGTAGGACGCAAAAACAGCACCATATTTACGCCAGGTATATCAACACCTTCATTCAAAATATCCACTGTAAAAAGAATCTCAAGTTCTGAGGTGTCATCCTGCAAATCATTATAGGCTCTAACTCGTTCTCCAATGTCATTACGGCCAGTTAAATAAGCAGTCTTATATCTCTCACCCAGAGCTTCACACATCATTCTGGCATGAGTCACATTTCGGCAAAAAGCTAATGCCTTTAACTTGCCCTGTGGTCTATGTTTCTCTATTTGCGTAGATATAAAATCACAATGGTCCTCATTTGCCATCTGGGCAATCATTTTACGTTCCTGGTTGTTTGGAAGTCCGTAATCTACCAGCTGATCCCTGATTCCATAATACTTAAATGGAACAACCAAATCATTTGCAATAGCATCACGAAGCCTCAACTCATATGGAACATTGTAATCAAACAGTTCAAATACGTCCTGGTTGTCTAAACGCTCTGGCGTAGCCGTTAATCCCAACAAGAATTCCGGTTCGAAATAAGCAATGATCTTCTTGTATGTCTCAGCAGTAGCATGATGACATTCATCGATAATCACATAATCAAACTCATCTCTCGCAAATATCTGTACGTCAGAATCTATAGCAATGCACATACTGATATTGGTGGCAAAAAGAAAATCCGCGTCTAGATCCCTTGCTCCTCCGCCATACAATCCATATGTCACGTTACTTCTAAATACTTCCTGAAACGTCTCCAGAGATTTCCTTAATATTGAACCTTCATGAGCAATATATAATAATTTCTTAGGATTGAAATTAAGGGCATCAAATGCTGCTAAATAGGTCTTACCACTACCGGCAGAAGCAATGGTAAGTGCTCTATTAACACCAACGGCTCGATATCTATTAAGCTCCTTAAGAGCTTTCTTCTGCATATAATTAGGCTTAATCTTTGAAGAAGAAAGATCATAATCCATATCCCATCTTTCAATGGCATAATTCAATCTTATGGAGTACTTATTAATTATTTCTGCATCAAGTGGATATGTATTATCCCACTTATCCTGAAACTCCTCCATTGCCTGATCATATACGCCAGTCTCATAAGAGTCTGCTACGGCTACATTCCACTCAACATTCTTAAGCAAGGCATACCTGGTAATATTGGAAGAACCTACTACCAGTTCTCTATAATCATCAAATTCAAACAAATATCCCTTCGAATGATAGCCCAATGTAGAATATCCGCTATCATGAAAACTTTCAAAATCAAGATGACACTCAAAGTTAGGGCATCTTCCCATCAATGTGTAAAACGACTTCAGCGATTCAATGTCAGTAAAATTCTGATATGTAGAAGTTATTAATCGTCCCTTTACCCCTCTTTCCACTGCAGCTTCAATATCTTTGTTCAGTAAAACAAGGCCTGCCTTTTTTATAAAGCTGACCGAAAAACTAAAAGAATTGCAGTGTCTAAGATTCTCTTTTATTTTCTCTAGAAATGTAACCTCTGAATAATTTGTCAAAAATTGATTTGGCATATACTTTGTTCCTTCCTATAGACTGGATATTTTCAACTAACTCTTTTCCAATCTCAACATCTCAAAACCATTCTTTCTAAATTATATCATACATCCTAACGAAGAAATAGTACTAGGATATTGGCTTACTTTGCTCAAGAATACTCCTCCATATAACAAACCCAGCCGGTAAAATCAAGTCATCACCATCATATTGGTAATCTTGACATTCCCGCCTGGGTCTGTTCTGTAGTAGTCAAGCATGCTTCTACTATCGGTAACCACAGGATTTAATTTATCATCTTCAATAAACGCATTAAATGAACCCTTTATTGAATTTTATTTTCCTCTCTTTTTCCTCTAGTTCTAGGCTTATAGATACAACTATCCCTGTATCAGTCGTATTCAAATAACTTCTCCAATATAATTTCCATCCAACATCGCTTTTACATACTGCAATAGTAAGCTGGAAGCGTTGCTCATAATCTTTTGATCATCCTCGTTATAAAATGCCTTATTCCCATGAAATAGATTACATCGTATCTGATATAATATCATAAGCATGGCTTTATTACTCCTATATAAACTCTTTTCCTTTATTTTAGCATGATCAATTGATGTATCTACATATCTTTCCTGTGAACTATTATTCCTAAACCTACAATTTTTAATTGGTCTTCGCACAATAAAATATTGAAATTCTGTCATTCTTAGAATATCTCCAATTGCTTTTTTAAATTTTGCATCTTTATAATAAGAATCAAAAAGTTTCTCTATTGCTTTGCGTTCACTAGTCTCATAATACTTGCTATATAATGCATTCAGTGCGAAAAAGCAATAAACAAATTTATCAAATGGATCTTCTTCACGTTCAGCTCTATGAGCCCATTTTAATGCATATTGGTATTCATCTATCACTTTTTATTTCCTCCCTTACTAAAAGGATGTTGTTACAAAACACAAATATCTCTCTTTGAATAACATCTACAATGGATAGATCTGTATTCTCTACTTCTTCGACATCTCCCATAATAACTAAAGTTTCTTCTTCTATGCTATATGTAAATGAGTAACCATCACTACAGATAATTACTAGATTTGAGGTCGCAAAGCTACAGAAATGAATACCTTCATTGCACAAATTATTAAAATAATGTATGAAGAAAGATATTGAACTTTCTTTAATATAGTTATCATGCGAAATCTTATCTAACCGAAGATATTTTTCTTTTTCTGGTATGATCACCAACCAATTTAGGCCATAAAAATTGATAGTCTCAACTTGTAGCTTTTTATCTTCACCATATACAATTACTGGATAATCAGAAGTCAGCCTTAACAAACACTCCTGATTTTGTAGACTTATACTTCTTTGTATAAAAACCTCTAAATTTCTATTTAAAATTGCAACAGAAAATTTATTATTTCCTTCGGATAATTCAGAAAGCAAATTCACATAATATATATTATCTCTATTCGGCTTTACTAGAAGTAACCATGGGTCTTTTTTTCTGTCAACATATGCTTCATAATATGTAGTATCAAATTCTTTATTTATGATTTTCGAATTAACAACTATTAACGGAAGTTCTCTTGCCCATACATATGCATCTCTGTTTATCTTCTGTAGTATATCTATTTTCTCTTTCTCATTTGACTTATTATATTTATTCTCTATTTCTTTTTTCGGTCTAATTTTATTCCTTCGTAGTTTGGTCCTCCCATTATATTTATAGTTCTCATATTCAAAAAAATCGGAACATATTTCTTCCAATATATCATCATAAAAAGAAATATAAAATTGAAGTAATGCTGAAGACTCATGACCTGAACAACAAAATTCTGTATTATACCCCTTACGTCTCAGTTCTCGAATAGTAGGGTATATTAAATAATCAATATCCATGCCGCTGAAATAACTACATCTACACTCTTTTTCATTTTCCATACACTCCCTACAGTATTTAGGCATTACTCTCCTCCTTTAAAATCATTTATTTCGTAAATCAAACTACAAGAATTTTAAGCACTTCTTCCATGAAGCATTTTTTCTATCCTCAGATATAACTTCTGAACTCTGTAACCCTATATGTACTCATTCCTTGTTTTCGTTACAAAGAAATTATTATCTAACCACTAATTTCTAATGCATCTTTTAATTGCATTCTTTCGAATGGTATGAAGCTGCTATTAACAACCACCTGGTACCCCAATAGATTAGACAATTTCTCAGAGGATTCTTCATCCAAAAGCATTAGATTATTCTCAAGTATGCTATTAAAACTTTTCATAACACGCTGTTGAGTAATTCTTTCTACATCCGCCTGATACTGGCCAGATAAACGCTCATTATTGATGATCACCACTCTGGATAACTCTTTTATCTCATATGCCAATCTTGCTGTTAATACAACAATATTTATAAGATGTTGTTGTGCTTCTTCACTGGTCATATTCCTTAAGTACTCATCGTACATAACCTCAATGTTTCCTGATAAAGAATTTAATGCATTCATATTTTGAACTGCAATATCTGTTTTACTTACTAAACCAGTAGTATCAGTTCCTTTTTCATTTTTACTATGTAAAGATGTTTTATCTTTTGTTGTAACCTTATTAAAAAGTCTTTTAGCCCCTGGGACAACTTTATTCTGCCACAAATTTTTAACATATGGTTTTGCTGCTTCAAAAGCTCTCTCACCTAATTTGATGAGTACTTCTGCTATTATATTTCCTATTGCCTCACATGCTGCTTGAGCTTCCGGTGATAGCTGAACTTTCCTTTCTTTGTATTCCTGTATATCATATTCTCCTCCATGTACAGGATAATATGTATCATCTTCAATTTCTTCAAAATCAGGTATAGAGCTTAGCTTCCCATTCTCGCCTCTAAGTCCATTTTTCGATTTAGTTTTGCCAGACTTATATTTTTTATATTCATCTGTTTTTAGTGTAACATTTGCCTTGAATGTAACAGTGTCGTCAGAAGATTTTCTTTTTTTCTGAGCTATTTCATCACGTCCTTTCGTTTAACCAACAGATTTGTACCAAACTTATCAATCATTTCAAGTTCCATATATCTACCATTTGAACCATTAAATTCGCCAGATACATTAAAACTTACTGTCATCTATAGTCGAAATTTCTTTAACAACTGCATTCGCTCTGTCACCAATCTACAATTCCTAGCTCATAAAAGGAACAATAACATCATACACTTTAGGATTTCCTGAAATAATCCATTCCGTTACAGGTGCATTTTAATTTGGGCAATCCTAGATATACTTCTTTAAATTTTCCTTATTCATATTCCATATACTTCTCCTCTATTATCACAAACTCAATTAAATATATTCAATGAGGCCCTTATCTACGCAAATCTGTTCATCAAGAGTTCTCTTGGTTCCATCATCAAAAGTAACATTTATCAGGCCATCAACTATTTTTAATACAGTACCAGTTCCATAAATTCTATGTATGATGCGCTTATCAATCTTCTTGCCACCACTCCTCTTTTGTTTATTCTCTTCCATCAAAAGAGCATATTCTTTATCAACATTTTTTCCTCTAGCTTTATAGTCGGCCATATCTTCAAAAACAAACATGCTTGGCTTTATTACGTTATTATCTGGTACGGGCCTTACAGGAAACATCCAAACTTTTCTATTAATACCATTTTCTCCAGGCTGAACTTCAGTGTATGGTTTTCCAACTAGCTCAATTCTTCCACAATAAACATAAACGCCAGAATCCATTACCTCAAACAAATGAACATCCACACCGTTATAGCCGCAATTAGCTAACGTGGCATTTTGTGCCCACTTTATATCTTGATCTCCATTCTTACCCATTCCAGTATAATGAAGGATACCACCTATCCATTTGTCATGGTAAATTCCCTTTGTATAATCCGAAACAATAACCAGAGTATTCGTACCATGGGACCTACGCATCCCCCCCATATTTCCACACCCAAATGTCGATACGATATCCGCATTTTTTAATTCTTGTCCTATTTTGTAACCTGGATTGAACGCCATAAAGAACAGCTCCTTTACTTTATCTATAAGAATAATATTCATTTCATCCCAGTAAGTCTTCTTTATTAAAGTTATATTATACCAAATAATGTGTATATTTTCAATTATATAGTAATATTTTCGCTAATACATGACACTAAAATCAAACAAAAGTGATTTACAACCGAGATGCAGTTTGATTTTTACTTAAATTCATAATAGTATACTTATATAACTGCACGATTAACATTAATTTCCTTTCCACGAATTCTTATCCAAAGTACTGATTGCATCCCGAAAACGTAAAGTACATCTCGCCTATTATGATTTCTTCTTAAGAATTAATCAAAATCATCTGGATCTAATCCAGCATCCTCTAACGCTTCTCTTCTTTCATCATCCATATATTCAAGTTCATCACGATCAAGCCCATTCAATTCAAGTAAACCATCTTCATCATCAATTCCTGTTGATTCTTTTTCTGATTCCATGGCGTCCATAATACTTGCAAATGTTGCAAACTCTGCTGCCTTTTCAAATGTATCTAACTCTCCATCATGATTTAAATCAAACAAATCTCCAAATAATCCTGTCATATTGCTCTTCCTCCATTTTCTTATCAAATTAATAGAAACAATAATTCTCCTATCTCTCTAGATAATTTTCTAGTTATTTTACTTACACTCAAATTCTAGTAAATTGGCTGACCCATACTACGGACTTTGTATTTTGCTTCAGCTTATTTCAGGATGCTTTTCTGTCACTTTTCAGTTTCTATTCCTGTTTTTTCATTTTTCTAACTAATCCCAAACATTTGCATTGCATTCTTAAAAAGAATAGCATCAACATATGCTTCATCCAAAAATGAATACATTTCTTTAACTCCATTATCTATCATTGGTGCTCTATGATTTATTCCATGAGCATCAGTTCCTATAATTGATACTAGTTTTTCCTTTAGTAGTGCTCTTGCTAATCCTCGAATACACATATCTTCTTCATCTGCCACTGAGTACAAATTCATCTGTATCAATGCACCATGTAAAATCCATTGCTTGACTAATTCAACTGAAGAAAAGAAATATCTTTCTGCATGTGCGATAATTGGTTTCCATCCATTTTCTACAAATAAATCTATACACTTGTTCAATTTCTCTATCTGAGCATTATAGTTGTCCCACTCCATAAGAATATATTTTGTCTTATTCATTGATGGATATTTTTCAGTATTAATATCGTGAATTATTTCCTTTATTTTGTGTGGTTGGCATAAAATTTCACACCCCATATAAAGACCAATCCCTTTGCTTAAACATTCTTGTTGAAGCTTAAGAAACGATTCGTTTGCCTTTTGCGCATTAATATCAAATGCATAACTATGTGATGTTGCAATGATATTTTTTGTCCCCTGACTTTTGGATTTTTCTATCATCTCCATTGCAATATCAATATCTGTAGCCCCATCATCTACTCCTGGAATTATGTGTATGTGAGAATCCAAAATCGTTTTTGTCATATCTCATCATCCTTCTCTTTTCATCGTCTAAAATAAACATTCTTCAATTACTTCTCTTTTCTGTAATTTTGAAATCCATTCTTCTGGAATTCCTCCCATTCCATAAATGATACCTGCTAACCCTCCTGCTACTGCTCCAACTGTATCTGTGTCATCTCCTAGATTGACTGCTTTTAAGATACAGTCCTGATAAGAACTGGTCGTAAGTAAACACCACATAGCTGCTTCTAAAGTATCCACCACATAACCGGAGGATTTTATTTCTTCTCTTGAGAGCTCTTCTATGTGCCTTATTCTCGAATACTCAGAATTTTTATCCACATATTCTAAAATACAATCCTTAAGTGTTCTTCCCTCCAGTAGTCCTTTGGCTATGTTGACGTAGATGATGCATCCACATATTGCTCTAGGGTGTGCATGGGTAATTGCCGATACCTCAGCAACCTCATTATCAGTAATTTCTGGCACAAATGCTAACGGAATAATTCTCATAAGAGAACCATTTCCATTGGACCATTCATCGGTACAACCTTTACCCGCATTTATTGCTTTATCGCAAGTTCCACCAATATCATAGGCTGAACCGTAGGGAGTATAGTTTCCATTAAAAAGCCAATCTTCGAATCTGTTTCTAATATCAACTATATCTACACCTCCAACTTCTTTAACACTTGCGCAAGTGGCAATTGTTAAGCTTGTATCATCCGACCAGCTTCCCTCAGGTAATCCAAAGGTCCCGTAACCAACCATATCCTTTAATTCATAACTATCTCTATCTTCAAATTGCACAGGAAGTCCCAATGCATCTCCAACAGCTACTCCATATACCGCATCTCTTAAACTTGCCATAATTCTCTCCTCCTATCTGCGACTTCTCTTTCTGTGATCTTCTCTGATTTCTGCCAAACAATCTTCCTCATCTAACATCATTGACATCTTAACTACGCTTTCACAACTTCTCATTTTACTTACCGTATCGTTAAGCACCCTGTAATTAAGTTCAGTTCCTTCGCTATCACATTCGTAGTTGACTGCTCTATTTGCTTTGATTCCAAATCTTCCAGCCACTTCAATTGCATCAATATTGGCACCAAGGAATAAGAATTCCCATCCATATCTTTCTTTTTGTCTCTCCACCATTGTCTTTACTTTATTATAGGTGTATTTGTGACTTGAATTCTCCATCCCATCCGTTGTAATAATAAATAGTGTTTTCTCCGGTCTGTCTTCTTCTCTGGCGTACTTATGTACATTACCAATATGATGAATTGCTCCACCTACCGCATCTAGAAGGGCTGTACAACCTCTAACAAAATACTGATTCTCATTCATCGGTTCAATCTTCTTAATGTCTACCCTGTCATGAAGAATCTCTGTCTCATCATCAAAGAGAACCGTTGAGATTACAACTTCTCCTTCTTCCTTTTTCTGTTTGTTAATCATAGAATTAAATCCCCCAATGGTATCTGATTCTAACCCACTCATTGAGCCGCTTCTGTCTAGAATGAAAACTACTTCTGTTAATCCTTTACGCATAATGAAAACCTCCTTAGTTTAATCCCACTCATGTGGTTGTTTACATGTTGGACTCATTATACATCAAGGCACAAAAAAACAGGTCGCTTAGGAAACGACCCATTTTAGTTAGGATATAATACATGGCAAGCCATGCTCTTCGAGCTGAATATCAAGCTCTATCATATCGTATATTTCGTTTTTAATGAAATATGAAAAGATAATGTCCGTCTTATCACATGGCGACAACGCATAGCCAGCTCTTGCAAGCAAATCTTTTGTCTCATCAAGATTTAGCATAGCTCCAACGCAAAGACATAGTGCTGTGATCTTCTGTGGATGATACTCTATATTATTCTTAATCTTTGAAAAGATTTTCTTATCAACAATGGCACGCTTGTAGACTGCAGCATTCTCCATCCCTTTTGACTGAATCAAAAACATTAGGTATTGGGAGAAGGTATCAGAAATATGTTCCATTCTCTCTTCTAGGTTACTTTCGTGTTCTTCCTCAAAATCCCAATCATCATATTTGTTTTCCCAACATATATCCATCTTTTCAATAGATGACATCTTTGGTGATTCATTTCTGGAAAAAGTTGGTTCTGGTCGACTACTTATAGCTCTTCTTGGAAGTTGCTCTTCCACTTCTTCTCTAGAGCTAACATAATTGTGATCTATATATGCTTCCAGTTTCGGATATAAATGTTCACCGAGCCTTGTTGCTTTTGAGTCAAAAACAACTAAGATAATATCCATTTCATTATACAAAAGAAATGCATTGATTTCATCTATGGCAATACGCATTCCTTCTTCCTTTGGATATCCAAAGCTTCCAGTTGAAATAAGTGGAAATGCTATTTCAGTAATTCCTTTTTCTTTTGCAAGTTTTAAACTGTTTTTATAGCAGGCACGAAGCTTCTCTTCTTCACCATGTTTTCCGTCTATGTAGAGGGGGCTTACTGTGTGAATAATGTATTTTGCAGCTAGATCAAATCCAGGAGTAATAAAGGATTCTCCTTCGTTGACAACGCCTACATATTGCTTTCTATATTCCAACAACTTGCTGTAGCCTGCTGCATGATAAATTGCTGCATCACATCCGGCACCTACACAGACCTGTTCATTCGCTGTATTCACAATTGCTTCTGTATTCATCTTGGTAATATCATTACGAATTATTTTAAATGACATACTACACCTGCTTTCATATTTTATTACAACTGGAAGATCCAATAGCATTGTTACCCTGCGTTCCCTTTATCTGAACTTTCCTTCCTTACACTTCAATGCCATATAAAGACAGTACAATATGATCTATCTGGGTAGTTCCTCGCTCCGTTTTCAGCATTATGTTATTGAGCAGTCTATATTCTTCCTTCGGAAGCATAGATAACGTTGCCGCTACAGAAGCTTCCCCAAAAAACCCCTTAATCTTTGGCAGAAATAGTGTTACTAATGCACTTAGTATCATCATTCCAATTAACCAATAATATACTTCATTCATACAAATCCTCCCCTATTCACGACCATACTTCTCTTCCATTACATTATAGGATGCACCTCCATATATTTCAAATATATGTATAAAATCTCTTATACTTACATGAGCTGTTATAAATACCATTGTTCTAGTATACATTTCTGACAACCACACTCCTCTTGAAGATAAAAAAACCGACTGGGTTTTATCCCAGCCGGCAGTGTATCCACTATTTTTTTGTAGTTACTGTTTTAGAGTATGTCTTCCACGTAGAATAATTCTTTATACCACTAACTATTTTATATGTCCTAATCCGTACATAATACTTTGTTTTTGCTTTTAGCTGTGTAACGGAAGTAGATGTTGTATTAGCGTTCTTAACAGATACCGTTTTCTTATTCTTTGTAAATTTCTTATCGGTAGCATATTGAATCTCATATCCAGTAGTTTGGGTCGTCTGCTTCTTCCAGCTTACCTTAAATCCTTTTGAAGAAGCTGTGAGTTTACTTACTGTTGTTTCTTTTGGATATATCAAGAATGTTTTGGTTATTGTTCCAGAATAGTTTCCTTTGAACTTAATTGTAACGATAGCTTTACCAACATTCTTGTTGTTCTTGTAGGTAACAGTATAATTGCTAGCCGCAATGGTCTTTCCTGCAGAGTCCTTCACAGTAACAGCCGGTTTCAGTCCTTTTCCTGTATATAATGTACTAGAATACCTCAAGGAAACGGTCTTAATCTTTTTAATCACCTTCGACTCAAATACTTTCTTACAAGAAGAACAGTATATCTCTCTCTTACCATCCGCACGTGTGGTAGCTTTCGTAATTCTAGTTCTCTTCACGTGAGGTTTAAGGCTAATATTCTGCACGACCTTGGTATTTCTAAATACCCCATATGTTGCTGTATAAATGGTGGTTCCCTTTTTGGTACATGTTGCTGCTACCTTTACTTTTGATGTAACAGTGCATTTTTTTGTTTCTTTACGAACAGAATTTTTAGAACATGTATATGTTACTTTACATGACTTACCATCTGCACTCCATTTAAACACTGGATGCGCATACTTAAGGCCTAAAGCTGAATTCTTCTTTTCTCTTGTATCCGTTTGTCCACATACAGAACATTTCCCTGTTTCAGTTCCATTAGTCGTCCATGTCGCATCATTATTATACTTGTAATTGGTATAAACATGTGTACAATTCGAATCAGAATATAACAGAACAAACTCAGAGAACTTATCCGATTTCACTGTGAGCGAACCATCCCCATTCTGAGTCAAAGGAACCGTTTCTACTTGTCCATCATGAATGCGAACCATTTTATATTCTCTTTTATAGCCTTTTGGCACCTTTGGCAAATTAGTAGGTTTATCGATAGTGAATTTAATATCATCATCAAATTCCGTTATATTTCCAATATGATGATCTTGGCCAGAACTATCTTTATGTGAGATTGCAATGTTCACATCATAGCCGCCTGCAAATTCTTTATCTTCACCAGCTTTTTGTTTAATTTTATCCCAATCCTTACTATATTGATTTTTATATCTCTTTTGTTTATGTATATTAACATTAAAGTCGTTACCGTTTTGCGCTCCATCTTCAATCTCTTCACGTGCTTCCTCTACATCATCAATATCTGTCCCTGATGCATCCCCATCACTAATGATTGATTCGATAATATCTTTTGTTTCATCTATTACTGCATTTTCAGATGCTGGATCCTCAATATTACTCTCGATTTGATATACACAAACAGTTGCTGTTGTTGAAGCTTTACCAATCTTAGCTGTAATAGTAGCTGAACCCACTGACACACCAGTGATTTGTCCAGACCTATTTACTGTAGCCACACTGGTATCACTGCTTGACCATTGAATGTTTGAGTAATAAGCATTTTCTGGTGAAATGGTTTTTCCTAAGTAAATAGTATCTCCTACAGCTACAACTGGATCAATAGGGGATAACTTGATTGTATCTACAACAATTAAGTTATTTGGATTATATAATATTTCATTGGACCACTCTGACCAATCGGTCGGATAGTAATAGAGGTCTTTATCATTTGTACACCAATATGTACCCTGCAGTCGATACGAAACCAAAACTGGTGCTGGATCCAAGGAACTATTCTTATATACCGAATATAAATTCTCTGAAATATTTGCTGATAAAGAAGTTGTATTACGTCCTTCAAATGGTTCAACATATGGAGTATAATAGTTTACTATTCTATTATTATCAAACATAAACTCGATATAATACATATCTGCGTTCTTATCGCCATTCCAAGTTATATTTAACGTGCTTTCGTCAAATGTTAAATTCGTTGGTGTTTCTAATTTCACTTTCTCATCTAAGTTCCTACTATAGTGTATTTCTTGTGACCAATTTGACCAATCACTTTGATCGTAATAGAGATCTTTATCATTTGTACAGTAGTATGTGCTATACAATCGATACGAAACTTTTACATCTGTTTTCTCAGAATACATATTCCTGTATGCCCTATATAATTCTACTGATATGTTAGCCGATAAGGACGTTGTATCACGACCTTCATATGGGTATACATAAGTTGTATAATAATTTACTACTCCATTATTATCAAACTTGAACTGGATATAATACATATCAGAATTCATATCCCCATTCCAGGTAATGTTTAACGTGTTTTCGTCGAATGTCAAATTTGATGGTGTTTCAAATTTTGCTTTCTCATCTAAGTTCCTACTATAGTTTATTTCTTGTGACCAATCTGACCAATCGCTTGGATAATAATATGACTCTTTATTATTTATACACCAGTATGTACCATACAATCGATATGAAACTTTTACATCTGTTTTCTTGGAATATATATTCCTATATGCCCTATATAATTCTGCTGATATGTTAGCCCATAAGGACGTTGTATCACGACCTTCATATGAATTTACATAGGTTGTATGATAATTTACTACTCCATTATTATCAAACTTGAACTCAATATAATACATATCTGTATTCTTATCGCCATTCCAAGTTATATTTAAGGTACTTTTGTCAAAAGTCAAATTTGTTGGTGTTTCAAATTTTACTTTTGCAATAGCAGTTATAAGATAATCAATACTTCCAGATTTACCTGAAACCTTACCCAAAATATATGTATTATCAGTAATGTTAATAATCTTTGCTTGTACATCAAAAGTCACCTGAACAGTATTATAGTTAGCATTTTCAACAATCGAATTAATCTCTTGTTGTAAGTCAATCTCTGTGGAAGCCGTTCCTGTTTCTCTACTACCTATCTCTGTTCCATTGTAAGAAACATAAACTTTCACATTATAATAATTTGCGTCGTCTACAGCATCCCATGAAGCTGTTGCTGTACTGTTAGACTTCCATTCCAGGTTAGTAGGCGTAGCTAAAGTCCCTTCTGTCTGGGTTGCTCCTAATCGTTGATTTTTTGTCTCAAACGCGTTAGCTGTGAAACAATCAATGCTTATTGTAGAAAATACAAGAAGTAGAGCTAGTGCGAGGCAAGCAATCTTTCTAATGAATTTCTTCATAATCTTATCCCCCTTTTATCTATTTTTTCTTTTTACTATGTAGTAATTATTCTCAAAATAAGTTAAATACCTTTCTAATATTATATCACAATATTTACTAAACTTCACCTTTTATTTTGTTTATTCTACAAAAATTAGCACCACATAACATATAGTGTCGTTTGATGTCGAGATAGGTGTAGCAGATGCCTTTTGAATCCCACTATTAAAAACAACAGTATTCCTCAAGAACAGAAAAACTGTTATCTTCGCTTAACCTTACACCGATTCCACCCCATGAGGCTATAATGAAACCACAGCTATTTAAACACGAAAACATAACCCTATCGCCAATGCTTTCATATTCTCTCTTGGAGTGTATCTTAATACTCCATTCTCGATCACTACTTCTTCCTTTTTATCGGAATATACCTTGGTTATAGTGGAGGGACAATTGTCTGGTAGTTTAATAGTGATTTCCTCTGGTAACACACCGTCAAACACATGAAGTGTCATAAACGCTTTTCCTTCCTTACCTATCCGAACTAAACCTTGCCACCCTTTTGGATATCGATTTCCTACATTACGTTGTCCATATAAATAGGACTGTCCATCCCTAATGATTGGTACGATTTCTTTATAGAACTGCATCCCCTCATCTAGTACCTTCCACTGATCTGCAGAGAGTTCAGTGACATCTCCAGAGATGCAAAGTCTTCCAAGGAATGTATTGATTACGGAGTATGCAATTCTTTTAAGGGAATCGTTGGTACGGATGACTGCCCATATCTGGCTTTGTCTTGGTAGGATTATACGATGTAGATTGGCCGCTATGATTGGAATCTCTACGCATTCATGAGCATCTGAGAAGGAGGCCATACTAACCTGAGACATTAAGCCTGGCTCCAGTCGATGACCGCCTGAAGCACAGTTTTCAATGACAATGCCTGGAACTTCACGTTTAATTTTCTCAATAAATGCTGAGGTAGCCTGCATATTCTGTCGAAGGCCTTCTCCCAAGGATTCTGCCCCATCACAACCAATTCCAATTGTCTCATTATAATCGATCTTCAGATAGCCAAAATGATATTTCTTTAAGGTTCCAATGACCTTTTCTGTTAGATATTGCTCCACCCAGGGATCCCTCATGTTCCAGAATCTTCTAAAGTAGCTGGTTAAGGCTTTACCATCTTTATGTAATAGATGCTTCTCCATATGATAAGCCCTAGAAGCACTTCCTACGGTCTCAATCTCAAACCATATCCCTGGAATCATTCCTGCATCACGAATCGCCTGTGCAGTCTTCTCCAAACCCTCTGGAAACAGTTCTTTGGATACTTCATAGTCTCCCATGCCAACATCCCATGGAACGCCTTCTTCTTTATACCATCCAGCATCAATGACAAAGTATCGAAACCCTTTGTCCTTCATTTTCTCTAGAATACCTGTTATATTCTCATGAGATGGTTTTCCCCAGGTAGTGCAATATTCATTAAAAATAAGTGGTAACTGGGCTTCCGTCTCTGGTACATCCTCTATTCCTTCCAAGCCTGCCTCAGTCAGCCTAGCTGTCAATATGTCAAAGGATTCTGTATGGGCTACGGTCAGTATGGCCTCAGGGGTAGTAAAGGATTCTCCTTTCTTTACCTCTTTCATCCAATGACCAAATTCTCTGTCTGCTAAGCCACCACTGAAACTAAGTCCATCATCCTTACGATAGAATTCCATTTGCCAAGATGCATGGTGAGCAATCTGTGCTCCCCAGAAGACGTGGTTTACGCAATCTTCAACTGCAGCAAAGGGGAAGAATTTATTTACAGGCATACTACCTGCCTGTCCAAACCGTTCACAACGTACTGCATGAGGATCCCATGCCGGCTCTAATTGCAACTCATCCAGGTGAATTGCCTCGTGTAACCCTTCCTGACTCCACACACTTCGTATACGATGCACCTTCATACATCCATGCCCATCTCCCGTAAGATAAGGAGACAGCCCTGATAATGAGAAGCTTTCCATCATCTCCAAGGTGCAGGTTTCTTCCTTTGTATTGGTAAACACGCAATGTACTCTGATATAATGTGTTCCCTCCTTGAAGCGAAGGCAATGTGTCACTTTATATCCACGGTGATCTATTAGCATAGTATCTATGTGATGGTTTCCCTCTATGACACTATGATTCTGTCCCTCATAGACCAACTTAAGAACGGTCTCGCTGTTCCTCAAACTATTGCCCATGGCATAGGCGGCATCATAGATATCTCCCGTCAGCTTGAGCTGTACCATGGATTCCATCGTCTCATTTTTCTTAATATCATTAGCTAACTTCAGATCGGATGGAAGTAGCTGTAAGCCTATATGTCCATTCTCTGTATCCAAAAGATACCGAATGGTAATATCATGGAACGTATACTCATTTAATAATTTTATTGTCATCTCATAATCTCCTTTCCTAGTTATAACTCTTTTCTATTGCAAGAAAGCCGGTTCATTCATAGAACCGGCTTTTTAGTGATTAATGAATGGTGTATCTCAATCACAAATATTATATATCCTTATTGTGGAAAAAATTTAAAATATTTGGTATAATGGAAAAAGTATAAATTACTTTGTGATATGAATCATCAATAAATATAAGATAACCACGTTATGCTATTCTTTTAATCCGTCTTAGAAGGGAGTAACTTCCATGGCAGTAAAACACTTTGATGATGTTTTTTTTGTTAATTATGATTCCTATGATGATCTTAATCTTTACGAAATTGGTTACCAAAAGTGCCAATCTGCGTATAGCTTTGGACCGATCATCCGTAGCAATTATGTCATGCACTATATTAAACATGGCAAAGGCAAGTTATTCTTAGAAAATCAGGAATTCCCTGTGGGCCCTAATCAAGCCTTCTTTACGCCTCCAAATATAGTAGCCTTCTACCAAGCAGACGAAGAAGATCCCTGGGATTATATTTGGATTCATTTTAATGGACAAAAAGCAACGGAGATTCTCCATGCTGCTGGAATCACAACAAAACAGCCTCTCTATATACCTACCGAATGTAATGATGATGTTATGAACTGCCTATATGACCTTCTACATAGCAGAGAATATGAATACAAATGCATTGGTTATTTGTATCACTTATTTCAACTAATTATAAGCAATTCCTCTAGTAAACCTCAGGTAGCTGAGTTAAATTCAGAACTTCGATATATTCGCGATGTCATAAGCTATATCTCTAGAAAATTCTACGAACCTATTAAAGTTCAGGAAATTGCTGACTATTGTGGATTAGATCGTTCTTATCTATGTAAGATATTTAAAAAGGCTACTAACTACAGTCTACAGGAGTATCTCATCTTTTATCGTATGAACAAAGCCAAGCAATTACTTAAATCTGATGATATTTCAATTCAGAATGTGGCATATTCTGTAGGATATCCTGACCCTTATGCTTTCTCCAAAATATTCAAGAAAGAAGTGGGCATTCCGCCACGTTCTTATCGAAAAAAACATACATAGTCTGCTAGTTAAAAAGAGGTCGCTACAACTATATTTACATCCTTTTGTAGTGACCTCTTTTTTATTCTTCACAAATGTAATAAACTGCCGAACTATAATCGCTTCTATTGGCACATAATTCTTTGTTTGCAATGATTAGACCTGTATACATCAGTTCATCTCCACCAAATATTATATCTGCTTTTTTATCTATCTTATATTGTTTGTTAGGATCAAGTCCAGACAGAGGTAATCGCTTAAAGGAATCATTCGCTTTTACTTGTATACAGTAGTATCCAACTAAGGCCTCTTTTTTATCTTCTGATACTACCATCCATGCACTATCTTCACGTTCCCATGGATTTTTCAAACGATAAAACACACCTTTATGAATAAGTTCTCTGTGTTCTTTGACAAACTCTACTTGCTTCTTTACTATATCTTTCTCACTGTCCGTCAATTTTTCCAAATCCAATTCATAGCCAAACACCCCAAACATTGCTACATTTCCTCTAGTCTCTATTGGTGTCACACGTCCGATCTGTTGATTCGGACATTCCGATACATGAGCACCCATAGAAGACAGTGGATACACCATTGAGGTTCCGTACTGAATCTTAATACGTTCCATGGCATCTGTATTATCACTGGTCCATGTTTGTGGTGCATAGTATAACATACCTGGATCAAATCTAGCACCTCCACTGGAACAGGATTCAAATAAAATATAGGGAAACTTTGTAATTAATCTCTCATATAATTGATACACCCCTAGAATATACTGATGATATACCTTCCCTTGCTCTTCTGGAGATTTACCATTGGAATAACACTCTGTAAGATAACGGTTCATATCCCATTTTATATAGGATATTGGTGCGTTTTCCAATACGTTACACATCATCCCATAGATGTAATCCACTACCTCTTGTCTGGAAAAGTCCAACACATATTGGTTTCTAGATGGAGATGGAGTTCTACCTGGGGCTTGGAGAATCCAATCGGGATGCATGCGATACAAATCAGAATCCTTATTCACCATTTCTGGCTCAAACCATAATCCGAAATCCATTCCCAAATCATTGACTTTTCTAGCAACACCTTCTATTCCGTTAGGAAGTTTCTTAAAATTTGTCACATACCAATCACCTAGGCCAGATAAATCATCCTCTCTACTACCAAACCAGCCATCGTCAAGAACAAACAATTCCATACCCAGCTCTTTTCCAGACTGGGCAATCTTTATAATCTCTTCCTCAGTAAATGAAACTCCAGTTGCCTCCCAATTATTTATTAGGATAGGGCGTACCTTATCACGCCATTGGCCACGTACCAATCTAGTACGATACAATTTATGATATACCTGACTCATACCACTTAAACCTTGATTGGAGTATACCATTACTGCCTCTGGACTTTGAAAAGATTCTCCTGGCTTCAGTGGCCACCAAAATCCCCCAGGGTGAATTCCTAACTGGATTCTAGTTACATTGCAACTATCTACTTCAACCTGATCTATGTGATTTCCACTGTAAACAAGACTAAAACCATATACTTCACCACTATGTTCTGTGGTATGAGGACGTTTCAAAGCAAGAAATGGATTATGATCAGCACTACTAATCCCACATCTACTTCCTATTCCCTGTACGCCTTGTTCCAAGTGCCGAACTTTGATATGTCTTTCTCTAGACCAAGCTCCTGTAAGGTATAGCATCTCATATTCTGCATCTGGTAAATCCACGCTAGCGCTAAGTACCCTCTCCAAAATCACTTTTTGCTTGCCCTGATTCTTCAATTGAACACTTCGAGTAATCACTGGGTAGTCACGAAATATGGTATATGTAAGGATGCAGTTAAGCTGTAACAATGAGTCTGTCATAAGAATCTCCAGCGTATCAGCTTCCTCATCAGACTCAGTATATACTGCTGGTAGTCCCATAAGACTTTTTTTCCCTTTATATATACTATGTTCTTGATAAGTAAAATTTATAATTTCACTACCATCCTCCTGCCGGACTTCTATCGCTGGCTGGCGAAAATCTCCAGTTCCTATACATGGATACTCCATCTTTGTATATTGAGGACTCATAAAATAATCATTTTCCTTATTATAAACTGCTAATGGACGTCGGCCACCTTCCAAAAGATAAGAAAAATCATTTTTATGGCTTATTCTATTTCCATAATATAAATTACCTAACTGACCATTACTTAATATCTTTATTATATAGCTAATATGATCATTAAATAAATGAATTTCTCCTGACTCCTTACTATAAATAATAGACATCTATAATTTTCCTCCTGAAGTTGCAATACCCTCTATGAATTTTTTTTGGAATATGATATAAATCACCAAGATCGGCCATATAGACAATAGTGCTGCAGCCATCAGCTCAGGATACTTTACGGAGTAAGCACTAGATATTTTAGCTAGTGTTGATGACAGAGTTGCTGATTGTGTAGTCGTATTAACAATCATAGGCCACATTAATTCTTTAAAGGAGAATAATGCAGTAAAAATGGACAGTGCCACTAACCCTGATCTAGTAAGTGGCAACATTACTCTCCAGAACGTCTGCCATACATTACAACCATCCAATTTAGCTGCGTCCTCCAAATCTTGTGGTAGTCCCAAAAAGAATTGTCTCATAAGAAATGTACCAAAAGCACTCACAAGTCCAGGAAATACAAGAGCAAAAATGGTATTTCTCATTCCCAAAGCGTCTACCATTAAGTATTGAGGTATAATAAAAATCTGTGATGGAACCATCATTTGAAACAAAACTAAACCAAATAAGAAATTTTTAAATGGAAACTGAAGCCGTGCGAAAGCATAGGCAGCCATGGAACTAAATAGTACCGCACATAGTACACGGATAAAAATTGTTAAAAATGTATTGAAATATAATCTTAGGAAGTCATTCTGTGTTATAGCTTCATATATATTTTCCCAATGCAGTTTCTTTGGAAAAAATACAAACGGGTTCATGGATGTGGATTCCGTGACTGTCTTAAGTGATGTAAGCACCATCCATAAAAAAGGCATAATCATGATGAATGCGCCTAAAATAAGCACTGTATGTAATATAATACTTGAAACTCTTCTCTTCTTATTTTTCATTTTGTCACTCCTTACATATATTTCACCCATTTTTTCTGTAGTTTGGTCTGAATCAAGGTAATAATCATGATAATTACCAGAAGAAGCATTACAATAGCTGATCCATACCCCTTGTTGGTATATCTAAAAGAATTATTGTAGAACAAATATACCAGAGAAACCGTACTATCATAGGATGGACTAGCTCCATCTATCATCATATATACCACGTCAAATACCTGCATTGCAGTAATAATACTTGTTACTAGCACGAAAAACAAGGTAGGTGATATCAGTGGTACCGTAATAAAAAAGAACTGTTTTACTTTACTAGCACCATCAAGATTGGAAGCATCATAATAATCCTTTGGTATTTCCTGCAAACCTGCAAGTAACAGAACCATACTGTAACCAATAGTACACCATATACCTATGATAGCTATGGAGAACAATGCCACCCTAGGATCGTCAATCCATCTGATTGGACCAATTCCTATTTTCCCTAGGAAGTGATTAATTAATCCATACTGTTCATTATATAACCACTTCCAAATCATATTAATAGCAGCAGGTGCTGCTACCATTGGAAAGAAATAAATGCTTCTGTATATAGTTTTTCCTTTTACTTTTCCGTTAAATGCCACCGCTAATATGAGAGCAATACTTGTTGTAATGGGTACCACTAAACAGGTATATTGCAAGGTGTTCCGAACGGCATACCAAACCTGTGAATCTGCAAACATTTTCTTATAATTATCAAACCATACAAAGATATTTCCTTTACCGAATGCCCCGCTCTTGAAAAAGCTCAGGTATATGGTTTGAAATATCGGAATGATGTTCAACACTATTAACCCCAAAATGGTAGGAGCTATCATAAACCAAGCCCAACACCATTCATTCCATTTCTTCCTATTCACACTTGTCTTTCTCATCGTCTACTCCTATCACAAAATGCGGTAGCCATAACTACCGCATCTGTATAAAACTTATTGCTCAGCCGCTAAAGCCTCATTCATCATTTTGGCTACTGCCTTGCAAGCTGTCGCAGTATCCTCTTCTCCAGCATATGCTTTCTTTAATAATTCATATGATTTATCTTCCCATACTGTGGTCTGATTTGAATATGGACGAATCTTAGCGTAATCAACCATATCAATATAACATTTGGCATTGAACATCGGATAAGCACTGGTAAATTTGTCTGCAGTTCCATTATATGCTGAAATTGCTATACCAAGTTCTGCTTGTCTTTCCTGGCCTTCTTTACTGCTTAAGTATTCAACCCATTTCCAAGCTTCGTCTGGGTGTTTACAGTTTGCAGCGATTGCATTACCAAGTCCATTAAAGATAGATGCACGAGTTCCATCGGGGGAGGATGGAAGGATGGCAACATCAAAGTTCTTTGTCATGAACTCATTAGCAGCAAATGCAGATAAATTCCAGGAACCGAACATTCCCATTGCAACCAAACCATTTTGAATCGCTTCAGAACGAGCAGCATCATCAAAAATCATAGGAGAAGTACCATTTTTTACAAAATCAAAGTATTCTTGGATACCAGCGATAGTCTTTTCATTGTCATATCCAGATTTCTTATCGGCAGTTATAATCTCACCACCATTTTGATATACGAAGTTGTAATAACCTTCCTGATTATGTAAACCAGCACAGAAACCATATTGCTTTCCATCAGGTGTGGTAAGCTTCTTAGCAACCTCTTCTAAAGTATCCCAAGTCCAAGTTTCATCTGGATATGCAATTCCAGCTTTATCAAACAAAGTCTTGTTGTACCAAAGGCCGATTGTATCATAATCCTTAGGAATAGCACACTGCTTACCATTAATATTATAAATATCATCTAAGCCTTGTGGATAGTTCTTTAAATCCACTAACTCACTCTTCTCGATATAAGGTGTTAAATCTAACAACTGATCATTAGATCCATAATAGTAGATGTTGTTCGTATGCATCCAAAAAGTATCTGGTAAGGAACCTCCTGTTGCAGCTGCTTCCAGTGCTGTCCAGTATGTATCCCAGCTAGTAACCTGAATATCAATTTTGATATTAGGATTCTTTGCTGTAAACTCATCTGCTACTGTCTTTAAAAGTTTAGCCTGATTGGCATCCCATACAGAATATGTGATTGTTACTTGTTCAGCAGCTGGTGTCTTCTCAGCATCTGGTGTTTTGGTTGCGGCTTCAGTTGCTTTCTTAGTTGGAGCAGGTGTTGTATTTGTATTTTTATCGCTTTTACCACAACCTGCAACCAATACAGAAACCAGTACAACACATAATAGTGTGCTTAGTAACCTTTTTTTCATAGAAATCCTCCCTAATAAATATTTTAATTTGTTGGCTTGTACCTTTGCTTCTGGGTAAATAATACAACATATACCTATCCTATTAAATGCATTAAAAGGGCTAAGAAATGGAAAAATGCGTTAATTCGATATAATACTATTTCTCCAACAACGGTATTACTATCCTACTTTATAAAAGACTATGTAAGTTTAAAAAAGCGTAAATTTGGAGTAAACAAAGAGTTATGTTGTGAAATTCTTCTTTGTTAATTATCGTTTTGTCATACTTCACTATTTTCTACAGCAAATTATTCTCTAATTGAGAGGAACGTGTTATAATGGCATAGATGCCATAAGGCATCACAGATCGCTTTTTATTTGAAACATTCATTATTAAGGGAGGTAATATGAGTAAAATAAAAGCCAATAAAATTGTTAAACGTGTATTAAAGGTGATTGGGATTATTCTTGGAATCTGTATCCTAGCAGTCATCGGAATGCTTACTTATCTGACCATCACAGAATACAAACCAGAGGATATGCTCTCATTAGAGGTAGAAGGAGAAGCGTCCAAGCAGGTGACACAAGGGGATTCCTTTACCGTTATGAGTTGGAATATTGGATATGGCGATTTAGCCAACTATTCTGATTTCTTTATGGGGGGTGGCAAGAGTGTACAAAACTCCACTAAGGAACAAGTTCAGGATAATGTGCAAGGCTTTATCGATGAGATTAATACCATTCAGCCAGACATCCTTTTTCTTCAGGAAGTAGACGTGGATTCCAAACGTTCCTACAACATAAATCAACAACAAACCATAATGGATAATATTACAGGCTACAACGCATCTTATGCGCCAAACTTTAAGGTAGAATATGTACCATATCCACTACCTACCATTGGTAAGGTAAACAGCGGGATTATGACATTTTCTAAATATGATGTTACTGAAGCAACAAGAGTAGCCCTACCAAATCCATTTAGCTATCCAGTTCGTATGGCCAATTTAAAACGCTGTCTATTAGTTAGTCGTATTCCTGTTAAAGGCAGTGACAAGGAGTTAGTTCTTGTGAATCTACATTTAGAAGCATTTGATGATGGAGAAGGAAAGGTCGCTCAGACCAAGATCTTACGTGAATTTATGCAAAAGGAAATGGAAGCAGGCAATTATGTAATTGCTGGTGGTGATTTTAATCAGACCTTCACCAACGTGGATGCCAGTATGTATCCAAAGACTTCCGATGAGGTTTGGCAACCAGGAGTATTAGATATCAATGATTTTGGAGACGGTTGGCAGTTCTTTATGGATAATCAAACACCTACTTGCCGCTCTACAGATAAAGCGTTATTAGGAAGTGATCCAGATACCTTTCAGTATTATATGATTGATGGTTTCATTGTATCTGATAATGTGCAGGTAGAAAGTGTAGCCACCCAGAATCTTAAGTTTGAACATACTGATCATAACCCAGTTGTTATGAAGATTACTTTAAAATAGAAATAATCTAATACATCATTCCAAGAAAGAGGAGAGCGAATTTATACAATTCGCCGCCTGTGAAAAAACTCTATAAATTTCATAAATATATGATGCAAAGGGTAAGTATGGCGAACTAGATATTAATGTACCTCAAGATCGTCAAATTTCATTTGCACCACAGATTGTACGAAAACGACAGAAAGATATTTCTCATATTAATGATAAAATTAATGGAGCTAAGAATTGCAATTCTTAGCTCCTGTATTTTGATGCTTATTATCACTACAAACTGGCATTTGACTGATTGTTTATAGTTGCATTTTTTATCATTTGAACTTTATTATCTCTTCCCATAAGTTCGTAGTATTTGCACCAAAGATCAACGGATTGAAGTGGTATCTTTTCATTTCCTAAATCCAAGTATTCTACAATTTGATCTGGATGTAAGGAGCAATCAATTGTTTTACCCCCATAAACAATTCCAAAGCCTCCCATAATATCCACATCAACGCCTTCTAAGACATATTCCAGAAATGTTTTTGTTTGATATTTATCGTTCGGTTTTGGTGGTTGTAGTTCAGCAGACAAAGACTTCATTATTCTCTTTACCAATTCGGCATCTTCGTTCACAATCATTATGTCTATGTCATAAAACTCTGTTGTAATGCCCTTGAAATAAAGCAACATAGACGCTCCAAGTGACCAGGTAATATGTGCCTGATTAAACTCTCTAGCAATCTTCTTCAAAATTTTTATCTTATCCATCAATTCCATAATTATGTTTGTCTCCTCTGAATTAGACAAATTCTTGTTTATCGTTATATATACTTTAAGCGAAAGACTAAAATAGTGCAATCATTATTGACAAGCAGTATACCTTATTAAATAGTCAAAGAGTGGATGGCACTCAAATAAGTCTCCATCCACTCTCAAAATTATCATAGAATTCCCTATTTACAGAAAATTTCATAGTTTTTTACTTCCGTCAACGTATGTAATGGTAATAATGTCAATGTCCATTCTTGACAGGTGTAGTCGTAACTTTATTTTCCTTACTCACCGTATCCGTATTACCTACAGGCACTGTGCAGGCCATAATCCCTATTGCTACTATCATTACAAAAATTATCACTTTCACCTTTCTCATAACATTTCCTCCTACTATAGTTACATCATCATCCATTCTATAAACCAATCTTATCTATTACAACCGCCACAATCCCTGAGAAAACAACCCACAAAATAAGTATCACTAGTATCGGTACATCATCTACCTCGATATCAAGTGTTGTATATAACATAGCCTGTAAGACCAATCCTCCAATGACACATATAATAGCCCCGCACGTTGACATTCCTCTACTTCGGCTTGGTGTATAGGATGGTTCATGTTCCTCCCCTGTTACATCCTGATATATTTGGTACTCAATATAATTATCTCCCATGTCGTTTTTCCCATTATGATTCCAATCATACATTGCCATATTCTACACTCCTCTCTTTATCAAATAAGCTCTTTACCAACTCCATTATACATAGATTTGATGTACCATAAAACGGACTCCTAGTTCTCAACCCTACTGAAACAAGCAATACTTGACAAAAAAGGCATCCTGCAACCCTGCTGCAGAATGCCTAACTCTACAATTTAATAAATTACTTCCTTAACTACCTATTCTCCCTCGTAATAATCTACATTAGCATCTTGAGGGAAGACTTTGTCCACATCCTTGCCCCATATACCAATTTTGTTGGAATCCGGATAGATGGCTACATCCAAATCATGAACTGCATCAAAGTCGATATAAACAAGCATTTCTGTAGAGGAAGCATTGGTTAATTTATGTGCCCCACTGGCCTTCGCAGGAAAAAATAATAAATCTCCTGCTACTACTTTTCTTTCCCCCTCAGGTGTTTTTAGTATTCCTTCCCCACTAAGGATATAGAAGGTTTCCTCATTCTTCAGATGATAATGATATGGGTATGCCGCTTTCCCTGGAGGAATCTCGAAAATACTTACTAAACTTTTAGCTTCATCGCCTTTCGTCACGAACTCTCTTTTATAATATTCGAATCCCTCATGTTCACATTTATGCTGTACCTTCAGTTCACTTTTGCTTACATGCTTAATGCTATCCATCATATCCTCCCAATCACAATACCAATCTTCTACAATAATTTCCCTCTTCCTCATCAACAATTACAAAACCTAAGCTTTCATATAGCTTACCTGCAACTACATTTTCCTTTCGATGCCCAATATTGATAGAAGGAACTTTTAACTCTGTTCTTAAGTATTCTATGGCTAATTGCATGGCTTGTCTGGAATAGCCTTTTCCTTGGTATCTTTCATCAATCATCAAAGGATTAATAAAGCCTGAAATTCCATCTTCATCATAGCCTAACCCAAGCAGTCCAATGTTAATGTCATTATGCATGATTGCAAATAAGGTAGAATGTTCTTCATACCGACTGATACCAATCCAATATACATTGGGTACTTGAAAGATCTTCTTTTGCTCCTCAGAAACTGACAAGTTTGCAACCTCCAGCCAATTCTCTACGTTCAACTCTTTTAATGATATCATTACTTAGCCCCCTACAACTTCACGTTTTAGTTCTAATATAATCATATCAAAATGCCCATATTTTAACAATGACTTTTCATATCTTAGCTGATTTAAACTACTATCCTAATCTTTTCTTGCCATTCTGCTTCTTTAAACCCTGTAAGAACAAAATCCTCTCCCACTACTAATGGACGTTTTACTAATTTACCATTGGTTGCAAGAAGCTTAAGTTGCTCCTCTTCACTCATAGTAGGAAGCTTATCTTTAAGGCCTAAGTCCTTGTATACAAGACCGCTAGTATTGAAGAATCTCTTCAGTGGAAGACCACTCTTTGCATACCAAGCTTTCAGCTCTTCAAAGGTTGGATTTTCTTCTACAATTGGACGCTCTTCGTAATTCACCTTATGCTCATCTAACCATCTTAAGGCTTTTATACAGGTACTGCATTTTCTATACACTAATACTTTAATCATAGTTTCTCCTTTATTTCCTAACAAGTAATGGTATCCTGTAACCCTCTATTTTACTTTTTCTTAATAGAACATGGGGTTACCGATTCATTATAACAGATAATCTTTTACTTCATCAAGGGTCGGTGGATGTAATGGTAGTGGAAATCTAGAGATAGCAATAGCGGAGCATGCACTTGCAAAACGGACAATCTCTTCATCTGAGTATCCCTTTAATAAACCATATACGCATCCTGCTTTAAAGGTATCTCCTGCACCCAAAGTGCTCTTTACCTCCACCGTAAAAGGTCTCATCCGTTTCATAGGGCTTCCTTTTCTTCCGTAAATCATGTCATTTGCACCAGAAGTAATAATCACTAGACCGTCTGTATGCAGCGTAAGCAGTTGATAGATTTCTTCTTTCTCAAGACCTTTGTAATATGTATCAGTACATTCTATTGATGCAATGTTAATGGCGGAATGTTGGTGAAGATAGGTGTCATGGTGACAATCTATAGTGACATATGGCTTCTCATGTTTGACACAAAGCTCAGCTGTCGCCAAGGTTTCCTCTTGAAAATAGGGATCGATAGCCGCCACCTTACACTGACTAATATCACTTTCTTTCGGCATATTCCATCGTTTCTTTCCTGATGCATAGAGGGCTTGAAAAGTGCCCATAGGGGATCGTACCAAATCCGCTATGATGACATAATCCATGAGCCCTTCATAGGATGGATCAAAGGTAAGCGAAGCCAAATCCACTGTCTTATGCTGATAGAATTCTTTTAACATAGGAGCAACGGCAGTTCCAATATGGGTGCCATCCATTTTAACAGTTATGCCAAGGGAAGCAAGAACGGTTGCTGCCGTACCTGTTTCTCCACCAGGTAAAAAGTATTGCTCACTAATTTCAGAATATTCGTCAGGCTTAATAAAACCATCTTTTAACCAGAAGGAATGGGTTCCTAGAATCTGGCCATATAGATATACTTCATTGCTCATACTATTTCTCTCCTTTATGTATAAGATTTATTGCTTAACCTAATAGCTTTATAGCCTTTAAAACCAAGGGCATTAATAGTTGTTCATAATCTAATCATAACACACTTTCTTTAATAACTCATTCATTAACTGGAAATATGCGGTTGGAAAATAGGCTGTTTTATTGTATGATAGGATTATAGAAATAAATCTGGGGGAATCGGTCATGCTCTGTTCAAAATGTGGTAGTGAAATACCAGAAGGGTCTAAATTCTGCAAAAAATGTCAAGCCAAGGTTAAGACAAGAAAAGAAACCATTACAACTGTTCAGATGAAATGTAAGAGTTGCGGTGGTTTATTAAATGTCAATGAAGATGCTCTGATCTTAGAATGTCCATTTTGTAATTCTAAGGAAATGATCGTAGAGAGCGATGCAGTTACCATTGAGCGAATTAAGAGTCGTACCCTCAAAGACATTGAATTCGCCAAACTTCAATATGAAGTGGAAAATAAAAAGAAAAAAGATGAAAGAGCCGAAATTAAAGCATTTAAAAAAGGAATAGCAAGCAAGTTCTTAATCCTATTTACTCTCATATGCGTATTCTTTTTTTGTATGGATATGTTTTATAAAGACTTCGTAACAGCCATTATCGCTTTTATTCAAGTATGTCTTTTTCTTCTTGCCTGGCTTATGGGGATGCATTTTATCAAGGAGCCGAAACACCTGTTTCGCTTAGTACCAATGTTGATTGGAATTCTTCTATTCATTCCTCTTATCTTGTTACCTCGTAGCAATAGTAGTGATAATACTATTACATACGAGAAATACAAATGGCCTGACAGCGAAATTTGCAGTGTCATACCAGCACCTCCGTCAGAGTTGGGGAATGAAAGGGTTTATGATGATGGATATTTTAGTATTGATATCGGTGAAATATCTAAAGAACAGTTTAAGGCATATGTTAAGGCTTGCATAGAGAAGGGCTTTACTGTTGATTCCAAAGAATCAGGCGAAGAGTTCTATGGATTCAATGAGCTTGGATACAAATTACAGTTATATTATACAGATTTCAGATCCCAACTAACCATTTCGATTACTGCTCCCCTAGATTTCAAAGAGTATGTGTGGCCAAATACCGCCCTAGGTAATATGCTTCCTGTGCCCAAATCAAATATGGCAAGTATTTCTTATGAAAGTTCCAACGGATTTACTATTTATGTAGGAAATACCTCAATCGATGAGTACACTTCCTATGTTACGTCTTGTATGGACAAAGGGTTTAACATAGATTACTACAGGCAAGAGACCTTTTTTAATGCCGACAATAAAGATGGGTATCCTCTAACCGTCATTTATGAAGGTAACAATACCATGTTTATTAGTATTTATACTCCAACTACTTACTAAGTGAACTCTTCCTAAATGGGTTTTATGAAATAATTAAAACTGCCGTTTCTTTCAATTTGAAAACGGCAGTTATTATTTTACCCTTAGTTATGCTATTTTAAATGAAACCTTTACCTAGGATTCGTCTTTTGTACCTTTCTATGCTTGCCCTTCAAAGTCTTTTCAGGTAACTTTTTCATTACCAAATCCCCTTTTCCATTAAAAATCTCTACATATACAACACTTTCTCTTATATCGATGATTCCAATGTCCTCCTGAGTGACACCAGGGATTGTGCAAATGGTAGCCACTACATCACCGGAGCGAATCTTGGATTTCTTACCTCCACTAATGGTAAGCTTCGTAATACTATCCTGAAATGCGGCACCTTTTCCCTCTTTCAGTACCACTTTTTCCTTCTGGCGCTTTATAAACTTCAGTTTCTCCTCTTCTGTATTAGAATCCTTAACAAACTCTTGCATCGTAATAGTAGTACCGATATAGGCTTCTACTGCCATTTGATAGTGCTTCTCTGAAGGTGCAACCAAACTAATGACCTTACCCTCTTTTCCATTTCTGGCAGTTCTTCCACCACGGTGAACATAATTCTCTTTCTTCGTTGGAAAGTCATAGTTAAAAACATGAGTGATATCAGAAAAATCGATTCCTCTTGCAGCCACATCCGTAGTCACTAGATAATGAAACTTTCCTTTTCGAAAATCAGAAATAGCATAAAGGCGGTCTTTCTGTTCCATCCCACCATGTAGCATTCCACAGCGTATTCTTTTTCTACGTAGCTTTTGATATAGAGTATTAACCATCTCTCTAGTTTCGCAAAAAATCATGGCATTTGTCGGGTTTTCGGTCATCAATAATTCCAAGAAAAGCTCATATTTTTCTTCTTGTTCTACTTCATATCCTAGTTGGGTTAGACCATCTGCTGTCTCAAATTCCGACTCTATGGTTATATATACTGGTTCTTTCATATACTGGTCAATGAGGCTATCTAAGTGTTCTCCTATGGTAGCTGAGAACAAGAGAATGGTCACGGGTTGTTCTATGCTTTCTATTACCTGCTTCACCTCATCTAAAAATCCCATATCAAGCATAAGATCCGCCTCATCGATGACCAAATACCTAACCTTTGATAGGGTAAGATTCTCTCTTCGTAGATGATCTAAGAGACGACCCGGTGTTGCTACAACAATGTGAGCCTTCTGCCTTAAAGAAAGGCGCTGTTTATCAATGGGCATGCCTCCAAATACTGCTGGAACTTTGATTCGCTTTTTGCGACCTATATGATAGATTTCTTCCTGAACCTGTACTGTTAATTCTCTGGTAGGTTCTAGGATAATTGCTTGGGGATAATGCTCCTCCCAAACTATGTTATCGCAGATAGGGATGGCAAATGCGGCTGTCTTTCCACTTCCTGTCTGAGATTTTCCAACCAAATCCTTTCCTTCTAAAATCACAGGAATCGCCTTCTGCTGAATAGGTGTTGGCGTATGATACCCCAGTACATGTAGGGCTTCCATAATTTCATCCTTTAATCTATAATTCTGAAATGACTTCATTTCTTTTTTGCTATCCATTAAGTGCTCCTTATTACTGATACTTCTCGTATTCTCAAGTAAACTCACTCATTGTACCACGGTTACATATACTTATGCAATGGGTGATTACTGTAACGAAACAAAGCCAGCTTATCCAAAGAAATGGATATAAGCTGACTTTGTTCTGCCACCATACTACTGATTTTGCAATATTTTCGCTAAACACATCATCGTTCGAGCCTGTTTCACAAAAATACCCAAAAATATATCAAATACTCCCACCCAATATAAAACATTTTGACAAATATACTTTATATCATACCTAATATATTCATAAAATCAACTATTGTTGCAAGAATCGACTATTTAAGAGCAAAAAAAGACTGTTTATATGGCATTAAAATAGAAATACGAAAACTTCCATTTTCGTGTCTCATGGCGCAGGTTCCCTGGTACTTCTCTACTATCGTGGAAATATTAAGTAGTCCAATTCCATGTTCCATTTTGTTATTCTTGGTGGTAATAATTTTATTATCCTTTATGTCTAATGTGCCAAGCATAGGATTTTGTGCAGAGATGAGAAGTTGGTCATTCTCTAATCCCATCTTAAATTTAATTACCCTATCCCCTTCTACCCAATCACATGCTTCTATTGCATTATCTAATATATTGGAAAGTAAGCTTACAATATCCTCTTCATTTATGACTAGATCTGACAAATCTCTTACCTTCCAAATGATTGTAATGCCTTTACTTTTGGCATAACTATATTTTTGGTTTAGTACCGTGTCTACCACTACATGATTTGAAATAATAGTGTTTAAATCCTTGCTAAAGCTCCCTGTTAGGTTAGCTATATACTCCTTTGTTTCTTCTACTCTTCCATTGGTCAGCATACCTTCCATGCAAAGCAAATGATTCTTGTAATCATGAATTCTTTTTCTATGTTGTTCGTAACTTTCATGCATGTTATGATACATCATCATCTGGTTTTTGGTTCTTTCCTCCATTAATTTGTTGTCTTGAATCGCTCGCTCTCTTTTTACAATGTCATTGATTAGATAAAATACCATAAAGTCCATGATTACAAGACCAAACGCAATAATAAGCAATACATTAAGATGTTCTTCCTCAAAATTAAACCCCATCACCATAACTGTGATAGAAGCCACCGAAAACAACGGAAAATAAGCAAAATACAACCACTCTTTACTTGAAATGAGAGCCAAATCATTCTCTTTTGACCATTTCCATCTAATCACAAATATTGTCATAAACAAGACCGTTTTACAAAGCAAAACGATAATGGTAGCCGTAACGGTACTACCTGCCAAAATCTCTTCATACCTACAGGGCATGAAATTTTTAATTACGACGATTGCTAAGTAATCAATACCAGCTAACATACCATAATAGATTCCTGATAAAACAAAACTCTGTAAGAGCGTAGCCCTATAATAAAACCTCACTAGGAATGTAAAAACTAACACCACTAAACAGATCTTTAACGTTATATTCTGAAGTAATAATGATGCTATAGTGAGGCCTATTACTAACACAATAGTCACTATTTTTTTTAGCACTATAGAATAATGACTCTTTTTCTGCAAAAAAGTTTCTATAAAAAACTTACAGCATAGCAACTCGATATATGTAGTAATCAGATTGTGTAGTGTTCTCTCTGTCATAGTTCTCCTTTGAATAATGCATATTCTTCTTTTACAGTTTGGTATCTTGATTTAGGCACTGTGAATTCTTGTCCCAATGTCAAAGTTACCTTATAACTACCTACTCGGTTAATATAGTTTAGATTGACAAGATAACTTTTATGGATGCGTAAAAATTTATATTTCATTAACTGTTCTTCTATATCATCTAACTTAGTATACATAGTGTATTTTTTAAGCTCATTATCAAGTATGTAGAAGATCAGCTTATGCTTCTGGCTCTCTATATAAACTATTTTATCGATAACAACACTCTTTTTCCCTTCTATAAACTTAAATTCCATAGTATGTAGTTGAGCTTTTAGTTTCTTAAATACTGCATCTAAACACTCCTCCATAGAATCTTCCATGGAATCCTTCAGGATATAACGAAATGCATCTACCTTGTAGCCTTCTAGGGCATAATTGACGAAGCTAGTCACAAATACAATACAACTGTCGCTTCTGTATTGTCTTATTTTGTATGCTGTTTCAAGTCCATTAAGCTCATCCATACTTATATCCAAAAAAATAATATCATATTTATTAAGTTCCGATTTCTTATGGCAAAGCTCTTTACCTGAGGAAAACAGCTCAATCTGAACAATGCTATTTAGCTGATGTTGGTTGATATATCTTGTAACTAATTCCTCTAATTGCTCTCTATAATACTTTTCGTCATCGCAAACTGCAAGATAAATCAAGGGTTCAACCTTCTTTCCAAAAATGTTCTAAAGTATCTTTCTTTTGTATATATCGACAAATAACTTATAATTATTACAATCTTTTTCCAAAGCAAAATGCATACAACCAAATTATTGGTTGTATGCATTTTGCTCATCGGACTATCCTAAGCCACACTAATTTTGTTATCTACTCATATTTATTCCCATTTAAATCAAAAAAATAATATTCCACCCTATAATCGTCGGATGGTGCTTCCATATATAGTATTTTATTATCCTTAGCATCCATTTTTTTTAGCTCACAAAACAGCCCATTACTTTCGTAAATCACTTCTGCGTAATCTAAATCGTCTCTGTTTGCCCAAAATAAATCATAACATTTACTATTTACCATAACATATCCATGAATTAAACGATCGTTTTGCCTTGTGTAATCAGTCTCAAACTCATAGTTTCCATTACCCCTCGATGCAAAGATCGCTAATCCATATTGATTACTAGAGGATGTATATCCACTGATTATGTAATCATCAATCATAAGTTCCTGTATAATCGTTACATTCTCTCCCAAACGCTCTATTTCTCTTAGTTGAAGCTGCCTACTTTCTAGTGTGGAACCATTACGGTTACCTCTATAGATCATATAATTAATTATAATGGCAATAAATACGATAGCTAGAATTAGAATCATATACTTTTTACGTTTCATTCACTTCCCCCTCATTAGAAAACTATTAGTTCCTCTACATTATATTCTGTATCAATTACAATACAATTACAATTATATTTAGCACACTGATGTAGATAGTACTGATTTTCATCTACTAACCACTCCTTGGTACATTGTGAATCATCCAGTCGCTTCTCAATAGTATTGGCATACTTTAATATATCTGAATAATGGTCTGTAATATACTCCTTAGTCATGGCAAGGCAATAGTAACGAATTTCGCTTAAATACTCCTTGGTGAAATCTTTTTCCCAATCAAAAGGGATGTAACATCCCTCCAATATAAGATTTTGATTATTTTCGATAGCTGTTTTCGCAATTTCTTTTACAATGGGCCAAAGATATGAGACTAATTCTCTATCATCAAATGGGGTTAAAGTTGTAGTTTGGCTTCGGATAAGTCCCATTTTCAAGTGATCCATAGACATATAGGGAAAATGATATTTCTCTAATAAGCTTTGCGCCAATGCAGTTTTCCCAGTGTGTGATGCACCAGTGATAAATATAACCATTCGAAACCTCCCTAAAATTATTCCTGTTACTTTACCACATATTTTTTATACGGCTGATAGCTTAAGGATGTTTTACAACCTTTTGTGTGATGAATCGTGGACTTAATAGTTCTCCCAGAAAAGATCTATGGTTTCATGGGCAATCGCACCATCCACCAAATTATCATACTTTACAAAATCCTTATATAAACTTAGTTCAAATGAGAATATGCTATTCACACTTCGATTACATACCACCATGATATAGTTGTCAAACTCGCCTCCTGATGCTCCGAAACCACAAATAGTCTGAGGTGACTCATCCGGTGTTAAAAATTTCCCGTTATACCCAAAATTTACAACCTTCTCCTTTCCTGTATACTGGATAAACATGATTAGGGAAGGATGAAAATTATCATAAGACTCTGTACTAATAAAATAGGTGTACTTTAAATCTCCTTTAATTTCTTCCTTTTTGTTATAACCAGGATTACTATTCATATTATACACGGATAAATAACTTGGAATATTCTTGTCTTCATATACATTAAATTCATAGTCGCCGTCATAACATTTATCGTCCAGCTCATTATTTGAGTTATTATATGCCCTTAATGTTGCTATATAGAATGTCGCACCAAATATTACAAAAATCCCTATAATTACAATAGTAGTAAATTTAAGTGGAGACATCATTCTGTACTTTGGAACTGAGCCATTATGTATGGCGGTATTAATATTATTTTTATATACAAAGTAATAAATCACGATACTAGTTATCGCCAATACTAGTAATACGATTGGCAGAAAAATAATTGGGGCAACCATCATAATAATATCCTCCTATAGGTTAAAATATTCTTTAAATAATGTGTAATAGCTTCTTGTCACATCTACCACCTTATCATTAGATAAGGTCAAAATAAATTTGGACGAAAAGGTTGGCTTGATTTTCTTCACACTATTTTTTGAAATAATCACCGAGTTACTGATTCGTAGAAACCTTTGAGGATTAAGAACTGAGATTAGATGATACAATCGTTGACTTGTCTTATACGTTTCTTTCTGCGTATGTACTTCAACATTATGGCCATAGCTTTCTATAAAAATAATATCGTTTACATTTAAACGAACTAATTCATTGGTTGCAGGCTCTATCACCATAAGGTAATCCACGAATGATTCTCTTTCAATTAAAATTAAATCAGCAGTATCATCAATGGTAAGGCCTAGATTCAATAATTGGTCTTTTATTGATTGATATCTTGCTTCGCTAAGTTCTAGCTTAATCTTCATAATTCTCCTCCTTACCTCTCTTATAACCATTATATATCATATTTCGATCTTTTTAATACAAATGGAATAGATTGCATAAATTATTACATAAGTTGCATAAGCATAAACCTATCTAATATCTTCACTAAATCATCAAACATTGCAGAAGCTGTGGGCCTTGCACCTGCTCCCTCTCCAATTAACGCACGTTCTCCACTTTCACTACTTTTAATGACGATGATGTTATTTTTTCCAGATACACTGGCTAGTATATCGTCTGGCTCTATGATTTTAGGACCTACTTGGCACTTCACAGTCTTTGTGTCTTTCATATACTGAATGGAAAAGGTAGGCCGTATGATTCTGTCTTTTAACACTTTAATATTCGATATGGATACTGGAGTGATGTCCTTTGGATTCATCCAGATGTGCATCCCAAATCCTGCAAGTATCACCGCTTTATATAAAGAATCATAACCGTCTACATCATCCTTCGGATCATGCTCTGTAATTCCTAATTTCTGTGCCTGTAAAAAAGCTTCGGGATATGAACGATTATACTGAGACATCTGAGTTAGTATATAATTTGATGTAGCATTACAGATACCAAATATCTCTCTTATCTCCTCACATTTTCCCATATGCTCTAATACTGTACTGATTGGTATCCCTCCACCAACAGTTGCATCATATTTTAAGATCGCATGATTTACTTTTGCCACCTTCTCAATTTCTGCCCCGTAGAAGGCTAGACACTTTTTGCTAGACATGATTACTGCTTTCCCATGACTTAGCGCATATAAGACTAACTCTCTTGTCAGTTTGCATCCATTTCCTCCAATACATTCAATGACTATGTCAGCATGATCAATGGCTTCATATGGATTGTCTGTTAACCGTTCTCTATTTACATATGCTTTTCTTGGCTTCTCTAAATTCTGAACAAACATATTTA
Organism: Bacillota bacterium; assembly: GCA_023416695.1. GTDB lineage: Bacteria > Bacillota > Clostridia > Lachnospirales > Lachnospiraceae > KM106-2. The sequence continues at coordinate 26,234 of JAEZGY010000103.1, read as the reverse complement.
CTACATCTATGTCCACTCCATAATGACATTTAAGCTGTTCCTTTTCCATTAGTACGTATTTTAATAGCTTAAGACCAACCACTCCTAACCCCAAAAATGATACGTTTACTTTTCTCATAAAAAGCCCCCTTGTTAATTTCTATAATTTATCGTATCATATTGGTATTAATTAGTAAAATTCATGTATTTGATAATATTGTTCAATATTTTTGATATGGAGGTAGCAGGGGTGGAACTAAGAAATCTAATAACTTTTCAAAAGATTATAGAGCTTGGGAGTTTTTCAGAGGCTGCCAATGCCCTGGGTTATTCTCAGTCTGCTGTTACCATGCAAATGAAACAATTAGAAGCAGAGTTACATGTGCAACTCTTTGATCGAATTGGGCGAAAAATATGCGTAAACCACGAGGGCTTACGCTTCTCAAAATATGCTACAAATATTATTAACGAATCCAAAAATGCAATTGCGGATTTGACCTCTGATGATATTCCAAGAGGCGAGCTACATATTGGTATATTGGAATCCATTTGCACAGCACATCTTCCAGGTGTACTAAATAGATATCATCATGAATACCCGGAAGTAAATACCGTTATAAAAATTGGTACCTTTCACGAGCTATCCTATATGCTAAATTCCGGTCAAATTGATGTTCTTTGGACGTTTGATAATAAACTCGAGCCATTGGAATGGATCCATGGGTTTGTTTATGAAAGTCCCATTGTCATCGTTTGTTCCCCGTCAAATCCTCTTTTTCACAAAAAGGAAGTAAGGTTAGAAGACCTCGTAAATACGCCTTTTATCTTAACGGAAAAGGATTGTAGTTACCGAACTGAGTTTACTTATCTCATCCAGTCTTTAGGTTATTCCCCTAATGTCTTTTTAGAAATAGGAAGCACAGAAATCATCAAGAAATTTGTAGAAGCTAATCTTGGAATATCTGTACTCCCTCAATATACAGTTGAAAAAGAGCTAGAAGCTCATACTTTAGAGTCTCTTTCTGTTGTAGATTTTACTATGAGTATGTATGGTCAACTATTTTATCATAAGAATAAGTGGCTTTCACCTGCTCTACAGCATTTTATAAAGTTAACTTCAAAATTATGAAATAATTAGTTCTACCTTTTCTCTACTTTTCAATATATACATTCATAATAACCCAATATGGACCACTATCTCCTTGAGCATAGGATAAATCAATCTTCCTATTATCTTTTACATCCCAAGAGTAGTAACTCAACGTTTTTCCATTTGTATTGAACGTATAGGCTCCTCCAAACTTCTCCATGAAATCTTTTACAAAGGTCTCATAGTCGTTCTGGTCTAAATTTCTTACACCTAAGAACAGACGATTAAAATCCCCCTCTTTATCATAACTAAGTTCCACCTCATAATAAGGGTAACCGTCAATCTCGACATTTTCATATAGCTCTGCTATTCCATCTGTCAATTTAGTTTCTTTATAATTCTCCCCTAATATACTCTTGATACTAGAGCCCTCTGTCTGCTCCACAATCTTCATTAACTGAGTATTACGTTTTGGTTCCTTTAATAATACATTACATAAGAAAAAGGCCATGAGTAGTATCACGACCAATCCCAAACCTCCGATTAGAATGACTTTAGGATATCTTACTTTCATTTTCTTATCTTCACTCTCCGGAAAACCATTATCCCCCATTATAAACCCCTTTCAACTTATTGTATAATTACCACATAAATACAATTAATATATTCTTTATCTCGTGTCCTACAAAGAAAAAGTTTAGCTCAATACTACTCAACAGGATTCCAGGAGATTGAATTCGTATCTACTTGCACATCATTAGCTAATAGAACACTTCGAGAATCGTCTCCCATACTTATCACTGCAACAATTGTATATGTGTTACAATCTCCATTAGCATTAAATTTTTCTAAAAATAGATATGCTGTACAGACTCCATCTACACATTCTGCCTCACGAGAATATGATTTTCCAGTTGCGTTATTAGTAACCGATATCTCGTAGTGACAATCCTTATTTATAATACTTGGAACAAAGGAACATTTACCTCCATACTTTAAATCCGTAAGAGTAGCTTTTACAGTGTCTGGTAATTTTACTTTTTCTACTGTACTCTGAGGCTTAGCAGTACTCTTAACCTTACTTATATCCTCAGCCTTAACAGTACTCACAACCTTATCGCCACTCCCAATCTGCATACCAACTAAAAAGCTCCCCAACCCGATTATAACAATCAGTACACCTACAAGTGCAAAACGATACATTGGGGATTTCTTAGGTTTTATTGTCACTTCTTTAGAATTACTCTCTTCCATACACTTTATGTACTCTCTACCGCATAACTCGTCAATACTTGTTTCCAAAACATCGGCAAGTAGAAGTAGTTTGTTCAGATCCGGCATTGCATCCCCATTTTCCCATTTACTAACCGCTTGACGTGACACCCCTAATTCATCAGCTAATGCTTCCTGACTAAGCCCTTTTGTTCTTCGAATTGTAATTAAACAATCTTTAAATTCCATATATTCTTACCTCCTTTTTTCCAATAGTATAGTGAAACAGTTAGTTGCATTCTACCAAGATAACCTTGAAGTTACGCAACCAGTGGTTGCAATTCCTACAACTTCATCATTTTGGGGAACAGAATTCTTTCTATCAATTATATAGTTTTTCAATCAACATGCCGTTTTTTTAATTCAATTTGTGTAATATAATCATCTTCTATGATATATTTTATTAAAAACAAATCTTTGTCATCTTCATATTTATCATATTCAACTTCTTTATTCTTAACAAATGATACAAGGTAAGAACTACCTTCATCTTTATTATATTTAAACTTATCCCTAATAGTTTTTGAAGAATCACCTACAGATATGCCTTTATAAGTAACAATTTCTTTACCTTTTATTCTTATAAGTACAATTTCACTTTTTTCATTTACGTTAAAGTCCACATCAGCATACTTAAATTTGACTGGAATTTTCGAATCACCATACGTCATTGTGGCATCGAGAAATTGAATAGTCCCTGGTAAGTTCGAATCTTTATCACTGGTATTACTGTTCTTACCTCCACTACATGAACACATCGTTGCTAATATCATTACAACAAACAGAATAACGGTTTTCTTTTTCATTATATTCCCTCCATCATATACAATATAACTTAGTATATCACAATGTTTTTCCATATTAAACCATATTCTGTAAACATCTTGTCACTTAAACCAGGTTTGTACCAATATCATGTATAACACCGTGCCGCCACCAATACTAAATAGGGTGTTCTTTTTCCAATTATGTATTAGAACAATAAAACAGATGGCAATAACCTCTGGTAAGCTATGAAACTTACTAAATACTGCATCTTTAAGGCAATAGACTACAAGTAGACCAATGACTGCATACGGTAACACCTTGCCTAGGTATGTTATATAAGGTGGTGGAGTCTTTGTCTCTGGGAAAATGAGAAATGGAAGGAATCTTGTCACCATGGTTCCCAGTACCACCACAAGTATCGTAATTACACTTTGTGTTGTCGTCATAGTGCTTCCTCCTTCTTAGTCATTTTCTTTCTAGCTAAGGTAAAACACAGTATAATAGATGCCATAGCCGGTAGTATAAATCCTTCACTTCCAAATACCAACAGACAAAGTAGAGAACAACCGAGTCCAACAAGAGCTGACCTGTGGTCCTTTGTTTCCTCCCATTGATTTAAAAACATTACGACAAAGAGAGCTGTCATGACAAATTCAATACCTTTGGTATCAAAATGAATGACATAGCCCAGTAGTGCCCCTAAGGTTGCACCAGCCACCCAATAGGTTTGATTAAGTAAGGTAACAAATAACATAAACCATCCTCGGTCCACGTCAGGAGGAGGACTTACGGTACAATTGATAGTAAAGGATTCATCACACAAACCGTAGATCAAATAAAACTTCTTCCATCCAACATTCTTATACTTCCCTAACATGGATATCCCATAAAATAAATGTCGGGCATTCACCATTAGGGCTAGAAAAAAGGCATACATAGGATTGAATGCCGACAATAACAAATTAACCGTGATAAATTCCATGGACCCAGCAAAGATAAAAAAGCTCATTAGCATGGGATAGACAAAGGAGAACCCTTTACTTCTCATTAAAAAACCGTAGCTCATGCCAAGAAACAAAAATCCCACACAAATAGGTATGGTATAAGGCAAGGCTGCCTTAAAAGCCTTCATTTTCATATTCTTCTTGCCTCTTTCTTCCTCTACATTAGAGTTATTGTATGTAAAGATTATGCAACCATTATACATTATTTTTATTCATGGAAATACCCCTATGCGAAATATCGAATAGGGGTAATAGTATTTTGTTCTAGCTATTCCACTTCTTTTAATAGTTCCTCCACAGATATGCCGTATAACTTGGCAATTGCAATTAAATTAGATGTACTTGGATCTGAGTTGCCGCTCTCCCACTTTGAAACGGCTTGCCTACTAACTCCAATGGTCTCTGCTACAAATTCTTGGGTCATCTTGCATTGTACACGGTGTTCTTTTAGTACTTCTCCTAGAGAGTGTCTAACTAAAGCTTTTTCTTTCCTTACCTCTTTTGATTTGAGATATTTTAATAGGGCACGAATAAGAAGAACAAATATCCATATTGATAAACCTATAACCATAAGAGAAAAAATACTATTACAATCATCGTCTTCATACTTAACTTTTACACTCCTTCCTAATGGTTATAGTTTATCAAAAATAACACTGTAGCATCCACCAACTATAGCGCAACTATCGGTTGCATGATACTTACACCACTACTTAATTTGGTAATTGCTTTCCACATTTAGGACAGAATTCGAATTTGGACTGAACATGAGTACCACAGTATGGGCAAAATGCTACACTTGCACCTGACTCCCCCATATCAGGATTCTTTATAAATTCCTGATTATTTATAGGATCCTTACTCCCATACATAACATTTAATGGGTCAGGTTCTTCCTCACCATCCACAATATCTATAACAGAATATCGATTCTCACTTGTTGCATTATGAAAATTATAAAAAACTCCATATAAGGCTATTCCAATAAAGATCAACCCAAAGGGAACCATAAACCAACCTCCCATGGAAGCAGCCAATATACACCAAAACACACCAAATAAAGCAGCTCCAATACCTCCTACTGCTGACATTTTTGATGGTCCACGTCCAGGCTTAATACTTTTCATACTTTTTCCTCCTAAATTATATTTGTTTACTTCCAACAAATCATTTTATCGATTTCTAAAGATTGTAATTCTCGCTCCATATAAAAACCAAATGTAAAAATACCAAAGCACAAGGGTAATGGAAGGAAAATCACAGTGCGTAAACTTCATCGTAAAGGCCACTACAATAATAGCCACAGAAAAACTATGAACCCAAAGCCATTTTGTTTTTCTCTCTAGAATACAATTCACAACAGTCGCTAACATAAAGGAATAATCCATTAACAGAATCAGTACTCCTACAATGTTAAACCATTGCAACTCCATCCCTTCATAAAATACACCTGCGATTGCCAATGTAGCAAAACCAAACACGAGATAATCTAGAACATGGGCCAGTTTTTTAACCATTCTATCTCCACCTTATTATTTTTGAGTATTATACTATATATCTCCACATTCTACCATATGTATTTTTTATAGTTGATGGGTAAATATAAAACACTCACATACTCTGTAGCATTACAAAGTATGTGAGTGTTGAAGTTTATGAGTGCCATTTTTCTTATTACGTATGAAGTACCACTGTAATAACAACTGATTTTTCATCTGGCGCTTGGGCAGTAATCTTTCCCTTATGAGCCGTCACAATTGCCTTTGCAATAGAAAGCCCTAGTCCATATCCACCGGTGTTAGAGTTTCTTGATTTTTCCGTTCGATAGAATCGCTCAAAGAAATGGGATAATTGCTCCTCGGTAACAGGCTCTGAGGTATTGCGCACAGAGAGGATGATGGAATGATTCTTCTTCTCTAAGGATAAGTGAATGATTCCTTCCTCACCAGCATATTTGATTGCATTATCTAATAGAATTGACACTAACTGCCTAAGGGCGTTAGAATCTCCACAATAAGACAACATAGGTTGAATGTTAGTGATGATGGTTCTACCTGCATTTTGTGCTAATAGCTGGAAAGACTGCACTGTTTCTCCTACTAGATCTGACAATGGAAAATCAATCATTTGAAGCTGTGCTTTTTGCTCCTCCATTCTAGAGAGGCTGATTAAATCATTGGTTAACGCTGCTAGGCGAGTTGTCTGATTCCGAATGTCATTAATCCACTCATTTTCACCAATATCCATCATTAACACCTCTGTATCTGCATCTATGATAGTCAGTGGTGTGCGGATTTCGTGGCCTGCCACTGAGATAAATTGCTTCTGCTTTTCATAACTTTCTGACACGGGCTTTACAATTCTCTTTGAGCATAGCAATACAAGTACAAAGACCACTAAAAATCCAACAAAAGAGATAAGACAGTTAAATAACAAGCCAGTATAAAAGGTAGAAAGATTTCTCTCACAATCTAGGAAGACAAGCAAGTAATTGTTTGCCTCTTGCGTCTTAATATACCGAAAATTATCTTCAAACCCTGTAGTGGATTTTCTTTCCCATACATCTTCAGCTATATCTGCTGCATCATCCTGATCTACAGTAGCAATCCGTTCCGTGTTAATCTTAATGATTTCTCCCTCTGCCGACATTGTTACCGTAAAGTAACGAGATTCGTATGGTGTTTCTCCCGAAAACCCTTTTGGAAAATCTTTTTTTATGTCTGGGGGTGGCTCACCTTTATCCATCATCATTGGGAACTTTCCTGCATTCTCAGCTAATGTAAGAAGAATAGTATCTGCATTCTCCACCACTTTGCGATAACTAAGCAGATTACTAGAACCAACTATGATGATAAGCAAACATAGTAGAGATGACATGGAAAGAATAATAAATTTTATTTGAAGTTTTTTTATCATTCTGCATCCTCCAAGGAATATCCTATGTTTCTCTTAGCCTTTATTTGAACATCCGCTCTAAGAGCAATGAGTTTCTTTCTTAAATAAGAGATATAGGTCCATACCACACCTATTTCTACATTACTGTCAAATCCCCATATTTTTTCTAGAAACTGCTCTGCGGAAATGACCTGCCTTGGATTTCTCATCAGGATCTCAATCATCTGAAACTCTTTGTTGGCAAGCTGAAAACTCGTAACAGCAGAGCTTAAAGTATAATTGGCACAGTCTAAGGTAATATTTCCAACATGTAGTTTGGAGTCCGACTGCTCCACAGTATTTCTTGTCATAGCACGGATACGGGCAAGAAGTTCCCTAATTGCAAATGGTTTTGTCAGGTAGTCATTGGCTCCACTATCTAAACCTTCTACCTTGTCATCAATCTCCGATTTTGCAGTCAATATAAGAACAGGAACACGATTTCCATGTTTACGTATGGTTTGAAGAACCGTGATACCGTCCATCTTTGGCATCATAATATCTAAGATCACTCCATCGTAATTGTTCGTTTCTAGGTATTCTAAAGCTGTCTGGCCATCATATACCGTATCCACTGAATAATTGTTCTTTACTAAAAGCGTAGTGATTGCTCGAGAGAGAGATTGCTCATCCTCTGCAAGTAGTAACCTCATTGTAATCCTCCTTATTGACTTGTAGCCTTAGTTGTTGCGTCAGTACTGACTCCAGGGGCTTTCCCTGGGAAATTTCCATCTGGTCTCACACCTGGTTTTCCATTTGGCATTCCCTCTGGTATTTCACCTGGTGTAAAGCTTGGCATTGCATCTGGTCTATCGCCTTTAAAACCACCATTAAAGCCACCTGGTCCTCCCATACCACCTGGTCCTCCCATCATACCTTCCCCATAGATGATATTCTCCATGGTAATCTTATTTTCAGAGGTACCAGCTGTTAGGGTATAGGTGGAGCCTTTTGTAATGTCTGGTGTACTAACTACTACGGAGCTATATTCCTTTTCTGGTTGCCAGGAAAGCAGTTCCTTCCCGTTTGCATCCTTTAAGGTGATGGTGCTTCCCTTAGTCTGGGTATCTATATTTACCATTATAGCACCTTGGGTTGAGTTTGTACCAAAATTCTGCGCCATTCCGCTAGAGCCTGCTGCAATCAGAGTACCTCCAGTTATGATACCTTCTCTGCCGTAATCTAGGGCACCATTGCCTCCATTGGTTGGGCCAGATACGTAAGTAGTTCCACCATTTATGGTAAGTGTACCATTAGAATCTAGTCCATCTCCCTGGGCATTCACAGTCAAGGTCCCACCATTTATGGTGAGACTAGAGTCACTAGTGCTGTTAAACTGGTCCGGTCCACCCATTCCCTTAAATCCACTTTGGTCCTTGCCACCAGCAGCATTAAGTCCATCATCACTAGCCGTTACATTAACGGTTCCATTTTCTATCACAATATTATTTCCTTCGATGCCTTCATAGCTTTTTGTAATTGTAATGGTGCCATCCTGAACCGTCAAGGTGGCATCTGCATGGATGCCGTCATCTCCAGAGGAAATGGTATAAGTTCCATTATTTACTTCTACATTCCCATTGGAATGAATGGCATCATCTGTTGCATCTATAGTAAAGGTTCCATCATTGATAATAAGTCCATTAGTGGCTTTTATCCCTTTCGCAGATTCTCCTGAGGTCTTAATGGTATAGGTTCCTTTTTCCACTAAAGTGTAATAGGTTCCGCTGATACCATCTCCGGTTGTAGTAAGATTATAGATCCCATTGGCAAGGTAAACAAAACCCACTGTGGCGTCATCTTCATTTTCTGCATGGATTCCATCTTTTCCAGCAGTAATATTGATATTACCATCTGCAATTCTTATACTGTCTTTCCCAGTCATTCCATGACTAGCAGCCTCAATCTTATAGGTTCCACTACCGATAACCAAATCGTCCTTAGACACGATGCCATGACCTGCTGGTGAAGTAATGGTTAAGGAACCAGTACCATTTAAAGTCAAATCGTCCTTGGAAAAAATGACGCTGTCGATGTTACTGTCATCAATGGCAGTAAAGCTACCACCATTGCTAAGTGTATTCTCTGAGCCTTCCTTTAGGGTAATAAATACCTTGTCCGCCTGAGAAACGTAGATAGGAGCAGAGGTTTTACTAGTCATGGTAACTCCATTAAGTACTAACTGCACTTTATCAGTCTTTTCTGCTGCAACCTCTATTTTACCATCTGTCAAGCTTCCAGATAGGATGTACACACCTTCGTCCGTTATAGTGATTACATTGTCTTTTATAGTAACAGCCTTAGAATCTGCAGATGACTGGTTGTCCTGCAAATTAATAGTAACCGCACTACTCTCCTCGAAGCTTCCATCTGTATCTCTAGAGGTAAACATATCCGTCGTTGTAATATCAGCTTTTGATATTGGCTCTACCGTACTTGTTGCATTAGCACCATTTGTAACCTGATTCTTCTCTTTTTCTGAGTTATTACCGCTACAGGATGACATTACTAAAGCAGCAGCTAAAAGTACTGGAATCACTTTCATTTTTCTCATATACTACCTCCTATAGTTCTGCTGCCACACTCTCCTGAGTAGACATGGTAATCTCTAAATTACCATTGCGACAACGAAGTTCGTCAATTAATTCTTTTTCTCTTCCCTCTTCTTTAAAGGTTAATTGATACGTTAATTTAAATAAACTTCCCATACTTGTGGTTTTCACATTCACTAATTGATAGGCTCTTGTATATTCCTCTAATAAATCCTTAAATATATTAGGATAATCTAAATCTTCTGGAATTGTAATTCTAAGAGTTTTATTTAAGTTCATTTGCTTTTTTACTCCAAAATCTAGTTGGTTGTAAAGCATACTAATTGATCCGAGAATAATGACAAATAAGAAGGCATATGCTAGATAGCCCATACCAACTACTAACCCAGCACCCATGGCTAAGAAGATAATTCCGATTTCTCTAGCGGTACCAGGAATCGAACGGAAACGAACAAGACTAAAGGCCCCTGCTACCGCTACACCTGTTCCTACGTTCCCATTTACCATCATAATTACAACACTAACTGCTGCTGGAAGTAGGGCTAATGTCACAATAAAACTTCTAGAATAACGGTTTTTATACATGTACATTAATGCAAGAATAAACCCAACGGCTAATGCACAAAACAAACATAAAAGAAAGTCAGAAACTGCTACTACGGAAACCGTTTCTGTATCAAATACTCCTTTAAAAATATCATTAAGCATATCGCATGCTCCTTTCACTATTAGTAATTATTTTTTCATACGCTGTTCCATATTTAGAATAGGAACTTTTAAATATTTGTTGCTCGGTTAACAGGTGTGTCATCCAAAGTGGTATGCCACCCGATGTCTTAATCTCCATCAGAGAATAGTTATCGTCCAATAAGGATGTCCCCCACACAGGGGCAAGAAGAGATAGTTCCTCTGTTCTAGCTAGAATATTCTCATCAAAGGTTACCCTGAAATCGCTGCCATCTAGGGAATAGAACGCCTCTCTTTCGTAAGATAAGAAGACCGTTGGATGGAGATTTTCATAAAAGCTACGAAAATAATCAATCTCCTTACATATTTGATTATCCTTAGGCATGTGCCCACCATTTACTAACCAATCCATACATTGTTTTTCCGTTAATATTTCTCGTCTCTTATAAACCACTGACTGATACTTTTTCTTCAGCTCTACAAAAATAGGATCATCATGATCTACCTGTTTGTAACTACGGATTCTTAGCTTCTCTTTATAGACTGGCTTTTCTAAAGATCGTCTGATGAGCCGGTAGCTATCTGTATCAAAATAGAGATTTCTTATGGTAGAACGTCCATATTTATCTATCTTCATATATGGCTGCATGGCCAGGATGATTCGATTCTTTTGTTGCCTGGTAATCAGATATTTTAATTCATATCGTTTAAATACCTTTTGAACTCCCATATTTTAGCCTCCTTCTCTGTTTACAAGCATATTATACCTGTGAAAACTTAAGCGAAACTTAAAAAATCTTTGAACAAACTGTGAAAAAAGCGAGAAACCATACTCATACAGTTTCTCGCTTCTTTTATATATTTTCAATTTTTTTCACTACTACATAATAACTGTTATCTTTATTCACCCATATTTCAACTCTATCGCCTACTCTATGTCCTAATAAAGCTTTGCCAAGAGGTGATTCTATGCTGATTTTATTCTGTAAGGAGTTCCCTTGCACGGTTGTAACCATAGTATAGGTTTCCGTTTCGTCCTCTTCTTCAAAATAAAGCTCCACTCTCTTATTTAGACCAACTTCACCTTCCTCGGACTCCTCTGATACAATATCTGCTGTACGAATCATCCTCTGCAAGTAGCGTATGCGACTTTCGTTCTTGTTTTTATCCTTTTTCGCAGCATAATACTCAAAGTTTTCACTAAGATCTCCATGGGCCCTTGCTTCCTTTACTGCTTCTAGGGCTTCCTTACGAACAACTAGTCTGCGATATTCTATCTCTTCTTCTAGTTTCTTGATATCAGACTCTGTTAATTTGTTATACATACCGTTACCCTCTTCTTGTTTTCACTGCCTCGGATAATAAGTATTCAATCTGGCTGTTGATGGATCGATAATCATCCTCTGCCCAGGCTGCTAACTCATTCCAAAGGCTGGGAGCCAGGCGAAGAAGTACTTGTTTCTTCGCCTTTTCCTGCTCCTTAAGCTTCTTTTCCTTGCTTTTTACTTCAGCCTCTAACTTCTCTATTTGCTCAAGCTTTTTACGAAGCATTAGTTCCTTTTCTTCTAATCGAGAATCCATCTAAGCCTCCTAGTCTAATAAATACTACCGCTATTTACTATAGGCTGTGCATCTTTATTGCCACAAAGTACAACTAGTAAATTACTTACCATAGCTGCCTTTCTTTCCTCATCTAATACCACAATTTCTTCTTCTCCTAGTTGATCGATGGCCATCTTCACCATACTAACGGCACCTTCAACAATCTTTTGTCTCGCAGCAATAATTGCTACTGCCTGTTGTCTTTGTAACATAGCGGCAGCGATTTCCTCTGCATAGGATAGATGAGTGATTCTTACTTCTTCAATGTAAAGACCTGCACCAGACACTCTCTGCTGTAACTCTTCCTTCATACTGTTAGCGATTTCTTGGCTACTACCACGAAGCGTCTTCTCATCGCTATCCTCTTCCATGGTATCGTATGGGTAAAGTCTTGCAATATTCCGAATGGTGGAATCACACTGAATGGATAGATAAGTTTTGTAGTTTTCCACTTCGAATACTGCCATAGTAGGATCTACTACCTTCCAAATCACTACAGCACCAATGATAATTGGATTACCTAGTACATCATTTACCTTTTGCTTTTCGTTTTGAAGGGTTAAGGTCTTTAGGGAAATCTTCTTACCAGAACTAGTTTCTGAAATACCCGTTCCTACAGATGCTGATGCAGCAGTTGGAGTAGCCGAAAATGTCACTGGTCTTACAGCTGGATTAAAAGCAGTAGCAAATGGGTTTACATAATAGAACCCTTCTTCCTTCACCGTTCCATAATAACGACCGAATAAGGTTAATACCAAAGCTTCATTTGGTTTTACAATGTGAAGCCCGCAAATTAGGATAAAGAACAAAAGTAAGCCCACAATACCAAGCCCTAACAAGATACCACCTACCGCAAATACTTCCTGATACAGTAGAATACATGCTAATACAATAGCCCCTATTGAAACTAGTATTTCCAATAACAGTAATAGCAATGCTACGCCTCCACTAAATGGATGAATAATTTTTTCAACTACACTTTTCTTTTCCGACGCATTTTCCATTTATAAACCCTCCTATAAAAATAATATCATTTTAATATCATTATTATATACACTATTACCAGAAATTACAAGTACTCTAATTATTTTTTAATAATTACTTTAAATGAGCCATTCCTTTGCTTTCTCAAAGTCATCAATACAAGCAACTGCTCCAAGGTTAGAGGGAATATGCTTTCTTAAATATCTTTTAAGTCTATAGGGTAATCCAATAAACACCACTCTTTGAAAGGGCTTTCCACATGTATTCATAGCATCTAATATGTACTTAAGGAATGATTTATCTACTGCAGATTGGGCTAAATTGATGGCTACATAAGAACTGCTAGAAGGCCTTACCATTTGTACTAAGTCCTCATCAAACTTCCTTTTCATATCCTCTAAGTTATTTATACAGTCCAAATGCTGTGCCCATATCTCTCCTCCATTATAGTATAAGGAAAAGGAGTTTTTTTTCATACCTAAGTTATTCTCTTTCAATGGGTTCTCCTCCTTTAACAATATATCCTTCCATATATCATATAGATATCTTACAACAGAAAGGAATATACTGTAAATATTAAATAAAACTACCAGTGCAACTTTACTTGCCCTGATAGTTTTATTTGTTTACATTCTATTTTTACTTACAAAGATCATCTAAAGTTCCAAAGGTGTAGCCCATGTCTTCCCACTTTGTGAGTAACTCATCTAGAATAGTAGCATTGGTCTTGGAGGTACTATGAAGAAGAACAACTGCTCCCGGATGAATTCTGCCAAGCAATTTTTTAAAGGCTTGCTCTTTGGTTGGTTGCTTATCTTGATACCAATCCACATAAGCAAGACTCCAGAATATGGTCTTATATCCCATGGCTTTAGCCATTTTAAGATTCTCTACGCTATATTTTCCTTGAGGTGGACGATAATACTTTGCCATTTTCTTTCCTGTGGTGCTCTCATATAGATTCTCTAAGGAATTTATCTCTTTTTGAAAGGCTTCTTTACTACTAATGGAGGACATGTCGGGATGACTATAGGTATGGTTTCCTACAATATGACCTTCCGAAACCATTCTCTTTACTAGGTCAGGGCTAGTCTTAATGTAGTTACCTACTAGAAAGAAGGTTGCCTTTACGTTGTGCTTTTTTAAAGCATCCAAGATGGTAGCTGTATTTCCATTTTCAAAACCTGCATCAAAGGTTAGATAAATGGTCTTTTTTGTCGTATCTCCAATATAATAAGAGTCGTATTCCTTTAGCTGTTCTGGGGTAGCATTCCCTGTTGGTGGCTGGCCCTCCTTAGAAAAACCAAGGCCCCAGTTTTCACAAGAGGCTTCGATAGAGTCAAACACAGTTTCCATCTGGTCTATATCAGCACTAGTACTCACCTTCCCAATGGTACTCACCTCTCCACTATCCATTCCATGAACCAAATATCCAAGTCCCTGTCCCACCACATAGGAGCCAATGACAACGCCTACTACTAATAACATTCCTTTCACATTAATCTTTCTCATGAACATCCTCACAACCCGTTGTTACTAGTAATATATTAGTACTTCCTTTCGGTCATTCCATATATTTCAATGATCTTCACAAGGATCTTAACGATCTTCTCCATATCCTGCACCGGTACAAATTCAAATTTTCCGTGAAAATTAAAGCCTCCTGCACATATATTTGGACAAGGTAACCCCATATAAGACAGTCTTGCCCCATCGGTACCACCTCGTATAGCCACCACCTTTGGAACTACATCAAGTTCTTCCATTGCAGCTTTTGCATTGTCTATGAGGTGCATATGATCTGAAACTATTTCCTTCATATTGTAATAGCTATCCTTTATAATGGCTGTTACGGTCCCTTTCCCATATTTATCATTAAGATATGCTACTATTTTTTCAAATCCTTTCTTCTTCTCCTCAAATAAGTCTCTATCATGGTCACGAATGATATAGCTCATAGTAGCCTCTTCTACGCCGCCCTTCATGTAGTCCAAATGATAGAAGCCTTCATATCCAATGGTGTTAGCTGGATCGGCAAACTTAGGAAGCATACTCTGAAACTCCATTCCGATATGAAGAGCATTGACCATCTTATTCTTTGCATAGCCAGGATGAATGTTATTGCCTTTAATAATTAGCTTTGCCCCTGCTGCATTAAAATTCTCATATTCGATTTCTCCTAACTGACCACCATCTACGGTATAAGCAAAATCAGCACCAAATCGCTTTACATCAAAGAAATCGACTCCTCTTCCTACCTCTTCATCTGGAGTAAAGCCAATCTTAATCTCCCCATGAGGTAGCTCTGGATGTTTCATTACATACTCCACCATGGTCATAATTTCTGCAATACCAGCCTTGTCATCGGCACCAAGTAAGGTAGTTCCATCGGTGACTACGAGGTCCTTGCCATGAACTAACTTTAAGTCCGGGAATTGCTTTGGTGATAAGACAACATTCAACTCTTTGTTGAGTATAATATCTCCACCTTCATAATTCTTCACAATTTGAGGCTTTACATTAGCCCCAGATAGACTTGGAGCAGTGTCCATATGAGAGACAAAACCAAGGGCTGGAATGCCTTCTTTATTGGCTGGAATAGAGGCATACACATAACAATGCTCTGTATCTAAGGATACTTCCTCTACTCCAAGTTCTTTTAGTTCCTCCACTAGCACTTTTGCCAAATCAAATTGTTTTTTGGTGCTTGGTAGCTGTTCCACCTCATCCTCTGATTGGGTGTCAATTGCAATATATTGTAGAAAACGCTCTAATACTGTTCGCATACATCATTCTCCTTTTTTCTTATAATGCTATTATACACATAATTCCTAGGAATCTCACTCCCTTTTATTGTTTACAAATAGATCTTATTTTATTGGCAAGATTACCAGCATAAACATCAAACTTCCAAAAAAACAATCTTTGAAATAATTTTATTTTGATTTATAATTAATAACTAGTTGGACTTTTACTATGATGATCCAATAAGGAGGTAACTATGACAAAGAAAGAAGTATTGGAATTAAAGAAAAGACTTACGAAAAATGGTTGTACCTTTACTAAAATGTGCGGTTGCTACGTAAATTCTCAAAAAGAAATTGTGCTAACCTTTTCTGACACTTTTTTAAATCTAGAGGAAGAGGAATTTAATAAATACTTAGATATCGCGAAGAAAACCTTATCTGGAACCATCGGAAATAACTTAATCGAGCTAGCCTTTCCTCTTGAGGAAGAAAAGCCTGGCGGAAAGCAACAGTTTTTAATGGGGCTTAGAGAAAGTCAATTAAAAAATGAGGCCCTTTTAGAGACCTTTTACCAAATGATTATTGACCATTATGATTATCCTGGCAATTACTTAATCGTTATCTATCACGATGCTTATGATGTTATGACGAAGACCTCTGACAACCGTAAATTAGACGAGTCAGAAGAGGTATTTGAGTACTTACTATGCTCCATCTGTCCCGTTTCTCTTTCAAAACCTGGGCTTGGTTATCTGCAGGACGAAAACCGTATTGGACCACGTATTAGAGACTGGGTCGTAGGAGCCCCTGATACCGGTTTTATCTTCCCTGCCTTTACCGACAGAAGTACCGACATTCATTCTATAATGATGTATGGAAGGGATGCAAAGGAACCTCACATTGAGTTAATAGAAGAAGGACTTGGATGTCCTGCCAAAAAGACGGCTACCCAACAAAAAAACGAATTTCACTCTATCATTAAGGATGCTATTCCAGACAGAGACCTTTGCACGAAGGTCATGATGGATATTCATGAAGGGCTGACTCTACTAGCAGAGGAGCAAGCTACCATCAAACCGGATGAAGAGGAACCAGTGATTTTAACCAATCAAGCGGTACAAAATATCTTAAGTGATAGTGGCCTAGATGAAGAGGTTACTCATAAAATAGAACAAGCCTACGAAGAAAGCTTTGGAGAAATGCCACCTGTTGTAGATCATTTAATTGACTCTAAGGTCCTTGCTGAAAGTGCAAAAATCAAACGAGAGCTGGCGTTAGAAGAAAAAGTGCAAAAGCTGACAGAGAAGCTAGAAGAAAATGAACATATTTCAGATTCTTCCTCTCTCTTTGACGTCATCCTTCGAGTTACTCCAGAAAAGGTGAATCAGATTACTTCTCAGGTGATTAATGGTAAAAAGTGCATCGTTATTCCTATGGAAGAACACGAGCATGCTAAGGTAAATGGACTTACCAATTTGATATAAGAAGAAAGCCATCTTGCTTTTTGATAAATTGTAACCCAAAAGCGTCACCCTCGACAAAACTAGTAAGGGCGACGCTTTTATTTATCTTATTTACAATAAGCTTCTATCGCTGCTGACATAAAGGCCGCTGTTCCTGCTCCAAACCGGTCAATATTATTCGTAAAGCGTTCATCTGCCACATACATTGCTCCTAGTCCAGCAAGGATTTCCTTAGTACAGGTGTAAAAATTAGTAGTAATGTACTCCTGCCACTTCACAACAAGTTCCCTAGCCTCTTTACAGTCTGGCTCCTTATCCTTAATTTTCTCAAATTCCTGAAAGATTGCTTCACTTTCTGCATTCATCATTTCCCACTTTTTCCCGTCGTAGGACTTCGTCTTTTCTTCACTTTCTTTGTACGCATCCGTGTTTCCCCAACGCATCTTTACTTCCTTTGCGTACTCTTTCTTTGCCTTTTCTATATCGGTTGTATCAAATTCTTTAAAACTCATATTGCTCGCTCCTTCCATGGTATCATCCACTAATTGAATCAATTTGTTCAGACGATTTCTCTTTCTCGTCAGCAGTTCTTTGTGCTTGATCAGGGCTTCCTGCTTCTTGTAATTGGGATTCGTCATAATCTCCTTGATTTCACCAAGAGGGAACTCTAACTCTCTGAAAAATAGAATCTGTTGCAACGTCTCTAGAGCATCTTTATCATACAATCGGTAACCTGCCTCTGTCACCAAGCTTGGCTTTAACAGCCCGATCTCATCATAATAATGTAGCGTTCTTACGGTTACTCCAGTTAACCTTGCCACTTCATTAATTTTCATTGACGTCCCTCCCATAGGTTTTACTTGCTAGCAATACATACATTACACTATGACGTAACGTGAGAGTCAAGTGTTTGGTTCAAATAATTTTGTACTCTATTTACTTTTTAACCAATGCTGTTATAATATTCCATATAGAGTCATAGCTCAGTCGGGATGAGCGCTCGCCTCACACGCGAGAGGTCATGGGTTCGAGCCCCATTGGCTCTAGTTTTTTTGCCTTAAATGAATGATTACATACTCAGAATGCTTTGCTGTTCTAAGCTTATTTCCCCAACCAGCGATACCGGAGGAAACAATAGAAGTGAAGCCTCCATTTACTCTAATTCCATAATTCTGCTCATTGGCACCAAGTAATTCTCCTACAATGCCTGCTGGCCAAAGCTGACCTGCATGGGTATGACCAGAGAGCTGCAAATCAATTCCTAGCTTAGCATTCTCTTTTAATTCCATAGGCTTATGATCCAGTAGAAGTAAATACTTATTCTGATCTACCCCAGCCAGTAGTTTCTTTTGGTCGGCTCTAGCATCATTATTACCATAGCCACTATCTGCTCGTCCTAGGAGCACAATCTCCTCATTTACAGTAGCCTCACTGTCTTCTAGCACCTGTATCTTATTAGAGGTCAAACAATTATAAAGCTCCTCCTTAGTAAAGTTAGATTTACCAGAGTATCTTGCATAATCGTGATTTCCATAAACATAGTAAATACCATATTTATTACTAATCTGTCCTAGTATATGTAAGGCCTCTTCCATCTCTTCTACGGAAGTACTTTCATCTACAATATCTCCACCTAGTACTACGAAATCAGGGTTTTTCTTATTAATCTCCTGCACGTAAGATAAAAGAGCTTCGCCGTCCATGGTAGTAGGATAATGCAAATCACTGACCATGGCTATGGTATAGCCCTCCTGTCGTATGTATTTGTCTGTATAAACGTCATAATTGGTTTCTACTACACTTCTCATATTAAAAAACCCATAACAAAGGACAATACTAGTTAGTAAAAGAGGAAGAACTCCACTCTTGTACACCTTGTCCCATTTTGGATGCTCAGAATACCTCTTATATAGCTTCTTTGTGAGAAAATGAATTCCATCCACTATCCATGCTATCACAAGAATATGCATGAGTAGCACAAGGCCATAGCCTAAAAACTTAAAGCACGCTACAAAGAGAGCCAGACAAATGAGCATCACAAGCAATCGTATTCTTTTACTCTTACGATTTTTACCTAGTACATCCACGATACGTAATAGGTATCGATACAAATAAACTCCTAACAGAAGTATTATGATACCAACTATAATTAATAGTATAGGACTTACCATCAGCCTTCCTCCTTTTTCATATTGGTATTTTCAAGTAATGTTTTTATGATGGAAAAGTTAGTCGATAACTCTCTGCTACCATCCACTTCTATGAATACACAGGAAAGCAGTTTTTTCCACTCATCATGACAACTCTTACTTCGCATGGAGGCATCTCCCATATCATACTCAGACGCCCATGTTATGAATTCCTGATGATTTTTATACATATCTCCTCCAGGTAGAATTCTCTCACTAAAGTTTAAGTATTCTCGTCGTTTTAGACGTTCTATCCGAAGGTTCGTATCGGTTATGACATGAATTGCAAGTGTAAAATATGGAATGAGCACATCGCCCCAACCGGTTAAAGAGCCACTGATAACAACCCCATTGTCTCCTTCTAATTCCTTCTTCATAAGAGCTAAACGCTCGTTAACTGGCCTTTTTTGTGTATACTTTGGTTCTATAGGAAGCCAGTAAAAATCATCGGTATCCAAATGAATATAGCCTAGTTGTTTGGCGATATAACGTCCCAGAGTAGTTGTTCCTGCCCCTGATGCACCATATAAATGTATGACATGTTTTGTATTCATAGTTACCTCACTAATAGGGAATACAACTCGTTTACTAGATAGTTTATTCTAACATGTTTCCTTGGGAAAGTCTAATTAAGGAGGCGTATACAGCTAAATGCTACTATTTATTCCCTTACGAAAAAAAGGTGGACTATCTCTCCACCCTTTCTATCACTTTGTTAACTAATTAAGATAATTGCTCTGGTCTTTCTACTGCATAATTACTCCAGTTATCCATGGTGGTTACTTTTGATAAGTCCGCCTTGGTACTATACGCTTTTACAGTTATGGTATAGTCTGCTGTTCCCTCTTGGTAGACAGTTCCATCTTTTTCTACAATCTTAACTGCATTACCATCGGTATCTACTCTTCTAACTCTTCCTTCGTTGGAATGGAGTCAGCAGCTCCTCTTCTTGACACTGTAAGAGCAGAAGCCTTAACACAACGTTTTAGATTCTCCTCCTTACTTAAGTTATCCAATAGACCTGCAATAAAATACCCCGTAAAGGTGTCTCCTGCTGCAGTAGTATCTACTGCCTTCACCTTTTTGGCCTCTTGAAAGTATTGTACCCCTTCTTCCTGATAGATCACTCCTTTACTTCCTAAGGTGAGTACTACCTTAGCCAAAGGATAGCGTTCTTCCATAACCTGTAGAATTTCCTTAGGGTCTGCTTTCCCCGTAATTTGCTCCCCTTCTACTTCATTAATCATAAAGATGGATATCTTACTTAAGTCGCATTGTTCCATCACCTCATTATAAGGCGATGGATTACATACAATCACCATTCCTTTTTTGTAAGCCTTATCTATGATATATGGCATTTCACTAATTTCATTTTGCAATAATAGTAAATCACCTTCTACAAAATGAGTTAGTACCTCATCGACAAATTTTTTGGTGATTTTCTGGTTACTACCTCCATAAAGTAGAATGCAGTTTTGTCCAGAAGAATCCACCTGAATTATGGTATGACCATTTTCTCCTTCAACTTTACGAATATAATCCGTATTTATTCCAGTCTTCTTACAAAGGGTTACTAGTCCCTCTCCACCATTTCCAATCAGACCTGCATGGTAGACTAAGACTCCAGCTTTAGCAAGGGCGATGGACTGATTTAATCCTTTTCCACCATAGAAAATATGTCGCTCCCTAGTGGAAAGGGTTTCCCCAGGCCTAACCGTATGATCCACTTGATACACATAATCAACATTTAACGACCCAAAATTAAGTACTTTCATGGTACCACCTCTTAGTCTAAAGTACGATTTATAGTAGACATTATTGCTTCTTTAGCTGCAGTTATAGACCCTTGCACCATGGCAGGACTTCCACCACCTTTGGCACAGAACTCTTCCTTTAATTGTTCCATCACTTTGCGTGTATCCCTAGTCTTGCTTCCAAGGATAAATTGATATCCATCTTCCTCTGTTCCAGAGAATATACCACAAACTCCTTCATGGACTTCTGTCATCTGATTGATTGCATTACGTATTGTTAAAGCATCTAACCCATTTTCAAACAAGAAGGCATGCTCTTGTCCCTTTGGAAGTTGTGTGATTTTAGCCTCTATATAATCCTTCTTGGCTGCTGTAAGCTCTTGTTTTAACATAAGTGCTGACTCTTTTATCCGATTCACCGCATCTACTAGATTCTCTTGGTTACTAGAAAGGTCCGTAGATAACTGACTAATCACCTTTACCTTATTTCTATAATCTTCTAACGCACGGTATCCGCATAAAATACTAATTCGGACACCACCCTTATAATTTTGCATACTCATTAATTTTAGCATTCCAATTTCCCCAGTATATTTCACATGTGGGGCACAGCAAGCACATACATCTACTCCCGGTATTGTTACAATCCGCACCTGTCCTTCTATCTCTATTTTACTCCGATACTCCATAGTAGCCAGTTCTTCTTTAGAAGGGAAGGTTACTATGATTGGAAGATTCTCTATAATTACCTGGTTGGCCTTTAACTCAATCTCTGTTGCCTGCTCTGGAGTCAACACTCCATTAAAATCCAAAGTAACAATCTGATTACTAAGATGGAACCCAACATTGTCGTATCCATATTGTTGGTGAACAAGTCCTGAAAAGATGTGTTCTCCAGAATGCTGTTGCATATTATTGAATCGATGTTTCCATGATATCTTTCCATGTACGGCCTGTCCCTCATTTAAAGGGGCGATTAATGTATGAATAATGGATTCTCCCTCTACCTGCACATCTATTACATCAATATCCTCTATAACACCCTGATCCGCACTTTGGCCACCTTCCTCAGGGAAAAAGAGGGTTTGATCTAAAATTACATGATAAAGAGTCTTGTGCTCTGCCTTCACAGCAACACAGGACTCTACTACTGCATCAAATTCTATTTGATAAGCATCCTGATCATACAGTTTCTTCGTCTTAGTCATTGTCTACTATCTCCTTTGCCATCTCTTACCTCTTATGCAATACAGATATTGTAGCCCAATCTTTAAAAAACTGCAATAAAGCTTTCTATAACCTACTAATACACAATAACTGGAGTATATAAATCAACCACTTGATACAACTGTCGTGCAACCTTAGAAGGAAGGTTTACACAACCATGGGAGCCTGCATAAAGGTAGCGTTCTCCCCCAAAATACGCCTGCCAAGGCGCATCATGTAAGCCTATCCCTCCATTAAAACGCATCCAGTACCGTACAAAGGCAGCATATTTACTACCATCATCGTTAAACCCCCTCAGGGTCCTGTTTTGCTGCTTTTGCGAAATATAGTAAAGTCCCGCAGGTGTATCATGGCCACCTCTTAATATACCGGTTACAACATCACTTTCTAAGATCAGTTTTCCCTGTTTATAAAAAAACATATGTTGTTTTGCTTTATTAATTTCTACATAGGTATTTCCTATGGTTCGATACTCCTTATTGACAGAATTACTGGCAGGCACTGGCTTCTTATCTATCTGCTGTCCTGCCTTAATGCATTCTATGATTTCCTTTATTTCTTGGTTTTCATCTAATATCCAACCAAAGCTCCCACCCTTTATCACTACTTGTTTTTTATAACTAGTTTGAAATTTCCAAGAGCCATCTGGGTTATTATAGGTATTTGCTAGATAGGTCACAAACTGTTTAATCTTCTGCTCATCGATACTGACTTGATTATTGGCGTCTACCACAATTGCTGGACCTATCTGTTTTTGATCAAGTACTTCTGTATGTGTGCCAAATTGATACGTCAGCTTTGTTTTCATATAACTGTTAATGGTTTCTAATGCCTTCTTTAAAACAGGAGAACTACTTATTACGGTAGGCGCAATATAACAGCCCTCCTTTTCCAAAGAACATTCTCTAGATAGGGTATGAATGGACCGCTCCACAACTTGATTTAAGAGACCACGGTCCAATTCATTACCAACCACCTCATTAAGGATAGAAAATCCTGTCTTTGCATTAAAAGTACTTATCCTAGCATTTTGTGTAGCAATCGCCTTCCCTTTCTCAGGAATTCCAATTTCATTAAGACATGCTTTTAATTTATCCTCACTATATACAACCTCACATGTATTGTCTATAGGATGTTCTTTAAATGCCTTCGCAATCCACGCAAAAGCATTTTGATTTTTTAAAAGCTCCTCTGTCTGATGTTGGCACTGATAAGATAAGTCAATACTGTCTCCTGATATCTGTTGCACCAAGTTATCTTTGCCTTTGATAGTTAGTTTATATACACTAATCTCCTGGTGAATAATTTTATCAGCCTCTTCTGCTGTTAGATTAGAGCAATCTACTCCATTTATCCATGTATTGGCATAAAAATGCTTTCTAAAATACAATCCGAACACCACATACTCAACAAGGAGTAAACCAAGAAAGGTAATACCAAACACAATTAGATTTTTCCGTACTAGTTTTAAGATATAGGGATTCACTTAGCACCACAAAACTTCTAGCTTCACCTCTATATCTATTACAAAAAGGAGTAAACTATGATTAGTATGCTAATTAATCTACCTCACCTTGAATCATCTGGGTATCTGGATAAGCTTCTACACCCATTTCAGGAATATCTAAGCCATCAAGTTCTACTTCTTCAGACACACGTAAGCCCCATACTTTATCTAATATCTTCATAAATACAAAAGATACACCAAATCCCCATACAATGAGTACCCCTACTGCAATTAACTGAGCCAAAAGTTGTGTAGCATCTCCGTAAAAGAGGCCAGTTACTCCACCTGCTACACCATTGAGTGTATCTCCATAAGTACCATCCGCAAATAGTCCAAGAGCAAGCACACCCCAAACACCATTGACACAATGAACAGAAATAGCACCAACTGGATCATCTATCTTACATTTATTCTCTACTACAGATACAGAGATACAAACCAGGATGCCTGCGATAAAACCAATCACAAATGCAGATGCTGCATTGACAAAGGCACATGGTGCAGTGATTGCAACCAACCCTGCTAACGCACCATTGGCAGTCATAGAAGGATCTGGTTTTCCATATTTAATCCACATATAGAACATAGAAACCACGCCACCAATAGCACCTGCTATCATGGTATTGGTTGCTACCACGGAAAGTCTTACATCTGCTGAATTAAGGGTTGAACCAGCATTAAAGGAGAACCAGCAGAAGAATAAAATGATTGTTCCAATAATAGCCATTGGAATGTTGTGTCCTAGGAAAGCTTTTGCTGTACCATCCTTTTTAAATTTACCAAGCCTTGGCCCAATCACAATGGCACCTGCCAAAGCAATCATACCACCCATGGAGTGAACTACTGCAGAACCAGCAAAGTCTACTACGCCATGACCAATACCAAAGTTTCTTCCAAGGGCTGATAACCAGCCACCACCCCATACCCAGTTACCAAACAGAGGGTATAAGAACATGGAGATAAATAAAGCAATAATAACGTAGGCAGAATATTTCACACGTTCAGCCATAGAACCTGTTGGAATCGTTACTGTGGTATCCATAAATACCATTTGGAAGAAGAACAAAGCATAAATACCAGGGTCATATATTCCACTGCCAGATAGTAAAAAGCCTTTGTATCCTATGATTCCACCTAAACCTGGAACAGAGGCCATTGCATCTAGAGCTACACCTCCATTACCTAAGCTAACAGCGCCACCAGAGCCGCCAAACTGAAAAGCAAATCCAGTAAGGAAATAACCAACAGCACCCACTAAAAATACCATAAAGTTCATGGTCATTGTATGGGCAGCATTTTTACCTCTGCAGAACCCCGTTTCCACCATTGCAAAACCACACTGGAAGAAAAATACCATAAAGGCTGCTATCATAACCCATGTATAATTTGCGCCATACATCGCCTTATTAGCGGTAAGAGCTACATCTTGAATAGTCTCAGATCCTGTTGTTGCCATGTAGGAAGCCCCTGTTGGGTCTGCATTTCCATATCCTAAGAAGGAGATAGCCAATACGGCACCTAAAATAATAGCCCCCACCACTAAACCTAATACTTTATATGATCTCTTCATAAAATCCCCTCTTTCTAATTTTTAGATTTCATTCTTTTTCCCTGTCTTTTAAAGTTCTGCCATGAAAATTTATACTTCGCTTCATAAAAAGTAGATTCAAACTTATACACCATCAAGATATTCTTTAGTCCAAAATAGACCACTAGAATACCTAAGATGGCACCAGGCACTGAATTATTAAGAATGGGAAGGCTCACCTGGTACATAATACAATACGTAGTAAAAAATGATCCTAATAACACAATTACTGAGGCAAATAAATATAGGCCCATCATAATTAGTCTTTTGTATAAAACCGGTTTTACTATACACTTCTGCTTCATTACTACAACACCTTCTTTCCATACTTTTATGTTGATGGGAACAAAAAGTTTTACAAAGAAAACTCTCCCCTGCAGCGGGTCGCACCAACAAGTAACAAAAAAACGGAGCCAGAATAATCTGACTCCGTCGTCTAAATGCATTTTAGATGAATCTATAATATCATTATAAAAGTAAATTGCAAGATAAATCGTTAGCTGAATTTCGACATTATTTATTATCTCTTAAATCGGTCTATCACGTCACGTACCGTATCTAGAAAACTCTCTTCCCCTACTGTATTGATTTTAAAAAATATCGCTTGGCTTCCTCCTGATGTAATAGCTGTCAGGAAAATACGACCTTCACTAGAATAAAGAGTAAGATTCATACTAACTCTGTTTCCACCAAATGCACTGTATCTTTCATAAACCCGAACACTGCATCGAGAGTCGCCAATGTGAAAATCCGAAGAATCCTCTAGGCTAGCTGACATACTTCCATTCAATACAGCTGCATCTAATTCCTCAAGAATTGTTTCATAGTTCCCTTTTAATTCATACTCTAACTTTGCCATAACCCCTCCACATAGATAGTATTACCAT
>JAEZGY010000097.1 GCA_023416695.1 Bacillota bacterium | reverse complement strand
GACTTACTTCTATGATTGCCTCATTGGTTGATGAAACCTTGTTTAGAGTTAAGGAAATCGTGAAAAATGCAAGACTTGAGTTTAAAGATATTGATACTGTACTGCTGGTAGGAGGAACTAGCAGAATTCCGTATATCAAGGAATGTCTAGAACGGCTGATTGGAAAGACGGCATATCGTGATATAGACCCCGAGCTTGCGGTGTGCATGGGAGCGGCGTTATGGAATGAGGGAAGTATTGAACATGGGGAGGAGTTATTTAAACTTGGGTGTATTTATTATTTTGGTAATGAAACACAAGAAATCGACTATAAAAGAGCAGCTGAATATTTTAAGAAAGCAGCAGAACAAGGGTATGCTGAAGCACAGTATAATTTGGGTGTTTGCTATAAGAAGGGGCAAGGAGTAACCCAGGATGATGTAAAAGCGGTGTATTGGTATACAAAAGCAGCAGAACAAGGAGATCCAGATGCGCAGTATAATTTGGGTCATCGCTGTTATTATGGCGAAGGAGTAACGAAGGATTATGCAAAAGCAGTGTATTGGTATACAAAAGCAGCAGAACAAGGGTATGCAGAAGCACAATATAATTTGGGTATTTGCTATAAGAATGGGGTAGGAGTAACAAAGGATTATGAAAAAGCGGTGTATTGGTATACACAAGCAGCAGAACAAGGAGATCCAGATGCGCAGTATAATTTGGGTAATTGCTATTATAATGGCGAAGGAGTAACGAAGGATTATAAAAAAGCGGTGTATTGGTTTACAATAGCAGCAGAACAAGGGTATGCAGAAGCACAGTACAATATGGGTGTTTGCTATAAGAATGGGGTAGGAGTAACGAAGGATGATGCAAAAGCGGTGTATTGGTATACAAAAGCAGCAGAAGAAGGAGATGAAGATGCGCAGTATAATTTGGGTAATTGCTATTATAATGGGCAAGGAGTAACGAAGGATGATGAAAAAGCGGTGTATTGGTTTACAAAAGCAGCAGAACAAGGGTATACAGAAGCACAGTATAATATGGGTGTTTGCTATAAGAATGGGGTAGGAGTAACGAAGGATTATGTAAAAGCGGTGTATTGGTATACAAAAGCAGCAGAGCAAGGAGATGCAGATGCGCAGTGTAAATTGGGTAATTGCTATTATAATGGGCAAGGAGTAACGAAGGATGATGCAAAAGCGGTGTATTGGTATACAAAAGCAGCAGAACAGGGAGATGTAGATGCACAGTTTAACTTGGGTGTCTGCTATGAGAATGGGGAAGGAGTAAAAAAGGATCATGCAAAAGCGGTGTATTGGTATGCAAAAGCAGCAGAACAAGGGTATGCAGAAGCACAGTATAATATGGGGTTTTGCTACAAGAATGGGGAAGGAGTAACGAAGGATGATGCAAAAGCGGTGTATTGGTTTCAAAAAGCAGCAGAACAAGGAGATGCAGATGCACAGTGTAATTTAGGAGTTTGCTATAAGAAAGGGGAAGGAGTAACGAGGGATTATACAAAAGCGGTGTATTGGTACACACAAGCAGCAGAACAAGGAGATGCAGATGCACAGTGTAATTTGGGTAATTGCTATTATTATGGGCAAGGTGTATTAAAGAATATTAATAGAGCTGGACAATTATGGGAAAAATCAGCGGCAAATGGATGTCAACGAGCAAAAGACAACTTAAATCAATTTGTACATAAAAATTATAAAGGAATATATGAAGAAAAATAATTTCATTATTTCTAACTGCCAATCATATACTCATGAGGCCCAATTTTGCACTTTTATGGATGATATTATAAACATATAGATAATCGAATGCTAGGAAGATATTTAAATGACGGATAAATCCTTCTTAGATCTGTTCGTTATGTTTGAGAATGATAAAGATAATCTTCATGGAGTGGGTAACATGGAGTTGAATCAAGGCAATTGGAAGTGATTGTTATAATAGTTTTTTGGAAAATAGGAGGGGTGGAAATGGATTTTCTAAGTCTGAAAAATAATGTTGTGGGTGTTCTTAATGAAGGCATAGAATTTGCAACAAAATATGATTATAAAGATGTTGTTGAAAGCATAGACAAGAGTATTGAAAAGCTAAAGACAAACGAATTGGTTGTTCTTGTCTGCGGGGAAATGAAACGCGGAAAGTCAAGTCTATTAAGTGCGTTTTTAGAAGAAGATGATTTGTTCCCTATTAATGCAAACGTAGCCACTAATGTAGTGACAATTGTAAGATATGGGGAGAGCGAAATAATAGAAGTAGTATTGGAAAAAGGGGATAAATTTGAATCTAAGATTATAAAACGTGAAGAAATAAAAGATTATGTGACGGAACAGGGGAATGTTAAAAATCTCAAGAAAGTAAAATATTTATATATTAAAACTCCAAATCAAAAGCTTAAGAATGGTTTGGTATTTGTCGATACTCCAGGCGTTGGCAGTTTAAATATAGACCATAGTGAAATAACATATGGGTATTTACCAAATGCAGATGTGCTATTATTTGTAAGTGATGCATTAAGTCCACTAACTGAATTAGAACTAAAGTTTCTTATTTCTGCAGCACAGTATTGCAATAATATTATATTTCCTATTACAAAAACAGATGTATCTAATAACTTTAATGAAATTAAAGAAAGTAATATGGAAAAGATCTCTCAATTTACTACTATAAAAAAAGAGGATATTATAATTATTCCTGTATCTAGTTTACTTAAATTATCTTATATGAAAACGAAAAACCCTTTGCTACTAAAAAAAAGTAATTATAAAGAGCTTGAGAATGTAGTTTGGTCAACAGTGAACAACAAACGTGCCAATATATTGTTTATACCTCCACTGGTGGCATTTTCAAAACAGCTGCTAAAAATTGAAAGTAGCTTCAAAATTCAGATTGAATCACTTAAACAGAATGATGAAAAGTGCAGAGAAATGCAAGAAGAGTTTAAAAAAAGAAGTGAAGAACGTCAAAAGCTTTTGGAAAATAGTGCAGAGTGGAGACCACAATTAGAGTTCGAGTTAGATAAGGTTTTTAGAGATGCTTTTGATTTGATTAAGAGTAAACAACAGTTACTGAAAATAGAGCTTTCTGAAACATTACAAAATCCAATGATATTAGAGAAATTAGAGGATTTAGCCGTAGCAATGAATGAAAACTTATATATGTTTACTGAAGAGATTAAAAACCATATTACAACTGCTGTTAATGATATAATTAATAAAACTGAAATTAAGCTTGGCTTGAACATATCCATGGATAATTCTTTAATTGATAGCATTCAAATAGAAGAAGATATAGATATAATTGGTGATATGATCAAACAAACTAAGTTTAATAAGACACTTACGGTTGGAAGAAACATGGCGTTAACTGGAAGTGGAATTAGTGCAGCAACCGGGTTTGCTGGCGGAGTGATTGGTGCAGCAATTGGTCTTCTTGGTGGACCGATTGGAGCAATAGCAGGAGCCAAAATCGGAGCATCTATTGGAGCTGTTATCGGTACTAGTAAAGGTTTATATGATGGAATTAAGTTATTAAAGGGAACGGAGCTTACTCAGGTTAAGAATTTGTATATTGAATCACTTAAACATAAGTTTCAAATTCTTACTGACATGATTAACAGTATGCAAAGAGAAATGAAACATGGTTTGCAGATTGAATTAAATAGTCAAATCAAAGCACAACGTAATATGCTAGAAAAAGATATTCAGGAAATACAGAAGAATTTGTCTTTAAATAAAACAGAAGCAGAACAAAAAGTTAAAATGGTAAAAGAAGCATATAGTAAATTAAAAGCGATTGAAAGCAAAACTGTTAATTTAATAAATTCTATAAAAAAAATATCGGAAAGGGATATCATTATAGAAGAAAAAAATATTCAAAAATCTCAAGTTCATGTGACGCCTCAAAAGAACAATATAAACGATGAAATATTAAATTCAAATGGTTATTTTGATTTTTAATTACATTATTTTAGTGATAGATATCCGACTGATTAGCACGGAATATCCATAGTAATTAATACCTATTAAAAATGAAGAAGGGAAAATTAATGAAAAACCAAATAAAATTAAACTCTTGGCTTACATTCGATAACGGGGATGAAATATTTCTGTGTGATAGTAATGGAGTCAGAATAAAAGTCATTGTAGAAAAAAATGGTGAAATTGTTGATTTTCCTGGTGTGACGGAGGAAGAAATATGGGCTTCCGAATTAGGGGAGGGAAGTACTTCGCCATTTGTTAGATATCGAACAGAGTTTGAGAGATGTGATAATAACAGATGGAGGATGCTATGGAAGATTCAACCTGATGGCCGTTATTGGAATGATTGTGATGGGTTTGGAGGAACTAGTGATAGTGAAATCATTTTATATACATATATTGATGAGAATGGTAATTTTCTTTCACCATTTAAGGTATATAGTATAGGAACTCAATATTTTTTAGAAGATAGATGAAACATTAATGTATAATCCACAAGTCAAGATGTGGAGAATGGAACATTTTGATTCTTTTACTCATAATATGAGGAATTTGTTGGTTGATGCAGACCAAGGGAAAGTAGGAAGAGAAATTCGTTAATAATAATTTAAAGTAAAGTCTTCACAACCTTCAAATGCCTTATTACTTATATCAGTTAGTGATTTTGGAAGATAGACGTTTTTCAGTGAGGTACAATCCTTAAAGGCCCAAGCACATATTTTAGTAGTGCCTTCCTTTAAATATACTTCCCGTAAATTCTTACATTGGTTAAAGGTAAAAGGAACTATGGAAGGAACGCTGCCAGGAATGGTAATAGTTTCTATGCCACATCGAGTCAAGGCATATTGCCATAAATATATTAATTTAGGAGGCAACTTAATTTCTTTTAAATTGATACACCCGTCAAATACAAAGCCACCTATATTGGTTACTGTATCAGGGATACTTACGGAGACAATTTCCGAATGTCCTTTAAATAAGTCATCAAAAAGAATTGAAAAATTCATCTTATTAGGAATTACTACATGTTTTTCATTCCCTTTATAGTAGGTAACACAAAATGAATTGTCATCAATTAATCTATAATAAAATTCCATTTTTTCTCCTTTCTTTTTCCTCACCTATCTTACATTAACTTGATGTATAGCTTTTTTCTTTGGAGCGTTTATAAATGATTAGTAGCATATGTAATATTAATAGGAAAAAGTTCTTTTTAGAATTAATAGTATGTTGTTAAGAATTAATAGTACCAAAACAATAAGTGAAAAGCAATAGCTGGTCATATCAGTTGATAAAAAAGGATGAGAATGGAATGACGAATTGAGAAGGTAGAGAGAAAGGTTAGCAATACAGTATAAATGACGTTGCCCTTTAGTGGGAGGCAACGTCATTTCTTTATTCTCCTAAACCGCTTTCCTTAAAACGTACTATGAATCCATGAAGTAGATTATTTAGTGGTTTTTTAAACAATACCGATATAAGCAATACCACAACACCATAGATCACTAGCATACCTATATCCTTTACTAACACTCTTTCGACGATACCGCCAATCACTTCTCGGTCAATGCCAATAGCATAGGTAAATGGTAAAAATGGATATAGGTTTTGAAAGAATTTTGGGGTTAATTCAATTGGGAAGGTTCCCCCGGAACCTGCAACTTGTAATACTAATAGGATAATTGCGATTACTTTCCCAATATTCCCTAATACAGAAACTAGTGAGTAGACGATAGCCATAAAGATAAGACCAATAAATATATTGGACAGGATAAAGTATCCTTTGTTAACACAGTAAATCTTCAGCAGATACAAGTCTCCCAATGATACTATGACTGCTTGGATTACTACAATCACAGTAAACAGAAATAACTTACTAAAGTACACTTGATTGGAAGTATAGCTTCCTTTTACTTCTACTGTTAATATGGAGACTAATAACAGTGCACCTACCCATAAACATAATACTGTATAAAATGGGGTCATACTTGTTCCGTAATTGCTCATTGGAAACAGTCGTTCTTCCTTGATCTCTACTGGGTTGGTTAGAAAATTACTACGTTTTTGCACATCGGCTTTTAGTAAATTAATTAACTGTTGTAAACCTTCCTCATTGGTAATATTACCTAACTTCGCCACCACATTACTTATAGCGGCTTCTGCTTTTGGTGACTCTTTCTTCACATACTCAATCCCTTTGACTCCATTATCCACGGAGGAACTTGCAATCTTTAGGAAATCTGTTACATCTGGAAGTATTTGTTGGGCACCTTGGAGGATTTGTAAACTCCCTTCTGCAGTTTGATAAGCACTATCTAAGATGGCATTGATTTGATTCTGAAAGGAAGAATCAAAGTTATCATAAAGCCTGCTTGTAATGGTATGAATAGAGGATGCAACAGTAGCTAATTTATCTAGGTTCGGTAATTGAGCCAAATCTCCACTCTTTAATAGTTCTCTTATTGTAGTTATTGTAGATGCAAAATTGTTTAACTCAGCTTGTGATGCATCTAGCTTGTCGATCAAGGAAGTAAATGGTTTCTGGACAGAAAGATGATTTAATCCTTGCAAAAAGCTTGTAACTCCTGTATTTAACTTACTTAGATCGTCTAGCTTTGTGGCAAGATTCTCTACTGCTTGTAATGCATTATCTGAGTTACTAGTAATCAGTTCATGAATGGCTACAATATCCTTTTCTACAGTGGCCGATAGTTCGCTAATTAATTGTAGGTCATTTCTAATGACGGGACCTATATGACCAGTAACCTTTTTGGATGTTACTAAAAAGGTCTCGGTATTCTTCACAAAAGTTTGTGCATCTAATATGGTTTGAGTTATGGTTGGTAATTGATCATTTATCTCCCTAATGATGTCCTTAAGCTTAATTAAACCTTGGTCGGTATTCTCTACGGTATTGTTAATCTCACCGAATTTGGATTGTAATAACACTAGCTTGTGATAGATTTCACTGATTTTAGGAATCTCCTTTTCTAAATTGACTCCAATACTTTTTGCCACTTCAAATATGGCTTTGCTAGTAGTTTCTACTACTTGCTTACTAATGGTCTCTTGTATTCCTGAGGCGCCTTTGTCAGTAAGCTTTGGGGCAATTGCATTTATTTTTTCATTGACTGTGTATATGATTTCTCCCTGTTTTACATCAGAAGATAGAATAGAGGTCAGATTCTCTGTAAAATTCTCAGGTATGGTAATCATGGCAAAGTACTTTCCTTCTTCTACTGCTTCTCTAGCTGTAGCTTTATCTGCCACCTGCCAGCCTAACTGGTGATTGTCTTTTAATCCTTCTATGACTTTATCTCCAATATTGATGGTGGTATTATTAATGTTTATCCCATTGTCTAAATTTACAACACCAATTTTTATGCCCCTTGTTGCATTTGGTGAATAAGGATCCCAACATGCTTTTATATTAAACCAGGCATATAGAGAAGGTAATACACACAACGCAAGTAATACGATAATTGCTGATATATTATGAAAGATTGCTTTAAAATCACGTCTAATTATCTGAGCTACTGCTTTCATTCTTGACTCCAAATCTTTCTCAATTTATTTTGCCGCTCTCTTTTTCTTCATTAATACAAGTACAGTAAATACTACTAATACAGCAAGTAATAGATATGCCATTCCATTTGTCGATGCAAAACCTATTGGTTTGGCCCCACCTATTATTCCAAAAACCTGAAGGATAATCCCTACAAGTCCAATAATGGAACCGCCGGCAACAAGACCAGAAGATAAGCTGATACCGTTTGCTACTTTTTCTTCCTTATCTTCTTCAGATTTAGCAACCTTTTCGATGAATAAACGAACCAACGCACCAACTAAGATAATGGTTGTTGTTGCAATTGGAAGATAGAAACCAATGGCAATTGTCATAACCGGAAGTTTTAATAAGAATAAAACAATACCAATAACAGCCCCGATGATGATCATATGCCATGGAAGATTGCCAGACATGATACCGGATGTTAATGTTGAAATTAAGTTTGCCTGTGGAAGTGCAAATGGAACATTATCTCCCGTCATAGCAAGTTGGTTTGCAAGTAATTTGATTACAGCTACGACAATTACTACCCCTACAACACTAGAGATTGCAAAATATTTATCCATCTCGCTTTTTTTACCACCTAGGATAAATCCTACTTTTTGAGATTGACTATATCCACCGGCCACGGAGATTGCTGTTACAATAAAAGTACCAAATAAAAGTAATGATTTATTACTTTCTGAACTTGTCCATCCAATAATAACAAATACTAGAGTAACGATAACTAAGCATGCAATTGTCATACCTGAAACAGGAAGGTTAGACGTTCCAATAGTACCAGTAAGTCTTCCTGCTACGATAACAAAAAGTAAAGATAAGAAGAAGGATAAAATTGCTCCTAAGATAGCCATTACAAGGTTACCACCTGAAAACAAGAATGCAGCTACAAAACCAAGCAGGATGGAAGCGAATAATACAAAAGTTGCGAACCTTGAATCACTCTTACCTTCCGAAGATGTTGCGCCAAGTGTATCTCTAATGGAGGAAATGATGGTTGGAACTAATTTAAGTGCACCAATCAAACCACCGGATAACATCATACCAGCACCAATGTATTTTACATAACTACCAGCAATGGTATTTACCATCATATCTTTGATGGCAATAGAGCTTTCATTCCAAACCCTATGATTATTGGCTGCAAGTTCTGCAAAATAGCTAATTAGAGGTAAGATTGCAAAGTTAGCTAAGATGGAGCCGGCAAACATAGTAAGAGACACATCCATACCGACAATAAATCCAATTCCTAGTAAAAGAGGATTTACTTCTAGTTCTAATTTCCATTTATAGAATGTTTCATTGACATAGCTGATGGTACTATTCACAACATTTAGGAAAGAACCAGTCAAAACGGTGATAAGTCCACTGATTCCAAATCCATAGCCCATGTATTTCATGGATTCACCTTGACCCTCAGATGCGACAAGTGTTTCGGCAATTGCCATGGATTCTGGATACATTAAGTTTCCATGTTCTTCTTCAATTAAGTTTTTATACACTAAGGAAGAGATTCCTATTCCAAAAAAAGAACCACCTACACTGACTAATAAGCCTTCTAAAAAGGTTACATTAGAACCAATCAGTAAAATTGCTGGAAGCAGGTAAATGATACCGCTGGCAATGGATTCTCCACCACTAGACATTCCCTGAACTAAGTTCTTTCCTAGAATTCCTTTCTTCTTTGAAAAAGCCGCAATCAACCCGGAACCAATGATGGATCCTGGAATACCTGCTGCAACAGTAAGGCCTGATTTCATACCTGAATATGCAGTAGAAGCTGCAAACAATGCTGCAAGAACGACACCAATAATTAAAATAGCTGGGCCGCCACCTGTCTTTGAACCACTTGAAACATAAGGCACATAATCTTTACCATGAACTCCGCCATATGCATCTTTTGATAATTTCTTGTTCATATACACCTATCCTTTATCAATGATTAAAATCCTCCAGGTTGTAGATCCGGATGATTTTATGTAATAAACGGAACTATATAGGAAATAGATGTATTACTGATAGTATTCTTAATTTTGCTCTAGATTAGCAAACAAAAAAATAGTTGTATTTACCTTATTTGGATAACAAATGCAGATATGATTGATAAAGAGCTTTTCCATCTATTTGATGATTTATCTAAGTTATCTAATGTTAATAAGGAAGGTAAAATTCCCCTGTTTTATGATATAATAAAAAGAGTTATTGGGTTAATTTACTTATACAACCATTTATTTCTATTTTTTCGTATTAGGAAGTTTGGTATACTAGATGTGTATTCAGTAAAGGGGGGATAAGGTTGATATCAATGAAAGAAAATGTAGTAAGACTTACTACAGCCAATACAAGTTATTGGTTTGGGATTACTAAGTATGGTCACTTAGAACATATTTACTATGGACCGATTTTAAAGGAACAACCAGTGGAAGCTTTATATGTAAAACGAACTGCCACCATAGGATCTTCTGTTGTATATGACAAAAACGATGAGAATTATTGTTTAGACAATATGAGCCTTGAATGGTCTGGAATTGGAAGAGGAGATTTTCGCTATAGTCCCCTTGAGCTAAAAATGCCGGATACCAGTTTTGTGAATGATTTTATCTATGCCTCTCACAGAGTAATCAAAGGCTGTGTACCAATGGAGTCTCTACCTACGGCATATGGGGGAGAAGAGGACTGCGAGACACTAGAGATCACCCTTACGGAAATATCAAGTAAGGTTGTGCTTTTACTTTATTATACGGTATATGAAAAGACGAATATCATTACAAGACGTGCAGTTCTCAAAAATGAGGACGAGAAAACCGTTACTATTCGAAGAATAATGAGTATGATGGTAGATCTTCCAAACCGTAACTTTAAGCTAGTGACTTTTGATGGGGGCTGGAGTAAGGAAGCACACCGTCATGACCGTATGCTCCAATATGGAATGTATGTGAATTCCTCAACGACAGGAGGAAGTAGTAATAGGCACAATCCTGGATTTTTGCTAGCTGAGGAGAACGCTGGGGAAGAAAGAGGCTTTGTCTATGGGTTTAACCTCATATATAGTGGGAATCACTACAGCTGCGTGGAGCTAAGCAATCATCAGCTTGCTAGGGTAGAATGTGGAATTCATCCACACTGCTTTGAATGGGACTTACATACAGGTGAAAAGTTTGAGACACCAGAAGCCATCATGACCTTTAGTAAGGATGGCTTTAATGGGATGAGCCATAATTTTCATGATTTTATCAATGAACATATAGTAAGAGGCGATTGGAAAGGAAAAGAGAGACCGGTTCTTTTGAATAATTGGGAAGCCTGTTTTTTTAAGTTTACCCAGCGAAAACTACTTCGGTTAGCAAGAAGAGTAAAAAAGCTGGGTGTTGAAATGTTTGTCCTAGATGACGGTTGGTTTGGTAAGCGAAATAGTGATAAAGAAGGTCTTGGGGATTATACGGTGAATCCGAAGAAGTTTCCGTCAGGTATGAAGAGGTTTGCTGATAAGATACATAAGCTTGATTTAAAATTTGGTCTTTGGTTTGAGCCGGAGATGGTGAATGAGGATAGTGACTTATATAGGACACATCCGGAGTATGCGGTTCGGTTACCGGGAAAGGTTCCTACCCTTGGGAGAAACCAACTAGTCCTAGATCTTTGTAAACCAGAGGTACAGGATTATATTGTAGAACAGGTTAGTAGAACTTTAGATGAGAATAACATTGATTATGTGAAATGGGATATGAACCGTCATATGAGTGAAGTTTATTCAGAAATCTTAAGGAACCAGGGAGAATTCTATCATCGATATATGATTGGCCTTTATAAAGTCCTAGCACGTATCTTTTATCCAAGGCCACACATTTTGCTAGAGAGCTGTTCTAGTGGAGGAAACCGTTTTGATCTTGGTATGTTATGCTATTCTCCACAGATATGGGCTTCGGACGATACTGATCCAGTGGAACGACTTAAGATTCAGGAGGGGTTATCCTATCTATATCCATTGTCTACAATGGGAGCTCATGTATCCATGGCACCTCATCAGCAGACCTTACGAGATACTCCTCTGGCAACAAGATTCAATGTTTCCTGTTTTGGTTGCCTAGGATATGAGCTTGATTTAAAGTATTTAACAAAGATAGAGAAAGAGGAAATCAAAGACCAGATTGTCTTTTATAAAAAGTATCGTAAGATATTACAGTATGGAGAGTTTTCTCGTGTTCCTTATGGTAAAGAGAATAAGGTACAGTGGCAGTGTCTTAATAAGGCAAAGGACAAGGCTATCTCAGGTTTCTTTCAGACACAGTCAAAGGCCAGTGAAAGTTTCGACTATCTTAGAGTGTTAGGCTTAAAAAAGGACAAAGCCTATGTTATAACAACGAAGGAACAGCGCCTGTTTGTGAAACGATTTGGAGGACTTATAAAGCATGTTATGCCTATTGAATTAAACCCCAATGGCTTTATTCTTAGGACTATTAATAAATATTATAGTCTTCGGGACTGTGTGGAGCGTTATGAGGGCTATGGGGATGTGTTTGAAACAGGAGTATTTTTGAATAATCAGTTTATGGGAAGCTATTATAATGCACAGACTAGGCTTCTTGGTGATTATGGATCAAATATATATGTGATAGAAGAAGACAAAAAGGAGGATTACTCATGAAACAAAAAAAGAATAGAAATCACTTAGCTTTCGGACTTGGGACCATTGGAAGAGATATGGTGTATTCCATGGTCAGTATGTATCTGATTTTTTATCTTACAGATATCGTTGATATTCCAACCAGTACCTTATGGTGGATAACCGGTATTGTATTATTTGCGAGAATATTTGATGCCTTAAATGATCCTGTTATGGGGGTTATCGTTGACAATACGAATACCAGATATGGTAAGTTTAAACCATGGATTGCTTTTGGTTCTTTATTGTCCGGTATTTTTACAGTCCTCATCTTTACAGATTTTCATCTTAGTGGAGCAGCTTATATCATTGTGTTTGGATTCATCTATCTGCTTTGGGGAATGAGTTATACTACAAACGATATCTCTTACTGGTCCTTACTTCCGTCTCTTACGGTTGACCAGAAAGAGCGTGAGAAAATAGGTGCAGTAGCCAGAATCTGTGCCAATATCGGTCTGTTTTTTGTGGTAGGAGGAATTGTGCCAATTACCACTATCATCGGCAATGCTCTCGGAAGTATGCAGAAAGGATATTTTGTCTTTGCTATTCTTGTGGTAGTCATTATGTGGATTGGACAGTGTATTACTTTATTCGGAGTAAAAGAAAACAGGCATCTTAATAGTAGTGGGGAACATACCAATCTACGAGGAATGATTAAAGCAATCTTTAAGAACGATCAACTTCTGTATACAGCTATTGCTATGGCGTTGTTTATGATTGGTTATATGACTACAACCGGATTTGGCTTGTACTTCTTTAAATATGCCTATGGAGACGAGGGGATGTACTCTATATTTGCTGTTATTTTAGGTGTGTCCCAGATTGTTGCCCTAGTTATCTTCCCTATATTCAGTAAGCATTTTGAGAGAAGAAAGATGTATCAGCTTGCTACTGTATTAGTTCTTGTTGGTTATGTAGTCTTCTTTTTTGCACCAACAGATTCCATGACCTTTATTGGACTTGCAGGAGTACTCTTATTCGTAGGTCAAGCATTTATTCAGTTACTGATGTTGATGTTCCTTGCTGATTCTGTAGAGTATGGAGAGTGGAAGCTCGGAAAGAGAAATGATAGTGTTACCTTTGCCATCCAACCATTTATCAATAAATTTGGTGGTGCTGTCTCTAGTGGAATTGTAAGCGCTATCGTTATTATCTCTGGAATTAAGGATGCCAATACTGCAGCAGAGGTAAGCCCAGGTGGACTACTGATTATGAAGATTGCTATGCTTGTATTTCCGCTCATTTGTATATTGGTTGGGTATATCGTCTATCATTATAAATATAAGATTGACAAACAATTCTACGATGAAATTATCTCAGATTTAGAGTCAAGGAGTGAGAACCATGAGTAAGTTAAGCTTACATAGTAAAATAAAAGACGTATATGCCAATCCAATCGGAAAAGATATATTAAAACGTATTCTTCTTCAAATGAATAAAAGTGAAAGACTGCTGACAAATCCAGTGGTGGCCAATATGAAGCTAAAGACCCTGGCACGTCTGACAAAAAAGGTACTAGGAGAAGAGTTTTTTGTGATTTTTCTAGAACTTTTAAACACAGAGAAGGACTTGCCAAGGGAGGATGTATCCCCTATTCAGAAGAAGTGGTGGAAGGAAGCAGTATTTTATCAAATCTATCCTATCAGCTTTATGGATAGCAATGGTGATGGGAAAGGAGATCTTAATGGGATTCTCTCAAAGCTTGATTATCTGAAGGATTTGGGAGTGGATGCAATCTGGCTGTCACCTATCTATGAATCCCCTTATGATGACAATGGCTATGACATCAGCAATTATTATGAGATACTGCATACCTTTGGCACCATGGAGGAGTTTGATGCCTTACTGGCCGGTGTTCATGAGAGAGGAATGCGCCTCATCATGGATCTGGTAGTGAATCATACATCCGATGAGCATCCTTGGTTTCAGGATGCAATTCATAATAAGGATTCTAAGTATAAGGACTATTATCTCTTTAAAAAATCAGGAGATGGGACAGAACCTAATAACTGGACCTCCTTTTTTAGCGGTCCTGCATGGAATTACTATGATACTCTGGATGAATGGGGCTTGCACCTCTTTTCTAAAAAGCAGATGGACCTCAACTGGGATAATGAAAATGTACGTAAGGATATAGGCGCAATGGTCCGTTGGTGGATGGAGAAAGGAATTGATGGCTTCCGCTTAGATGTCATTAACTATATCTCAAAAAGGCCGGGACTCCCAATGGGAAATGAACAGATTGGGAAGATGATGGGCTACTACGGGATTGAAAATTATTTTTATGGACCGAATCTCCATAAATATCTAAGGGAATTAAATGAAACTGCATTTGCTCCATACGATGGCTTTTCTGTAGGAGAGACACCTGGTGTTGGTATGGAGATGAGTAAGTTATTAACCGGTGATTACAGACATGAGTTGGATATGGTATTTTCCTTTGATCATCTGGAGACACCGGGACATGTTCGTTTTGATGACTATGCATATGATCTCAATTACCTAAAGAAGTATATGATGGAATGGATGAAGGGATATGGCTCCCATTGCTGGATGGCGCTCTTTTATGAAAACCATGACAACCCAAGGATGATCTCTAAGATTAATGCTAAGAAAGAATACCGAGAGATGTTAGGGAAGCTACTAGCAACCATTCAGTTTACCTTACGTGGTACTCCATTTCTCTTTCAAGGGCAGGAAATCGGCTCAGTGAATAAGAACTTCTCTTCCATAGAAGATCTTCGTGACATTGAAAGCATTAATCTTTATAATGAAGTGCTTGAAACAAAGACGAAGGAGGAGGCTTTTGCCCAGGTTCTTGCTGGCTCTAGAGATCATGCAAGAACACCGATGCAATGGAATGCTTCAGAACATGGTGGGTTTACAACGGGAACACCATGGATTTTAAATGATGACGATTACAAGCAGTGTAATGTGGAAGGGCAGTTAAAGGATACCTCCTCAGTGCTTCATTGTTATAAAGAGCTAATCGCTCTTCGAAAGAAGCATCAGGCACTCGTTTACGGTGATATTGAGTTTGTCGATGTGAAAAAGAAGAATTTATTCTGTTATTATCGTAGAAGTGAAGAAGAGTGTTTTTATGTTGAGTGTAATTTAAGTGAAGAGATGACAAAAAGATACCATCGTATCAATGAATATGAGCGGTTGATGTCTAATTATGGGGAGGAAAGTATTGTTCTTAGACCATATGAGGCTACTATTTATAAAGTAAACTAAGGAATATTTAGTAAGGTATTACATTTTAATGATGTAGTACCTTTTTTATTGTTTCAGTATATGGATATATATGGTACGATATGTAATCATATAAGCAAATTAATATATTAGAATTATTATAATAAGAACATTAAATATTTTGTTATTATGGAGGTGTTAGTGATAAAAAGAATACTTAGCATAGCACTGGTTTGTATACTCTGCTTTGGTTTTGTTGGTTGCACAAAAACCTATAAAGGGACTTATGAACTGATTGAAAAAGCAAGAGAAGAAATACCTATTTCCGATGCTGACACCATAGATATGCAATATGCAGGAAAGAGTGTTGTTGGTGATAAGGCACTCATTTGGTT
Organism: Bacillota bacterium; assembly: GCA_023416695.1. Lineage (GTDB taxonomy): Bacteria > Bacillota > Clostridia > Lachnospirales > Lachnospiraceae > KM106-2. The sequence continues at coordinate 11,614 of JAEZGY010000097.1, read as the reverse complement.
CATTTCTGGTAATGAGTATGAGGGACATTACTATCTTCCTATGGAAGTTGAAGTAAAAGGTGAGGATGAATATGTCTTTGTAAGGACATATAGGCCAATGGATCGAAGAGGAGATGATATTGCACTGCTCAGATGGAACAATGGATATGCATTTGTTATCAACAACTCTAAATGTGCATCAGTTATGATAAGGGATAATACAGGAACACGCAAAGAGAGTATTGAAAATAAATCTTTACCTTATGTGTTCTATAATTCTTCTATCCCATCGGAGTATGTGTTCCTTAATAAAGATGGAAATGAGTTGCCACAATAATCTCAGTTTGTAGAATAGCTTAGTAGGTAATAGCTGTGCAGTGTAATGCTGCACAGCTATATTCGTATGGGGAGTCTCTTTTTATTTGTAAAGATAAAGTTATAGAGTTAAATAATACAAATCTTTTCTTTCTATAAGACAGGAAAGATAAGAAAGAGTTGGATGTTGAAAATCTGGATTAATTCAGTTTAAATCAAATAATTATGGCAATAATATAGGCAAGGGAGGGTGTACTCCCTTGCCAAGCCAAGAACATTATCAGTAATCTACATTTTAGGCCCCTCTTTTCACAGAATACTTATCCTGCTCAATGTTAATTACTTATTGGATAGGGATATAAGTGCTATAATAATTTGCAAGAAATTAGATAGCACTAACAGAAGTGTTAAAACCTCAAGTACTGTCATCAGAAACACCTACTTTCAATAGAAATTAATGTAGGTTAATCAGGTCATGTTGCTTGGTACATATAGGTTATCAAACAGTAAGTTGTAAAAATAGAGTCTTGTTCATTAAATAATTTCCTCATGAATTACACAATCTATTGATTAGCATAATAAAGGACTTAATAACTATGACATTTTATGAGGAATTACAGCTTAACCAAGCAGCATCGAAGAAAATTATCAAAGAATCTAAAAGTGGAAAAGAAAAATTTCGCCATATTTTAATATATTTATTTAAAATTATCATTACACTAGCCTTTTGTATGGCCTTTGTACTTGTATTCAGTTTGCTTTTTGGCAATAACAATAGTACAGTGGGGGTCATTGTTTTGCTAAACGTACTGGTGTTTCGTAATGTAGATTTAGAGGTTCATATACACCAAGCTATAGTTTCCTTACTTGTAATATTTCTAGTGTTTGCCTTTGGGCCTCATTTCGCTCATATTGATAACATTTTCATATCAACGTCTATTCATGTACTATGTATTCTTACATTAATGATATTAGGCTGTCATAATATCAAGATGTCCAACCATTCTACGTTGGTTTTAAGCTATTTACTGTTATATGGCTATGATGTGTCTGGTGCCGCTTATGTAAAAAGATTAGTAGGCATTGCACTAGGGGCTTTACTTGTATGCCTCGTATACTATCATAAACATCATAAAAAGGTGTATGAAACAAGATTTAAAGATTTATTTCATGCTTTTAGTATAAAAACACCTAGAACCCAGTGGCAACTTTTAATTACTCTAAGTGTGTCTTCCGCGTTATTTTTTGCAGAATGCTTTCATTTACTAAGAATCGTGTGGGTGGCGATTGCTACTATGTCTATCCTGGTTCCTTATCGGTATCATATCAAAGAACGTTTAAAACAAAGACTCTTTGGAAACATTCTTGGTATCATTATCTTCTTCGTTATATATTATTGTTTTCCAGATTATATATATCATAACATAGGTATTGTTGGCGGAATCGGTGTGGGGCTTTCTGCCACTTATGGATGGCAGTCAGTATTTAATAGCTTTGGGGCCCTTGCCATTGGAACGAATCTATTTGGTATTACTGAGGCTCTTGTTTTCCGTTTGGTAGATACCGTATTTGGTGTATTGTATGGATTTGTCTTTGAACTTTGCTTCTATATATATACTAAAAAAACAGGAAAAATCTCTCCTAAAGAGTAATTTATAGTTGATTGTCTAAACTTTAAAAGGCGATTACTATCAAGAGATATGTATTTTGGACTATGTGTGTGGTACAATATAGTAGCAATTGCTAATAAATAAAATATTTGTTAATGGAGGAGTTGTATGAGCAGCAAGTTGGGACGTAAATTCTATAGTACCCTACTTATCTTCAGCCTTACTGGGCAAATTGCCTGGGTGGTAGAAAATATGTACTTGAATGTGTTTATTTATAATATGTTTCGTGCCTCTGCCTCAGATATTTCTATCATGGTATCGGCTAGTGCAGTGGTCGCGACGTTAACTACCTTATTAATAGGAGCGCTTTCTGACCGTGTAGGAAAACGAAAGGCTTTTATGTGTGGTGGTTACATAGCATGGGGAATATCAATCCTTGGATTTGCTTTTATACGAATAGATGTATTAACCCCGTTGGCTGGCAGTGTAGCTGCAGCAGCTAGTTTAGGAATCTCCCTCGTTATCCTGTTGGATTGTATTATGACCTTTTTTGGGTCTTCTGCTAACGATGCAGCCTTTAATGCATGGCTGACAGAATGGGGAAATGAGAGTAACCGAGGTAGGATTGAAGGCTTAAACGCCATGATGCCATTGGTGTCAGTATTGGTGGTGTTTGGTGGATTTATGGCCTTTGACTTAGAGCAGGCATCCTCATGGACGACGATTTTTATGATCATCGGTGTCATTGTTCTACTCATTGGATTAATAGGATTGTTCATGATTGAAGAGCCACCAGTGGAACGAACTCATAAAGAATCCTACCTTAAAAGTGTGTTGTATAGCTTTCGTCTCTCTGTGGTAAAAGAGAATCCTCTGTTGTATGCAGTGATTGGAGCATTTGCAGTGTTTGGTATCTCCATTCAAACCTTTATGCCATATCTCATCATTTACTATGAGAAGACGTTAGGAATGACAGGTTATGTGTTTATTTTAGCTCCTGCCATTCTTCTTGCAGCCATCATCACTGCTTTCTACGGAAAATTGTATGACACAGTTGGATTTAAGATGGCATTAGTGCCGGTGCTCCTATCCCTGTTTACAGGATATGTGCTTTTATATATTGGTGCAGGCAATGTTCTTGTTTTCCTTGGCTCTCTTTTTATGATGATTGGTCAGTTGACAGGAATGGCTTGTTTTGGGGCAAAGATCCGTGATAATATTCCAAAAAATAAGGCAGGAATGTTCCAGGGAATTCGTATCATTGGTCAGGTATTAATTCCAGGCATCGCTGGACCAGCCCTTGGAGCAGCAGTTCTCTGGAATGCACGTACCATTGTAAATAATGATGGAACTACCTCGTTTTTACCAGACAAACGAATCTTTCTGGCGGCTTTGGGGGTAGCTATAGTCCTCATTGGACTATTGTCTCTTATTTTTCATATGATTCGTAGAGGACATCATTCCTTATGGACGGACTCTAAACCGGATTGGACCTCCTATCCAAGACCACAATTAAAAAGAGATTCCTATTATAGTTTAAATGGAATCTGGTCCTTAAATGGAAAGGACATTCTGGTACCCTTTGCCCCTCAATCAGAGTTATCAGGCTATACTGATAAGGTAGGGTCAAAGCTTTCCTATGAGAAACGGTTTACCTTGCCGAAAGACTTTATGAATAAGCAGGAAAATGGCCATGTCCTTCTTCACTTTGGGGCAGTAGATCAAATCGCTGAGGTTTGGTTGAATGGCAGTAAGATAGGAAGTCATGAGGGTGGGTATTTACCATTTACCGTAGATGTAACTAATGCAGTGGAGCCTAGTAAAGAAAATGTACTTGTTGTTAAGGTGGTCGATAAGCTATCCAAAAAGTACCCTTATGGAAAACAGTGCAAGAAACGTGGTGGCATGTGGTATACCGAGGTTAGTGGTATCTGGCAGACGGTATGGCTAGAGTGTGTACCAGAAAACTATATTACTTCTATAAAATTAACTCCAGACCTTACGGGAATCACCTTACAGGTGGAGACAAATCTTTCTCAGACCATGGACTATACAGTAGAACTTAACTTACGAGGGCAGGTAGTTCAGTGGCATGGGAAGGAAAAAGAGACTCGTATAGAACTTAATAATCTTAAGTTGGCAGATGGTACAACCTATGAGCCACAGCTTTGGACAGTAGAGAACCCACATATATACTCCATAACCATACGTGCAGGAGAAGATGAGGTGGAGTCCTATTTTGGACTGCGAACGGTGACTATTGAGGATAAGGAAGGTGTTCCAAGACTATGCCTTAATGGTAAGCCTATTTTTATCCATGGAGTGTTAGATCAAGGCTATTACCCTGAAGGGATTTATCTCCCAGCAGCTGAGGTTGATTACGAGAAAGATGTACAACGCATGAAAGCCTTGGGATTTAACATGCTTCGCAAGCACATTAAGATTGAGCCGGAATGTTTTTATCACTACTGTGATGTACACGGTATGCTAGTGGTACAGGATATGGTCAATAGCGGAAGCTATTCCTTTATTAGGGACACAGCACTACCGACTATTGGGTTCATGAAGGTATCGGATCTTAATAAAGGCACCAAGGACCAGCGGGAGTTCTTTATAAAACATACAAAGGACACTTTAAGACACTTATACAATCATCCATGTATCATTGGTTATACGATTTTCAATGAAGGTTGGGGACAGTTTAAGAGTGATGCCATGTATGATATAGTGAAAGAATTAGATCAGACTAGGTTTATCGACTCTACTTCTGGGTGGTTCGCTCATAAGAAGAGTGATGTAGATAGTTTACACGTGTATTTTAAAACGATAGAGCTTCCGAAAACCCAAAGACCGTTATTCCTATCGGAATGTGGTGGCTACTCCTTTGAGGTAGAAGGACATTCCTACAGTAAATACAACACTTATGGTTATGGAGCCTATGAGTCGAAAGAAGAGTTAACAGATCATATTGTAGAAATGTATGAGAAAATGGTAGTGCCGGCTATTAAACATGGAGCTTGTGGTTGTGTGTATACGCAACTTAGTGATGTAGAGGATGAGATGAATGGATTATATACCTATGACCGAAAGGTTTGTAAGGTGAATGAAGAGAAAATTCGTAGGGTAAGCGAAAGGATAAATCAAGTATTATAAAGCAAAAAACCCCGTATAGCCACAAATTGTGACTGTACGGGGTTTGATTTTAAGAATTATACGGTATAAACGTTAATTGCTTGCTCACCACGATTGCCTTGAGTCGTGTCAAACGTTACTTTACGACCTTCTTCTAAAGTTTTGAAACCATCTGTTGCAATTCCTGAGAAATGAACGAAAACGTCCTGGTTCGTCTCATCGTTAGTAATAAATCCAAATCCTTTTTCTGCGTTAAACCATTTAACTGTACCTTTATTCATGAAAGATACCTCCTAATATAATTGTTATTTTCGATGATAAAAAAATCACATATTTTTGTAAATTATTATACGTGTATAATGACTTACAAAAATATGTGAATCAAATTAAACATTTAAAATACTTCTACATACTAACATGGAAAATTCTACATGTCAAGCAAAATCTAGAAATATTTAAAATAATTAAAACATACTGAATAATTATGTACCAATAGTCAGAGTTCTTAGGTACCCTGAAGATTATAAAACTATGGAAAACTTTTCTATCTCATGTTATGATAATGTAGATTGTATATTAGTCCATTATAAAAAAAGAGGTCTTTTAATGAGTAAAACAAAAAAGAAGCATAAAAAGCTAATAATATGGACCACATCTGTAGCAGCGGTTCTACTAATTCTGTTTGTAGCCTGTGTGATTTATCTTAATGACTACTACAAAGCAGATCAAGAGGCAATGGCTGCATTTGCACCAACGATTTCTGTTTCTAAAGAGATTCTAGAGGACGATACCATAGTATTTAAACCTCAGGATGTAAAGGCTGGCTTTATCTTTTATCCAGGTGGTAAAGTGGAATATACAGCTTATGAGCCTCTTATGGAGGTTTGTGCGGCGAAAGGAATTTTATGTGTACTGGTGGAAATGCCTTTTAATTTAGCAGTTTTAGATGTTGATGCCGCAGATGGTATCAAAGAGAAGTATCCAGAAATTCAAGATTGGTATATTGGTGGTCACTCCCTAGGTGGCTCCATGGCCGCATCCTATCTATCTGACCATGTGGATGAGTTTAAAGGATTAATACTACTTGGCTCTTATTCCACAGCAGATTTGTCTAAGACTTCTCTTAATGTATTGTCGATTTATGGTAGTGAAGATAGGGTGCTGAATAGAGAGAAGTATGAGGACAACAAGTCCAATCTCCCTGCTAATTACACAGAAATGATAATTAATGGTGGCTGTCATGCCTATTTTGGCATGTATGGACAGCAAGATGGTGACGGTACGCCTACCATCACCAATACGGAGCAAATTAACCAGACAGCAGATGCGATTGCGAAGTTCATAGGGGAATAGTAAGTGTAAAACAGGAGGATGCTATCGACTTGGAGGGTATCCCCCTGTTTTATAACATTTTAGGACTATAGAATGATAGCTTATTTCTTACATGAATGTATCTCTTTTTCTGACCATCCAAATGCGAATCGAACTTTGTCAAATGTAACTGGAGAAAAGCCACCAATGTAAACACTAAGGGCTTGGGTTTTACCGAGAATTATTTGTCCTCCATCCACTACAAGTGTGGACTGTGGTGACACAATTCTGCTAAATATGGAAACACCGTTAGTTGGAGGTTTGCTTGGTGAGGTAACATACACAATGGAACCGGTTGGTTGTGGTATTGGACACAATGCGGTGTTGGTACAGGAAACCAGGTTACTTGTTCTACCGTGGTGGCAAGTAGAACCGAGGTAGAACTCTGCTGATAGGCTCACGTCTGAGGTGTTTGTTATTGTAATAGCATTAACATAGAGCAGCCGGTCAGAATCAGAAGGATTATATAAGCTTGCCAGTGCTTTTTTATTCTGTCCACTTAAGAATGGGGTTTGCCCTATAAAATAAAGTCCTTTATTAGAACTATAAAGTGGGAAATCAATTGATACTTCAAATGGAAGTTTACTCATTAAATCACCTATTTAATATTAAAAATATAATTTTCTTAGTATTACTATATGATGTAATTAGAGAAAAAGGGTATCATATAAATAATAAAGCTAAAATATGGGGGAATTGGAATGATTAATCAACGAAACTGGACGGTTTTACTTATAGGAGGACCATCTGGAACAGGAAAATCAAGTATCGCTTATAGGATTGCAGAGCACTACGGGGTAAATGTCTTAGAAGTTGACGATGTTTATATTGCAGTAAAAATGGCTTCCACAAAGAAGGACTTTAAAGCAGTACATTATTGGGATTCAGGTGTTGACTGGATGGATATTGAAGTTTCAGGCAATGTAAACTGGCTGACTGATGTAGGTAAAGAAATGATGCCTGTATTAACAGAGATTGTAAATAGGCATCTAGAGGATAGATTACCAATTATTATCGAAGGTGATTTTATTCATCCGGAGTTGGCCAAATCTCTTCAGAGTGAAGAGGTGAAGTCTATTTTTATATGTGAAAAGGATAGTAATCAGATTATAGAGAATTATCAGAAAAGAGAAGGGGGAGAACCTCAAACCTACAGAGCCTTAATCAGTATGGAATATGGGAAGAGAATAAAAGAATACTGTGACAATAATGGGGGAAAGGTGATTGAGTCAAGACCTTGGGATACTGCATTAGAAAGAGTAGTGGAGTATTTAAATAACTAGTTTATAAGAGAAAGTCTTTAAAGGGCTTTCTTTTTTTTTGTAATACTTGTTACCATGAATTGCTATTGAAAATCATTATCATTTAAGATAAACTAGTCAAGTATGAAAGAGGTAGTGTTATGAGTTATATTTTTATAAACCCTGTCGTAGATAGAATGTACGACACAGAAAAGTTAAATGATGTATTACAAAAGAATGGATACGAGAGAGTCAATGTGAATGAGGATTGGCATAGTATCGTGAAAGATAAATATAAAACTGCTTTAGAGGAGACAAACTTGCCACTTTTAGACCGAAGATGTCCAATGGCGGTTAGTCATATTAAAAAGTATATTGAAGATAAAGATGTGGTTATTCCACCAATCGAGCCTATACTAATTCATTGTGGTATAGAGCTGTCCAAACGATCATCACTAAAAGGAAAGAAAAAGATTATCACAACACCATGTGAAAGCTTAGCAGACCACGGAAATGAGTTACAGTTAGAAGACACTTTTTTCGTAAGCTGGAAGGAGTTTTTAAAGACATTAGACGCAGAACTTTCTGTAAAAGAAAATGCGTTAGATGAAAGTCCAATTCCTTTGGGCTATTTTTCTGCCTTGGAAGCTAAAGTAGATAGTCTTACTGGAAAAGAAACTATTGAGGAGTATTTTAGAAACGAAGCGTATAAAGGTGCAGATTTGACTGAAATGCTTTATTGTAGTGGTGGCTGCAATAGCGGGGATGGGGTACTAATCGATGAAAAATAGTAAACGGATTAAGACTACTATTTTTGTAGCTATGCTATTTAGCATATGGTTTCTTGTCACTGAATGGGGTGGCGTAAGCACTTATATCCTGCCATCTCCCAAAAAAGTGGTAGAAACTCTTTATAAGGTTATTATCTCAGGTGAAATATTTGAGGACATTATAATTAGTTTTATTCGAGTACTAAAAGGCTTTTTTATAGCTACTTTAATTGCATTTTTTCTTGCTATGGTACGAATTATTCGGCCACAATTCAGTGAGTATTACGAATCTACACTTCAATTCATGAAGAATGTTCCACCACTAAGCTTAATCTCCCTATTGATTTTATGGTTTGGCATTGGAGAAACAACAAAAATTGCAATTATAGTACTAACTTCCTTTTTCCCAATCTATTTAAATACGGTAAAGGGATTTGTTAGTTGTGATAAAAAGTTAATTGAAGTCGGTCAAATTTATGGGTATAGCAAAGTGAAAAGCTTTTTACACATTATGCTTCCCTATGCTATGTCGGACATTTTAGTAGGTATGAGAATTGGTTTAGGATATAGTTGGCGAGCAATTATTAGTGCAGAAATGATTGCTGCATCTACAGGTTTGGGACATATGATTCTATTTGCACAGCAAATGTCACGAACAGATAAAGTAATTGTAGGAATACTTGTAATCGGTATGGTAGGCTATATTACTGACCGCTTGTTTGCTTTACTCATTGACAAAACACTGAAGGGAGCCGAGACAAATGGATGGGATTAAGTTAGTTGATGTCACTAAAAGTTACTCTGTGGAAAAAGAGAATATTCAAGTGATTGATAAAATCAATCTTAATATTCCATCTAATAAGATCACCGTAATAGTAGGTCGTAGTGGATGTGGTAAGACGACACTACTTCGCTTGGTAGCAGGCCTTGAGGACTGTGATAGTGGAGAGATAAAGGATGATAACCTAAAGAAGAAGGGATATGTCTTCCAAGAAGACCGCTTGATGCCATGGCTTACGGTGAGAAAGAACATTTGCTTTGGAATCAACAAATCAGAGATTAACCATGAGAAAATAGATGCCATTATTGACACAGTAGGTTTAAATAGATTTCAGAATGCCTACCCAAGGCAACTTTCTGGTGGAATGAAGCAGCGTGTTTCCATTGCACGAGCAATTGCATATGAGCCAGATTTTATCCTAATGGATGAGCCATTCTCAGCACTGGATTATTTTACGAGAGAGCAGATGCAAAAGGAATTACTAAATATTCAACGTCGTACTAAGTGTTCCATTTTATTTGTCACTCATAGTATTGATGAAGCACTGACTCTTGCAGATAAGATTGTTGTACTAGAAAAGGGAATGATTAAATCTGAGTATGAAATGAATGATACTACAGAGAATCGAGACCTCTTAAGCAGTAACTATGTAGAACTAAAGAAAAAAATCATGAATGATTTAAAAGTCATTTAAAATAGATTATTAATAGATAGGAGCAACAAAATGATATTAAATAAGAAAAAAATTAGAGCGTTAATCGCAATTGGTATGATTATGACTACTTTGGTTGGTTGTGGTAGTAAAAATGATGCTGCAAGTACAAACAAAGCTTTAAATGAGCTAGTAATTACTCATGTTACTTCTCCATTAAATGTACCAAGTATCTTACAGAAAAACAAAAATATCTTTACAGAAGAATTTAAGAAAAATGGTCAAAACATCGAAGTAAAATATGCAGAGATTACTTCAGGTGCTGAGCAAACACAGGCGTTAGCATCTGGTGATGTGGATGTGTTATATGCAGTTGGTGGTACTTCTGTTATCTTATCTGCAGCTAATGGTGCAGATATTAAAGTTCTTAATATGTATAGTAGATCTCCAAAAGCATTCTGCCTATACTCTAAGGATGCCTCCATTAAATCTGCAGAAGATTTAAAAGGCAAAACAATTGCTGGCCCAACAGGAACAAACTTACACCAATTATTAGTTGCATATCTTGAAAAAGCGGGTATGTCACTTGAAGACGTAAACTATGTAAACATGTCTATTCCTGATGCAAAAGCAGCCCTAGACGGTGGAAGCATCGATGCAGCCTTAGTTGCTGGTCCAACCGCTTATGTGTCAAAACAGCAAGGTTATCACTTAGTAACAGATGGCGAAGGTTTAACTGATGCTATCATTGCAGTTGCAGTACGAGAAGACTTCTATAATGAGCACAAAGATGTTATCGATATGTTCTTAAATGCACAAGAAGCAATCATTAAAGATATGGAAGAAAATCACGAAGAAACAATGAAAATTGTTGCTAAAGAATTAGATTTAGAAGTAGAAGCAGTAGAAGAAATGTATGGACAATACGATTTCAACACTGAAATTACTGATGCAGACCGTAAGGCATTCCAGAACGTTGCAGACTTCATGTTTGATGCAGGAATGATTGAGAAAGAGTTTGATACAACTTCACTTTATTTACAATAGGAGACTGTGATTAAAACAATGGTAGAAAAAGTTATAGTGAAAGATTTCGATGATATCGTTGAAATCACATATGAAGATATTTTAAAATATCATGGAAGACAAATGATTGGTGGAGCTGCGTTAGCATTTAAAATTATGCTTCTAACCTTTCCAAAACTCACTAATGAGATTCCTTCCAGAGGCAACTTCCGTTTCTATTCTGGAATCGGATGCAACGGAAGAGGGATTATAGATGCCGCAGAGTTTGTAATGCGTGTAAAACACTATAATCAAATTGAGCTTGATTTGAATTATTGTGAAGATAAGCCAGGCCAAGTAGCACCAAATGGTGGAAGATATTATTTTGAAATTGGATATAAAGAAAAAAATATTCAGCTTTATTTAAAAGAAGGCATTATTCCAGAGGAATTTATGGAATATTCCAAGTTAGCAAAATATTGTAAAGATAATAACATTCCTATGAAGGAAGAAGACCAAGAAACCTTATTGTCCTTAAGACAAGCCTTAGCAAAGAGTATTATGGATTCAAAACCAGAGGACTTATTTGTTATCTTATAAAATGAGTAGAGAAAAGATACTATATCCTAAGGTATTAAGGGTAAAAAGTATAATAAATGCATTACAAGCCTTATAATACAAGTATTTGAGTTTTATTGTACAATAAAACCATATAATAAAACTTAACTAAAAAAGACATCCATTATTTGGTATATTAA
>JAEZGY010000035.1 GCA_023416695.1 Bacillota bacterium | reverse complement strand
GTTTAAAAGCGTGAAATCTAAGGGTAATTACAGAATCAGATTTATTTGACAAGTAATTAATAATATTCGTTTTACCACTTCCAGGCCCTCCAGATAAGAAAACAATAGGGCTACGCCGTTCCGTCAGAATTGATTCCAGTGTCTTTGCAAAATCCGCCCTCGATTCAAAAAACGGTTCACAGGTTGGGAGATTATGCTCGCCAACTATTTTATCTCCAGAAAGCGATAGTGCCAGAAGTAAGTCTTCTTTTGTAATTTCTTCTTTAAATCTTATTGTAGTAGTCCATGTCATAAGTGCATATGTAAGTTTTTGATGTAGTTGAGTAGCAGTGCGCTCACCGACATGGAAACATTCCTTCAGTTTATTAACAATTCTTTGATAAATTTCTGCTAATCCGTCCTGATTGGTGATCAACTTCAAATTTTTTAAAAATTCCAGCTTTTCTTCATCAGAGAACTCACTTAATTCGTTAAGCCATTTCTTCCAAGCCGCCTCCCATTCAGGCTTAAATGTAATCTCAGATATTGCTTTGGCTTCATTACTTTGCTCTTGCAGTGAATCCCAAAATTCATCTAGTGACGGTAATTTAATACCATCTTTTGACGTCGATCTTTGTGTGCCTATGTTTCTATTCGTAAATAAAATAGCAGAACAGTGTGAGTGCCCCTGAGATTTCGCATTATTCCAATCGCTGATCATGCTCTTTAGAAGATCAATAGCATCAGAAAATGTAAATGTATCACTTTCACGTGTATGTTTTATTTGTATACATTCAGCTTGATTATTTTCACGAACTACAACTATATCATCTAGTCCCTGCATCGCAGCACATTGAAGTATTACATGCTTAATATTTTTCCCTGGAATAAGCATATCCAATGTGTACAGAAGTCCGACAGACCATTCGTACCAATAAGGATCACCTACTCCGGCAGTTGGATTATCTGACATACTCTTTCCTCCGTTATTCACTGATTCATAGATTGGCTCAACTATAAAACCTTGAGAAATCATTTGCGCGATATCGATCAAATTGCGGTTTCGCGTATTCTTTAGGTTCACCTGTTATAGGATCTTTTTTCTTTCCATTAAACCATATACTACGCTTCCCAGCATTTTTGCCGGTTTTATTTGTTACACATTCTTTTAAAAACTCTTCCGATGACATGATCCACATTGTATCTAAGCGCTCCGAATAGAATATGAAGAAATAATTGGCCCTATGTTCATGAGTCATTGCGGCGAACAATGCCGCATCGCCCTCCGTAACGTCCTTTGACCTTGCTTTAATCTGAACCTCAATAAAACTTCCATCCTGTTTTCTTATAACAACATCAATCCCGTCATCATCGACTAACGGGACATAACAATCTATGCCTTCCTTCAGCATTAAACCTATTATGTAATACTCCATCCTTTTGCCGAATCCCGCACTATGCCTGAATGAAATTGCCATATAACTCACCGCCTAATTATCCTCATTTTCTATTAGCTCAAATATATGCTTGCTTTTACCCAAAAGCTCATCATCCTTCTCAGTAAGAGGATCAAGCCAATCTGCCTTGTCGCGAGCCCATTTCAGCCATTTAGAAAGCATCTCTCTTTTTTTCGCGTCGGAAACGTCGTTTATCTGATTTTCCATACAGTCAGCAAATCTTCTTATTTTTTCAGCCTTGTCCCAATCTGAAGCAGCCTGCTCTAGAAGCTTTATCTCTTCTAATTCGCCCTTTCGCATTTGCTCAAGACGCCGCTGCCGTTCTCGTTCCTCCCACGCTCTCTTTTCTTCTCGTTCCTTCAACTCGTCTATAGCTAAATGCTTATTTGCGACAACAAACATATTATAAATAATTTCCCCCACTTGGGTTTCCAATGGTTCATTATCTTTATCTTTATAATCCATATTACAATGGCCACTATTTGTAAACCAGCTCGTCGCGGACATGGACAACGCCAAGTACGTCTGGGCTTCAGAGTTATTTTGAGAACCGCGCCTTTTTCTTGCTTCTTCTTTTATCTCAAAATAAAAGGCGGAACGCATAATAACGAAATAGGCTCTGTCCTTGCCCGCTTCAATACTAACACGAGTATATCCTTCCATCTCTTCAAGCGTACTTATTATTGCATCCAGAATTCTATACGCTCTGTTTATGTTAGACTCAGAAGCATTTATTGGAAGGATGGGATTGTTTTCTCTGTATTTGCTTTTTACATTAGCGTAGTAGGTTGAACTGAAATTAGCCTGTTTTAGTGCCTTATCCCTCTTTTTTCTATAAGCAACTTCTTCCTTATGCTCTGCAATTAAATGATGAGGACTTCTGAGTTGGCCTTTCACCTGAACTTGAGAGCATATATCCTTTATAAACTTCTTTGTCTCATCTTTTAGTAAACTAAATTCTTCATCAGCCATTAACTCTGCATCTGTTAATTGGTCAATGTCTGTCCTATACTTTATAGCATAATTACGGACATGCTTCTTAAGCTCGCCTGTTACCTTTGGCAAAGCTGGTTTTGGTACTTTTTGGCCTGCTTTAACTCTCGCCCAATAACCACTTGGTGGTAGTGGAATTCCGAGCCTCTTGCAATGCTTTCGCAGCCCGTTATCGGACATGCCATACCTTTGCGCAACAGTAATTACAGGCTCAGACCATATCTCATTATACAAAGCTTCTCTTTCATCTGCAGTTATATATTTAAAATCCACAAAACCACCTTCCGCATAAGTGTGAGCAATATATTTCAATCGAATGACGTTAAATTGCCGGTCTCCATACCATTGTGTTGTACAAGGGCAGAAGGATTTTCATTACCCTTAGTATTTCGGTGCAGATGGCATCCTTCTTCTTAAGGATCTCATCATCAGGCTCATAAAATTTCCTTAAATACGATTCCCGGCCGTCCTGGTCATTCTCTCTGAAATAATCACAGAACGTCTCAGGATTTTCGTTGTCAATATCAAAAGTGAACCAGTCATCCTGTGCGCTGTCCCAAATAACCCACTCCATTCCCTGACCTTGCAGCTTCCGCAGCCTAGACTCAATTTTGGGTTTTAGTTTTGTCAAATTCTCATGAAGATAGGCACGGTCAATAGCATCATGCCTTACCGCTAGAAAGAGGTTGATATCTAAGCCGTCAGATCCGATACTATATTGCAAACATCCGTGTTTTTGAAATCCGTAAATATCGTCGTCTTTGTCTTTCCCCATATTCAGAACATCTACTTCGGGCGGCGTCTTGCCATAACGTACACCAAGCCAGCCGACAGAGTACTGGTTTATCGGGTGAGGCACTATCAGAGAGGTTATGTTCTCTTTTCTTTTGTGATGAGCGATTCCTAATGGTTTAATGCTTGGATATATCTGCTGATGTATGCTGAGCATTTTTGTTTGTACTCTTTTGCGTTTATCTGCAACGGTAGACCCTGCCTCTTTTTGGTTTCTCGGGAAAAATGTTTCGTAATCCTCATATTTAAAATAGTAATCCTCAATATCATAATCATCCGGCGAGAACGGATCATCTTTATGAGTAAAGCCTGTCAGCTTTGCCGACAGCTTTCGCTGGACCTTATGAAGATCCTCAATTTCGTTTTGAATATCTTTATAATATTTAATAACTTCAGTGTCCACTGTTTTGGCAATGCGTTCGCAAGCGGTGAAAAAGGATGTGACCGATTTAGTATCATCGGGCGACGGAGTGCCGATGAAATCAAACTCTATGTTGGTGGCCATTCCTCCCTCTGTAAAATTGGATGAGCCGTACATCAATTTGTCTGGTTTCCCTCGAAAATGGTATACCTTAGCATGAAAGTTATGGTCGAAGAGAATTTTTGTACTGCACAGATCAGATAATTGCTCAAGGATTTTGTGTGGTTTATCTGATGAGAACTGTGCCGAAAGATATAAGATGATGTTCTCCTTTTTCAGCGAGTATGTATCCTTTATTTGCCGGAGTATTCTGACACCATCCGCAGACAAAAACGCCGAGGCGATCATCACATTAGACACTGATTTACATGACAGAAGCTCGTTCTCCAGTGTTGTACCGGCTTCAGTTTTATGTTTCCAGTAATACATTATCTCACCTCACATATTCTGCTATCGGCTATTTATCGGTTATCTGATGATACAGAAAACTGAGACGTTCATCTCGCACGTCTTTTTTTAATTCGCATTCCCAAACAATAATTACATTCCAGCCGTCTTTCGTCAGCTTCGCAATATTTTCTGCATCACGCCGCTTATTTCTCTGTAATTTTGCGTCCCAGTATTCCAGCCGCGATTTTGGCTGAACAAAGCACGGATTCCCCTCATGCACATGCCAGAAACACCCGTGGACAAAGACTATCGTATTGTACTTTGGCAAAACAACATCCGGGTGCCCCGGATATCGTTTATCGTTTTTCCGGTATCGCAAACCGCGTGAAAAAAGGTATTTCCGGACTATTGTTTCGGGTTCCGTATCCTGGCTCCGAATACGGGACATATTATAGCTTCTGGTTTCTTTCGAATGTACATCCGCCATGCGATCACCTCCGGCGTGTACCGCAAATCCTCATATCTATAACTCGGCCACTGCAGGCAGTACTGTTTCTGCAGTAAAGGCTGATTCAATGGCATCGATCATCGCAATAATCTGGGGTTCGGTATTACCCGTGTAATGCCACATCAGATATCTTACATCAGCTACAATGCCCTGAACGCGCTCATAGGTCTTGCCGCTTGATTTCCAGTCGCCAGTTGCCTCACCAATTCTGCCGCACTGATTACTTATTTCGAACAGATTGTCACTTCTGTTAAAAGGCATAATGAATGCGTTATAGACCGGAATATTCTCACCGTACATTTCTTTGAATTTCCGTTCTGTGGCGACATACTCGCCGTATGTTATCTGTTTGTTAATCGACGAGGATTCCGGCAAATGTGCGGGGTTGCCTGTCACACCATACCTGTAATATTTTGCGTCAAGGATATATACCTTACCGCCGTGGACCATTACGGTATCGGGTTCCAGCGCGGCGTTTGTCCGTACTTTTCCGTATTCCAGCGCCCATTTAGTTCTCGGGAAATAATCGTTCTTGTTGGTTATACCGAATACCCGGTCAATGAGCCGCTCCCACACATACTCAAACCGGTCGGTACCAAAATAGAACTGCTTTTGCGGTGACCGTTCATCGATATAATTAATCATAGCAAGCATACTCTGAAAAAGCTGCTTGTCCTGATCGTTAAATGTCTGCCCGAGTTTATCCTGCACAACGCCTGTAAACATTTTCTTCTGGAACGGTACTGAAGGTTTTTTCGGCATAACAGCAGTAAATAGCCAGCCAAGTTTTGCAAATCCCTCGAATACACAGTATTCATGGATTCTCGTTATCAGATTTCGGTCATTTGGCGCTGACTCCCGTGTTTCTCTTTTCAGATATACAGGAGCGCCGTTTGCCTGCAAGATGGGACGCTGGCGCTTAATTGTCCTCGGCCAGTCCGTCTTGCCGCGGTCGCTGACCTTAAACTGCCGTTCCTTCTCAGTGTAATAACTGCCTGTTTGCAGAAAGTAATTTATAACAGTCAGGTATGCATGGATAGGAAAATCGACTGTCTGCGGCGCCATAAATTTGCGCACCGCGAGGAGCTTGTCTTTTCTGTCAGCAAAAGACGACAGAACATGAATCAGATGCACGATGTCCCGCCTTAATTCCTGTTCCGTTTCCGGCAGTTCATATCCAAAAGGAAAATAGACCACTGCATCATCGGCATCGGCTTTTACGCCGACGAAACGGTCGCCCTCATCATTCGTATTCACATGACATCTTTTAAACAGATCGATTTCATTCATCATGAAAGCCTTTCATTTACTAGTCTTATATGAGACTCCCTCTTAGACTGTCTTTAAAGACTGCAAGACGTTCGTTCCCCCTGGCAACCTTAAACTTTCGCACAACAGCTTCAAGGCTGGCAAATTCTCCGACTTCAAATACTTCTTCGCGGGAGAATTTGAATGCATCATCCCAAAGATATTTAAGAACTTTCTCAGGGAACTTACTGTTCTGCATTGCTGCCTTTTTCCGCTCCTTTTCAGCAGCATCAGCATTGTCCTCATTAGCATCGAACTCTATATCCTGAACGCTGACAAAATGTGTTCCAAGCCGCTTGTCTTCGGACGATGACAGCCGGGTATTAGTCTCAAGTATCAGAGTGTTCAGTACCGCATTGAACTGCCTCCATGTGACGGAGGTATCAAGTATAGGATGGTTAGCGAAAGCCGGGTCAAGCTTTTCCAGGTCATTCTCAATCATCCTCATACGCCAGCGCCGCTGAAAAGCTGTGTCCAGCGTAAACACATTCTGGTCGGACGTGTTCATCGTAGCTACGATATTAAAGTTTGACGGCAGCTCTACCATCCTGCCGGGATTGCCGTATACAACGCTAGCGATGTCGCTGTTGGAAATTGCGTATTCGCTTACACCGTCAGCAGTACGGTCAAGCAGTTGAAATACTTCTCCGAAGATTGCAGGGGCGTTGCCTCTGTTGATTTCCTCTACGATAAGAAAATACTCATTCGCCGGATTGTGATAAGCTTTCTTCAGAAGTTTCGTGAACGGTCCCGGAACGAAAGTATAAGAGATGTTTTCTCCGTCAGTTCTCGGCAGAATCTGTCCCACAAAATCCGAATATGTATAGTCCGGATGGAAAACAACACGCTCCATCCGTTCAGGGTTATTGCAATATTCAGTTTTTACAGTGTAACTCTTGCCGCTTCCGGGAACACCGTACAGCAGATGATTTGCACCGCCGGTGATCCGCTCTTGAATCATTGCTTCCGGGATAACAGGCTCCCCGACAGGAGAAGGGGGAGTATAACCGAAGGCTTCAGAGAGTTCCGGGTAAACGCCGGCAATTGCTTCAAAGAAATCTCCGCTTACTGCATTTAAGGCGTAAAATACTGCAGGAATTTCACTTCGTTCTTCACTCTCGTCAATGATACGGATAGTCTGGTTAGAGTGGTCATCGAGTCCGATGATCGGCACTGCTGATGCCCAATAATAAGCAGTCGGCGCTTCTCTAAGAATATCAAGGCGGTTCACCGCTTCCGGAAAAATATATCCGATTGACACAATGGTTTCACAGCTATCTTGGAAGCCTCCGGTGCGATTTACGCCTATGACCCTGCCGACCGCTTTAAACCCTTGCTTCCACGCGGTAGGCTGGCCTTTGCTGTTATCTGACCCCAGCCATATGAGGACATAGTGGCCTGATGAGAAATCTGTGGGCACCTGCGTACAGATCACAGGAATCTGAATCGCCGGTTCTTTCACTCCCACTGTTTCAGCGTTTAATCTGGTGATAGCATCAACGCTCGTCTTTCCGAGCCGCAGAGTTGCAAGCGTAAAACTCATCATCGTTTATTTCCTCCTTTGAACATTTCTTATTCTTCTCGATTTCCAATGCCGCTCTTAAAGGCTCAAACAGTTTGCGCCCCTGGCTGTCAACTCTGCGGAGGATACCCTCTGCTGCATTTGGAGTCAGGTAGTACCGTTCACCGACATTTCCTTTTTCAACAACTTCATACACTGTTGATTCTACCGGAACAGCAGGAGCCGGGTGGATATTCGTTCCGATATATAACCCTGACCAGGCCAGTCCCGCTCTGGGCCACTTGTATGACTTGTCCGCATCCGTAAAATCAATGTCACTTATATTTTCGGCACTCCAAGTGCATTTTTTAAATTCCGGCACCTGTGAATGCAAATCATCATTATTAAAATCCTCAGTTTCAATGCCAAGCTGCTTATGTACGCGCGCGGCGATCCATTCTACGACCGGAACCGACACTGCATTTCCAAGAACAGTATACCGCAAAGTGTCTGTATCGTCATTATTTGAATATTCAGATGGAAGGGTCCACAGATCAGGAAAGCCCTGCAGCCGCTCGTATTCGACTGGCGTCAATCTGCGCACTCCGTCTTCACACACCACATACGTTCTGCTCCAGTCTGTCCCTGTGTGACGGCCTGATGTCGCGGCAAGGCAATATGCGGTTTGCGGAACTTTCGGATATTCATCCGGCCCGTTTGATTCCGTCAGAAATCCTTTTCTCTCATTATGATGAGGCTTATAAGCCCCTTCCGCATCAAACATCACGGACAGTGCTTTTACGGGGTTATCCATCCAGCAGCACAGGTAAACACGCGGGCGGGATTGAGGAACCCCAAAGTACCGGCTGTTAAGCAGCCGCCAGGCCACTGCATACCCCATTGACAGCATCTTTTGTACGATAACTCCGAAGTCGCGGCCTCCGTTGGAATTATACAGTCCTTCTACATTTTCGATTATAACCACCTCAGGGAGGCGCTTTTCCAGGAGAGCGGCAAACCTATAAAACAAACCTGACCGGGAACCATTCAAACCTAAGCGTTCAGCAGAACCTCGGGCAACCGAAATATCCTGGCACGGGAATCCCCCGCACCAAACCTCAGCTTGCGGGATATCGTCAGCTTCAACCTTATCTATATCGGAACCCTTTTTTACTCGCGGCCAATGGGCTTTCAGCACTTCATTACAAAAACCGTTGATTTCACATAGATACTGAGTGGCGAATCCATGCCTCTCAAATGCAATATCAAAACCTCCGATACCAGAAAAAAAAGAATTCAGGCCGTATATTTTTTCTGCTATAGCGTCGTGCGTTTTGGCCTGAGTATTATCTTCAGTTCTTTTTGTTTCAAGAATATCGTTGATATCACAGTCCAGAGCTGTACATATCTTTTCGAGAACCTCGGTTGTTACATTTTCATTCTTCGCTAATTTCGCCATGGACGTACGGCTTATCCCTGCCGCTTCCCGTAAGTCCTTTTTGAGCATACCTTTTTCTGTCAGGCGAAACCATAGCTTGTCATAAACAAACTTCATAGGCATTTATGTATTCCTTTTCCGTAGTATTTTGAATTGTATAGCCCTTGCATGAACTATCTAAAATTATAGCATAATTTGGCGAAAACTCAACAAGAAATTCCGTTTTCTCGGAATTTTTATTATTTGGATTTATTGCTGACCGGATCGTTCTTTAACTCTTTTCCGGTGGTTACGCTGTGCTGCCGCATTACCACATGAGGTATCGCAGTATTTCTGCTTTGCAGATGTTGTTTTAATAAGAAAGTATCTGTTGCAGCTTGGATTTGCGCAGCGGCGATAGAGCTCAATACCGGGACGCATATAAAATACAGCAAAATAAAGGCCCGTTAGAAGATCGGTTATGTACCAAGAGGGCGCCATAGTTTTTATATCATAGACGGGAAGAACACCGCTCAGGTTATAATCAAGTTCTTCTTTTATTACTGTTTTCGCTATTTTTAGCAAGGCATCTTTCATTTCCTCACCAAATGCCTCGCGGTATCGTAAAGTACACGCAGCCTCATTCTCGGATAACGTAAGCTTTCCCAGCGGGTTCCAAGATGTGATAATGCTTATATCCGACTGGAAATGGAACAGAAAATCGATGATTTGTCTGCATTCGTCTCCTGCGTCAGCAGCGTTTCTGTAAAGGTAAGTAATATTCTTGAAGAATTCGGATTGTGCAGCTCCTGGATGCGTTAAAGTTCCGCTGATAATATCGTTGTAATCATTAATATTAAGGGGAAATTGCGGGCCATAAATAGTGTCCCTGATTTGATAGGTATCGCCTGAAAAAGCGTCCCTGCTTCCGTCAGCTTCCGGTATCTGCGCAAGGTTCCGATATGCGTTATAAAACGGATGACTGCAAGTGACATAAGGCTCTTCATAGGCAGAAACCTTAATTTCAGCCGGGCTTTCCATCAGAAGATACAAAACCAATGCAAGGAGCCTTTTGTAATTCTTCTGAGCTGATTCCAATTCGGACATCAGTAATACTACCGCTTTAACACGTTTCACTACACCCCAGACTGAGTTCATTTCTACCGCCTCGAGTCTTTCATTATTTACGGGGAAAAAGAAGCCGTAATTTTCGAAGAAAGACTCAAGCGCTGTTCTATCTGTGTCAGACAATGAAATCAGTTCAGTCAAGATACGTTCGCTGCCAACGGCACCGGTATCCAGGATTTTCACAAGCCCCTTTTCCGGAGCGAATGCAAACCGAAGCTGTGCGTTTTCATGACTCTTCATCTTAAGTGTTTCTTTGACTTCCGTTTTCGAAATGTGCTCCGTATCAGTCATACACTCACAAGCATTGCTGAAAAAAGTAAACATGTTATCTGCAAGTGTCAGAAATATTTCGCTTCGCCGCTGTGCCATCAATAACGCTCCTTCACCGCTGATATAAGTTAATACATAATACCTTTTTTAAATATGCATAAAACATAATCACAAATAATAATTTTCTTCATTATTTTACCAATAAAATATAATTAAATCAATAATAAAAATCAAACAAATCGAATAAAGTAATTGACTAATTAATATATATGCTTACTATTTCATCGGCTATACACTGGTATCAGCGAAAGGGACAACCCCTTCACCTGATACCAGTTTTTGTTCTGAGGAGGCGAATAAATGCGAGAAATACGAAACATCGACAACCGGCTTGTATGCCGAATTGATGAAGGTACCGGTACGGTAGAAATAAAGATTAAAGACTGTACTACACTGGTTAAAAGAAACCAGGACGGTACATATGCAGTCATCAACACCAAGAAGCCCGTCGCTTGATAGCGGCAAATAACAAGTAAACAGAAAAATCCGTGAGACCGCTGAGACGGCAGTACGGGATACCTAAAAAGGTGTCCCGCTGCCGTCTTTCTTTGTCTTACGGACGATGAACGGCCTCTCGCGGATTCTGAAAATCACGGGAGGTAAAAATGATAAAAATATTTAATACAAGCCGGAAGATGAGGAACAGCTATATATACTACGGCGCTAACTGCAAAATCGCAAAGATTTCTCACAGCTTAATAGAAAAGAAACCTGTAAAAGCATCTCCGTATGAAAGCTCTTTTGAATTTTCGAAAATGTTATGCCTATATTTTAAGGATCTCATTGAAAACAATAAAGGGTATGAATTGTTATATTCTGAAAACGGGGAAATCAGAAGTGAGAAAATAGTCCAAAGGGCATTGTTTTTAGCCGTCTCCGGACTATGCGAAGTATATTCTGCTGATATCAGCCCCGAAAGCAATGCCGGAAGAGGGCCAGTAGACTTCAAAATAAGTTTTGGGGCTGACAAGACAGTTATAGAAATCAAACTAACAAGTAATCAGGATACTCTTCATGGTTTTGACGTTCAAATAGAAGAATATGCGAAGGCCGAAAAAACTGATAATAAGATTTTCATGATGAT
>JAEZGY010000032.1 GCA_023416695.1 Bacillota bacterium | reverse complement strand
ACGCTGAACCCCATTTATAAATATATCAATTGATTTCTCATCTTGGCTTACAACCCAAACATTTTTCAAGGTATTCTCAACCTGAGGTTTTCCAGTTATATAAAGTATTTCCTTGTCTCTAACATAAGCATATATCGTGCAGTCAATGTACTCGTCCATGGATAATCCCATATCCGAAAATTGTCCTTCATCCGTCACAATTGTAGACGGCTCTAGACTTTTTATATTTTGATTTGTTCCGACCACATATAGCTCTTTCATCTGTAAAGCGCTATGAAGATCAGATCCTTTTTGTACTGCATATACCTTATCAATGAGATACGAATAAGCCGAGAGAAAATCTTCCCAAGTTATTGCCTTCTGGTCCTCTGTTTCAACCCACAAGGCCGGTAGCTGTTTTTTCATTTCATCCTCTGTTTGATTCGCAGCAACCTTGGCAAGTAAAGTCTTGACCTCTTTATAGGTTACTTTTTTCTCTGGCTCAAACTTATCAGTGGGACTCACAAATAAAGTTTCTAAATCCATCCCACAAAGTCCATTAATATATCGATAATACCAGGCATCCTCTTTAATATCTGGATAGGACATAAGCTTTTCCATCTGAAGCAAATCATCGTTAGAATACTCTAAAAGTGATACCATTTTAGCTAGATATCCCCTAGTAACTCCGTCTTCCTTTGGGTTTTTTAATGCCGTTTCCATCATGGGCTCAGCAGAATTATTAATTCGTTCTGAGACATTTATGATGAAAATCGATGTCATAATAATCATGCAAATTGCAATCAAAATTAGCTTTACTCTATTATTTATCATACCAACCATCACCTATTAGTCTTTTTTATGGAGTACACTCCCAGCATACTGTTTCCAAATCCAAACGTATACTTAACTTATTATATTTACCCTTTGTCCATATTATGTTGGTAGAGTGTTAAAAAGATATTAGAATACTAGACTAGTATAGTTCCCCATAATCCTATATTAACACTTTTTACTAACAATTTCACTATGAATAGATAATAATAGAGTAAGTATATGCTATTTTTTCAAACATATTCTAAATAATTCGAGCATAAATTTAATGGCAATAAAAAAAGTTTTCCCAGACTTTACTCTGGGAAAACTTTTCATCTCTACAGATTCTCTAAAGAAGTAATTGCATCATCAACACGGCTTTTATCTACAAGGAAATAAATATGGCCTTCATGTTCTACCCCATAATAGATATCATCGTACTCATAGAAGTTATATGCTGTCTTCTTGTTATTAGTATCTGTAATATTAATACTAAACACTAAGTTATTGGTATTTGCTTCCTTCTCTATCTCTTTTTCAATTATAATTAACCTTACTTTACTGTAGAAGGTTCCTATATCCGAAGGTTTCTTATCCACACCATTTAACTTGTATACATTGGTATTAGAATCTGCATTGTTCTTTGTAATCTCCAGTTCATAGGTCTTTCCTTGCGCTGTAAAAGTAGCATTTTTTAGGTCAGAAATATTAGTATTAACTAAAGTATATAATACAAAATTATATGCATCTACATTTGTTAAGGCTGCTATTGAACTATAACTCATGGTATAGACACTATCAGAACCATTAACTCTTACATAGTAAATGGCACCATCCTCATCAGTATTACCAATAGAAATAGTTAGATTATGATCCTTAATAGTACCAGAAGCGGTATCTTTCGTGTAATATTCTAGATACAGCTCAGAAGAAGGAGTATCTAATCCATACTTTGCAAAGTCTGTACATTTATAATCAATATTTTTCAAAAACTTAAAAGTAACATAGGAGGATGTTAATATACCCATACTTGCAGAATCTATGCTTACACTAGAATTGTAAGGTTCGGTTATTACCCATTCCTCTGTTTCTTTGTTTTGAGCCACATCAATCAGTACCTTCTTATCCTTTTCTACCTTAACCCTTGTGATCTTATTAGAAGTTATGTCTGTAATAGTAGGTAACTGAGTTAAATCATTTAGATCTTCTTTAAACAAGGTATAGTAGCCATGAGGTAATATATATATCCCTGGGAAGCCCTGGACAACTGCATAACAACCGCCTTCTGAGGTCACCACAGCAGATCCTGCTGAATAAGAATAGGTAGCCCCATCCTCCAAAGTAAGAGTAACAGTTAATGCCGGATTTGCTAATCCAAGGTCGGTAAGCTTATCTTGGTTTTCAGCAACTACTTGAGTAGCGGTCATATCAGCAAAACGATTTACCAATTGCCAAGCAAGGTTTTGATCTAGAGGTCGTTCCTTCTCTGTCTCCACCTTCCAAACACCATCTTCATTTACAAGGGTATACTCTTTCTCACCTAGAGAATACTTCAAGGTTTTGGCTTTACTAGTGTCTACTTTAAGCAGCTTTGTATCACCAATATTCTGCTCTTTATTGGACTTCTCTGCAACACCCTTTGCTATGAAATATCCGATAACAAGTGCAATAATGACAAGAAAGAGAACAATCATTGTAATTGCTTGTGATTTTTTCTTTTTCTTCTTTGCCATTAAGCTCTCCTCCTTCTCATATACCAAATAAGGAAACCAGCGGTCAATAAGATAATAGGCAATGCTATAATCAACACAATAGTATAGAATACAGTATTGGCATCTGTGGTATTTACATAAGTCTCTCTCATACTTCTCTTAGGGATGGATAATCCTGTTGTTTGTCCAGCAAGATAAGATATGGTGTTATTAATTAATGTTACATTACCAGAACTTCTATCTTGTACATACTCATCATTTGACACAAACTCAGAAGAGAATACTACCATCTTACCAGTTTCTCCATTATATACATCTGTTACAAGCGCTGCCGATATAAATGGTCCTAAAACATCCGTTTCTTCCTTCTCAAAGGTAGTAATACTAGACGGATCACCGGTTTTACAATAAGCATCACTTGAAGTGCTTAAAAGTTTTGCTACGGTTACAGTATTTCTAGGTTTTGCTTCTTGAATACCTACAGCATAAGGCATCATAATTGGGTTGGTACTATTATTTATCCCGATTGTAATATCGTTTTCATTTACAACATCTGCATATGACATATATGGAATATTGCCTCGGCTATGGGTACTGTTTTCCATTACCACACCTTCAATTACCTTAAGTCCATAATACTCTAACAGGCTATTAAAATTAGTCATTGCCTTAGCAACAAAATCCAACATAATAACCACTTTTCCGCCACCCTGCATATAGGATTTGATAGCCTCAACTTCACCCTTTGAATAATCTGTATTTGGTCCACAAATATATAAAACATCACAGTCTTCTGGAATTCCAACAGCATCTGTATCTTCTGCTATGTTAGAAAGGCCGCCAGTTGTATCTTCCTCGGATTGACCGATATTTCTAATATTAAGAAACTCCGTCTCTGCACCAAGCTTTTCAAACTCATTCTTTAAATAGTCACTTATGGTAGATTCTCCGTGGCCATTCACCACATAAATCTTGCTCTTATTTTCATTGGTTACCACTTGTATTGCAGCAGTGATTTGCCCCTCTACATCGATTGCAGTAGTTTCTGGATTCGTTGCCTCACCTGTATACACTTTTGAGTAGTCAAGGTCATACATCTGGTTAAACGGTATGTATTTGTATTTTTTTGTAGTTTCACTAACTACTACAATACTATTACTATTTACCTCTGTTCCTGCCCCTGTATATTGAGTTGCAAAATTAGGATAAAGTACTGGATCTTTATAAACAACCTTTACTTTGTCCGATAATTCCTCATATTTATCTACAATATTTTTAAAGAGTTTTGCTTCTTTTCCATTTTCAACAATATAGTAGATGGTAACATCATCTTTTACATTCTCTACCACTTGTTTTGTTTGATCTGTCAATGTATAAGTGCTCTCTTCTGTAACATCAACCTGTAAATCAAATTGACCTACAATCATATTCACCAATACAACAGCCACTAGAATAAATACAATAAATATACTACTAAATGCTCCGCCACGAAACTTCTTGCTAGTAAATTGCTCCTTCATTCTATCCTTAAGAGGTTTCTTTTCTACACTCAATTTATGATTACCATGCTTTGTGTCTTTTTTCTCGGATTTTTTTCCATCAATTACAATAGCTATTTTTTCTTGCTCCCTGTTCTCGCCCAATCTAATCTCCTCCTTTCCTAGTTCCATCTCTTCTTTTTAATAACTTGAATCGTAAGCAATAGGAACATTCCAATTAAGCTAAAGAAATAGAGCACTGCGTTAATATCTAAGATACCACTTGCAAAATTATCGTATTTTGCACTTATGGAAAAAACATCAAGAATCTTTGCTACTATTCCATCATATAGAGAAGGTTTTACGAAATAAATGATAGCTGCAACAGTCTCTCCTATTATGCCTACAGCAAAGGTTACAAATATATTATGCATGGCAAGTTGTGCTATCAAGCAAACCAAAATAACAAACGCCGCAATCACTATCCAAGCCGTTCTATAATCACTTGGTATCATTCCTGCAATTCCTGGCATAATTTGATTGATTAATAATGCAATTGCTGTAACAATCAATGCGATTACCTGATTTTCTGTCACTGAGGATACAAACAATCCTAATGACATATAGGTAGCTCCTAATAATGCAAATCCTAACAATGCACCATAAGCAGTGGCATAATTCACAACACCATATTGTGCAATAATTAATGGGTATAAAACAGTTACAGCTAGAGGTAATAGGTACATCGTATAGGCAGCCAGATATTTTCCTACTACAATCCTTGAAATAGAAATTGGAGAGGTTAGTAAAAGCTGGTCTGTCTTCTGTTTCTTTTCCTCTGCAATTAAACGCATAGTAAGTATTGGTATCAAAATGACAAATAAAAATCTGATATCCGCTAACACATATTCAAATTTAGATAAGCTATTTTGTATGTTATACACTACGAAATAGATTCCTATCACTGCCAAAAATAAAGCAGCATAGATAAAGCCGATCATGGTAGTAAAATAGGAACGAATCTCTTTTTTATAAATTGCTAACATAATTATTTGTCCTCCTTCCCATTCTCATCTTCCTCACTAAAGTAACTATTCTCCTGGGTTAAGTTTAGGAAAATATCTTCTAAAGATAAGGTTTGTAATTTCATTTCATAAATAGGAAGACCTTCCTTTGCAAGAAGTCCAAACACCTCTTCCCGGATATCATACTTTTCTCTGGTATATATCATCATGCTACAGAGTTCGCCATCCTGTGCCTCTTCATCTATGTAATCAATTGTATCTAGTTTACTCAGGATTCCTTTTACCTTGTCTAAAGAGCCTTTTACAGATAACTTTAGTCCAGGATTCTTATTAGCCTCCTCAGATAGCTGTTCAGGTGTAGCATCTGCAACCACTTTACCTCTATTTATAATAATAATTCTCTCACATACAGCACTAATCTCTGAAAGGATATGAGAACTCAAAATAATAGTATGTTTCTTACTTAGCTTACGAATCAGATCACGAATCTCAATAATTTGTTTTGGATCTAATCCAACTGTTGGCTCATCCAGAATTATAAGCTCTGGATAACCTACAAGAGCACCTGCAATACCCACTCTTTGTCTGTAGCCTTTAGAAAGGTGACGAATCAGTCTCCCCTTAACTTCCACAAGTTTCGTATCCTCCAGTATCTCATTAATCTGAGCTTTGCGAACCTTACGGTCTACAGATTTAAGAGATGCTACAAACTCAAGATACTCCACAACTGTCATATCCATATAAACGGGTGGTTGTTCAGGTAAATATCCAATCAGTTTTTTTGCTTCCTCAGGTTCATCAAAAATGTCATACTCATCAATCACAACAGACCCCTCTGTAGCCGACAGATATCCAGTCATAACATTCATGGTTGTTGACTTACCAGCACCATTTGGTCCTAAAAAACCAACAATTTCTCCCTTTTCCACTGTGAAGCTAATATTATCAACCGCTAGATAATTCCCATACCTCTTCACAAGATTTTTAACCTCAATCAACGTGATTCCTCCTTCATTACATATGTATTAAATAGACACATTACCTTTATAACATAATAATAATAATATAAGTATTTTCTGTGAACATTTTATACTATATTCGCACCATAATACAACATAATGTTTCATTTTATGAAAAACACCTTCAGATAAATGAATTTCATTTATCCAAAGGCGTTAACTTTTATCTATCTTACCAACGGCTTCTACTAACCAATAACATCATGCATTGTATACATACCAGGCTTATTCCCTAGCAAAAACTTAGCTGCAGAAATTGCACCTTTTGCAAATATTGCTTTAGAGTATGCAGTATGCTTAAATTCTACTACCTCATCAGTTCCAGCAAAAATAACTTCGTGTTCTCCAACTATAGTGCCCCCACGTACTGCACTAATACCAAGTTCCTTTTTCTCCCTTGCCTTACGTTTGTGGGATCGATCAAATATATATTCATATTGATTATTCATCGCTTCATTGATAGCATCAGCAATCGCTAAGGCTGTACCAGATGGCGCATCCACCTTCTTGTTATGGTGTTTCTCAACAATTTCAATATCAAATCCTGCGTGTGCTAGCACCTTAGCAGCCTCTTGCACTAATTTAAATAACGTATTGACACCTAAGGACATGTTGGCAGATTTTAAAATAGGGATATAGGAAGAGGTCTCTTGTACTAATGCCAGCTGTTCTTCACTTAACCCTGTAGTACATAGCACTATTGGAAGATTCTTTTCAACAGCTTCAGCTAGAAATGCATCAATCCCTACCACACTGGCAAAATCAATTACTACATCTGCTGTAATATGGCAATCTGCTAAAGATTCAAACACTGGATAAGGATTGCTTCTGTTGTTGAATACATCAATGCCGGCAACTATCTCACAATCTGAATCCTGCCTAACCAGCTCTGATATCACCTGCCCCATATGACCATTACAGCCACGAATAATTATTCTTACCATTTTATCAACCTCTCCTATCTACTCTATACTAGTATATCTTTTCTTATAATAATCTTATGAACTTTCTAAAATCTTATCTATATGTACTCGTTATTCTATTAGCGAATCGTCATGCCAGCCTGAATCATAGCCTCTACTAGCTTCTTCTCGTTTTGTGGTTCCATTTCTGTAAGTGGCATGCGAAGTGGTCCAACTTCAAATCCAATTCTCTGTAATGCTTTTTTGACCGGAATTGGATTGACCTCTGAAAATAGAGCGCTGATGAGCGGAATATATTTAAGTTGAAGTTCCCTACTAGCTACTATCTCACCTTTGTTATATAGTTCTACAATATTATGAGTTTCCTTTGGAAGAATATTTGATAAAACTGAAATAACACCCTTACCTCCTAAAGACAAAATAGGAACTATCTGATCATCATTTCCAGAATAAACATCTACTTCTCCATGGGTTGCTGCCATTAACTCCGCTACAAAAGAGATATTTCCTGTAGCTTCCTTTACTGCAACAATGTTATCTACCTCTTTTATTAAGCTTGCTATGGTATCTACTGCCATGGCACAACCAGTTCTTCCAGGAATGTTATATAAAACAATTGGGACATCTACATTGCTTGCCACCATGGTAAAATGTTTCTTTAATCCAGCCTGAGTAGCCTTATTATAGTATGGCGTAACCACTAGGATTCCATCCGCCCCATGTTTTTCTGCCTCTTTTGATAGATAAATAGCAGTATCCGTACAGTTAGAACCAGTTCCCGCTATTACAGGCACTCTTTTCTTTGTCTTCTCTACTGTAAACCTTATACACTCCAAATGTTCTTCATGAGTTAGGGTAGATGCCTCACCAGTAGTTCCACAAACAACTATAGCATCTGTACCATTATCAATTTGAAAATCAATTAGTTTTTCAAAAGTCTCATAGTTCACTTTCCCATTTTCTTTCATAGGTGTGACTATTGCAACACCTGCACCACTAAAAATAGCCATATAAAACCCTCCTTCAAAATAAAAAAAGCCGACACAAGAGTCGACCCTAAAGATAATTATCCTCAATACATACTGAAGAACATTCTTTAGGTAGCACTCCATCACATTATCTTATGATGACAGTCATATAGCTGTTAACTATATGCCCAGGATCGATAATTCGGGTTATCTTACCTTCGGCAAACTTTCCTTTCCACTACCTTCTTCTATGCCCCAACACATCCAGTAGTTTACTTATAAGGTTTGCGCCTCTACCAATAAAGCTTTATTATGTACAATATGAAGTTGTCGGTGTAACTGATTTACTAGTTGCGACTA
>JAEZGY010000033.1 GCA_023416695.1 Bacillota bacterium | reverse complement strand
GCTTTTTTAATGCCTTCTTTTCGATTCTGCTAACATAGGACCGGGAGATATTAAGGCCAACCGCAATTTCTCTCTGGGTCACCTCTTTATTATCTCCCAGTCCATATCTTAGTATGATTATTTGTTTTTCCCGCTCTGTCAACACTTCATTAACAAGTGTATATAATAACTTGATATTACGTTTTAATTCCAGATTTTCAACAATGTCAATATCTACGCTTTCAATTATATCTAACAGATTAATTTCATTACCTTCTTTATCCGCACCTATGGGTTCATAATAATATACTTCCTTCGACTGCTTCTTTTCCCCACGAAGCAGCATCAAAAGTTCATTTTCAATGCATCTGCTGGCATAGGTGGCTAAGCGTATTCCTTTGCTCATATCAAACGTATCAATGGCTTTAATCAAACCTATGGTACCAATAGAAATCAAATCATCAATATCTTTGTCACTGGTATTGTATTTCTTTACAATATGAGCAACCAGCCTTTGATTACGTTCGATCAGAATATCCCTGGCTTCTTTATTCCCAGCTTTACATTGGCTTAAATACACCTGCTCTTCTTTGGTGCTTAATGGTTTTGGGAAGGATTTCACGCTAAGCACCCCAATATATTTAGTTTATTACCATTCTATGAGGTGTATGCCAATTTTGTGCTTTTCCTAATTATATTTTTAAATTACCGTTTATCGTATCTCAATGATAAGCTCCTTTTCATTAGACAACCCTGTCTTTATCATAGTCATTTGCTTCCCTTTTAAATCTGAAACAACCATTGGTATTGCACTACTCTTTCCATACTTCATTAAATAAGGTAAATCAAACTCTATTAACTTATCCCCCTTCTTTACTTGTTGTCCTTCTGTAACGTATAAGGTAAAGATATCTTTTTCAAGATGAATGGTGTCCTTTCCAATGTGGATCAACACCTCAAGACCACTATCCTCTTTAATAACGATGGTATGTTTTGTAGGAAAAAGAAAGAAAATCTCACCATCACAAGGCGAATATACGGTATGACCCTGTGGCATAATAACCACTCCCTGACCAAGTAGCATCTCTGCAAAGGCTTGATCTGGGGCCTTTGTAACAGGCAGTACTTCTCCTTTCACAGGGCAATAAAGTCTAATACCCTGGTGTTCTTCTTTCCTTTTTGCTTCTTCTTGTTTCTTACGTTCCTTTGCTACTGCCTCATCTGTCACCTTTGTCTCTTGACTCATATACATGCTCCATTTCGTATTTATAATCATTCATCTTTCATTTTGTGGAGCAAAGATTGGATTTATACATTAGTACCATTAGCGCAACTTGCTATGAAACAAAAAGAAGCTATCTTTCAAAGATAGCTTCTTTTATCATTTATTTTAATGGAAATTGTTCTAAATCTAATGTAGCAAAGTAATCCTCCATAGTCTCTGCACGTCGAATTAGCTTTGTAGAGCCGTCTTCACACAAAAGTATCTCTGCAGAGCGAAGCTTACCATTGTAGTTATAACCCATAGAGAAGCCATGTGCTCCTGTATCATGAATACAGAGGAAATCACCAATTGCTATCTCAGGTAACTCACGGTCGATGGCAAACTTATCGTTGTTTTCACACAAGCCTCCCGTTACATCATATACATGATCTGCCTTAGCTTCTTCCTTACCTAGTACGCTAATATGATGGTATGCTCCATAAATAGCAGGACGCATAAGGTTAGCGGCACAAGCATCCACACCAATATAATCCTTGTAGATGTGTTTCTCGTGAAGAACCTTCGTAATAAGGCAGCCATAAGGGCCCATTACATAACGCCCTAATTCTGTATAGATTGCAACATCCTCCATGCCAGCAGGAATCAACACCTCATCAAAGGCTTTTCTTACCCCTTGACCGATGGCTTCAATATCATTGGCTCTTTGATCTGGACGATAAGGAATTCCTACTCCTCCAGAGAGATTAATAAATGCCATGTGTACACCAGTTTCTTGCCTTAACTCCACTGCAAGTTCAAAAAGAATCCTAGCAAGCTTTGGATAATACTCATCTGTTACGGTGTTACTAGCCAAAAATGCATGAATACCAAAATGTTTCACACCCTTAGCTTTTAATTTTAGGAAGGCTTCTTTCATCTGTGCTCTTGTCAATCCATATTTCGCATCTTCTGGGGTATCCATGATCTGATTCTGTATTTTAAAATCTCCCCCTGGATTATAACGACAAGACATCGTCTCAGGAAATTCTGCAATCCCTTCAAAGAAATCAATATGAGAGATATCATCAAAGTTGATAATCGCTCCAAGCTTTGCCGCTAACTCAAAATCCTCTCTTGGGGTAACATTGGAAGAAAACATAATATCATGTCCTGTTAAACCAACCTTATCAGATAAATAAAGTTCTGTATAAGAAGAACAGTCTGCACCAATTCCCTCTTCCTTAAGAATAGACATTAAGTAAGGATTAGGAGTTGCCTTAACAGCAAAATACTCACGATAGCCTTTATTCCAGGAGAATGCTTTCTTAAGCCTTCTAGCATTATCCCTAATCCCCTTTTCATCATAAAGATGAAATGGTGTATTATATATCTTGGTCATCTCTTGCACTTGTTCAAGTGTAACAAATGGTTTCTTGTCCATAGTAATTTATCTCCTTCGTCATTTTATTATGTATACAGTAGCACCATTGCTACTAAACTATGACGCAAATATACCATAGAAAAATATAATAGTCAACGTGAGACGAAACCCTTAAAAATCGGTTGTTTTCTTTGTTTTAATCACATTTTTCTCTTCTATACAAAAAAGAAAGCCTTATAAAACAAGGCTTTCTTTATCATTTTATATAATTATAAGAATGTCTACGATTTATTATATCGATTATACTTATCAATATTTTCTGTTATCCATTAACCTATATAGCTAATAGTCACATTTTTAACACCAAGATCTGTAACATTTTCTGCATCCGTATTTGTCTTCACAGTAATTTCACCAGAAGCAAGTTTATCATAAATCGCTTTGTAGTCAGCTTCAGTAAACGTATTAAATTTTGATGTTTCTAAAGGAAGACCGATTGCATCACTA
The DNA here is from genome assembly GCA_023416695.1 of Bacillota bacterium. GTDB lineage: Bacteria > Bacillota > Clostridia > Lachnospirales > Lachnospiraceae > KM106-2. The sequence goes on along the minus strand of JAEZGY010000033.1, from coordinate 313 downwards.
CTTGCACCTAACATAGCTGCTTTTCCACCTGGAAAGTTACCATTATAACAAGCTTTTAGAGCATCTGTTACAGAAACGGATATCCCTTTGATTGCTGAAGTAATAACAGAATTAGACTCATAGGATTGATCTACGTCTACACCAATTACTTTTCCACCAGCTGCTTCTGCTGCTGTCATAATAGAGGTACCAATCTGTCCACCACAGGCAAAAATAAGCTCTGTACCTTCGTTATACCAACTTGCTGCCATAGATTGTACTTCTGGAGATGCTAAAAAAGTTCCAGAATAATTATACTTGATATTTACATCCT
>JAEZGY010000077.1 GCA_023416695.1 Bacillota bacterium | reverse complement strand
TAATAGAAGATTTAATCCTCCATTACAGGCATTAAATGTATTAATTTCTTTTAGAATTCTTCTGTTTAATTCATTAGATTGTCATTGATTTTCTAAATAGTACCACTGCAATACTCATTGTAACCAGTCCAAAAACTACAAGTATGAGTATTTGGACAATTACATCACCTATATTCGCGCTTAACAACATTACTTTTCGCATTGCATCTGCTGCATATGTTAATGGTATTATCTTAGAAATATCCTGCATAAACCATGGCATCTGCTGTATGGGAAAGAATATACCTGCAAGAAACATCATAGGGAACATAATCAAATTCACGATTGTAGTACCCGTGGCTTGATTCTTTGATGATGAAACAGCTAATATTCCAATCCCTACGAAGCTGAAAATACCTAATAATAGCAGGAAGAATGCTAATAGGATGCTTCCTTGAATTGTAACGCCGAAAAATAGAGTGGCTATTGCTAGGACTAAAATAACCTGTGCAAATCCTTTGACACATAGTGATGCAGTGTATCCTAAAATGATAGAAACTTGGTTGATCGGTGCAGATAGCACACCATCAAATGTTCCCATTTCCCTTTCCTTTGAAATTGCCTCTGGAATTCCTGTCATAACTGTTATCATAACAATCATGATCATTAGTCCAGGTGCCAGGAAATTGAAATAATTTGATTTGCCAGGTATTGTTGTTTCAATATTTGTGGTAAAAGGAAGAACTATTGATTGTGCATCTACAGTAGTTGAACCCATTTTTACAACATTGATCTCTGCTTGCATACCATTTAAACCTGTGATAGTATTTGATGCAGCACTTTCGACTAAAGATGAAAGTTGTGGATTACTGTTATCCACATATACAATCACATTCGCAGATTTGCCCTTGGTCAGATTATTCGAAAAGCCAGGAGGTATAATAAATGTTCCATACACGTTGCCTCTAGTGACTTGAGTCTTGGCCTCTTCAACGCTTGAATAAGTTACGATGTCCATAGCACCCGAATTTTTATTCATAGTTTCTATTTGTGTTACAAATGAACTGCTGGCTTGACCACTGTCAAGGTTTACTATTCCCACGGGCATGTGTTGTTCTGTGGTAGCACTTGGAAAAATATAACCAAACAAAAGTAGAAACGCAATTGGCAGAATTATTAGTGCAGCCACTGACTCAGGATTACGTCTAAGTGCGAGCAAGTCTTTTTCCATTATGTAATAACTGTCTTTTAGTATGTTTACTATGTTCATAGAATTACCTTACCCTAGCCTGTGGGTTGTTGCTATATTGTAATATGCTTGTTTTTTCACTAGCATGATCACGTATTTCTTTACCTGTTACTGTAAGGAAAACATCTTCAAGTGTTAGTTCGTTACTATTGGTAATTGAGGATATGTCTCCACCTTCGACTCTAATGGTGTCAATGATTTGATTGAGTGCACCTGCACCGTTTACACTGATTTTAAGACTATGATCATCTTGTTGTACCAATGCTGTTACAACTTTAAGTGAGCTAATTTTTTCTACCATTTTAGATGTTAGATTCGTGATCTTAGTTTTGAAAATTGAAGTGTCACTCTTGGATATTATGTTTTTCAGATTTTGAGGTGTATCTAAAGCCGCAATCTTACCATGATCAATAATCGCGATACGATCACTCAATGCTTCTGCTTCTGTCATTGCATGTGTTGTCAATATGACTGTAACTCCATTATTGTTAATATCTCGGATAATATCTCTGATAGCAAACGTAGTTTGAGGATCTAAGCCCAGTGTTGGTTCATCCATGAAAAGTATTTCCGGTTCGGGCAAAAGTGCTCTAATAACATTGATACGTTGTTTCATACCTGTTGAAAATTTAGATATTTTGGTATCTTTCCATTTCTGCATATCTACCAAATTAAATAATAGATCAATTCGTTCCTCTCGTTTTTGCTTTGGCATTTTATAAAGTTTACCAAAGAATCTCAAGTTTTCAGCTGCAGTTAGATCATCGTACATTATCATTTTTTCTGCAACTAGCCCAATCTTTTCTCGGACTTTTGACGGATCTTTCATAAGATCGTAACCTGCAATTATAGCAGAGCCTGAAGTAGGTTTTGCAAGAGTGCAGAGCATCCGTATAGTGGTACTTTTTCCTGCGCCATTGGGGCCAAGAAAACCAAATATTTCCCCTTTTTTCACCCGAAGTGATAAATCATCTACAGCAGTAAAGTCATCAAATCTCTTTGTGAGCTTATTTAGCTCTAAAGCATATTCAACCATGGTTTTTCACACCTAAAATTTGGTTCTCATTTTTTGGGATCAGATTTAACACCGCCTTGAACATTGTCCATATCTTCCATAATTTTCAGAGCAAGATCTTTCATTGGATCTGCCTTTACAATTGCAATTCCTTTATCTTCATCTCCAACCAACATTAAATAGTCCCCAGGTTTTATGTTAAATACCTCTCTAGCTTCCTTTGGAATAACAATTTGACCTCGTTCACCTATTTTAACAGTGCCAAAAAAATATTTACCCTTTGTTATTTCAGTCATTTATACATCCTCCATAAATTCATGTGAATCATTATTCATTTTAACTATTCCCTATTTTAATGAGATTCATAAAAATATGAATTTCATATTTTAGTGTAATGCCTACTTTAATGCAATTCATATTTAAATGTTTCTGTGGAATATCCTAAATTGAACATTTATAAAAAAAATTGTGAGAATTTAAAAAATAAATAGTCTGCTTATTTTAGAATTAGAAGAAGAAAATTGATTCTCCTGTTAATTAGCTAATACTCAAATTGAATCAATATAAATGAATTCATTAATTTAAAAACAAAATAATTTATGGAAATTAATGCGCTAATTGTATGGCAAATTTATGCATTATAAATTAGAAAAACTTCATTATATATCAACCGTACGGTTAAACCAAGTCGAGTTAAACGAAATAAAATAACCATTTAAAATCCAAGCTTATAATCATTTTATGATTAAGTGAAACGTACACAATCTGGATACAGAACCCAAGATTGGTCTAAAAAAAGCAGATTAAGGTCTTTACTGAACCTTATTACAGTTTTTTATGTTTTATTTAAAACGTAAAGGATTAAATAAATCAACGAATTCATTTTCTTTTCCACTGATAATATCTGCATTCACCATTGCAGCAGTAGTACCATTGGTCATGCCCCAAAAACCTAATCCTGTTGCTATATATGTGCCTTTTGGGGATGTTTCACCTATAATAGGAAGACCATCGTCTGTAGCTGCGTC
>JAEZGY010000024.1 GCA_023416695.1 Bacillota bacterium | reverse complement strand
ATCCTGGGCATCCCCATTCTGCACTACTTGCCAAGTACGCAGAAGAACATAATTCTAAGTGTGCTTTCGTTGTCCATTTTGCAGGAAGCTCAACATATTCCAGCTATCTTGAGGATAGTGTAAACAGTACCACGGATCCAAATGGAGTTTACATAATAGAAGTTGCCTTCATAGACACTCAGGGAGGTGGGTCTACTAGTTTAAACCAGACCAATTTCCTGGATTCAATAAAGGTGGCCCTATTTGGCGTTCCTGACGGCAGGTATAAGTACATGTCCGATGGTGTTGTCTACAATACCTACGATGATATGATGAAGCATGTTCAAAAGGTAGCAAAACAACATGGACAGCAAGGACCCATTCCAATGGTATGGCATGGAACTGTACGAACAGACAACCCTGTAATAGCCCCTGGATGTGGATTCCCACTTTACTTCCAGATACTAACAAAAAGTTATGGAATAATCCCGGCTTATATCTATTGTATCACTGGGTTGATATTCCCATATCTGGAAGATCCATACACGAATTATGAGCTTTTACATGCCTCTGAACTTCAATACTACTACAATAATGGATATATTAACATAGATTATGTTAAAAGTGGTGTAAACACGGCTAAATACTATGGTGGAACCTCAAACTACGATTAGATTGGAAGGTTCCCCACTGACCTATTTTTTTTTATTTTATAATGTTATCATTTACTTAATCCAGCATCGAATTATAACGATCTACAACTCCCTAAATTAAATTAATTTTACAGGCTTTAAATTAAAAAATACACAAAAATAAAGACTTTTTTTAGAAAAAACTCACCCAAATATATATAAGTAATTGGGGCCGTAATAGTGGTTGCGGAAAAAATAAGGTTAGGAGTGAAAAGGGAGGTAAAATATTTTGAAGGGAATACAAATATTCAAAATTTTGGGGGTACTGATTACTCTGCTGGTATGTGTATCAGGAAGTTACGCTACTAACCCCGATGCAGTAAATGCAACAGACAACGTAAATTACCAACAAGTCGATCAAACAGACTCAGGATACATAGCTGATGATTCTGGTGCTGATGATTCTGGTGCTGATGATTCTGGTGTAGATGATTCTGGTGTAGATGATTCCTACACAGTAGAACCGGTTTACATGCCAATAGATGGTGTATACAGAAGTCTAATCATGGAAAAATTTGCAGCTAATGATTTAAGTTCAGACGATTCCTATGTAGATGATATTACTGCGGATGATTCAGGATCTGATGAAGACCCTACAGACATTTACTACACGTTAGCAACATCTGAATTAATAGATGGAAACACACCATTAGCATCTGGATCAGACGAAACAGACGACTCTGGAGCAGATGACTCTGACAGTGGTTCTGGTGAAATCGACGACAACGGTTATGATGAAACAGGAATTGATGATGGATCATCTGACGATAATGGAACAGATGATACTGGAATTGATGATGGATCATCCGATGATAACGGAACAGGTGAGTACACATATACAGATGATAATGGAGTTACATATGTTTACTACAAAAATGGATCTGGATATGCAACCGCTAGCGGAACTATCCAAAACAACGCCACAGTAAACAGTACAAATTCAATTCCAATGCAACACACTGGACTACCTATTTTACCAGCACTCATAGGAGTACTGAGTTTAGTGGGTGGATTTGCTATCAACAAAAACAGATCGTAAAAAGATCTTTTTTTCACTATTTTTTTTTATACATACTCATTTTTAAATAAATTATAAAACTAAACGACTTTTAACAGGATTAATCGGATTATTTACTAATTTTAATCATATAAAAAGATTTTAATAACTTTAGTCACATATTATAGATGGTAAAGTTTGGATTTCAGTCATGAGCTGAATGTGTCTTGCAGTGCTTGATTAAATTCAGGATAACTTTATGAATCCTAAAAAAATTAAATTTCATGGTTTGACATGAACCATTTTTAAAAGATGGGGGCTCAAAAACTAAAATATTAGGAGGATTTAATCTATGGCGAAGGAAGGAAATGTACTTTTAGGTATTTTAGCAATTATATTGGGTATTTTAGTGATAATATTTCCGTTAATCAGTGTTTTCACTGTAAGTTTAATAGCGGGTATTGGAATATTGTTTTTAGGAATATGGTTATTGATCCAGAGTTTTGGAGTTTGGGGATCAAACAAAGGAATAAGTATCTCCTATTTGATTCTAGGAATTTTAGCAATTGTTGTAGGCATAGGTCTGTTCGGTAACGTCCTAGCATTTAGTTTCCTCGTAAGCTTAGCACTTTACATAGCAGGATTTTTCCTAGTACTATCTGGATTCCTTTCCCTGTTCTCAAAAGAAGGTACTGTTGGTAAAGGATCTGGTGTTTTAGGTATAGTACTCGGTATACTTTACATGATACTGGCTGCTTATGCATGGAACCCAATTTATCTTGCACTTTTAATTGGAATTTGGCTTATCATAGATGGTATAGCTTTATTCTTTGTCAATCCGCTGGAAGTGGCAGAAACACAGAACTAAGATTTTTCTTTAGCCCCCTATTTTTTTAATTCATTTTTTTGTTGATCAAGAATTGGTT
>JAEZGY010000002.1 GCA_023416695.1 Bacillota bacterium | reverse complement strand
TGCTATCAACCATAAAACGGTACAAAGGTTGATGAAAGAGATTGGGATTAAATGTATGGTAAGAGTTCAAAAATTTCGTTTCTACAAAGGAGATGTGGGTAAAATTGCTCCAAATCTTATAAAACGTTATTTTAGTACGTCAGCACCAAATCAAAAGTGGACTACGGATATAACAGAATTCTCTTTGTTTGGAGATAAACTGTATCTCTCGCTACTACTTGATATATTTAACGGTGAAATCATCAGTTATAATAAGTCAGAATTGGTATACCTGAGAGATTTTGAGTCGAATGATGAATTTATAATGGAATTAGAAAAATATATAAATTACTATAACAACAAACGAATTAAAGGCAAACTAAAAGGACAGAGTCCTGTAAAATACAGAATTCAATCCGCGATAGTCGCTTAATTCAATTTTTGTCTAACTTTTTGGGGTCAGAACATTAAGCGGTGGTCTAGATTAGAAAGCTCAATATTAAACAGTTATAAATAATTGGTCAGTACAAAAATTTACAAATAGCTTAGCTGTTTTAGATAGTGGCTTATTATTTATATGGCATAATGATAAGTGAGATGGAATCTCGGGTGTAATTGGTATAGCACACCATTGTGTTTGAATTTGCTTAGTACCATTTTCAGGTAGCTGTACATGAGCATCCATAAGAAGTGCTACACTATTTTGATTTGTTACCATATCCAGTATGGAATCAATTCTATGGCTTGTGAATATAATATTGGGTATGAAACCGACATTCTGGCAAGCATCTGTACATATCTGATACATAAGGGAACCTTCTTTAATAAGGCAAAATTGTTCATCCTTAAGCTGCAGAAGAGTAACCGATTCTGCACTGGCAAGGGGATGATTTTTATGTATAATGGATACCAGTCTGTCTCTTATATATGGAATTCTTGTGATATTGTCTCCATCTTTAAAGTTCTTTTCGAATGTCACCTTGTCTTCTCGATTAAATATAAGTTCACAGGTCCCATTCTCCAAGTGTTTCATAAGATTTGCTGGATCGTCCTCTGTAATGCGTACTGTTATTTCTGGATATTTCTGTTGAAACTGGGCGAGGAATTGAGTAATGTGATACTGAGGCATTGATGGTATTGTACCAATTGTCAGAAGGCCATTTTCAATGTTAAGCATTCTTTTTATAGCGGAGGTTCCCTCAAATTCTGACCTTGTAATAGTTCTTGCATATGGCAAAAATGTCTGTCCATAACTAGTAAGTTCTACACGTCTTGTAGTTCTGGTAAATAAATTAATGCCAAGTTCTGTTTCTAAGGTTTTGATATGTTTTGAAAGAGTGGATTGATTTATAAAAAGTCTCTCAGATGCCTCCCAAAAATTTTTTGTTTCAGCAAGTACCAAAAATTCTTTTAAATACTCTGTATTCATACAACCTCCAATAAAATCTTTTAATTCCAACCTTGACTTAATCGTAACTCAAGCCGAATTGCTTGTCAAGAAAGAGCAAAATATAATGATTTCATAAGTTAAAATCAAAAGAAGATAAAAATGGGAAACAAGAAAAGTGCCTCTTTTTAATCAACTTGTATATTGTATTGGAACGGTTGCTCTTGTTCCTGATGTAGTAGAGTATGGTAACTGGAAGTATTCAATTCGATTTGAGGCAATTATCTCATCTATACAATCAATAGATTCAAAAATAGGTATAGGTCGTGTATTGACTGGAGGGGAGTAATTTTTGGTGTTGTAATTCTTCTGATTGAAAAGAATTTGCTCTGACATACTGTTAAGAAAGGATTACGTTATGGGAAAGAAAGCTTTTATTTTTGATTTGGATGGAGTTTTGGTGTTTACAGACAAATATCACTATTTAGCTTGGAAAGAACTTGCTGACAAGCTCGGAATATATTTTGATGAGACTATCAATAACAGACTTCGAGGTGTTTCAAGAATGGATTCTCTAGATATTATATTAGAAAGAGCAACAGAAAGTTACACAGATGAGCAGAAAGAGGCTTTTGCAACAGAAAAGAATGAGACTTATAAGAAACTTTTAGAAAAGATGACACCAGCAGATGTAGCACAAGAAGTTCGTGATACATTAGCAAAGTTAAAGGCTTACGGCCATAAGCTTGCAATTGGTTCTTCATCAAGAAATGCAAAGTTCATTTTAAAGCAGGTTGATTTGCTTGGTGTGTTTGATGCTATTTCAGATGGCACAAATATCACTAAGTCAAAGCCCGATCCTGAGGTGTTCTTAAAGGCCGCTGATTTACTTGGTGAAGAATATGGTAATTGCATAATTGTAGAGGATGCTTATATGGGAGTAGATGCAGCAAAGAGTGGAAACATGATGTGTGCTGGAATTGGTGCAGCAAGACACTATGAGAAGACAGATTATCATTTAGATACTTTTTCTGATATATTACAAATCTCCTTTCTATAGGGGGTTTTAGCCTATTATGCGGGTTCGAGGTCTCCGCTACGCTCCGGTCGGTTCAAAACCAAGGTCCCCTGGACCTTGTGCTTCTCCGCTACGCTCCGGTCGGTTCAAAACCAAGGTCCCCCGGACCTTGTGCTTCTTCGCTTCGCTCCGGTCCGTGCATAGCAGACGTCCACCGAACCTTGTGCTTCTCCGCTACGCTCCGGTCCGCGCAAAACTGAGGTCCACTGGACCTCATGCGCCGTCTCGTATTCTCAAGAGAACCAAAAAGGAAATACTTTTCTGATTTCTTATACAAGGATAAATTAATTGACGGTATATGATAAAGATGGTAAAATTAACCTAGTATATGTATATAGTGTGAAATTCTTGTCACGAAATGGCAAACCTCTTGAAAAAGTGGGACGCAAAACTATAGGGCCTGTAAAATGGTAGCCAGTTGCCGAAAGTGAGAATTTTTTTTGTTTCGTTATTTAAGAAATAATTGAGGAGGGTATGATATGAGAAAAAGAGTGATAGCAGTAATACTTAGTGTTTTATTTGTAATCCCTTATTCACAGATAACTGTTTGGGCCGCGGCAGATATACATACAGAAAGTACTAATCCAATAAGTAGTCAAATGGTAAAGATGCAGTCGGATCCAGTGAATCAGGATGTTATCTATCAGGCCCAGAAGAATCCTGCCAGTGCAGGTGAACGACTAGAAGCGATAAATAGCACTGGAGAGTATGAGGCTACTCTAAGACAGGTACTTACTAATTACTATAAAGACGAAGATAGCACCTCAATCATGACATTTACGAACCATCTTTCTGATCGAGCTAATGAGATTTGTTATACCTATAGAGTTGCAAAACAGGAACGAGAGAAAACACCTGAAAATCTTGGTTATGTACCAGGGCGTGTATTGATATCCTATAACGCAGATGTTACGACAGAAAAGCAACTTATGGAAAGTATGGAGCTTGTGGATGCTAGCTGTGCAGATACTAGTAAAATAAGCGATGATTGTTCCATGGCAGTTGTTGATATATCTTTGGGGGACACAGTTTTCACGGCAATAGAGAAGATATGTCAGTTGGACGGTGTAAGGTATGCACAGCCTGACTACATTTACTCCTCAGAGGGAACTTCATCTGATTATGTCGATGATTCGTTAACAGGTCAACAGTATTATCTGGATGTAATTAAAGCAACAGATGCATGGGAGTATATAGATTCAATTCCATATAATAAAACACTGGTAGCTGTTATTGACACTGGTATAGATTACACCCATGAAGATTTGCAAAATGCTGTTAATTTAGAGAAATCAGTATATATGGACTGGGATGGAACGACACGTCCACTATTTGATACAGAAAATCCGGATCATGGAACTCATGTATCTGGCATTATTGCAGCAACTGGGAATAATAAAAAAGGTATTGCTGGAGTAGGTGCTGGGTATCGGAATGATATGATAGAGCTTATGATGGTTGACTGTGATTTCGCAGATGGTTATTTTGATACCAGTATATTAGTACAAGCAGTTGATTACGCTGCTTATCATGGGGCGCGTGTTATAAATATGAGTATAGGTGGTCCCGAAAAAGACTATATGTTACAGGAAGCAATACAGAGTGCCAACGATACAGGTTCTCTGGTTGTAGTTGCAGCAGGCAATAACGGTAGAGACGTCGATTCTTATCCTGCCAATCTTCCATGTACAATAAGTGTTATTTCTTTAAATAAAGAGATAAAACGTTCCTATTTTTCTAACTATAGTAACAGTAGTTCAGAAGTAAATAAAATATCAGCTCCTGGAAGTAGTATATTAAGTACCGTCCCTGGTAGTAAATATGAAGAATACGATGGTACTTCTATGGCAACGCCAGTTGTAACCGGAGTTGCAGCAATGATATTTGCAGTGAACCCTGCTCTGACACCGGAAGAGGCTAAGAGCATACTATTTAATACCACTTCGGATATATATGACAAGGGATACGATTTTGAAAGTGGGTATGGCTTGGTAAATGCAGAAGAGGCAGTACGTAAAGCATACCAGACAGTATCCAGCAATAGGGTGACATCCATAACAATAGAAAATACCAAAGAGAAGATTACTAGAGGAGAAACTCTACAACTGAAAGCAGTTGTGAATAGCGGCGCAGAAGATAGCCCTCTTATATGGAGCTGTTCAGATTCCTTTATTGCCACTGTAGATTCCAATGGAATGGTTACTGCCAAGGAGAATGGTGTATTCACAATTACAGTGAAAAGTACAAATGGAAAACGGACTTCTGTGACAATGAACTGTATATGTTCAGATGCTAAAACTACATTGTTGGCACCTACCATCTCAGAAACACAGAACGTTTATTTTACCTATGATAAGAATGCTAAGAACTTATTTTGGAATGAGGTAGATGGTGCTGATTATTATGGGGTATATAGGTGTAGTGAGCGTGATGGCAATTATGAACTGATAGGTACATCAGAGACTACTGGATATCGTGATTTGCAAAGTTCTTCTGAAGATGGCTATGACTGGTATTATGATAAAGTAATCAGCTATTATAAGATACGAGCCTTTAGCAAAGATGTTACTACTGCAGCCAGTGATTATAGTACAGTTTGCATGGGATTTAAATACGCAATAAACGCCTCAGTCTTATTTACAAATACAATTGATGAAAATAGTGCAGAAATCTCATGGTATGGGACTGGATGGTGTAGTCTTTTTCGTACGGAAGATGAGCCATCTGCTGAAGATAGGAATTGGACAAAACTTAAGGAATATGAACCTAAGAATTCTTGGTTAACTTATGAGGATGATTCCGTAGAAAGAGGACATACCTATTATTACCGTATCGACTATTACATTAAAGCAGAAGGTAAGATTTATAATTATGTAGAATGCACTTATTGGGAGAAAGAGTATAAGCATCCTAATGGAACGTCCCCGGATGATAGTGGCATCGTTCCTTCCTTTCCAATTGTAAATGCACAAGCATTACAGGATGACCTAGTATGGGTAAATCCAAGGTTGCTTCTTTCATGGAAGGATACATATAGTACTCCTTATTTTCTGGTTGCGAAATCTATAGATGATGGTGAGAACTGGGAGTATACTCTTCTAGTAAATGGAAGTTATACAGAGGGTAGTACACAAGAGGAGATATTTAACTATTATGCACCTATAAGCTTTGGGAGAAAAGAAATATATAAGGTTGCTTATGCAACCTATAATGAAGAACAGATGACCTATATGCATGGTGGCTTTAGCAATGAGATTACAGTTGAACTTCCTGAACAGCTACCGATTCCAGATTTTTCGGTATCCTACGAAGGGGCAAAAGTTAAAATAACATTTTCACCAGGTACGTTTACATCTGATATTACTGAGATCAATTATATAGAAGGATACTACAAAGGTACGGAATATATTACTAGACAAACGAGTACTAATCTAGAGTCTGTGCATAATAATACGCTGTATATTACACCGTTAACAACAGAATACCGCTGCAAATATTCCTTCATGTTTAGAGGAAGACAACCAAGTTTACAGAGTTCAGATCCAAATGCAATATTGTATACATGGTATACGTCATCGGAATATAGTAACTACAAATCGGCAAATGGTGAGTCAACTACAATTCAATCGATTAGCGTACGAGAAAAAGTAGTAGATGGAACACCTATAACGACTGAAGATGTATCTGTTATCACAACATCAGATGGGATGAAAGTGTATCACTGGTACAGGGATCACAATGGATATTGCGGAGAGGAGCTGGATACTGCACCGAAAGAAGTAGGAAATTACTGGGTCGGTGTACAGGTCTTGGAAAACCTACGATATAAAGCAATCAAAGAGAATAGAGTACGTTTCACCATCAATGAAAAAGAGCCTTGGAAAGTTACGTTTGATGAAAATGGTGGGGTTGATTCTATAACTAGTAGAGATGTAATAAATGAACATGAAATTGGGGCCCTTCCTACGGCATATAGGAGTGGTTATCAGTTCCTTGGCTGGTATACACAAAAGAGCGGTGGAAGAGAGGTTACAGCAACAACTAAGTTCACGAGCAATGCGACTATATATGCACAGTGGAAGAATCTTAAACCTTCCATTCAGAGTATACAGTCTGTGACTCAATCTAACAGTTCTAGTGTGACGATTACGCTAAAAGCAATAGTAGCCAATGCAGGAGCATATGAGATTGAGTACGCTGATAACAGCAGATTTACTAATGCAAAGACTTATATGATAACTACAAATTCTAGATTGTCAGCAACGATATCCGGTCTTACAGGGGGAAAGCATTATTACTATCGTGTTAAAGCAAGATCAATTAGTAAGGATTCTACAGATGCCTATGTGTATAGCGATGCAGTAGTGTATCCACAAGCTGTAACGATGATAATTAATCTTGATAAAGTAGTGGTATCTAAGGTTGTTACACAGATCTATTCTGGAAAATCTATTCTGCCTCCTATTAAGCTTACTTATACTGGAATAACCTTAGTAAAAGGCAGGGATTATACAGTTTCTTATACCAATAATAAGAATATTGGAACAGCAACAATTATTATTACTGGAATAGGTAAGTACACTGGTATTGTAAAGAGGACCTTTAAAATTACCGTACAACAGGGGAAAACCTATACGGTTGGGAATAGTAAATATAAGATTACCAATGCCAACACCAATGGCACTGGAACTGTAATGCTACTAGGTACCACATTAAGCAAGAATAAATTGACAGGTTTTACGGTGGCTTCTACCGTGAAGATTGGTGGCAAATCGTTTAGGATTACTGCAATTGGGGATAATGCGTTTAAAGGGTTTACTAACTTAACTAAGCTAACAATTGGTAGTAATATAAAGGCCATTGGCAAGTATGCTTTCTATAATTGTAAGAAGTTAAAGACATGTACAATTAAGACCTTAAACTTATCTAGTGTAGGAAGGAAAGCATTTCACAATATATCCAATAAGGCAATCATTAAGGTGCCTTCTTCAAGAAAATCTAGATATAAGATACTACTTAAAAATGTGTCTGGAATAAGAGTATTATAATATCCTTTTACGTTAACTAAAATGGGAGTCTCAAATCCTTGTAATACAAGGGTTTGGGACTTTTCTTCTGATTTCTGGTCAAAAAGAAATTGAATATTATACCAATTGAAATATTTATTGAATTATAATAGAATGTTATAGCTAAAAAAGAAGGAAAAGGGAAAATAAGCATGAAAAAAGTAAAAAAAGTAGTGGTTGTTGCTGCATCCGCAATTGCATTAATTACTTCTAATGTACCTACTTTAGCCTATTGGGAAGTAAATACGATTAGTAGTAATACCGAAGAAGCTACTCAAATACAAAAAGTAGCAGAACATACAACAGGGGATAATTTTAATCTCGGTGACTGGACCCACAAAGAGTATAGTACTAGTATAATTTTAAATCATTATAATGGTACAGATACGGATATTGTGATACCTGGAGAATTTAAAGGTAAACAGGTTAAAATAGGAACTATGAATTGTTTTTCTAATATACAGCATACAATGACTAGTTTAACATTCAAAGAACATAAGGGTAAAAAAGTACAAACCCCTAATACATTTAAATCTGTATTTGAAAATTATACTGCACTTAAGAGTGTAGATTTAAGCGGACTTGATACTACAGATGTTACTAATATGAACAGTATGTTTAAAGGATGTACTTCTTTAATAAGTGTCAATTTAAGTGGTTTTTATTTAGAGAAAGTAACGGATATGTCCCATATGTTTACAGATTGTAGTAAATTAACAAGTGTAACATTTGGTGATATCTTTGATGCCTCTCAAACAACTAATATGGCGTATATGTTTAAAGGATGTACTTCTTTAGAAAATTTAGATATGAGTGGTTTTATTACGGAAAAAGTAACTAATTTATCATATATGTTCGATGGTTGTCAATCTTTAAAGAGTTTAGATTTAAGCAACTTTAATACAGAACTAGTAACCAATATGAGATATATGTTCAATGGTTGTAAATCATTAACTAATTTAGATGTAAGTAGCTTTAATACGAAACTAATCACTGCAATGGATAATATGTTTAGAGATTGTAGTTCATTAACTAGTTTAGATTTAAGTGGTTTTAATACAGAGAATGTAACTACTATGACAAATCTATTCTTAGGATGTAGTTCTTTGTCAAGTATTGATATTAGTAGTTTTAATACATCACAAGTTACTATGCTGAATAATATGTTTAAAGATTGTAACTCTTTAAACAGCTTAGATTTAAGTAACTTTGATACATCAAAAGCAACCAATATGTCATATATGTTTTCCAATAGTGGGGTCTCTGAATTAGACTTAAGTAGCTTTGACACCTCCAAAGTAGCAAATATGCAGGGGATGTTTTACAATACGGAAGATTTAGAAAAGATTACGTTTGGTGATAAATTCACAACATCATCTGTAACTAACATGGCATATATGTTTTGTGATAGTGCGGTAGAAAACTTAGATTTAAGTAATTTTTGATACATCATCCGTTACAAATATGATGTATATGTTTGCAAGATTGGATAACATTAATGTTTTAGATTTATCTAGTTTTAATTTAGATAAAGTTACTACAGATAAGATGTTAAATATGTTTAAGAAGAATATTTCAGCTGATTCTAGTGGTAATATTACAGAACTGGATCCATCCATTTATGCAAAAGAGTTCCTAGTTGTTTCTAAAGACGCAAAGTTAAAGAACTATAATTATTTGGCAGATCATTGTATACCAGTAGGTCCTTCTTTAGATGCAAATGGTGGGAAATTCGAGAATGGTGAAGATGTCTGTTCAGATTTTAAAACCAATGTAGTAGAAAGTCTTGATGAGGCTGGCATAGATCAAGTAATAAGTGATGCTTTATTAGCTGTGACGGAACCAATGAAAGATGGCTATACATTTATTTCTTGGGAAGAGCAACAACAAACTAGAGCTAACACTTCAATTTTTGATAAGTTAAATGTAGTTTATTATGCGAAATGGCATAAAGGAGATAAAGTTACTACAGACAATGGTACTGTTATTAAACCAGGACCTAATAGTGGAACACCTGTAGTAGATGCAAATGGGGCTGTTACAGTTCCTGAGGGTGGTATTGTAATTCTACCAGATGGAACAGAAATCACTCCAGAAGCAGGAAGTATTGTAAATCCAGATGGAACGATCACCCCACCAGCAAGTACTGAAACGCCAGGAGGAAGTACTGAGACTCCGGATGAAGAAATTGAAATTCCAGATGAAGAAACTGAGACTCCAGGAGGAAATCCAGGAACGCCAGGAGGAAATACAGGAAATCCAGGAGGAAATACAGGAACGCCAGGAGGAAATCCAGGAAATCCAGGAGGAAGTAATGGAAATCCAGATGGAGATATTGAACATCTAGGCTCAAGCAATGTAAATCAAGGTGGAAGTAGTAAACCACAATCAGGAAGCAACGGAAACCAAGGTGGAAGTAGTAAACCACAATCAGGAAGCAACGGAAGCCAAAGTGGAACTATAAACCAAGGTGGAACTGTAGAAGAGCCAGAGGTTAACAATAACCAGATTGGAGTTATAGAGGAGCCAGAAGTAAATGGAACCACTGATGGAACTCTAGGAGAATCACAAGTATATTATAATCTAGAATCAAAAGATGAATTAAACTCCAGTGTAATACAAAATGGTGACCATGAAGCTTCTAAAACAGAGGCTTCCAGCGTATTTAGTGTGTTTAAGTATTCTTGGTTATGGTTACTAATACTTTTAGTGATTATAATTCTTATCATCGCAAAGAGAAAGATTCAGGAAGAGGAAGAGATATAGTTAAATCTCATCTTTTGCTTTAGAAAAAGGAATTTCCGAAAGGAAGTTCCTTTTTTATGTGCCTTATTTCAAGGATTCTTATGAACCGTTTATCTTATATATGGGATATGCGGTAATTTTTGCTTCAATAGCTAATATGGGGTATACTAAGGTTATTGTTAATAGAGATAGCTTTAGATAAAGAAAGACAGGAGTATATTAAATGTTTGAAATAAAAGGGAAAGTAAATACAGCCATATGCTATGCAAAGGTTGTGGAGGAAGAAGCAATTCAGCAGATTCAAAGAATGTGTGACTACGAATTTACTGAAAATAGTCAGATCCGTATTATGCCTGACGTACATGCAGGGAAAGGCTGTACCATTGGAACTACCATGACTATAACGGATAAAGTAGTTCCTAATATTGTTGGGGTGGATATTGGCTGTGGCATGTATACGGTTAATCTTGGTAAGGAAGATATTGATTTTGCAAGGCTAGATGAGGCGGCTCATTATGTACCATCTGGTAAAAATGTATGGGAAGGCAGACAGGAAAAGTTTGATTTGACAGTGCTTCGCTGCTACAGAAGTTTAAAAGATACGAAGTGGTTAGAGAGAAGTTTAGGTACTTTAGGCGGAGGAAATCATTTTATCGAAGTGGATGAAGCAACAGATGGTACAAAGTATCTTGTCATTCATTCGGGTAGCCGCAATCTTGGCAAACAGGTAGCGGAGTACTATCAACGGCTTGCCATTGATTTGGCCAAAGGAAAAGAGACTTATTTTAAACGACGAGAAGAACTTATTCAGGCGTATAAACAAGCAGGAAGACGTAAGGAGATACAGGCGGCATTAAAGGAAATTCCATGCAATACTAGGGAGGCGACAATGCCAGAGGAACTTTGCTTCCTTTATGGGACTTATTTGGAGGATTATTTGCATGATATTGAGATCTGCCAGAACTTTGCAAGGCGTAACCGTGAGAAGATGGCAGAGGTTATTCTGAGTAGAACGGGAATGGTTGGTGGAGAAGGCTTCCATACCATTCATAACTACATTGATACAAAGGAAATGATTCTTCGTAAGGGAGCCATTGCAGCCCATGCAGGAGAAAAGGTGCTGATTCCTATCAATATGAGGGATGGAAGTGTGCTTGCTGTAGGAAAAGGGAATAAAGAGTGGAATTACTCGGCACCTCATGGAGCTGGTCGCCTTATGTCGAGAAAAAAGGCAAAAGAGGCTTTGAATCTAGATGAGTATAAAAATGAGATGAATGGTGTTTATACAACTTCTGTAAATGAAGGAACCTTAGACGAAGCACCAATGGCCTATAAATCACTAAATGATATCATAGAGGTTAATGAGGATGCAGTAGATATCCTAGAAGTATTAAAATCAATCTACAATTTTAAAGCAAACTAAGTCAAGTAAAAATAAATAAGCAAGTCCAAACTAGGTTGAGAGTTCTGTAAATTTTGTTGCAACATTTTTATGGTATTAGTTGTTTATATAGTATCAAATCAAATGGGGGAAGTATTTATGAAGAAAAGGATAGCATTATTAATAATTGTTGTATTGAGTTTGGGTGTTTTTTCCTCGTGTACTAGGAAACAGTTGGATAAAAAACCAGTCATCTATCTTTATCCAGAACAGAAAACAGAGGTATCGGTTTCCTTAGAGTATGCAGGGGAGCTTACCTGCACTTATCCTTCCTATGACAATGGATGGAAGGTAACGGCAGAGCCTGATGGAACACTATATGATGTCAATGGATTACAGTACAATTATTTGTACTGGGAAGGATTATCTTCAGCCAAAATGGATTTTTCCAAAGGCTTTGTGGTGGCAGGAGAGGATACTGCAGCCTTTTTAGAGGATTCCCTTGCTAAACTTGGATTAACTAGAGAAGAAGCCAATGAGTTTATTGTATATTGGTTGCCACAAATGGAGAGTAATCCATATAATCTCATATCTTTTCAGGGAGCAGCTTACACGGATTCGGCTGTTTTGCATGTGAGTCCAAACCCAGATACTATCATTCGAGTTTTTATGGCAGTAAAACCATTGGATAAGTATATGGAAGTGGAGGAACAGACCTTAACTGCACCAGAGAGAAAAGGCTTCACGGTTGTAGAATGGGGTGGAAACTATATCGAAAGATAAAAAGAAGTGTCGGACCATACGAAATCAACGTACTAATCATTGGTGGTGCCATGGCTGGTATATATTGTGTGGTTAATGGCCACTAAACAGAAGATGCCGTAATAATTGTTTTTATATATCTACCGATTACAACATATGTTGACTACTGTTTATATATAGGATAAGATGGAAGTAAAAAGGGGGAATATAGTATGGCAGCATCTGAGATATTACACACGATAATCCCCAATAAGCAAAGTGGCTACAAAGATATTGTTAAGGCAGTCATTGAACTTAACAAAAAAGTCAAAGCTGATAATGTTACTGTTGTTCAGCCAGAATCTACAGTTAAAATTAACAGGGTAGATATTGCAATGGACGATGTAAAACTTATGTGTTACTTGGTATATGGTGAAGAACAAGTGAGGGTAGATGTTAAATTTTCAAATATTTATGGTAGATCTATCTTTACTAAAAGTAAAGATTATGAACTAATCATATGTGAAATGATACGAGAAGAATATATTAGACAACTTTTATAAATAGCCAGTAAAGGCACCCCTTGGGGTGCTTTTTTGTAATTTAATATAATAATAGTGGTGTTGTTTAATTCAACGAGATATCTCCGATGGATTACATCATTTGACCTAGTTGACAGGATAAAAAAAATGTTTATACTTATGGATAGAGGTAAAAAACCGTAAATACAATACGAAATAAGGGGGTATAATAATGTTTTGTTCTAAATGTGGAGAAATGAATCCGGATAATGCAAAGTTTTGTGGCCGATGTGGATCTATGATTGAAAAGCAAGTGGAACCTACCTATGCAAATCCTACCTATGAAAATCCTTCCTACACAAATCCTACATATGAAAATCCTACCTACGCAAATCCTACTTACCAAACGCCTATCTACGATAATCCTTCAAGTAATGGTACAACATATCAAAGTAGTACATATATAGATAGACCAAAGGCACCAAAAAGTACAAAGAAATTAGTTGCGATTCTTTCTTCCATAGCTGTTGTTGTAACTGCATTGGTTTTATTATTTGTGTTTGTACTAAGGTCTAGCAAAGATCCCGTTTCAGCCATAAAGGATGCCCTTTTTAATACCGCAGATTCTGAAAGTATGACAGTAAACATAAAAGGTAACAATAATTTGGGACTTGAAGAGACTATAAAGCTAGATTTACGAGATGAAACTATATATGCCTCTTTAGCATATACAATAGATGGTCTTTCTCGTCAGGAGTTTTACGTCCTTGATGAGGATGGCTTTTACGTAATTACACAAAGTTCAGGAGACGATAGTGAAGAGAAAGAGTATTCGGTCCAACGTGCAATGAGTAAAAGAGAAGCAGAGGAGTTCCGTGATGTATTAAACAGTGCTAAAAAGGGTGAAAGTGAAATAATTAAGAGTTTGGAAGAGGTACTAGATGATGAAATAGGAAGTCATGTAGATTGTGACGACTTAGAAAGTCTGCTAGATTCTGTGATTGATGAATTTGACAAGTCAGAAAATCTTGAAGACTGCCTTGGATGTGAAGTATCAAAAGAAGATGGAGAGACAGTCTATACCTTTAAGCCAGACTTATATAAGTGTCTGCGTCTTTTACTAGAACAGGTTGAGGACCGTTTTGAAGACAAAGATGATTATGATGAAATTATGGATGAGATAAAGGATGAAAAGAGTAGTTTTGGGGATATGGATTTAGAAGTTAAAATAGGTATTAAGGGTAACCTCCTTTCTTCCTTTAACATTAAATATGATGATGAAGATAGTGAATCTTTTGAAGGAACCATATCAGATGTTAACTCTACAAAGGTTGAATTGCCTAAAGATGCTCAAAAAGCACTTGAGGATTATAAAGAAGACAATTGATGATAGGAAGTTCAATAGATATTGAATAAAATATATAAAGTCGCTATAGTTATTTAAGAAATAAAACATGCCCTAAGTCAGGAATGATTCTTAGGGCATGTTTTTATGTGTTAAGATCATAAACTTTATGTAAAACAACTAACTTTTATATTCATTTGCTATTCTGCTTGCTCAGGATGTGATTTTACCCCCTTAGTCATTTCCATAATTTTTTCGACATCAATCATATTAGCTCTTTCTTCAAATTCTTCTAAACTAATCATATACTCATTCTCCTTATAATTGGTAAGAATACACGTTTCTTAGCTTCTACAAAACTGTAGCATAAGCAGTTAAAGTATAGTTAATAGGTGGGAAGGCAATATGTGGTAAATTACACGCAGTTATATTATAATATAGTTAAATCATTTACATCGTTTACATTAGATCCACCTAGTGATGGAGGAAAAGTAAGAGTGAATACTATTGTGAGTTAAATTATCATAGCTGTCATCCATGTTTAGGATGGAATATCTATTGAGTTATTAAGTAATAACTCCCATTTGGTAGCTCATTTACAATAAAAGATAGAAGGGAGGCCACATAATGGCTTTAAATTTAGAGGGTAAACTAGTGGTAGGCATTTCGTCTCGAGCACTATTTGATTTAGAAGAGGAGAATAGCATTTATCAAAATGAAGGGCTTAGGGCATATTCGGACTACCAGATTGCTCATGAAAGGGATATATTAAAACCAGGAACGGCATTTCCCTTAATTAAGGCACTACATAAATTGAATTCTGTGGAGCGACAGTTGACGGAAATCATCATAATGTCAAGAAATAGCGCAGATACGAGTTTGCGCATATTTAATTCCATTGAGCATTATGGTTTAGATATAAGCAGAGCTGCCTTAGTTGGCGGAGCAAACATTTCTAAATATTTAAATGCATTTAAGACGGATTTGTTTCTATCGGCGAAGGAAGAGGATGTACAGGAGGCGGTGAATGCTAATATTGCAGCCGGCATTATTTGTTCCCACTCTGATTTACCTATTGACGCCAATGAGGAGATTGAACAAATAAGAATAGCCTTTGATGGAGATGCAGTAATCTTTTCAGATGATTCTGAGCAGATTTATCAAGAGCAGGGATTAAAGGCATTCGCTGAGCATGAGCATAACAATGCACAGAATCCTCTACCAGAAGGACCATTTGCTAAGCTTCTAAAAACTCTTTCCTACGTGCAACAGCAGTTTCCAAAGGAAACGGTTCCTATTCGAACTGCATTAGTAACTGCACGAAATGCACCTGCTCATGAACGTGTCATAAGAACTTTAAGAGAATGGAATGTAAGAATTGATGAGGCATTTTTCCTTGGCGGAATTGAGAAAAGCCAGGTGTTAAAGGCCTTTGGTGCAAACATTTTCTTTGATGACCAAACTGTACATACGGATCCAGCGTCAAAACTCGTTCCATCTGCCAGAGTACCGTATAAGAAGTAAAGAGATAGAAAGGAGGGGTTCTTATGCCAGTCATTGATTTTAATGATTTAGCGCTAAACATGCTTTGTAGTACCAATGTACTTTTAAAGGACGATTATGAGGTTATTGTTCACGGACGTAGTAAGGACTCCTATAGTCTTAAAAAGCTTATCACCTCAGGAGAACAGTGGAGGGATATGAAAAGTAGGAGTAAGGAAGAGCAGAATAACTACTGTATAAAACGTATTGCCTCTGCCATGGAGGAGTATCTTCACCTCTATCCAGCTCCCCCTGTTAGTAAGCAAAAGTTATATAACATTTTTTCAGCGTGGTTACAACGTATTGCAGATACTTATAATATAGAGAATATAGAGGAAGACTTGGCATTGTTGCCAAAACCGATAGAAAATGATACACCACTGGCATTAATTAAAGCTCTTCATGAGGAGGGCGAGAAAACTAAGGAAGAGCTTGCTAAGGAGTTAAATGTTACAGAGAAGACGATACAGACTACCCTTAGAAAACTATCTCCATCCTTAGCAGAAAAGAAAACGAAATCTCCAGGGGAGATTCGATTGGGAGAGCAAAAGCTTTACGTAGACATTTCCTGCAGAGAAGATTATAAGGGAAAAGGTAAAAAGTACTATAGAATGGATAATACCATGCACCCTCTAGTTCTTCAGATGAATGTAATGCAACTGGGGGTTCTCTTAGAGTCCCTACAAAAAAGCTATAGTAACGAAATCAGCCTTGTGACATTGGGTATTGCTTTGGATATTTGGGGGCAGCTATCAGACTATGGGAAGAAGCGACTGCATAAAATATTTACTCCAGGGAATGAAGAATTAAAAGATTTTTTTGACGCTCTTGAGGATGAGATAAAAGGGGACCGTATTATTATGTTTAAGACAGAAAGAGAGTTGCTAGAAGAAAAGGATGTGTACTCATGGGATCAGGTAATGATGGTGTTTAAGAGTGGGTGTACTTGTGATATTCATTTAATAGAAAATGGCAAATCAAAAGTCCTTTATAAAAAGAGGATCGTGCAAAGAGTAGTTGATGGAGAATATATATTCTATGCAATCCCTACTGACGAAGAGGATACATCAGAACAAGGGATAGCTTTATGCCTTGATAATTTAAGAGACATTACCATATAGTGACACTGCCTGGAAGCAACCCTACCAGGCAGTGTCATTTTTATTTAGTATAATGTACTCAATAAAATTAGTTAAATGGGAGGTAATAGTATGGATCAAAATATTTTTTCTAAGGAAATTACAGTTTTTACGGGCATGGAAGAAGTAGATTATTCTTTTATAGAGGGAGACGCTCTTTTTGAAGCAGCTTTAAGAGGAGACTACAAACAGGTACCTCAGGATCAATTTTTTGCAGTATTTAAAAACAATCTTCGTAAGACCAATCAATATGGGCTAATTGATCTTTGCCCTAACATCCCTACAGATAGAGAGGCTAGGGTTGAAATAATGTATCAGCCAAGCTATGCTATCATTGCAGCAGGTGTGTATTTTAGAAATACCTATAAAGAAGGCTTTGATAAGGAAGTGGAACAATTATTGTCAAACCTGATGTCAGCAGCCTTTGAATACGGTATCGTTGGCCATGGCTTTGATAGAAATGTCATGATTCGTAGCACGATGCTCATGATGTGCCTAGCAGGAGCACGGGAATTTGTCACTAGAGAACCAGAATTTAATAAGGTGTTTGCTGAGAGTATGCTAACTAATATAGAGGTATTTGAAACAATTGTAGCAAATGAAAGCTCTGGTAAGAAAGTATACGATTCTGGTTTTGAGACAATCCCCTCAAACTATAAGATACATAAAGTTGTTGCGGCTTGGAAGGGAGAAATATATCCTATATTCGTTTACGGGACCTTACTATCTGGAGAAAGTGCCTCATATATGCTAAAAGATAGCCACTATTGTGGGAAATTTGTCTTAAAGGATTATGGGATGTATAACATGGGGGAGTATCCTGCTATTTATCCTTGTGAGAATGAGACCGTTGTTGGGGAAGTATACTTTGTGTCAGAAAAGACTCTTAGACAGCTCGATTTTTATGAGGGAGAAGGTTCCTTATATTACCGTAGAGAGGTAACGGTAAGTGGCTATTTTGGTGAACTTAGGGTTGCCACCTATGTATATCATGATAAGATACAGAGAAGTGTTTTACGTGCCCCATGGAATATTAAGGAGGATTCCTATGTTTGGTATGCTACCTATGGCTCCAATCTTTCTGCAGATAGGTTTCGATGTTATATCGAAGGCAAAGGACATGAAAAGGTAAATATGAAGCATACAGGATGTAGGAACAAAGCTTTATGGAGGGAAAGCGAAAGTAGAACCATGCCAGGGAAAATATACTTTGGTAATGTGAGTGGTAGCTGGAGTGGCACTGGAGTAGCATTCTATGATGCTAAGGCACAAGGTCAGACCTATATGAGATTATATAAAATTACATGGGGACAGCTACAAGATATCCAAAAACAAGAAGGGGATTCTCCACGTTGGTATGGAATGAGAATCTGCCTTGGAATCAATAAAGATGGTTGCCCTATTTATACCATAACGTCTGAGGGTAAAAACCCGCATAATGAGCCTCATAAAGACTATGTAGATTTGATTTACAATGCCCTTGTTAATGAGTGTGGCTATAGTGAGAAGGATGTCAAAGGGTATATGGAATCAATACAATAAAAGCGATTAAAAATAGTACATTCCTGCTTTTGTCTTTCCTTATATTCCAAGTATAGTATTTTAAGAGAGGTAAACAATATATTGACATGGAACATCTTGAGAAACTATACTTAAATCAGGATGATTTAGGTTAGTGAAATAGAGGAGGAGTTTCATGAATGCCTTAGGTGTAATAATACTGGTATTTTTTGTGCATGGTCTGTTATGGGGATATGCTTGTAATGCTGTATTAAAATATAAGGGATATTTAAAGAATTGGTTTGTATTAGGTTTTTTCTTCGGAATCATTCCATTTATAGTAGCATTACTGCTACCGGATTACAAAATAGGAGCTTCCACGGGTAATACTATTTTTGATAAGCAAGAAGAAAAAGAGGACATGGGAGCAAATAATGAGGAAGCACAGCAATTACTAGATAGACTTAAAACCTATGAAGGACATAAGCTTGAAATACTAAAAAAATATAAAGAGTTATTGGATACCGGTAAAATTACAGAAGAAGTATATCAGGAGAAAATGAGATTATATACACCTGGAAGTGAGGATAAACTTCCAAAGGTGAACTCTAAAAGCAGGATGGATCCATTAGAAATGAAAGACTGGAAATGCTCTTACTGTGGTGCTGAGAATCAGCCAGAAAGAACAAGTTGCTATTTTTGTGCAACTGAAAGGGTATTATAGAACTCTGTTACTAAGATTATATATAGGTAGAAAGCCTCTTGTTTATAGACAGGAGGCTTTCTTTTGGGTTACCTTTATTCTGCTTCTTCTAATATATGAAAGATTTCTTCTGGAAGCACAAGTTCACAAGCTTTGATATTATCTAGATACTGGTCCATTTTACTAAACCCAAGGATTGGAATGATTTGTGGACTCTTACGTAGCATCCAAGCAAGGACTAATTGATTGCCAGTCATGTTTAGCTTTTTCGACAAGGTTTCAACTAGCTCTAATTTTTGAATGTTTTTCTCAGATTTAAAAAGATGCCAGTTATAGTATTGGTCACGTTTCTCTCTGTTAGTGTAGATCCCTTTTAATACTGGGGAGTACGCACAAAAAGCCATACTTTCTGCTGTAGTGTAGTTAAGTAACTCTTTACTTGCGTGAGCTTTGGTATCTGCATTCATTTCCTCTGTTGGATGGAGGAAGGTATACTCTGATTGTAAAACGGAATATGGACTTAAGTTATTTTGCTTACTTACTTCATTGGCATTTGCTAACTGATTTGCAGATAGATTGCTAGCACCTAAGTAACGTACTTTCCCCTCTTTTACTAGAGTAGTGAGTGCCTCCATTGTCTCCTCGATTGGTGTCACGTCGTCATATACATGGGAATAGTACAAGTCCAGATAATCTGTTTTCAGCCTACGTAAGCTATTTTCTACTTCTCGTATTATGACATTTTTAGATAGGCCTTCATATTCCCCAGGTACCTTATCCCAATAAATTTCTCCCACAGCATTTCGAATGGTATAAGGATTCTTTAGTCTTCCACCTACTTTGGTCGCAAGAAATACTTTGTCTCTATTTTTTCGTTCCCTCATCCATTGCCCCAAGATAGTTTCGCTTTCGTCACCTATGTATTCTCCTTCGCCCATCCACCAGGCATAACAGTTCGCTGTGTCGATAAAATTGCCTCCTGCCTCTTCCATAAAATGATCTAGAATTTTAAAAGAAGTGCTTTTATCTACAGCAGTGCCACATAACATTGCTCCAAGGCAAATTTCACTTACCTTAGCACCAGTGTTACCTAGGTTTACATATCTCATAAATCCTCCTTCTTGAAACCTTTATAAAGATTCCAGGTTTTTAAATTATTTACACCAGCATTCTTTGTGTATTAATATTATTATATGGTATAAATTGGTATTGAAAAGTACCAATTATGACGATAAATAAGAGAACCAATTTTGAGGGGGGTATAGATATGTATGGGTTTACCATAGACAGAACAGATTCTTTGTCGTTTACAAAACAACTACAGAATCAGATGAGAATAGCTATTTTAGATGGGAAATTAGAGGCTGGTGAGAGGCTTCCACCATCTAGAAAGATGGCAAAAGAACTTTCCTTATCACGTAATACGATAATCCAGGTATATGAGCAGCTCATTGCAGAAGGTTATCTATATACCATTGAGGGGTCAGGAACCTACGTTGTAAATATTGGAAGATTACGAACGGCCGAACGGCCTAAGTCTTTCTTGTATACCAATGTATCTCCAAAAATTGAAAATGGGATTATCTTTACTGCAGGTGATCCTGATGCAACTCTATTTCCCAATGCTCGCTGGGGATTGGCATTAAGAAGTGCTTCCATAGAACGAAAGAGCCATTCTTATCCCTATGAGAGCTTTGCAGGCATGGATTCCTTACGTAAAGAGATTCGTGATTATGTATATAGAGTAAAAGGGATTACGTGCGATTACCAGCAGATTATCATTGCCTCAGGAACGTCAGGGACCTTAGACTTAATTGCTAGGACTTTTAAAAAGAAGAATAGTAGCATAGTAATGGAAGATCCATGTATTCATTTTGTGAAACCTATTTTTGAGAGTTACGAGTATTTGGTGCAACCAGTATCGGTGGATGAACAGGGAATGAAGGTGGAGCAGGTAGTAGAAATCAATGACACTGATTTGATCTATGTAGTGCCATCTCATCAATTTCCACTTGGAGGGATTCTTCCAGCAGCAAGGCGAATTGCTTTATTACAATACGCCAACGAGAAAAATGCTTACGTAATCGAGGATGACTACGACTGTGAATTTCGGTATGGGGGAGAGCCTTTACAACCTCTTAGAAACTTGGATCCAGAACGTGTCATTTATTGCGGTAGCTTTAGTAAAATCTTTTCCCCTTCTCTAAGAATCGGCTATGCCATTCTCCCTCAGGCACTTTATTATGATATTAATAAGCAGATGGATGCCTGCAGTTTGTGGGTAAATCCAACGGTTCAGGAAGCTTTAGCTGAATTATTAAAGGAAAGATTTATAGATAAACATGTATATAAAATGAAAAAGGTTTATGAAAAGAAACGCATGTATCTGATGGAATGTCTTCATAAAGCCTTTGGAACGAAAGCAACAGTATCTGGGGAGAATGCTGGTCTTCATCTATTACTTCGTTTGCATCGAGACTTAACGAAGGAGGATGCTCAGGCATTTCTAGAGAATGGTGTTGAGGTGGAGTTTGTAGAAGAGTACTCGATGATAAAAGGAAATCATAAAAATGAGCTTGTTCTTGGTTATGGAAAGCTAAGCTTTATGGAGATAGAAGAAGGGGTAAATAGGTTAAAACGAGCGCTAGAGAGAACCCCTCCCGCCTAAGCTATTGCCAAAAAGTGGTTGAAAAAAATAGCTTTCTTTTTGTTGACATTCTTTTTACTCTATAGTAATATATATCTTGCGTCGGGTAAACAAGTCCGAAACAAACTTAATAAATGCGCGAGTGGCTCAGTGGTGGAGTATCGCCTTGCCAAGGCGAGGGTCGCGGGTTCGAATCCCGTCTCGCGCTCTCAGAAAAACAAAATGGATATCCGAATGGATATCCATTTTTGTTTTTTCGAGTCCAATCCTGGACTCGAAGGTTCGAATGGTCTCCACGTTGTTGCGGTCCGCTCAAGACCAAGGTCCCCCGGACCTTGTGAGCCTCCGCTACGCTCCGGTCCGCGCAGGACTGAGGTCCCCCGGACGTCTTGCTTCTCCGCTACGCTCCGGTCCGTGCAGAGCAGACGTCCCCTGGACGTCTTGCACCGTCTCGCGCTTACTTGAAATTGGTCGTCAGTCCTTATAAAATAAGGGATGGCGATTTTTTGTTGTCTTTTTCTGAGAGATTGTTTGGGTACATTTGAACACTCACTTTAAAGCTTGTTCAATTAATTGCTTTGTTTCATTTCATTTTGACCATAAGGATTGTACAAGTAACCAAGAGTGGTTTTTTGACTGGTATGCCCTAAAATACGCCTTATTTCATCTAAAGGAACGTTACCTGAACTTAGGTTGGCAGTAATTGTGAAAAGGGAAAAGTAATCTTTGATAGGGTTCCCCAAAAAATAGATATACATAGTTATCGGGCGGAGTTTGCCTGCGCATGGTATGAGAGACTGGTAAGACCATTAGACAGCCTTACTAAGAGTCAGAAGTATTATTATAAAGGAGATAAGAAAGACCAGGTATATGATAAGAGGGCAATGATATTAGTGTCTAAAATGTTAGGACATGAGAGCATTAATGTGATTGCGGGCAATTACTATGGAAGAAATTGGTATGATATGGTACTATATATATAAGGAGAAATAGTTTATCTTTTGTAGTTAATATATAGTAGGGACTAGAGTAATAAATCATGAATTTGTGGAGGTAATCATTATGAAAAAGATAATTATGGTAGCATTATGTATGTTGCTTATCCTTTCATTGGTAGGTTGTGGAGCAAAACTGAACATTGGAAAAGAATCGTCTATCAAAGAAGGGAGTTCATTAGATGTTACAATGCAAGTTATTAAAGGAACTATTTCTTCAACTTCTTTGAAACTGTGTGTGAAGAATAATACAGATATTGAGATACTTAGTGGAAATGAATTTGACTTTTTGTTGGAAGTATATCAACAAGGAAAATGGTTTACCATTAACACCAAGGAACGAGTTAATACAGCCGAAGCACTTGGTTTTATAGGGGAAAGAGAACTTGAGATTTCATGGGAAAACATATATGGTTCATTGCCTACAGGACATTATAGAATAGTTAAATATTTCTTTCCAGACAGTGGATATAAAGATGGTTTTTATTTAACATCAGAATTTGATATTGAATAAGTATATTTCCAGTTTGTCGATAGCCAATAAATATAGTAATGATTGAAAAATAGAGATTCAATATAGAGAGTACATTCTTGAGTACATAGAAATTTGACGTGCTGAGAAGCTCCTTTCTATAAGGGTTTTTGGTGCATGTCGCGGGTTCAAATCCCGTCTCGCGCTCGCAGAAAAACAAAATGGATATCCGAAAGGATATCCATTTTTGTTTTTCGAGTCCAATCCTAGACTCGAAGGTTCGAATATAGACCAAAACTATAAATATTTAAGGGATATACGCTCTAAGCTTCTGCCCAATGGAATACGGAGCAAGCAAAATACGTAAGCATTACATTTATTTAAGCCAACTCTTTAACTATGCTCTTAAACATAGTGATGCTTATGGTATTCACATTAACCCTATGAGGAACTCTACACCACAAAAAAACAACAAGCAGTCACATATAGTAACCTGCAGTTGCTTACAAATTGAAAGTTATAGATGTCTTACATATACTCTTGAATCTTCCCCGTGCATATCTTTCATCATTTCAAAAAACTCATACCCATATTTTTCATATAGCCTTTCATGGTTTGTTGAAATATATATATTATTTACTCCAGCTGCTTTTGCCAATATTTCAGCATAACTTAACAACTTACCAACATAATGATGACCTCTATAATTCGGATATGTATATACCCACCCAATCCATGGCGTTAATTCTGTTGGTTGAATATCATCTTTATCAGCAAACGTACAAAAAGAAATCAAATTTTCTCCGTCTACCAACATAAGTAACTTTGTATTTTCACCAACATATTCCTTTAGCTTTTGATCTTTCAATAGTTTATGTAATAATTGACCTGCGCCCCAATCACATTCTTTTATTTTAGAAAGCCAATATTCTTTATTATCTGTACTAAAATATTCTATTATGTTCATGTTCACGTACCTCTAAATTCAAAATTTACTATACAAACAAACACCAATATACGCCAAATTTGTCAATCAAAGAAAACATGCAGGGACTATAATCACATGGACCTATAGGAATACAAATAGTTGCCCTATCCTTTAATACTTCGTAAGCATTTTTGACGTGTTCCTCGCCACCGTCTCCAAAATGAAAGCAAAATTGCATGGTATTTCCAGATACATGATTATCTGTTAGTTCAGATACAGCTATTATTTGCCCGTGCGCATTTAATTCCGAGTGCATATATCCACCATTATCATTAGGATATAAACAAAGAATTTCAGCATTAAACGCTTTTTGATAGATATTAACAGCTTCGATACTTCCCTTTACATATACCTGCATCATTGATCTTAACATAGTACAAGCCTCCTAGACAAATTATAATTTGTTGATTTTATTGTAAGTCATGTCAAGTAATTTATAAAGCAATAATTGGTGTATACAGACTAATGTAAACTTAGTCTAGATATTGTACCCATTATGGAATTATTAAGTTGGTAAAATGGAAACAAATAGGGTATTTGCTTCTATGAATTACAAATAGAGGAGTGGAAGTATGGTAGATGGTCATATTCATATTGAACGAGGAGAATATACGCAGAAATGGGTTAATCAATTCGTTAACAAAGCAGTTGAAAAGCAATTAGATGAGATTTGGCTTCTTGAGCATTGTTATCGGTTTGAAGAATTTTGGGAGCACTTAACTGAACGTCTTTTAGGTAAGGGGTTCTCCGTCTGCACAAATAGTGCAGGGGACAAAGAGCCTCCAATTAAGGGAACGGTTGCAGTGGCTTGTAAACTGTAAGCATTAAAGGAATTGATAGAAGAAGCTGGCTATATGATAGCCTTGCGTAGTGGTGCCTGTGATATTGTAGCTTCTGCAAATGAAAAAAAAGGTTGTGATTTATCCAAACCGGATGTACTACACGGGAACATTTAAAGATTTTTATTCCCTTAAGGATATGGGATTGTACGATGATGTACTTGAGTTGACGGTGATAGATGAGGAGACATTAATAAACGATGTGTTGGAGCAGTTTGGTTGAAGAAGTATTTTGGATTTCTAAGACTACTAGTTAACATTTCACTGGATAGAAGTATGGTATAATTTTGAAACTCTTGAGTAAATGTGGTATAATTACTTTTCACTAAAAACAACTAGCTGTAGTACTGACACTAATTCCACGACAACATATAAAATGAAGGGAAGATACCAGATGAAAAAAGGATTATTTACCATACTTACTTGTTTTGCATTAAGTTTAGTCTGTAGTTGTTCGACACAAAAAGAAGCTCCACACGAAACTCCAACCGTAGCAAAGGAGACGCCAATTAGCACTAATACACCAAAGCCCTTAGCATCTTCTCCTGCTACCCCTATTACAGAAACAGAAGACGACTTTTTTAGTACATATGGGGTGAAGAAATTACCAGAGCAAATTGAATTACCTACCAATGCAGTAGAAACTGAAATGAAAGGTCTGTATCAATTAGATATTGAGGTTGATGGACTTCAGTCATTATCAGGACTATCGGTGGTGGATAACACCATTTTTGCATGTGATGTTATGCAAGGGAATGCCTTACTCTTTGACTTTCCTAACGGCAATGTTATGTCTAAAGTTAGTGGACTTGGCGACTATATGAAATTTGGTCGTTTGTCGAATGGTGGATTTTACACCATTGTACAGGGATCTTTAGAAACCACTTTTTATGACAGACTAGGCAAACAAAAAGTAGTACGAAAAGCAGAGAATTATGGTTGTGCTAGTCTTTGTTATGTCACTCAGGATGGAGAATATGAGATATACGATAATGAAAAAGGTGAAATCATTTGTTACCATATGACGGATGGAAGCTCGCAGGTAGTGTATAGCGGCAGCAGTTATAATACTATAGTGGATGAGAATGATGGGGGCTGTATTTTGCATAAAGAAAATGGGGACTACCTGTTTCTTGACATAAAAGCTGCTACAGCAGAGGTGATTTATGATAGAATCAAAGATGACTCTGATGAAAATTATAGCTTCCTGTGGCCGTTCCTATATTCGGAAACAGAGGAGCAGGTAAGCCTTGTTCCAATAGAAGACCAATCAAAAATTGTATCTGTGCCTAAGCAGGAAAGTAAAGAGTATGTGGTTGACTGTTCTTTTGGAGTGTTAGCTACTATGACAAATGTACAATCCTCTAGTATTAGCTTTTATAATCTTAGGACACAGGAGGTTATAGGGAAGGTGGAGGCTCCACAAAATGGTCAATTTGGTACGATTAAGATTTTAGACAATGGGTTTGCTTTAATAAATTGTGTAATAGACAATAAAGTTACCATTTATCTATATGATTTAGTATCAGATAGAACATTTCAGTCTTGGCCTGTTACTATAAAAGACAGAGAACAGGAGGAAGAGACCAATCCAGTTGTAAAGGAACTAAATGAGACTTACGGAATTAAAGTTTACTATGGGGAGAAATGCATTTTTTCTGAAGGTGGTAAGCATATTGTGTCTCTTACAGAGCAACAAACCATTGATACGTCTATTCAAGTCCTAAAGAAATTCTTAGAGACTCTTCCGGAGGGAATGACACAGGAAATGTATGAGGGTTTTATGAGAGGGATTAACATATATCTTGGTGGTACTATTAGTGATGACGTTGGTGTACAACATAGTGTCGGAGGTTTTGTTTCTGTTTCTAGTGCAAATAAAATAAATATTGTTTTAGATGCATCAGTGTCAGAGATAGTCCTTACTGGAAATCTTGCCCATGAGTTTTCACATGCATTTGAGTATAAGATTCAAAAGATGTCAGAGATAAGTGGGATAGATTGGCTAGAGGGATGGGAACAGTTAAATCCATCTAGCATAGAACATCCATATTATAATAGCTATGAGTTAGACGATGAGGCGTTTTTATATACTCCATATGGTACTAACGGTAAAGTATGGTTTGTAGATGATTATAGTCGTAGCTTTGTTACAGAAGATCGAGCTAGAATATTTGAAAATATGTTTGTACCCGAAGATGGGCAGATATCATATCGGATCAATCAT
This sequence comes from Bacillota bacterium, assembly GCA_023416695.1. Classification (GTDB taxonomy): domain Bacteria; phylum Bacillota; class Clostridia; order Lachnospirales; family Lachnospiraceae; genus KM106-2. The sequence goes on along the minus strand of JAEZGY010000002.1, from coordinate 53,650 downwards.
AAAAACTTAAAATATAAAGCTCGGTATTATGCTGTTATGTTACGCTCTTGTTTTACTAGCTGTAAAGAGGCTGACAATTTAGTATGGGAGCAATACATTGGGCAAGCGGACAAGAGGGAATTTACATTCTTAAATAATGACTAACTAGGGAGGATTAGTATGATTAAAAACGTAATACTAGATATTGGTGGCGTACTTGCAGATTTTCGGTGGAGTGGCTTAATGAAGGATTTGGGATTTCCCCAAAGGACAATAGATGATCTTAATAAAGGAGTTATGTCATCCCCTTTGTGGAATGAGCTAGATAGGGAAGTGATTGCACCTAATCAGGTGATTGAGGAGTTTAAAAAGGGAAATCCTCAGTATACCAAGGAGATTGATCTTTTTTTTGATAACATAAAGGATATCATAGTACAATTTGATTACACAGAGGCCTTTATCAAGGAATTAAAAGATAAGGGGTATCAAGTTTATTTGTTGTCAAACTATCCTTCCTTTGCCTTTGAGCTTCATGTGAAACACAAGTTTAATTTTCTTCCTTATGTAGATGGTAAAATTGTATCCGGATATGTGAAAATGATTAAGCCAGAACCAGAGATTTACCAACTGCTAATACAAACATATAATCTTAAAGCGGAGGAATGTGTATTTTTAGATGATAAGCAGGAGAACATTGAAGCTGCAATAGAAATGGGAATGAAGGGCATCGTATTTCAATCCTATGAACAAGCCAGAGAAGAGTTGAAACAATGGATTACACTATAACAAAAAAGTGCCTAAGTCTGAAACAGGACTTAGGCACTTTTTATTTGGTGGGATGGTGGAAGTAGGACACGTATGAGCACAAATAAATTTACAAAAACAAGAAATAAGAGTAAAATAATACATATAAAAACACTCAATAACTTTATTGTAAAAGCAAAAAGGAGAGGTAGTATGAAAAAAATATTTAGTATGTTACTAACGACAGTGCTGGTATTTAGTCTAATGACAAGTGTAGCGCTAGCATCACCAACGGAGCCATGTGATGGATATAAGTATCGTCCATTTAATGGAAGTACAGCTTGTGTTGACGATAACGGTAATCTACATATTTGTGAGAAGAATTTTCCTGACAACGATTTCAGATATTACATAAACCAAGCGTATGATAGAGATGATGATGATTTATTGACACCAACTGAGGTAGCAGATATCTTAGATATCGATTGTAGTGATAGCTATATAAAAGATCTTAGTGGTATAGAGTTTTTTACAGCAGCTACGAGCTTAGACTGTTCTGAAAATGAACTTACTAGTTTGGATATTAGTAAGAATATTAATTTGGAAGAACTATCTTGTGATGAAAATATGTTGACTAGTTTAGATGTCCAAAATAATAAAAGTTTAGAAGAACTTAGTTGTAAAGCAAATCAACTTACTAGTTTAGAGGTAAGTAAGAATGAGAAATTAATCGATTTCTCCTGTAGTTATAACAAGCTTACTAGCCTTAATGTGAGTAAGAATAAAGATTTAGAAACCCTAGAATGTTCCGGTAATCAGTTGAATACTTTGGATGTTACTACAAATACTAAGTTAACCGAATTATCCTGTAACAATAACAATCTAGCAGAACTTAATGTGCTGAATAATAAAGAGCTTGAAAGTTTAGACTGTTATGCCAACAAATTGAAGGCACTTGATATTAAGAATAACACTGAACTAGGTGAACTGAATTGTGAAATGAATCAACTAGATGTGTTAGATATTAGTAGTAATAGACAATTAGAAAGCCTATTTTGTGGTTCCAATAACTTAAAGAGGTTGGATGCTAGTAATAATATCAGTTTAGCAGCACTTCATTGTGATGGGAATGAACTGATAGAATTAAAACTTAGTCAAAATAATGAATTAAAGTACTTAACCTGCAGTGCTAATAGCCTTAGTACCTTAGATGTCAGTAAAAATACAAAGTTAAGCAATTTGGAATGTAGAGACAATAACATTACTGCCTTGGATGTTAGTAATAATACATCTTTGCAAAAATTAAACTGTTGTAATAACCAACTAAAGTCTCTTAATCTGGGAACTATTAAAAGTTTAAGTATATTGGATTGTAGTTATAATCAACTAAGTACCTTGAGTTTCGTTGATGGACAATCTTATCCAACTCTAACACTTTATCGTCAGCACAAAGAGAATATAGAGTATAGTATCGAGGGAAATACCTACATAGTTGATCTAGGCAAAATTGTAGGAAGTTCAAATCTCAAAAATATTAAGTCGGTTTCTGCTAAGAGTAAGTCAGGGGTCTCTTTGACTGCTTCCTTTGATGCAGCAACAGGTAAGGCTACGTTTACTGAGGAACCTAGTACGGTGACTTATTTATATTATGTTAGATTTCACTCCAATGAAATAGGTAACATGGATGTTACCCTACACATGAAAAAACCAGCTACTACTGGTCACACAGCAGATCATAAAGTCGATACTATAATAACTAGAGCGACTACTAGTGAAGATGGTAGAATTGCTTCCTACTGTACCGAATGTAATAAAATTGTTTCGACCAAAGTGATTCCAAGAGTATCAAGTATAAAACTCTTAGTATCTAGTATTGCCTATAATGGAAAGACTAAAATCCCTGCTGTAGTGATTAAAGATAGGACGGGAAAAACTCTTTTAAAGGATATAGACTATACTGTTAGTTACAAAGGCTTTAAACAGAGCGTTGGTATAAGTGTAGTGACTGTAAAATTCATCGGTAACTATGTGGGAACTAAGACGCTAAATCACACCATTAAACCGGTAGCTACCAGTATTGGTAAACTAACAGCTGGCTCTAAAAAGTTTGCAGTGAAGTGGGCAAAGAAGGTTACTGAAGTAACTGGATACCAGATTCAATACAGCAAGAACGCAAAGTTCACTAGTGTTAAAACTGTTACCATTGGTAAAAATTCCACTACTGGAACAACCATCTCTAAACTTACGGCTAAGACCAAATATTATGTAAGAATCAGAACCTATAAGACAGTTAAGGTTAATGGTAAGGCAGTAAAGATATACTCTGACTGGTCAAAGGCTATGACTGTTACAACAAAGAAATAAGTAGTAAATAAAACAAATTGTATTCCCTTTTTCTCTGTGTTAGAATAAGCATATCAAATACATACAAAAGTATATGGAGAGAAGACATGTATCAAAATAAAAGAAAAGGTAATATACAAGAACTTCCTTGGCCAGATAGCTACTATGCTCCTAATTCCGGGGAGGAACGATATAAGCTATTGGATGCAGCAATGTCAGAACAGGACAGTGAAGAGAATCGACTTCGCTTTCGATTATGGGAATGTCGCTACGGCCAATTCGCTAAGAACAACGGAAAACCAAAGCTAGATTACTTTATGAAACTTTGGATGGATTTAGACTTTGCTTCTGGTAGAACCTCTTCCATGTTTGGAGTGAAGAAGGTTATAAAGGAGATCAATAAAGATTTAGAGGTTCTTGGTTTTAGTGTGGCACACGAATATGGCGAATTAGGACAAGAGCTACTGTATCAGGAGATGGTCCAGGGTGGAAGATATTATCTTGCGTTGTGTGCAACAGATAAGAATTATAACTCGGAATTATTTGGTCTTAAGCAGATTAGTGAGGAAAGATTTTTTGATAAGATTACTAGTGATGTATATCGTGTTTGCTATAGGACACCTAAGGCTTTTGGGATACAAGAGGAATTGGAGATGTTTACAAAGGCTGTGACAGAAGCATTGGAACTAGATTATCCAGAGGCTATGGATGATTTACATAGGGTAATTGAAAAACAGCAATAGAAGAGTTTACGTAGAAACATTTTAACGCGTAGTAGTGCAAACTACTACGCGTTTTATGTTCTCTAATTAAATTTTAATTACCACACAAACCATCATGTGTTATTATTCATATGAATGCATTTTTATAAATGTGTTTCAGTGTTAAAGGAGGAGATGAGAATATGAATATTATTTTAAGGCATATTTTACGAAATATCAGAGCTCATAAGGGTAGAAGCTTTTTGATTGTTTTTTCGTTAATTGTGGCTACGGCAGTTCTTATGCTTAATATTACTCTTGGTGATGAGATTGCTACTAAATATGAGCAAACACTTAGAAGTGTTTATGGTAATTCGGATGTAAGTATTACCCTGAAGGAGGATAAGAACAATACTGATGTATCAGCTAAGGAACTTATACAGGATAAGATTGATTTCGGGGACACAGAGATTGAATCTATGTTAATTTCCAATGTTGGAGGATATGCAGAGATCAATGGAGAAGGTAGGCCAGCATTGCTTATGGGAATGAATTTGCAAGATGCTTACCAAATGGATGAATTTAGTAGCAATAGCATTCAACTTGAGGATAATCAGCTTGTGGTGAATGAAAAATGCTCTGACAAATATAACATACACAAAGGGGATACTATTACCTTCACATATAATGATAAGGATTATAAGATGCAAGTAGTAGAAGTAGTGGCGGATTACCGACTTACTTCTATAGAATATAAGTATCCTTTTTTTATCAGTAGTTTAAAAACAGCCAATCTAATTCTTGGCTATAAAGAGACCTCAGGACAACAGCTTTTTGTACATGTTAAGGATCGTAATAAGATTAAAGAGTTTATACAGTACATAAATGATCATAATGTGACAACAGAAATAGAGGAATTAGTGAATCGCCAGTCATTAGAGGATTCTCTGTCCAGTATTACAAGCTTACTTACCATTATATTGGTGATTGTAGTTATTATGATTTTCTTTGTAGTAGGCTCTTTAAATAAGCTTGTAATTGCAGAACGCTTCCCTGTAATAGGAACCTTTAGGAGTGTAGGTGCAACGAAGAGAAGAATGAACTTTATCCTACTTTATGAGAACGCTCTTTATGGGCTATTGGGGGGGATCATTGGTTCGGCTGTAGGGTATGCCATAAATACTGTAGTGGCAAAAGCTTTTATTACAACGGATGGAGTAGAACTTGCAGATGAAAAGGCGGGTATTAAGTGGGGAATTTTCCTTTTCGGTATTTTATTTTCGGTATTATTAGAGGTGATTATTTCATTAAAGGCTATTCTTAGAGCCAATAGGAAGCCAATTAAGGACATTATCTTCAATGTGCAAGGTACAAGATATAAGATCAATAAGAAGAAAAGCTGGATTGGTTTAACCCTAATTATCATTGCGCTAGTGTTACAGTTTACCAATACCAATTCTGAATTTCTTATTAGTCTTGCAGCTATGTCAATTCTTTTAGTAGGGTGTGCATTCTTAGTTCCTGTATGGTTACGTTTTATCTCCAAAGGAATTACTGCCATCTCTAGAAAAATGGGTTGGAAGTCTGGTATTATAGCTTCAAAAAATATCGGTTACAACAAAACCATTATATCTTCCGCGACCTTGATGGTTGTGGCCATTGCATCTATTTTGACAGTGTATAATGTCTCGGTATCTTTTACTAGATTGTTTGAATCTTTTCGGTATAACAATAATTTCGATGTTATGGTACAGAATGTGTCTCAGGAGTATGAGGAGTACAATTTTATTAAGGATATGGATGGTGTAGAATCTACGATGCCACTCTACTACAGCTTTTCAAATAGTGTAACTTATGGCGATAATAAAAGCTTTACGATACCTCCAATCTTCCTTACAGTAACAAAAGACAATATGCAAGGGGTAATACTTGACGATGCCTCCTTTGATGTTGATACCCTAAAAGACAATGAGATTTTAGTAGACTCCTTTTTTGCAAAGCGTAATAATATACAGGTTGGAGATAAGTTATCTCTGACAGTAGATAATAAGAAGTTAGAGAAAGAGTTAACTGTTGTAGGAACGACAAATTCATCTTATTTTACCTCTAATCGGAATGTTTTTATTATGAATCTTAATAGTTATAAAAACTATTTCACTAGTATTCCAGTTTGGATTCAGATTGTTTTGGAAAAAGGGGTAGACCAAGACCAATTTATTAACAAACTAAAAAGTGAAATAAAGGAATTTTATGCTGAATTTAAAACATTTAGGCAATATATTGATACACAAGAAGAGCAAACAGCAGGCATTATGAGTGTTTTCTATGTGATTATAGGTTTAGCGGTTTGTCTTTCCTTTGTAGGAATTGTAAATAATCAAATCATAGGATTCATTCAAAGAAAAAGGGAACTTGCTGTACTAAATTCCACTTGTATGAGTAAGGGACAGATTAAGAAAATGTTATTTACAGAAACCTTACTAACCAGTGTGATATCCGGAATCATTGCCTGTATAGTGGTAATCCCGTCTGTATATATGGTGAATACTTCCATGGAGGGGTTAAGTATGTACATGAATATAGGCTATAATCTGTTAGATTCCATAAAATTCGTGGGTATTGTAGTAGCTATATTATTATTTACAACGCTAATTCCAATACGTAAATTACGAAAAATGAATATTGTATCAGAGATCAAATACGAATAGGGGGAAAGAAAATGAGTAAGATTATTGAAGTAAAGAACCTATCTAAAGATTTTGGAGAAGGTGAAAATAGGATAAGAGTGTTAAATGATATCTCATTTGTGGTTGAACAAGGGGAATTTGTCTCCATTATGGGTCCATCCGGCTGTGGTAAATCTACCCTTTTATATCAGTTAGGTGCACTGGATAAGCCAACCCTTGGGGAAGTCTATATTGGTGGAAACAATATTAATGCTATGAAAGAAAAAGAGCTGGCTAAGATGAGAAGAAAGAAGATTGGTTTTGTGTTTCAGTTTTATAATCTAGTACAAAATTTATCTGTAGAGGAGAATATTCTTCTGCCTGTCATTATGGATGGAAAGAAGGAAAAGGATTATCGTGATAAGCTAGACCATTTGTTAATGACCATAGGATTACACGATAAGAAAAAAAGTCTTCCAAATCAACTTTCTGGTGGACAACAACAGAGAGTATCTATTGCTAGGGCAGTGATTATGAGTCCTGATTTGATTTTAGCAGATGAACCAATTGGTAATCTAGATAGTCAGTCTGGAGAGGATATTATGAAGCTATTTAAAACAATCAATGAGGAAGAGCATATTACAATTGTTCAAGTAACCCACTCTAAGGATAGTGCAGCGTATGGAAATCGCGTAATTAACTTAAAGGATGGTAAGATAGTTACCAGCTAATGATAGAACAAGAATTTATCCCCATATCATTGACAAAGTAATGGTATGGGGATAGAATTACTTTAGTAAGTAAAAGCGTTAAAGGGATAAACGATGCTTATAATACAGTTTAGATAAGGGGATTCACTATGCCTATTACGGAGCTATTAGAGAGAAACAGTAAATTGTATGGTAATGATATTTGTCTAGTTGAGATTAATCCTGAGGTAGCGGAGCATAGAAGGGTAACTTGGAAGGAGTATGAGCTAATTGAGACCAATCCAACTACCCATTATCGAAGGGAGATATCATGGAAGGTATTTGATGAAAAAGCCAATCGGTTTGCTAATCTATTATTGGAACGTGGAGTGGAAAAGGGAGATAAGGTTGCCGTTTTATTAATGAATTGTCTAGAGTGGCTTCCAATTTATTTTGGAATTCTAAAGACAGGAGCCTTAGCAGTACCACTTAACTTTCGTTATACCCCAGAGGAAATCGAGTATTGTGTAAAACTTGCAGAAGTAGATGTTTTAATCTTTGGTCCTGAATTTATTGGACGAGTAGAAGAGATTGCAGACAATATCAATAAGAACCGACTATTATTTTACGTTGGGGATGGATGTCCTTCCTTTGCTGAGGATTATACTACTTTGACGGCGAACTGTTGCAGTCAACCACCTGGGATTACTCTAACAGATAAGGACGATGCCGCTATATACTTTTCTTCTGGAACAACAGGATTTCCTAAAGCTATTTTACATAATCATGCTAGTTTGATGCATTCTTGTAAGGTGGAGCAAAATCATCATGGACAGACACGGGAAGATGTATTCCTTTGTATTCCTCCCCTATACCATACAGGAGCCAAGATGCATTGGTTTGGCAGTTTACTTTCCGGTAGTAAAGCAATACTATTAAGAGGTACCAAACCAGATATTATTCTAGATACTGTGTCGAAGGAGCAGTGTACCATTGTTTGGCTGTTAGTGCCATGGGCGCAGGATATCTTAGAAGCCATTGATAACAAAAGGGTTAACCTTAAGAACTATCATTTAGAACAGTGGAGGCTGATGCACATTGGGGCACAACCAGTTCCACCAAGTCTCATCAATCACTGGAAAGCTTATTTTCCAGCTCATGACTATGACACAAACTATGGGTTAAGTGAATCCATAGGACCTGGTTGCGTACATCTTGGGGTTGAGAATATACATAAGGTAGGTGCCATTGGAAAGCCAGGCTATGGTTGGGAGACAAAGATTGTGGATGAGAAGCACAATGTTGTAGAGCAAGGAGCAATTGGGGAGCTTGCAGTGAAAGGCCCTGGTGTTATGCTTTGCTACTATAACGATGAGAAAGCAACCAAGGAAGTATTAGAAGATGGATGGTTGTTTACCGGGGATATGGCTAGAGAGGATGAGGATGGTTTTATCTTCCTAGTAGATCGTAAGAAGGATGTAATCATCAGTGGTGGAGAGAATCTCTATCCAGTCCAGATAGAGGATTTTATTCGCACCAATCCATTAGTACATGATGTAGCAGTAATTGGTCTTCCTGACAGTCGTCTTGGAGAGATTGCTGCAGCGATTATTGAGTTAAAGCCTGAAGCTAATACTAGTGAGGATGAAATGATGACATTTTGTCACAAACTACCAAGGTATAAGAGGCCTCACAAGATAATATTTGCAGATATACCTCGTAATCCAACGGGTAAGATTGAGAAGCCAAAGCTAAGGAAGCTGTATTGTGGTGGTAGCCTTGTTGAAGCACAGAATCGAGGTTAAGTAAGATAGGAGAACCAGCTTGTGTATACACAGGCTGGTTTTTTACTGTGTGGGAACTTCCTTTGAAATAATCAATATTCTTGCAAATATATTTTCATAACAAACTAAGTCTGTTATAATAGGGAAAGAGTAAATAATATTGCCTTATGATAATTATGGTGGCATAAGGAGAGTTTAATCATAGAAGGAGAGTTGGCATGAAGATCAGTGAACAGGCAAGAAGAATGAAATTAGATAGTTCGAAGCTTGCTGCCACTACGAGAGAGCAGCGGGATGGAGCACTTGTAGCCATTGCAGAAGCATTAGTGGCAGGCAAAGAAGGCATATTAGCAGCTAATGTATTGGATATGGAAGAAGCCAAGGAAGCAGGGATTGCAGCTCCTATATTAAAGCGTTTAAAATTTGATGATAAGAAACTAGAGGAAGTTGTTTCTGGATTGTATGAATTAGCAAAACTCCCAGATCCACTGGGCAAGGTAGGGTTTGAGAGAGAACTAGATCAAGGCTTAACCTTGGTAAAAGAGAGTTGTTCAATTGGTGTCATTGGCGTAATTTTTGAGGCAAGACCAGATGCTATGGTACAGATTTCAGGGCTTTGTCTTAAAAGTGGCAATTGTGCGATACTAAAAGGTGGTAGCGAAGCCATGAGAACGAATAAAGCGCTCTTTTCTACGATTTACAAAGCAGCAGTGGAAGCTGGTATGCCAGAGGCGGCTATGTTCCAGGTAGAGGCTAGAGAAGAGATTAATGAACTCCTTCATTGCCATGAATCAGTAGACTTAATTATTCCTAGAGGCTCTAATAGCTTTGTACGTTATATAATGGATCATTCTAAGATTCCAGTTATGGGTCATGCAGATGGGATTTGTCATGTATACGCAGATAAAGAAGCAGACATTGAGAAGGCCATAGGGGTCATTGTAGATGCTAAGACTCAGTATGTGGCAGTATGTAATGCCACTGAGACACTTCTTGTACATGAAGAGATTGCTCCTAAGTTATTACCACCATTAAAAGAAGCCTTAGAGGCAAAGAATGTTGAGATTCGAGGTACGAAGGAGGTACAGGATATCATCGCCTGTCATCCTGCTGTAGAAGAAGATTTTGCTACAGAGTATCTAGATTATATTATTTCTATAAAAATTGTAAAGGATATGGAAGAAGCCATTGATCATATTAATCGCTATGGCTCCCATCATACCGATAGTATTCTATCAGAAGATAGAGAGGCTGCAAAACGATTTATGATGTTGGTAGACTCGGCTGGGGTTTATCACAATTGTTCAACCAGATTTGCTGATGGTTTCCGCTATGGCTTTGGAGCAGAGGTTGGGGTTAGTACAGGAAAGCTTCATGCAAGAGGACCTGTAGGCCTTGATGGACTGGTGACCTATAAGTATAAATTATTTGGTGATGGGCATGTGGTAGCAGATTATGCTGAGGGAAGAAAGCAATTCCATTTTAAAGACGTCAGATAGTTAAGAAGGCAGCTAAGGTAGTTAGCTGCCTTTCTATGGTTTAAACACCACAATTTTGGGGAGGTAGAATATGAAAAAGATGATAAGTAAAGTCGCAGGAGTTTTTTTGGGTGTAGTATTAGCATTGGCTTTGTTTTTGTTAAGTGACACTAGGTTAGTTTATGCAGATGAGCAGCAGATGGCCCAATTAGTCGTAAAGTTAAATGATCAGGTAGTTGCAGAGAACAGTACCACTAATGTTACACCAGGGGTAGGCTATACTCTTTCTGTTTTTAAGGCAGAAGATATGACAACTCCACAGCCTGGAATTGTAGGCCAGGTGACAGATGAACTGGGTAATCCAGTAGTAAGTCAATTGTTAGCGAATCAAACCCACACAAGCTTTACCATAGTTCCTGCGAAAGAGGATGCAGGTAAGACTCTAAAAATAAGCTTTCGTTTAAAGGATGCCGCTCCGGTGGTAGCTACGGTACAATTGAAAGTGAATTACATAGCAGAGTCTATAAAACTAAGTAAATCTTCTTATACCATGAATATAAAGGATACTTTTAAATTAACAGCCACCGTTGCCCCTAATGATGCAATAAACAATGAGGTGGTTTGGGAAAGTGAGAATACAAAAGTTGCTACAGTGAAAAATGGAGTTGTGACTGCCATAGCTCCAGGTAAATGTAGTATAAAAGCCATCCTAAAGGACGGCACGCTATCTGCAATCTGTCAGATTGTTGTAAGAAAACCTAGCCTTAACTATACATCCAAGGTTATAGCAAAGGGAGTGAAGCTTACCCTAAAGGTCCTTAATACCAATGAAACGGTCAAATGGAAAACCTCTAATCAAGCAATTGCCACAGTGTCTAAAGGGGTTGTTACTGCAAAGAAAACCGGTACTGTTACCATAACTGCAATTACAGGAGGATACACCCTTACCTGTAAAGTAAAGGTTACCAATCCTGAAATAGTAAACAGTAAGGGAGAATCCGTAGAGGGGATTAGTGTAACAAGTGGTTTTGCAAGAATACTTAAGGTAAGTGGTGGCTCAGGTACTGTTCTATGGAAGAGCTCTAATACAAAGATAGCAACTGTTGATAAAGGGGTTGTGCGGGGGCTTAAGAATGGGAGCTGCTATGTCTATGCTTTAATAAATGGTAAGACTCTCAAATGCAAGGTGACTACCAAAGCCAATATCTTTACCACTACTCCAACAAAAAATGGGCGGTATTTGAAGAAAGGAAAAATCCACCTTTCCAATGCTTCCATCTACTACTCAAATGGAAAACTTATCTATAAGTGCTATGCGGTGAATAGCACCACCTATAAAAAGATACAGAAGTTCAATAACTTAACTGTTTCTATTTATGTTAACAATCAGCTAATCGCAAAGCAGTCTTATAAAAATATCAACTTGAATCTGAGTAAATATAAGTCAAAAGCGTTGGCCTTTACCCTTAATTTGAAAAACCCAAAGATGAAAGCCGATCTGAGGGCTGGAAAAATCCAGGTGAAATACAGCTATAATTATCAATTTTTAAATTAATAGAGTAGTATTACGCCTTTTCTGTAGCTTGAATTTTCTTTTTGTTAGGATTATACTAGTTGCTAGATTAACGAAAGAAGAGGCGAATTAAGTTGACTTATGAGTTTTTTAAGGATTTAGCAATTATTATTATTACTGCAAAATGTTTTGGGTTACTAGCAAGGAAATTAAATGCTCCACAAGTTGTAGGAGAGATTATAGCAGGTTTGGTTATTGGACCCAATGTGCTAGGTGTTGTTAATTCTAGTGATTTTCTGTTACGAATGGCTGAAATTGGAGTCATTATGATAATGTTCATGGCGGGTCTAGAGACGGATCTTAAGGATTTAGTGAAAACAGGCCCTAAAGCATTACTTATCGCTTGCGCAGGAGTGTTGGTACCATTAATTGGTGGGTTTATTTTATATTCTTGTTTCTTTGGATTTGCTCCCACTGGTTCTACTGAGTTCTATAAAGCGATCTTTATAGGTGTTATATTAACGGCAACTTCAGTTAGCATAACTGTTTCAACTCTACGTGAGATTGGCAAATTAAAAGGTTTGATCGGAACAACAATATTAAGCGCAGCTGTGATAGATGATATTATAGGTATTCTAGTCCTTACCTTTGTAATAGGATTCAAGAATCCTGAGATTAATCCAGTAACAGTCATTTCGAATACTGTTTTATTCATAGTATTTTGTATAACTATAGGATTTTTGGCTTATTTTTTCTTTCGGTTTATGGATAAGAGATGGACACATAAACAAAGACTTCCTATTTATGGGTTAGCATTATGTTTTGCTTTGGCGTATATCGCTGAGAGATATTTTGGTATAGCTGATATTACTGGAGCTTATGTGGCAGGATTAATTCTATGCAATATTAACTCCTCAGAGTACATAGTCCGGAAAATGGACATAAATTCGTACATGATATTTGGTCCTATATTTTTTGCAAGTATTGGACTAAAAACAGAGATTACAGGAATCACAACTGCAGTATTACTTTTTACAATAGCTTTTGTAATTGTAGCATTGTTTACTAAGATTATAGGTTGTGGATTAATGGCAAAGCTGTGCGGATTTAAATCAAAGGATTCCCTACGCATTGGTGTTGGAATGATGACAAGAGGAGAAGTTGCTCTTATAGTAAGTCAGAAAGGGTTAGCAGTAGGATTAATAGATTCCATTTATTTTGCTGCTGTAATCTTTTTAATCATTATTTCATCTATCGTTACGCCTGTTATATTAAAAATGCTATATCACAAGGATGAGGATTCTCTGGACTATGAACATAGGACTTGCATACAGAAGGAAGTAAACTAAAGGAACAGGAGAAAAGTATTATGTTTATAAAGAATTTTATTGGTCACTTCACTACTGTTAACGACCACAGACGTATGGTTATGAAGCATTGCTTTAAAGTAGGATTATATAAGCAAGGATTACTTCATGATATATCCAAATATTCTCCAAGGGAGTTTTTGGCTGGTGTGAAATATTATCAGGGCAATCAAAGTCCTAATAATGTGCAGCGTGTTAAGGAAGGTTATTCCTCAGCTTGGCTTCATCATAAGGGTCAAAACAAGCACCATATGGAGTATTGGATAGACTATTCTGTAGACCATTCAGTAAACGGAATGGTAGGGATGAAGATGCCAGTAAATTACGTAGTTGAGATGTTTTGTGATAGGGTTGCTGCCAGTAAGATTTATAATAAGGAAGCCTATCATGATGATGCACCATTACAGTATTTTCTTAGGGGCAAGCATCGATATATCATGCATCCGGATACCTTTCGACTGTTATATAAATTGTTGAAAATACTTTCCGTAAAAGGAGAAGACTACACCTTCCGTTATATTCGTTGTAAGGTGTTGCCAAATAAGAATTACTAATTAAAGAGAGATGTAATGATAGGTGATAGATACATTGGTTTACATATTGGCCAAGTGTTTGTCACCTATTGTTTTTACTTTTCTAACCTCTTTCTTTGTGCTATAATCTCTTTATGAGCTTTTTTACGTTACCTACTTTATCTAGTAGTAGGGGCTCAGATTGTAACAAGATAGGAGATTTTTATGGATCGGATCAAGGGAATACCAGAGCAGTTTTTTGGCCTCTTTCAGTCAAGAAACCGATACATCTATATAGAAGCACTTCTGTTAATATATGACGAATATCTTTATAATGACTATTTTCTCTCAAAGGAGACCTGTGTTCAACTACTCCATGATAGGTTTAACAGTCGACTCTTACAATTATCCAAGGATGAGAATGAAATAGAATCAGAAGAGATTGAACCGGTGGCTACACGTATTTTTAGTCGATTACTGTATTTTCAGTGGCTAAGAAAGGTAGAGGATTATACCACCTTCCGTACCAATGTAGTTATTCCAGACTATGCTTTCATTTTTATTGAAGCATTACGAAGGATAGAGGAGCCAGAAGCCAACGAGACAGACATTTATATTCAGAATGTCTATACAAATATTTATTCCTTTTACTATGATAAAAAAGCAGGGATTGAGCTTCTGCGCACAGCTATGGTAAATACATCTAACTTAAATCGTGCCCTACAGGACATGCTTCATAACATGGATAAATTCTTTGAAGCACTATTACAAAAGAATAACTATGAGAATCTATTAGAGGAACATTTGATAGGTTATGTTACCTCTATTGTGGATAAGAAATATAGGTTATTAAAAACCAGTGACAATTTCTATATTTATAAAAATGATATAAAACGGCTAATTAGAGCCATTGAAGAGGATGAAGAGCGTCTTAATCATCTGAAGGAAAAGCTCATAAAGGAAGGGGCTTTGGAGGAAGATGCCCAGTATCAGATTCATGATATTTTGGGAGCAGTAGAGCGAGGGGTTTCCAATATGGAGAGGCGTATTGCCTATATTGACGCTGAGCACACCAAATATATTAGGGCCACTGTAAGGAGATTGGAATATCTCTTAAGTAGTGATGAGAATATGAGTGGGCAGATTGTGTCCCTTCTTAATGTGATAAACCCAGAGAATCGCGAGGGAATCTTAGACCAGGTAGCAAATGTGGTAAGGCTTCATGACAACACCATTTTAACCAAGGACCTGATGTATAAGAAGAGAGGTAAGAGAAAGCCGTTTGAAGAGACGGTGGAAGCACTTCAAGAACCAGAGGAGTTAAGTAAGGAGGAAATCCTTTTAGCTAATCGTAAGAAGAATCGTTATAGTAGGGAGCAGATAGAAGATTATGTTACTAGCAGAATGGTGAAAGGTAGGTATTGTACTAAGGATCAGCCAGTATCTACAGATGAAGAGTTTGAACTGCTGATTCTTGCATACGACTATAGTTTACGTAAAAAAAGTAACTTTGACGTACAGGTGTTAGAAAGTACCATTTTAAGAAGTAATGGCTACAGCTATCCAAACCTTATTTTTACTAAATGCAGTAAGGCATTGAAGGAGTAGAACATATGATTGAATACTATCATCAATTATTTTTAGAAGAGCAGGAGGAACTCACCGCTGCCATCAAATTACTACAAAGTCAAACCTTTGTATTAGAGAAAAAATATGACCGTACCTTAAATCGTTACCAGACTAACCATGCTTATCGTGTTTGTGAGAAGCATCTGGACTTTATTAAGGCCTACTTTAAAATAGCTGATTTAGAGGTGATTGAGAATAGACAGTATGGAATTATTGGGCTAGAAAGCCCGTCGCTACAGGGAGAGAAGCTGAGCCGTCTCACCTCTGTCTTTATCCTTCTCTTAAAGCTTCTGTATGATGAGAAAATGAGTACGGCTTCGAATTCTATCCATGTCTACGTTAGTGTGCAAGAAGTAGTAGAAAAGATTCAACTATTTGGTCTTTGGGACAACCGTGCCATTAGTCCGACTGACTTAAGAAGGGCTTTGTCCACCCTGCGTAAATATCAGGTAATTGAGATTTTAGACACCTTACAGGACTTAACCTATGACACAAGATTAATACTATATCCAACCATACATTTGTTACTGACTGCAGAAGACGTAGCAGGAATTCTTAGTCAGTACCAAGGAGGAAAGGAGGAGCCAGGGGATGAGTGATATGCTTCGTGTTACCTCTTTACAACTGAATAATTGGCATTATATTAACGACAAAGTAATTTATTTTCATAAAAATATAAACTTCTTTACAGGCCACTCTGGAAGTGGTAAGTCCACAGTCATTGATGCATTACAGGTACTACTGTATGCGGATACGGATGGTAGAGGCTTCTTTAACAAGGCAGCCAAGGACGATTCCAATCGTACCTTAATTGAGTATTTAAGAGGAATGAACAATGTTTCTGAGACGGGGGAGTCCACCTATCTTAGAAATCAGAACTTCTCCTCTACTATAGCATTAGAACTCTATCACACAGAGAATAAGGAGTATCAGGTGATTGGAGTTAGCTTTGATGTGGAAACTAGTAGCAATGATGTGGACCGTATGTTCTTCTGGCACAAAGGAAAGAGATTAGAGAATGGTTACCGATATGAAAAACATACCATGACCTGCAATCAGCTTAAGGAGTATTTAAAAAGAAGCTTTAGTGCAGAGGATTGGTGGATTTCAAGGACCAATGAGAAGTTTCGTCAACGTCTGTATGATGTATATCTGGGAGGCTTAGATGACAAACGCTTCCCAATGTTATTTAAAAAGGCCATCTCTTTTCGAATGGATACGAAACTAGAGGACTTTGTAAAGGAATTTATCTGTGTGGAGAAAAATATTCACATAGAGGATATGCAGGAAAGCGTTATTCAGTATGTTCGCTTAAAGCGTAAATTGGAGGATACCAAATCAGAAATTGAACATCTATTAGAGATTCAGGATAAATATGCAGTTTATGCCCAGTCGGAGGAAATCTTACAGCAATACGAGTACAACCAGAAGCAGTTTCAGCTAGACTGGTTATCGGAACGAATTACCACTAATCAGCATAAGCAACAGGCTTATGGGGAGGATATTCTAGAACTAGCTAAGTCCGTAAAAAAATACAGTGAGCGCCAGAAAGAAATACAGAGAAAACAGGTAGAGATCAAAACAGCTATTGGAAATAGTGGTTATGATCATTTGCTTAGTGAACAGGAATCCAAACGAGAACTTCTTGGCCGTATGCAACGAAGCAAGCAAAGATTAGATCAAACTATGGATGAGCTATTTCGTCTGGTGCTAGAGGATGGAATTGCAAACTATGGTATTGTAGTAGAAGATAGCTTAATGAAACACCTAAAGGAAATCTTAGAATACCCAGAGGGGACCCTGTCTATTGTAGCAGCCAAAGAGGAGTTGGGGCATGTAAAAGCTAAACTTACAACAGTAAAAGAAAAACTACAAAAGGACTACAACGCCTACAATGACCAATTGGATCAATTAAAGCAAGAATACGCCACTTTAAAGGGTGGAAAGAAGGCATATCCAGATGATGTTTTAGAGGCTAAGGAGCTAATCGAGGATGGTCTTCGTAAGATAACAGGTCAGCCTGTTCAAGTAGAGATACTGGCGGATTTAATTGAAATTAGAAATGAGAGCTGGCAAAATGCAGTGGAAGGCTATATGAGTAATCAAAAGCTTGCCCTAATTGTGCCACCAGAATACTGTAAAGAAGCCCTAGAACTCTACCATGAGTTAGACCCTACAAAGTATCACAAGGTTACTTTAATTGATACTGTAAAGGTAATAGAGCATAATAAACCTCCTATTAATGGTTCTTTAGCAGAAGAGATTATCACGAAGCTTACCTATGTAAAAGCATTTACAGACTATTTATTAGGAAATGTGATGAAATGTAATTCCATAGAGGTACTCCGTCAGTCGAAGTGTGGAATCACAAGAGACTGTCTGTTGTATCAGGGCTACCGAATGCAACACATTGCTCCAAAACACTACACTAAGTTTTCTTATATTGGTGCTGGTAGTATGGCTAGACGAATGGAAACCCTTGAAGAGAGCATGAAAGCGGCCTCCTTACAATTGGAACCAATCAAAGAGAAGTTAAAACAGTTGACCACTATGATGATGGTTGATTTTTTAGAAAAGGCGCCAGAGGAATATGAGGAGCTTTGTAAGGACAGTAGACGTTGTCAAAGTTTAGAGAAAGAGCTATCTAAACTGAAAGAGCAGATAGAAGAGTTAAAAGGTCAGAATGTAGAGAAATGGCATAAGGAAGAAGAAGCACTTGAGGCTGAATCCATTATATGTCAGAAAAATCTTAATAAAGCTGCTTCTTCAAAGGAAACGAAAGAGTTTGAGCTTGAACGATTAAAACAGGACTTCTTATCTCTTAATGAGGAAAAGGAGAATGCGCAAGCTCAGCTAGTCTTTGATACAAGGAAAGCTGCAGGGTACAAAGAGTATCGTCAAGGAAAAGAAACCTATCGCCTCCAAAGAATTAACGAGGAGCTTACTAGTCTAATTAAAATAGAAACACAAAGGCTAGAGAAGGCTTTTGAAGCTTTGATTGCCAGAAGAGAAAAATATAAGGCAGTCTATAACTATAGAGGATTTAGTGTTACAGCTAGGGATAATGCTGCCTATGAAGAGTTACTTCATAAGCTATCTAGTGAGAAGCTTACTGAGTTTACGAAGCTAGCAGCAGAGCAGGCGAAGAAGGCCATTCTTCATTTTAAGACAGATTTCGTATACAAGGTGCGAGATGCAATCAAAGAAGCCATTCAGCAGAAGGATGACTTAAATCGTATCCTTAAGCAAACAGACTTTGGTAAGGAAAAATATCGTTTTGTGATTGAGAAAAACAAAGGGGAGGATGGTAAGTTCTATGCTATGTTTATGGATGACAATCTAGATATTAATCCAAGCAACCTATCCGACCATATGGATAATCAGATAGACTTATTTACTGCTAGTCATGAGGATAAATATAACGATCAGATTAATGAGCTAATCGATATCTTTATGCCGCCAGAAAATAGTACCCAAGAACAACTAGAGGAAGCAAGACGTAATATAGAGAAATATGCGGATTACAGAACCTATCTCTCTTTTGATATGGAGCAAATTATAGAAGGGATGCCTCCAATGAGATTGAGCAGAATGCTGACAAAGAATTCTGGTGGGGAAGGTCAAAACCCTCTGTATGTGGCACTCTTAGCAAGCTTTGCAGAGGTATATCGAATCACTTTCCGTGGCAATATACGCAGAAGATTGACCCCAAGAATAGTAGTGTTAGATGAGGCATTCTCTAAAATGGATGGGGAGAAGGTAGCTAGCTGTCTAGAGCTTATTCGTAAATTAGGCTTCCAAGCCATTATTAGTGCTACTAACGACAAGATTCAAAATTATGTAGAGAGTGTAGATAAGACCTTTGTCTTTGCTAATCCCAATAAGACTAATATTTCCATTCAGGAGTTTGAGCGACAGGATTTTAATGAGCTACTTGCCATGGAAGACAACCACTAAAAATAAGGTAGTGAGGAGAAAAGCCTCGCTACCTTAAATAATATTTGAAACTATGGTAGGGATGTGTTATAATGCCATAGAAGAAAAGCCAAGTTATTAAAATAGTTACATATTACCATAGAGGGAGCGATTTATTTGGAGAAGCTACGTTTATTAGTAAAAGGAATCGTTAAAGATAAAGATAAGTATTTAGTTGTTGAGAAATGGTATGATGATAATTTTATTGACCCATGTAAATGGGAGTTTATAGATGGAGAGTTGCTACTTGGAGAGAGTCCTGAGGCAGCTGTTCAAAGAATTTTATTTGAAAAAACAGGTATGACCTGTGATGTTACGCGTATCCTATACACCTGGAGCTTTGGACGTGGGGATGCGTGGAATATTGGTATTAGTTTTCTTTGTTCCACTTCTAGCCCAGAGGTTGTGTTATCGGAAGATCTTAATGGATATAAGTGGATTGATTTAGATGAATTCCATATGTATATAGGAAATAAGGCAGTGTTAGGAGATGCTATAGCTTCTTTAGGGTAAGCTATAGCAGCCTACCTGCTATTTTTATGGGAAAGTTAAGCTAAAGTATAGAAAAAATTACCTAAGGAGGAGAAATGATGAAGATTCTTATTAAACAGGGGTACCTGTTAGACCCTGCTACAAAAACAGAAGGATGTCGAGATATTCTGATTGAAAATGATAGAATAATCAAGGTTGCTCCTACTATAGAGGAACAAGCGGATAAAGTAATTGATGCTACTGGTAAATACGTAATGCCTGGGTTTATCGACCTTCACGTACATCTTAGAGAGCCTGGATTTGAATATAAAGAAACCATAGAATCTGGGGCAAGGGCAGCAGCAAAAGGTGGATATACTACCATATGTGCTATGCCCAATACAAAACCAGCCACAGATTCTAAAGAGGTTGTGGAATACATAGTGAATAGGGCGAAAGAGCTTGATATCGTTCATGTACTTCCAATAGGAGCTGTTACAAGAGGACAGTTTGGCGAAGAACTATGTGACTATAAAGCTATGAAGGAAGCGGGAATATGTGCCATCAGTGAGGATGGTAAATCTGTTATGGAAACCTCTCTATATAGTGAGGCCATGTATGCAGCTAAAGATGCAGATCTTCCTGTATTTGCCCATTGTGAAGATAGAAGCCTTGTTCGAGGAGGCGTAATTAACGCTGGTGAGAAGGCAAAGGAATATGGAATAAAGGGAATCACCAATTCGGTTGAGGATGTAATTGTAGCAAGAGATATTTTCATGGCAAAGGAGGCTGGTTGTAGGCTACACCTATGTCACTGCTCCACAGAGGACAGTGTGAAGCTTGTGAAAATGGCAAAGGAGATGGGGCTTTTTGTTACCGCTGAGGTATGTCCACACCATTTCACTCTCACCGATGAAGATATTACCCGTAACCATGGTGATTTTAAGATGAATCCACCTCTTAGAAGTTCAAAGGATGTAGAAGCCCTTAAAGTAGGTCTAAAAGAGGGAATTATGGATGTAATTGCTACAGATCATGCACCTCATGGAAAAGAGGAGAATGACCAGACCATAGACAAGGCACCATTTGGGATTGTTGGTCTAGAAACTGCATTTTCTCTAGGAGTAACAGAACTGGTAAATAAGGGATACTTAAGTAAGCTTCAATTAGTGGAGAAAATGAGTACGAACCCAGCAAAGGTACTTGGAATAGAGAAAGGAACTCTTAAAGAGGGAAGTACTGCTGATCTTTTAATAGCAGATTTTGAGAAAGAAATTACCATTGATGCAAGTGGCTTTGCTTCAAAGGGAAAGAATACACCATTCGATGGTCTAAAGGTCTTTGGCCAAGTGGAAATGACCATATGTGATGGAAAGATTGTCTACCAAATTTAACAGGTAAGGAGAGAGTAAACTATGATTAACAAATTAGTGAAGAAGATTCAAGAAAACAAAGCTCCCATTGTAGTAGGATTAGATCCAATGCTATCCTATATTCCTGAGTTTATCAAGAAAGAGGCTTATGATAAAAAGGGAGAAACCTTAGCTGGAGCAGCAGAAGCAATTTGGCAGTATAACAAAGGAATCGTGGATGCTACCTATGACATAATTCCTGCAGTAAAACCTCAGATTGCCATGTATGAACAGTTTGGAATCGAAGGTCTCATTGCTTATAAAAAGACCATAGACTACTGTAAAGAGAAGGATTTAGTAGTTATCGGTGATATTAAACGAGGGGACATCGGTTCCACTTCAGAAGCTTACGCGGCTGGTCATCTAGGTAAGGTAACAGTTGGTAGCAAGGTATATGCTAGCTTTGATGTAGACTTTGCTACAGTAAACCCATACCTTGGTTCTGACGGAATCAACCCATTTATCAAGGTATGTAAGGAAGAGAAGAAGGGCATTTTTGTTCTGGTAAAGACTTCTAATAAATCCAGTGGGGAATTACAGGACTTAGAGGTAAATGGAAAGCCAATCTACGAATACGCTGGAGAGCTAGTAGCTTCTTTGGGAGAAGAATGTATGGGAGATAAGTATAGCTATGTTGGCGCAGTAGTAGGAGCAACCTATCCTGAGATGGGTAAAGTGTTACGACATATTATGCCAAAAACTTATATCTTAGTTCCAGGTTATGGAGCACAGGGGGGAAAAGGTGCAGACTTGGTACATTTCTTCGACAAAGATGGATTAGGGGCAATCGTAAACTCCTCACGTGGCATTATTGCAGCTTACAAACAAGCTGGCTATGAAAAGTTTGGAGAAACAGGATATGCAGATGCTTCTAGACAGGCTGTGCTTGATATGAAAGCAGATATTATGGGGGCATTAGCTTCTAAGTAGTAAATGTTGTGAAACTGAACACTTAAGAATCAAGGATAGGAGAATAAGATGTCAAATACGGTAAAAAAGACGGTTATTATAACTCGTGCAGAGCAAATACAAGAAGATATCTATAGTATGTGTATACAGGATGAGCAAATGGCAGATAGTGCGAAGCCTGGACAGTTTGTTGACCTATATTGTAATGACGGAAGCAGAATATTACCAAGGCCAATCAGTATTTGTGAGATTGACAAAGAAAAGAATACGCTTCGTCTTGTGTATCGTGTGGTTGGAAAAGGAACTAAAGAATTCTCCAACCTTCATGCTGGTGCTACCATCAGTGTGTTAGGACCTTTAGGAAATGGCTTTACGATGGAAGGAAGTAAGGCTCTACTTATTGGAGGAGGCATAGGGATTCCTCCTATGCTTGAGCTAGCCAAAGCCTTATGTAGAGAGAGCATTGAGGTGCAGGTTGTGTTAGGTTATCGTGACGTGTTATTCTTAAACCAAGAATTCCAGGCTTATGGTAAAGTATACATCTCCACAGAGGATGGAAGCTATGGAACTAAGGGAAATGTTATTGATGCAATTAAGGAGCATAACCTTACAGCAGATGTGATTTATGCCTGTGGTCCAACACCTATGTTAAAAGGGGTAAAAGCCTATGGACTAGAACATGGGATTACTACCCAGTTATCCTTAGAAGAAAAAATGGCTTGTGGAGTAGGGGCTTGTCTTGGCTGTGTGTGTAAGACAAAGGATGTTAACCCACTAACCCAGGTTAATAATAAAAGAATTTGCAAAGATGGTCCTGTATTCTATGCTCAGGAGGTGGAATTATAATGAACACTAGTGTAAATTTTGCAGGAGTGGAGTTTAAGAATCCAGTACTAACTGCCTCTGGAACCTTTGGCTCTGGCAAAGAGTATGCAGAGTTTGTAGACTTAAATCGGCTAGGTGGAGTAGTGACTAAGGGTGTTGCGAATATTCCATGGGCAGGAAATCCAACTCCTAGAGTAGCAGAGACCTATGGTGGAATGCTAAATGCCATTGGCTTACAAAACCCTGGAATCAATATATTTGTGAAAAACGATATTCCATTTTTAAAGCAGTTTGACACCAAAATCATAGTAAACGTCTGCGGGAAATCTCTTCAGGATTATTGTGAAGTTGTGGAACGGTTGTCTGAAGAAGACGTTGATTTATTAGAAATCAACATTAGTTGTCCTAATGTAAAAGAAGGCGGCATTGCTTTTGGACAAAAGCCTGAGTTAGTAGAGAATATCACCAAAGAACTAAAGAAGCTTGCAAAGCAGCCTGTCATTATGAAACTTAGTCCAAACGTAACAGATATCACAGAAATGGCAAGGGCAGCAGAAGCTGGTGGAGCTGATGGCCTGTCCTTAATCAATACCTTAACGGGGATGAAGATTGATGTAAATAAGAGAGCATTTGCCTTAGCAAATAAGACCGGAGGATTATCTGGTCCAGCTATTAAGCCAATTGCAGTTCGTATGGTATACCAGGTAGCTTCTGCAGTGAAGCTTCCAATCCTTGGTATGGGCGGAATTATGAATGCTGAGGACGCCTTAGAATTTATCATGGCTGGAGCAACAGCGATTAGTGTAGGAACTGCCAATTTTGTAAATCCATATGCCACTGTTGAGATTGTAGACGGCATTGAGGACTTTATGAGAGAACACCAGATTGAAGATATAAATGAGTTAATTGGTTGTGTAGAATAGGGAGGAAGAGACATGGAACAGTACAAACAGGAATTTATTGAGTTTATGGTAGAGTGTGGGGTGCTTCGCTTTGGAGATTTTGTTACTAAGAGCGGTAGAAAGACACCATTTTTTGTGAACACAGGTTTTTATCGTACTGGTGCCCAGCTAAGAAAGCTTGGGGAGTATTATGCCAAAGCCATTGAAAAATCCTTTGGGTTAGACTTTGATGTGTTATTTGGACCAGCGTATAAAGGGATTCCTCTTAGTGTAGCAACCTCTATGGCTATTGATGAGCACTATGGTAAGGAGATTAAATACTGCTCTAATCGTAAAGAGGTAAAGGATCATGGGGATACTGGAATTTTACTTGGAAGCCCTATAACAGACAAAGATAAGGTTGTTATTATTGAAGACGTTACCACAGCAGGAACCTCTATTCTAGAGACTCTTCCTATTCTAAAAGCCCAAGGTGATGTAGAAGTTTGTGGCCTTGTGGTTAGTGTAGACCGTTGTGAAAGAGGCCAAGTACAGAAGAGTGCACTAACTGAAATCTCTGAAAACTTTGGAATTCAGACAACAGCAATCGTTACGATGAAAGAAGTTGTAGAACATCTTTACAATCGCCCAATTAATGGTACAATAGTAATAGATGATACCATTAAGCACGCAATCGATGATTACTATAGATTGTATGGTGTACAATAATGGGTTGTAGGGAATAACCTATCAAGTAATGGAGGTTTTGCTATGGAAGAGAAGGTTTATAAGACATTGAACTCCACTGGTAAGCTAAGTATCATATTTGGCATAATTACCATTGTACTTATGATTGGAGTTGGAGTAGTTTCCATCATCAATGGGGCTAGACTGTTAGCCAAAAGATCCGACATATTATTCTAATTGAATAAGAGAAGTTAAGATAGACTAGTCAGTTCATTCTGGCTAGTCTTTTTATTTCCGCGAAGGCAAAGTGAGGGTTTCTCCCGTGCTTGCACGGGGAGAAACCCGAGCGCGCCCGCGACTCCTAGTGTCTTGCGAAGCAAGATACTAGGAGTTAAAGCGAAGGCAAAGTGAGAGGGCTCCTAGCGGAACGCTAGGAGTTAAAGCGAAGGCAAAGTGAGGGTGCCCACCACCGACAGTGGGATACTGGAGGTAGGGGGAAGGAAAAGTAAGGGAAAATCTATATCACATAACCAATGAAGAAGTAATGCAACTACTTACCTACTTTATAGAAATCCTACAACTTAGCCATCCCTATTACAGGTGGCGTAAAGTAAACTCATGAAAGGCTGTTTGAACACGTTGGTATTTAGGCCTGGTCATGGCGTCAAAAGGGTATGAAGCTTAATAAATACAGCACAATAAACCATAACCCCTGACCTAGGACTGCAATGCTTGCATTGCAGATAAGACGATAAGAGCAAAAAAGTTGGCATCTTTTAGCCAAACTTTTTTGCTCTTACGGCCTTATAGCGAAGCGTGTCCTAGGTTAGGTCACAACAACTATTTATACTAACCCACCTGTAATTAATAAAATTCACTTCCCTCCTCACGCCATCAGGCCTTACGTACCACTACGGGTTCAATTCATGCGAAAGCTTGCCTTTCATGGGTTTTGCTTGAGCCACTGTATAAACCAAAAGAGGCTATGGCACTCTATGAGTGCCATAGCCTCTCTAACTTCATTTATCTTCTTTCTTGTCCTCTTCCTCGTCAATAGTAGTCTCTGGAAGAAGAATTCGAATCTTGTCGATACGATTCTTTTCTACACTTTCTACTGTGTAGATAACCTGATTATCGTCGACTACAGATTCACCCTCATCAGGTAGGTGATCAAGGAGGTTAATTACATGACCTGCAATAGAGTCATAGTCTTCCGCCTCGATACCTAATTCTAATATTTCATTAATATCGTCTATCTTAGTAGCACCATCAACTATATATTCTTTATCGTTGATTGCTTTTATTTCATCTTCTTCATCAGAGTCATACTCGTCACGAATTTCGCCAACAATTTCTTCAATCAAATCCTCTAAAGTGATAACACCTGCTGTAGAACCATATTCGTCCATAACTACTGCCATAGCAATGTGCTCTTGCTTCATTTCAGTAAGAAGCTCTGAGGTATGCTTAAATTCATACGTGAAATAAGGCTCTCTCATGATGTCACCAATATGAAAATCGGACTTTTCACCCTGATAGAAAAATACATCCTTTAAGTTAATAATACCTAATATGTTATCTCTTGTGTCTGCGTATACTGGCAGACGAGAAAACATATTTTCAGAGAAAAGCTGTACAAGTTCATCGTAGCTAAGGTCGATTTGCGCAAACTCGACATCGATACGTGGCACCATAACATCCTTTGCAATGGAATCACCAAAATCCACCACGTTTGTAATCATTTTACGTTCTTCACTCTCAATAACGCCTTCCTCATGGCTGACATCTACGATAGTTCTAAGTTCATTCTCTGTTATTTGTTGAGGCTTATTATTTGGATTTACCTTAAAAATTAGTAAAAGACCAATAGAAAGCTTATTAATCAGAAAAATAAAAGGAGTAAATAACTTAGTAAAGTAGAAAATAAATGTTCCATAACGTAAGGAAAGAGACTCAGCATGAATGGTAGCTAAGGTCTTTGGAGTTATCTCACCAAAAATCAGAATCATCAAGGTAATTATACCAGTTGCAATACCGATTGCTAAACTAACTTCGATATTAAGACCACTCTTACTTGCAAGATCTGTAGCAAGGGTAGTGGAAATAGAAGAAGCAGTTAGGTTCACTATGTTATTGCCAATTAAGATTGCACTTAGCATCTTAGCAGGATGTTCAATCAATTTGTTTACTGTGATTGCTCTTTTGTTGCCATCCTCAGCAAGTGAACGAATACGAAGCTTGTTCACTGTCATAAGAGCTGTCTCAGCAGACGAAAAGAAGCCAGATAATAGAATGAGAATAAATAAAATAATTAATTGCGTGACACTCGGGTCCAAAACACCATCTCCTAAAATATATATTATTATTATGTATCTTATTTCTTAGCTTAATAACGCCCCAGCAATCAAAATTTTATCTTTTGATTGCCGAAGCATTCATGAAGTCATTTCTTCTTTGAAAACTATTAACTATACATAATACACACATTCTACCCTAAAACAACGTTTTTTGTCAAGGTAGCTCTAGTCATTGTCATCATCAGTTACCATGTTCATAACCTGACGTTTTCTGGCAAGTTCATCGTTGTCAAGGTATTCATCATAGGTGGAAACCTTGTCAATTAAGCCATTTGGTGTAAGTTCCATAATACGGTTTGCAATGGTTTGAACAAACTGATGATCCTGGGAAGTGAACAATACAACGCCAGGGAATTTGATTACACCATTATTTAATGCAGTGATGGATTCCATATCTAAATGGTTAGTAGGCTCATCCATAATTAAGACGTTAGAGCCTAATATCATCATTTTCGATAACATTACACGAACTTTTTCGCCACCAGATAAAACTTTAACTTTTTTTACGCCTTCTTCACCTGCAAATAACATACGTCCCATAAATCCACGAACGTAGGTTACATCCTTTTCAGGAGAGTATGGCATTAACCAATCTACGATAGTGTCTTCGCAGTCAAAGTATTTGGTGTTATCCTTAGGGAAGTAGCTCTGTGAGGTTGTTAAGCCCCATTTATAGCTTCCTTCATCTGGCTCCATCTCACCAGCTAAGATTTTAAATAGAGTAGTAGTAGCTAAGGTGTTAGGACCTACAAAGGCAATCTTGTCTTCACGATTCACAATAAAGGAAATGTTATCAAGTACTTTTACACCATCAATAGTTTTAGAAAGGTTAGTTACCGTTAATACTTCATTACCAATCTCACGATTAGGTTGGAAGTTAATGTATGGGTATTTACGGCTAGATGGACGGATGTCATCTAATTCGATTTTCTCTAACGCTTTCTTTCTGGAAGTAGCCTGCTTAGATTTGGAAGCATTAGCAGAGAAACGTTGGATAAATTCCTGTAACTCTTTGATCTTTTCTTCCTTCTTCTTGTTAGCTTCCTTCATCTGTTTTACCATTAACTGACTGGATTCATACCAGAAATCATAGTTACCAGCGTAAAGCTGAATCTTAGCATAGTCAATATCCGCAATGTGGGTACAAACCTTATTTAAGAAGTAACGGTCATGGGAAACCACGATTACCGTGTTTTCAAAGTTGATTAAGAATTCTTCTAACCAACGAATTGCTTCCATATCCAAGTGGTTGGTAGGCTCGTCGAGAAGAAGTACGTCTGGGTTACCGAATAATGCTTGTGCAAGCAATACCTTAATCTTCTGGGACCCGCTTAATTCATTCATTTGCTTGTAATGAAGTTCTGTCTCAATACCTAGACCATTCAGGAGAGTAGCAGCATCACTTTCTGCTTCCCAACCATTCATAGAAGCGAATTCACCTTCTAACTCAGAAGCGCGAATACCGTCTTCTTCGGTAAAATCTTCTTTGGCATAGATCGCATCTTTTTCCTTCATGATGTCATATAGACGTTGATTTCCCATGATAACAGTGGAAAGAACATCATATTGGTCGTACTTAAAATGGTCCTGTTGTAGGAAAGAAAGACGTTGACCAGGAGTGATGATAATATCACCGCTAGTTGTCTCTAGCTGTCCGGAAAGAATTTTAAGGAAGGTAGATTTACCTGCACCATTAGCACCAATTAAGCCGTAGCAGTTACCTTCGGTAAATTTTATGTTAACATCCTCAAACAAGGCACGTTTTCCAAGTCGTAAAGTTACATTTGCAGCTTGAATCATATATATAACCTCTCAATCTTTTTATTTGCCCAGTATACATCTAGGCAATAGCCATATTTATTTTACCTTATCCTATGGATTTTGCAAGCCTTTTCTCTCGTTGAAAAGTAGCTTTTCCTGTGATAGAATGACTTTACGTGAATTTTTGTTAATTAAATGGAATAGGTTAGGAGTTTTGAAATGAATTTATTAACCATACAAGAGGTGACCCATAGCTACACGGAACGCTATTTACTTAAAAATGCGTCCATGGGTATCAATGAAGGGGAGAAAATTGGATTAATTGGTATAAATGGAACGGGGAAATCTACCCTATTAAAGATTGTAGCAGGTCTTGTGGAGCCGGATGAGGGTAGAGTCGTGAAGGGAAATCAGGTGCATGTGGAATATTTACCACAGACACCAGTCTTTGACAATAAGAAGACACTTCTAGAGAATATTGTAGAAGGGAAAGCCATTCATACTGATATCTGGACCTTAGAGGCAGATGCAAAAGCGATGCTTACTAAGCTTGCCATTACGGACTTTACTTGTAATCCAGATACCTTAAGTGGTGGACAACGTAAACGTGCTGCTTTAGTGAGAACCTTATTGACTCCTGCGGATATCTTAGTTCTTGATGAACCTACCAACCACCTTGACAACTCCATGGTAGAGTGGCTAGAAGACTATTTAAAGAGGTATCGTGGCGCACTTCTTATGGTAACCCATGACCGCTATTTCCTCGACAAGGTAACAAATAAGATTGTCGAGATTGATAAGGGTAGTCTTTATACCTATGAAGCGAATTATTCTGGGTTCCTAGATTTGAAGGCACAAAGAGAGGATATCGAGCTTGCCACTGAGAGAAAGAACAAGAGCTTATACCGTATGGAGCTTGAGTGGATGAAGAGAGGGGCAAGGGCTAGAAGTACAAAGCAGAAGGCTAGAATTGAGCGTTTTGAGGAGCTAAGTAATCGAGATAAGATTGAGGTGGATGGTAAGGTGGAGATTAACTCTGTATCCTCTCGTCTTGGAAAGAAAACCATCGAAGTGGATCATATTAAAAAATCATTCGGCGATAAGCTTGTGATTGATGATTTTTCCTATATCTTCTTAAAAAATGATCGTGTTGGTATCATTGGGCCCAATGGCTGTGGGAAGTCTACCCTTCTAAACATTATTACAGGGAAGCTAACCCCTGACGAAGGGACAGTGGACATTGGCCAGACTGTGAAGCTTGGATATTTTGCGCAGGAGAACGGGGCTCTTCCAGAGGAAAGTCTAGTGATTGACTGTGTCCGTCAGGTGGGAGAGTATATCGAGACCACAGAAGGTAAGATTACTGCAAGTAAGATGTGTGAACGTTTCTTATTTGATTCTGCTATGCAATATACTACCATTAATCGTTTGTCTGGTGGGGAGAAGAGAAGGTTATATCTTCTGATGGTATTAATGGAAGCTCCAAATATTCTGATTCTGGATGAGCCTACCAATGACTTAGATATCCAGACCCTTACAATACTAGAGGATTATTTAACAACCTTTGATGGAATTGTCATTACAGTATCCCATGATCGTTTCTTCTTAGATAAGCTTGTGGAGAGAATCTTTGCCTTTGAAGGTAATGGTGTTATTACACAATATGAGGGCAATTACAGTGATTATAAGGAAGTAGCTAAGGAAACTATTGATAACTTTGAAGATAAACCTGTTACAGAGAAAAAGGCTCCTGTGGCTAAGGTAAAAGACAAGAAATTAAAGTTTACTTACCAAGAGCAAAGGGAGTATAATGAAATTGATACAGTGATTGCACGTTTGGAGCAAGAAATTGAAGAGATAGAGGAAGCCATAAAGAAGGCGGCGACAGATTTTGTGAAGTTAAATTCTTTAATGGAGGAAAAGGAAGCCAAAGAGAATCTATTAGAAGAGAAGATGGACAGATGGATGTATCTGAATGATTTGGCAGAGCAGATTGAAGCACAATCATAAGATAGATACGTTTGGTACCGTGGTAAGCATAGAATTAGAATAAATGGAATCTGGAGGGTATATAATTGACAAAGAACAATGCTAATTCATGGGAAATAGTATATGGAAGCCCAAAACCTTTGGGAGTGACTAGAGAGGGAACTATTACTTATTTTTCAGTTGCCATAGAATCCTCCACAGATTCTTTTCTGCATCTCTATCAAAAGGGAAGTGAGGTAAAAATACTCACGATACCTTTAGAAGAAAAATATCGTTTTGGGGATGTTTTTACAGTTGGAATAGATAAACTTCCTAATAGTGGGCTTGAGTATACTTATGAAACCAACCACAAAGAGTATGCAGATCCCTGGGCAACAAAGATATCTGGACGGGGCACCTGGGGAGAGTATAGACACCCTAAAAATGAACGTGTTAGGGGAATACTAGAAAACAATTATTTTGACTGGGAAGAAGACAAGCAACCTAGGCTAGCTTATGAGGATATGATTCTGTATCGCCTTCATGTAAGAGGGTTTACAAAACATGTCTCCTCTAAAGTAAAGCATAAGGGAACCTACCTTGGTATTATAGAGAAGCTTTCTTATCTTAAGGAGTTAGGTATTAATGCCATAGAATTAATGCCTGCTTATAATTTTAACGAAATCATGGTGACAGGAAGGGCCTCTAGAGGTACTTCAGGTTATCAGGCATTTTTACAGCAGCAGAACCTAAAGGAAGAACCTTCCTTTAAGATAAATTACTGGGGATATACAAAGGATGCCTTTTATATGGCACCGAAGGAGTCCTATAGCAGTAAGGATCCTGAACAAGAGTTTAAACAGCTAGTGAAGGAATGTCATAAGGCTGGTGTTGAAGTGATTATGGAATTTTACTTTGAACCAGGTACTAATCCTTACTATATTCTCTCTTGTTTTAGACACTGGGTACAGGAATATCATGTAGATGGCTTCCATTTTAATAGCTCTGGCATTAATCCGAGCTTGGTGGCAAAGGACCCTTACCTTACAGGAGTGAAGCTTATGAGTGATCATATACCAACTCATGAGATTTATCCTAATAAACTTCCTGCTTATGAGAACTTGGCCGTTTATAATGATAGTTATCAGACAGATATGAGGCGGTTTTTAAAGGGTGATGAGGAGCACACAGGTAAATTCGGTGCCCAGTTTAAGAACAAGCCTGCCAAGATTGGAAAGATTAATTTTATTACCAATACCAATGGCTTTACTCTTGCAGATTTGTATTCCTATGATGTAAAGCATAATGAAGCCAATGGGGAAGATAATAAGGACGGTACGGAGTACAATTATAGTTGGAACTGTGGTAAAGAAGGCGTGTCTCGGTCAAAGAAGGTACTTGAACAGAGACAAAGACAGATTTGTAATGCTATAGTGACACTATTTTTAAGTCAAGGAACACCTCTATTGTTATCAGGAGATGAGTTTCTTAATTCTCAGAATGGTAATAATAATGCCTATTGTCAGGATAACGAGGTTACTTGGCTTAACTGGAATCAATTGAAGACAAATGAAGCTGTGTATCAGTTTGTAAGAGAGATGATTGCCCTTCGTAAGGCACATCCGATTCTTCATCGTAAGGAAGAGTTCCGTCTTATGGATTATATCTCCTGTGGATTTCCAGACCTATCCTTCCATGGTACTAAAGCTTGGTATCCAGACTATTCGAACTATAGTAGGGTATTAGGAATTCTGTTGTGTGGGAATTATGTGAAGATAAATCATGTAGACTCTGATGAGTCCTTTTACCTTGCCTATAATATGCATTGGGATAATCATGTATTTGACCTACCTAGCCCTCCAAAGGGAAAGGAATGGAGTGTTTTAATAGACACAAGTCAGGGATTAGATTCAAGGACAAATGAATTAGTAGGGATAAAGAAGGATTCCATCTTGATAAAGTCTCGTTGTGTTTTAGTGCTAATCAGTAGGACGAAAAAGTAATGGATACAAGGAGGAATCATTTTCATGTCAGTTAACATAGAGAAGGGCGGACTGACTTCGTTTCACTTAAAACTAATAGCCATAATTACAATGACCATAGATCATGTTGGTGCAGGCCTTTTTCCTTATGCCAATATGGATGGAGTACCTTATTTACGAGTAATCGGAAGATTGGCATTCCCGATTTTTTGTTTTCTTATTGTAGAGGGCTTTTTTCATACGAGAAATGTTAAAAAATACATGTATCGATTGTTTTTGTTTGCCCTCTTATCAGAGCTTCCTTTTGACCTATTGTTTAATGATAGTGGTAATCTTTTTGCTATGCAGAATGTGTTCTGTACCTTATTTATTGGTCTGGTAATGATTTATGCCATTGACCAAACGTATAAGAAGTGGGGGAAGGATACGTCCAATGCCAACATTGCTGTGGTAATCATCTTGTTTACTGCTGGAGTGGTTGCGAGCCTTGCAAAGGTGGATTACGCAGAGTTAGGTATTGCGTATATGGCAGTATTCTATCTGTATAGGGGGAAGAATTATCATATTTTTACGATTCTTTTAGCACTGAATATACTATTTTGCGGTATTAATGCTGTTCAAATGTTTAGTGTTCTAGCAATACCTATTATTGCTTGCTACAATGGTAAGCTTGGACCAAAGGTGAAATATCTATTTTATGTGTATTATCCACTTCATATAGCCATTATACTTGGCCTCTATGTTTGGATTCATGGGCATATGCCAACGAAATATTTTGGATGGTAGAGTAAATAAAAAATAGCTCGTGTACTGTAAAGTGCATGAGCTATTTTAAAGCTTCTTAGGAATAAGTAGAAGAATCTGATTCGGAATAAGTAGTAGGCATCGGAAGGTTAAAAGAACTGTAGGAGTCATAGGAGAAGCCGTCTAGGGAAGTAAAGGTATCTGCAGGTGGACAGTACATCTGGTGATCTTTTTCATAGTTTAAAACACTATTATGTCCTGGGAACCGGTAAGATTTGCTTTTATCTGAGTAATACCACATAAATGCTACCTCCTTTAAAGTTATCAAATTTTACTCCCATAGTATTTGCAAATCAGGACATAATATTCTACAATAGATGAAGTAAGATTAGAGGAAGAAAGGTACAACGGTATGATTGCACTACAGATTCAGGATATAAAAACCATAATGTCACAGTTATTACTGCATTCCTTATTTGACGAATTTTTGCTTAATGAAATGGATATTAATACAGCTACCTCCCTTCATCTAGATGGTAAGCTAAATCTTGCTTGGTATTCTTCTGATGAGAAGGAAGAGCTTAATGGACGCCAATATACAAAATGGAGTGAAGTAAAGTCAGTAGCCTATCAGTTTATTAAGGGTAGTAGGACACCACTTTCTATGAAGATTGTATTTCAGATAAATAAACAAAACACAACGAATGTGTTGAATAATAGTAATTCATCCTTTAAGTTAGAGGATGTAAATGGGTTATATTTGAATCTTCGTTATGACAACAATGGCTTATATATCATTACGGGCACCAGCTTAAAGGTATTTTCAATGGATAAGAGCCTTGAGAATTATTGGGATGAGTCTGTAAAACAGTTCTTACAAAAAGCACAAGTTGCTTACACAGAGGCATAGAGAATAGATTATTAGCACTCGAAGTAGTTGAGTGCTAATTTTTTCTTGACAAGAAATAAGGCAAGTATTAATATAATACTTAACTAGAAAACAGAAGGTGTTTTCAATTAATTACTACAAGCAAAGGAGCGATTATACATGAGTAGACATAAAGGAAGTCTATCTATTAATTCAGACAATATTTTCCCAATTATTAAAAAATGGCTATATAGCGACCATGATATATTTATCCGTGAATTAGTATCCAATGGTTGTGATGCCATTACAAAACTTAAGAAATTAGAGGTAATAGGTGAAGTTTCATTCCCTGAGGATCATGCTTTTCGTATGGATGTAGTAGTAAATCCAGAAAAGAAGACCATTTCCTTTAGTGATAATGGTATAGGTATGACAGCAGAAGAGGTTGAGGAATATATTAACCAGATTGCCTTTTCTGGTGCAGAAGCATTTCTTCAAAAATATAAGGATAAGACCAATGAAGATCAGATTATTGGACACTTTGGTCTAGGCTTTTATTCTGCCTTTATGGTAGCCGATAAGGTAACTATTGAGACAAAGTCCTATAAAGAAGATGCGAAGGCTGTTTATTGGGAGTCAGAAGGTGGTACAGAGTTTGTTATGGACGACTGTGAAAAAGAAACTACTGGCACTACCATTACCTTATATCTAAATGAAGACAGCTATGAGTTTTGTAATGAATATCGTGTGAAGGAAGTTTTAGATAAGTATTGCTCCTTTATGCCAGTAGAAATCTATTTTAGTAATGCCAATGCAAAGGTTGAGGAAATCGAAGAAGAACCTCAAGATGAAGTGATAGATGCACAGGTAGATGAGGAAGGTAAGGCTACAGAACAGGCAGAAAAGAAAGAGCCTAAGAAGCCACAGCCAATTAATAATCCTCACCCACTTTGGACAAAACATCCAAATGATTGTACAGAAGAGGAATATAAGGAATTCTACCGTCATGTATTCCATGATTATAAAGAACCTTTATTCTGGATTCATCTAAATATGGACTATCCATTTAACTTAAAGGGTATTCTTTATTTCCCTAAGATTAATACGGAGTATGATTCCATAGAAGGAACAATCAAATTATACAACAATCAGGTATTTATCGCAGATAATATCAAAGAGGTAATTCCAGAGTTCTTAATGCTACTTAAGGGTGTAATTGATTGTCCAGATCTTCCTCTTAATGTTTCTAGAAGTGCTTTACAAAACGATGGATTTGTTAAGAAAATCAGTGAGTACATTACTAAGAAGGTAGCGGATAAGCTAGCTGGTATGTACAAGGTAGAACGCGAAAACTATGAGAAATATTGGGATGATATTAATCCATTTATTAAATATGGTTGCTTAAAGGATGACAAGTTCCGTGACAAGATGAAAGACTTTA
This sequence comes from Bacillota bacterium, assembly GCA_023416695.1. GTDB lineage: Bacteria > Bacillota > Clostridia > Lachnospirales > Lachnospiraceae > KM106-2. The sequence goes on along the minus strand of JAEZGY010000002.1, from coordinate 17,964 downwards.
TTATCTTTAAGAATCTTGAGGGTAAATATGTTACGTTACCTGAGTATGTAGAAGCATCTAAGAAGGATTTAAACGATGCTAATACTGAGGAAACTAAGGTAGAAGAAACAAAATCTGATGAGACAAATGAAGAACCAGTAAAAGATATTGTATACTATGTAACGAATGAACAACAGCAGAGTCAGTATATCAATATGTTTAAGGAAAATGGGCTAGATGCAGTTATTCTTACTCACAATATCGATCAACCATTTATCTCTCAGCTTGAACAAGCTAAGGAAGACATCAAGTTCATGCGTATCGATGCAGATGTTACAGAAAGCTTTAAGGATGTAGTGTCTAAGGAAGATGAGGAAACCTTAAAAACCAAAACAGAAGCTTTGACTGAGAAGTTCCGCAAAGTCCTTGGTAAGGAAAAGCTTGAGGTTAAGGTTGAGAAGCTTAAAAATGCAGAAGTTTCTTCTATGATTACCTTATCAGAGGATGCTAGAAGAATGCAGGATATGATGAAGATGTACAGCATGTACGGAGCAGGTGCTGATATGTTTGATGGCGGACAGACTCTTGTATTAAATGCTAACAACTCTTTAGTACAGTATGTCTTTGATCATAAGGATGAGGCTTCGACAGACCTCTTCTGTGAACAGTTATATGATCTTGCTTTGATTAGCCACAAGCCTTTAGAAGCGGAAGCAATGACTAAGTTTATCAGACGTAGTAACGAAATTATGAATATGCTTGCAAAATAGAAGAATAAAGAGTGTGTCCCATAAGTGACACACTCTTTTAGTATATCGGAATATGCGCTGCAAGTTTGGATACAGTAAAAAAGGCTTTTCAAAAGATAGAAAGCCGATGTCGCACTGTGGTATGAATAATGTCATTTTCACTACCCACCATAGGCGAAAAGTTTTTAAAACCAAAACTCTTTATTCTTAATCTTCCTCCATATTACTATCTTCGAGAATAAAGCCTGTTATGACTCCATGTTGAATGATAGTAGTAAAGTTCCAGTAGTAATACATCCATAGACAGTCATCTAAGGTGATAGGGTAAGAACTCATGCTAGTCCTCCACTTTTTTAAGATTATATGCAAGTGAAGAATAAAAACAGTACACAATAGTAACGAGAAATATTAAAGATTTATAAATTCAACAAAAAAATGAAAAAAATGTCTTTTCAAGTAACGTAAGATATGCTATCATATCTAGTAATTAAAACCACATCATGTGATGGATTTCGGAGGGTTAATATGAATTATAGAATAATAGGAGATAGCTGTACGGATTTAACCGAGGAGTTAAAGAAGGATGAACATATAAAACTAGTGCCTCTTACACTTGAAGTGGATGGTGTAGAGATTGTAGATGACGAAACTTTTAATCAGGCTGCTTTTATAAAAGCAGTAAATGAAAGTACAAAAGCAACCAAATCTTCCTGTCCAGCACCAGAAGCTTATATGGATTTGTATGACGTTGATGGTGATATCTATGTGGTAACTTTAACAGGTAATTTAAGTGGGTCCTATAACAGTGCTGAATTGGCAAAACGCCTTTATTTAGAGGAGAATCCTCATAAGAATATTGCAGTTATTAATAGCTGCTCTGCCTCTGTTGGACAAACACTAATTGTTATGAAAATACAAGAATTAGTTGAGGCTGGAACACCATTTGATGAAGTGGTTACCTTAGCTAACAAATTTAGAGATGAAATGCAGACTAAGTTTGTACTGGAATCGTTAGAGACTCTAAGAAAGAATGGCAGACTTTCCAATATAAAAGCTATTTTGGCTAGTGCACTGAATATCAAGCCTGTTATGTGTGCTACTAGTGAAGGTGAGATTGAGAAGGTTGACCAAGCAAGAGGAATTAAAAAAGCACTTAGACTTATGGTAGATATTATAGAAAAGGATGCTATTGATGTTACAAATCGTATCCTAGGTATTGCACACTGTAATAACTACGAGAGAGCAATGTATGTAAAGCAAGAAATATTGTCTAGATTACCATTTAAAGATTGTATTATTACTGGAATGGCTGGCGTTAGTACACTTTATGCAAATGACGGTGGAATTATCGTTTGTTATTAAGAGTGATAAAGAAATAGGCTCCTGCAGTATCTATATTGTTAGATGCTGCAGGAGCTTATTTATTATTGTGAATTCTTAGTGTTATGCCATTGAAATAATCTCAATATCTTTTTTTACAGAAAGGTCAATACACTCATTGCCTATTTTAACAATAGGATAAGGTAAATCATTGCGATTGATATAGACAACTTTGGCAATCTTACCGTTACTAAGTTTTACGTCTGTATTTATGTAAGTGTTTAAAATCTGCTCATTAAAAGTTAAGAAATAATGAGGATCATATTTTTGCATACTTTCGGATTCCAAAAATTTGATTACTGAAAATGGACAAATAGGTCCTCGGTAGCTTCGTGCGCTGGTCATGGCATCATATACATCAGCAATGGCTACGATTAGTGCAAAATCAATGATCTTGCTACGGTCAAAGCCCATAGGATATCCAAAACCATCACAACGTTCATGATGCAGAAGAGCAGACTGAGCTATTCTTGGATCAAGGTTTTGCTTAATTAGTATTTGATATCCGAAGTAGGAATGTTGCTTGATAATCTCATATTCAGAATCTGTGAGCTTTCCAGGTTTTTTGATAATCTCCTCTGGAATCTTTAGCTTTCCAATGTCATGAAGTAGGCCACAAAGGGTAAGAACTTTTATTTCCTCTGGAGGAAGGGCAAGCCATCTTCCAAACACATTACAGATTAGAGCTACATTAATACAATGGATATAAGTGGAGTCATCATAACTTCGCATATTGTGTAGCATATCAAAGAGGCTTATATTGGTCATATCAGTAGGAAATAAGGTCGTTACCTCATTAAATAGCTCCTCTGTATCAATAGGCGCCGCTCCCTCGATAATATCTCTAAACTCATTCTGTACATTGGTTACAGTCTTTTTGTGCTTTTGCTCGAAAACTTTAAATGTCTTGGTGTGCTTAATAGTGTATTCTTCTTCAACAGGTTCTATATTCTCTAATTCTTCAGGGATAGATGTATTCGTATCATCTATAAAAACTGAGATAACATTGTGGGATAACAGATTGGTAATGATAGGATTCGTTACAATGGTATCTCTAGGAATTAGTAGTAGGTTATTGGAACCATAAACGTCTTTTCCAATCTTCATACCTGGGCGAATGTTATGTACAAGAAGATGTTTCATAATTAGTTACCTCCTCTAAGTCTAAAGTGAATGAATAATCACAATATATTTTAAAATATGACATAACTTTGTATTAGAATGCTAAATTATACATATTAATTATAGCATAAAAAGGAAAAAAAACATACAAATATTTATATCTTAACAATGTCCTAGGGAACGGAAAAAAAAGATATTCATATAATACAATAGAGCCATATATGGTGGAGGAATTTTGATGAAAGAAATGCTGAACATTAACCACCTGTGTTATGCCTATCATAGTCTGAAGGGGGAGACAGATGTTATTAGTGATATGAGTTTCCAGGTATATGATGGCGAGTTTGTTGCTTTTGTAGGACCAAGTGGTTGTGGAAAATCTACCTTACTTTCTTTAATAGCAGGTTTACTTACCCCAACTAGTGGCAATATACTAATTAATAATTTGGAAGCAAAGACAGCTGGAAAGAATATTGGATATATGCTACAAAAGGATCATCTGCTTGAGTGGAGAAGTACAATAAAAAATCTTACGTTAGGTCTTGAGGTGCAAAATAAGCTAACGGAAAGTAGTTATATTATGATTAACCAGATGCTTAGTACCTATGGTCTAGTAAAATTCCAGAATGCCAAGCCATCTGAGTTATCAGGAGGCATGAGGCAGAGAGCGGCCTTGATTCGAACCTTATTGTTAGAGCCAGATATACTACTTTTGGATGAACCATTTTCAGCATTAGATTACCAGACTAGGTTAGAGGTTTCTGATGATATTTGGGGAATTATAAAAAAGGAAAAGAAAACAGCCATTCTAATTACCCATGATATAGCGGAAGCTATTAGTATGGCAGACCGGGTATATGTTCTATCTGGACGGCCATCTCATATAAAAAATGTGATAGACATCAAATTAAGTGTAGATGGAATCAGAACTCCATTAAGAGCAAGAAGTGCGCCTGAATTTGCTTCTTATTTTGACCAGGTATGGAAAGAGCTGAATAGCCCTTGAGTAAAGAGAATCGAAAGCTAAAGCTAATGGTTTCAGATACCAATGTTTCCATGGCGCAAAAAGAATATATTAAGAAACATTTATCTATGTTAAGGGTAGTTAGAGTATATCAAATTGCTATTATAGTATTTTTTATAGGACTTTGGGAGGTTGCAACAAGAATTGGTCTTATAGATGATTTTGTATTTAGTAGTCCTTCAAGAGTAGTAAAAAGCTTTATTGTAATGGCTGAAGATGGTAGCATCTTTTATCATTTAGGTATTACCCTGTTAGAAACCATAGTTAGTTTTTTCTTGGTCATCTTTATTGGCATTGGTGTAGCAGTTCTCTTATGGTGGAATGAAAAGGTTTCTAGAGTGTTAGAGCCGTATCTGGTGGTGTTAAACAGCCTTCCGAAGTCGGCTTTGGCACCTGTTTTTATTGTATGGCTAGGCAATAATATGAAAACAATTATAGTGGCCGCTGTAACGGTAGCACTTTTTGGATGTATCATTACATTATATACGAGTTTTAAGGGAGTAGAGGAAGATAAGATAAAGTTAATTTATACCTTAGGAGGCAATAAGAAAGACGTTTTAACTAAGGTCGTATTACCAGGTAATATCCCAGCAATCATTAGTACCATGAAGGTAAATATGGGGCTTAGTCTTGTAGGTGTGATTATTGGTGAGTTTCTAGCAGCAAAGGCTGGGCTAGGGTATCTCATTATATATGGCAGCCAGGTATTTAAATTAGATTACGTTATCCTGTCAATTGTACTTCTATGTATAATGGCAACGATTTTATATAAATTATTAACCTATATAGAAAGAAAGGTAGTAAAATAAAAAATCTGTGTATTAGATACCAGTTTAAACTAGTTCTATCCACAGTAATAAAAAAAGCTTCCTAGCGGATTTGAACCGCTGACCTTCTCATTACGAGTGAGACGCTCTACCGACTGAGCCAAGGAAGCAGATATATGATATAATAAATGCACAATTAGTGTACCTAATTATGGTGCTAATGTCAAGTCTAGCCACAAGAAAACTGCCTATGGAGGGAGTGCTGTAAATGATGTGAATGGTCGTTTATAACACTCCCTTTTTCTACTTTTATTGTCCTGGAGTGATCTCTTTAAAGCAAAGGAACCAATCCTTACATGTGAGACCAAGACTTTGTGGGTTGTTCTCTCTTTGTACAAGCTCTGGATATGTTTTAGCTGCAGGCACAAGAACAGGGTCTCCTGGCTGCCAGTTGGCAGGAGTTACGACTTTATATTTATCACTAGTCTGTAGAGCTTCAATGATACGAATAATCTCTGGTATGCTTCTTCCTGTAGTCAAAGGATAAATGAGGATACAGCGTATCTTTTGATCAGGATCGATGATGTAGACATTCCGTACAGTTTCTTGGGTAGAAACATCAGGTGCTACCATACCATAGAGTGCCGCCACTTTAGCATCTCGGTCAGCTACAATCGGAAAAGGAACTGTCATTCCAGTAATTTCATAGATTGTATTTACCCAAGCTAAATGGGAAGGATTACTATCTATACTTAGTCCAAGTAACTGTACGCCAAGGTCTGAAAACCGTGTATATTCATTGGTAAATGCGATAAATTCTGTAGTACAAACAGGGGTGAAATCACCAGGGTGAGAGAAGAATACCACCCATTTTCCCTTATAATCAGACATGTGAATTGGCCCAAAGGTAGTGTTTGCTGTGAAGTCAGGAGCCGTCATACCAATACTGATTGGAATCATAGAGAATAACCTCCAAATAACATTATACACTATAAAATATGAGTGTTTCAGGAAAATGGAACTTAATCGTTCTATGGAATTATATCTTGTCAGTGTACCGATTATGTGTTATGATGAAATAAAATAGAACATATGTTTGTTAATTATGGAAGTTGGGGTTTTATATGGTAATTCAAGAGAATCTATCAATTGAAGAAAAATTATCTATTTTGTCAGATGCAGCTAAGTATGATGTGGCCTGTACTTCTAGCGGAGTGGATCGAGGTGGCAATGGAGATGGTATGGGCAATGCCTTAGCTTGTGGTATTTGCCACAGCTTTTCTGCTGATGGAAGGTGTATCTCATTGTTAAAGATACTATTTACCAATGAGTGTATCTTTGATTGTAAGTACTGTATTAATCGCTCTTCCAACGATATCAGACGAGCTTCCTTTACTCCAGAGGAGGTATGTGATCTCACTATGGAGTTCTATCGACGTAACTTCATAGAAGGATTGTTTTTAAGCTCTGGTATTTTAGTGAGTCCGGATTATACCATGGACTTGATCTATCAGACCTTAGTTCTTCTACGATTTAAGCATAATTTTAATGGATATATTCATATTAAGACGATTCCTGGGGCAGACCAAGAGCTTATCAATAAGGTGGGGTGGCTTGCAGATCGTATGAGTGTTAATTTAGAGCTTCCTACAGCAGAAGGCCTTAAGACCTTAGCTCCACATAAGAATCGTAAGAATATTCTAAGTCCAATGAAGCAGATTCAGTTAGGGATTAATGAGAACAAAGGAAGAAGAATTGGACTTACTGACAATATGTATTACAATGCTTTAAGTGAGGTAGAACATAAGAAAAGTACCGAGACCTTGCTGGAGCTACCTGACACTATTGGCGTACAAGGCAATGGAAGGTCTAATATACTTTTGCCCGGCATGGGTAGTCCTAGTGAGGATCCAATGATGCTTGCTAAGAGAAGGCATGGGTTTAAGAAGGCCGCCTTTGTTCCTGCAGGACAGAGTACGCAGATGATTATTGGATGTACCCCAGAGACAGATTATCAGCTGTTATCTGTAACCGATAGTCTCTATAGGAATTTTAATTTAAAAAGGGTATTTTATTCGGCATATGTTCCTATTAATGAGGATTCCCTGCTTCCATCCTTAGATACTAAGCCCCCTTTATTACGGGAGCACAGATTATATCAAGCAGATTGGCTTCTTCGGTTCTATGGCTTTCAGGCAACAGAGATCTTAGATGAGGAAAATCCATATTTTAATGTATTATTAGATCCGAAGTGTAACTGGGCATTAAAACATCTAGAGCATTTTCCAGTAGAGGTCAATAAGGCAGATTATTATACTCTGTTACGTGTGCCAGGAATTGGCGTTACCTCAGCAAGAAGAATTATTCAAGCAAGAAAGATGGCTACTCTTACCTTTTCTGATTTAAAGAAGATGGGAGTAGTACTAAAGAGAGCACTCTACTTTATTACCTGTAGTGGGAGGATGATGTATTCCGTTAAGGTAGAAGAGGATTATATAATACGACATATGCTAGAGATTAAGGAGAAGCTACCACCTCATTTACAGGAAGTCGATACTTTTAAGCAGATTTCAATGTTTGATACTAATTATGAGTGGTCTTTACAGAGTAAGGGATAAGTTATGGAAGAGAATAAGAGTATTCATATATATGTTTGCGAGGATCAGATTGAAAGTATTTTTACGGCAGTCTATGATGCCTGGTCTAGTGGTTACGGTCACCAATACAATCGGATTCTCGTAGGTCCTATTCTAAATTTTGAACTGTTTGCCAAGTATATTACGGTAACAGCAGATGCAGAGAAGAGTAGGAAGGTAACTAATAGTATCAAGAAAAAGATTGGTGAAGAGGCGTATACAGGGGTATACGATATGGCTATTTCTAACCGAGAGGATAAAGCAGAGGTGATTTATCGTTTTCTTATACTAGGTTTTCACTACGGACATAAGGTTATGAATTATCTAAGTAATGACTATGTCAGTGCTATTACAAAGACAATGAAGACAGTATGGAATGAGACTCATCACTATTATGGCTTTGTGCGGTTTTCTGAGCTAAGTAATGGGATTTTAATGAGTCAGATACGTCCTAAGAATAATATTCTTACTTTAATCGCACCCCATTTTGCAGATCGTTTGCAACAGGAGAACTTTATGATCATTGATGAGGGACGGCAGATCGCTGTGGTACATCCTGCCCATAAGAAGTGGTTTATGGTTGCCTTATCTATGATAGACCCTAGGCTTATAGAGGAGCACTCTAAAAAGGAAGAGACGATGAGTAATGCTTGGTCTGTGTTTGTGGAGAGTATTTCTATAAAAGAAAGAGAGAATTATAATTTGCAGCGTAATATGCTTCCAATCCGTTTTCGGGAGTATATGCCGGAATTTCAGGAGGAGAAGAATAATGGTATTACAGAAAGTGGAATGGAATACTAATACGTATGAGGAATTCTTGGATTACTTACTAAGTTTAAGATCAGATAAATATTATAAGTTTCAACAGAAGTTAGTTCCAACGGTAGACAACCTTATTGGTATTCAGGTTCCAGTGCTTAGAAGGCTTGCTAGGGAAGTAAGTAAAGGTAATGTAAAGCAGTTTATTACCCTTATAAAGCATGAGTACTACGAGGAGAATATGATCCATGGCTTTGTGGTAGGGGAACTTATGAAGGATAAGACCTTGAACCTTGACGAGAAGCTTCAGTATATTAGGTCATTTATCCCTTATATCGACAATTGGGCTGTGTGTGACACCTTTTGCACTTCCTTAAAAGTTGCCAGTACTTATCCAGAAGATTTCCTAGAACTGATTCTTAAGTGTCTAAAGGAACATGGAGAATATGAGAAACGGTTTGGCTTTGTTATGTTATTGAATTACTACATAGATATCAGGTATATGCCTCTTATCTTTGAGTATTGTAGTAAGTATAATAACAATGATTATTATGTTAAAATGGCCGTTGCATGGCTTTTGAGTATGTGCTATGTGAAGGATAAAGAGATAACGTTAGAATTCTTAAGACAAGACAAGCTAGATGATTTTACGCATCGTAAGACCATTAGTAAGATTGTTGAGTCCAACCAAATAAGTAAGGAAGAGAAGCAGTGGGTGCGTTCTCATCTAAAAAGATAGGTATATAGGAATATTATATAGGTTTTAGGGAACACTAATTGCGTAAATATTTTTTAGGAGGAAGTTTATGAAGAAAAGAATTATAGTTTTAATAGCAATTCTTTGTCTTAGCTTAGTGTCCATAACCAGTTGTTCCACTAAGAATGGAAAATATAATAATTCTGCTACAGATGAGAATGCTAAAACCAATGATGCGAATAAGAACAAAGATAACACCATAGGTAATGATGTGAACAATGCAGCTAATGATGTAAAAAAGGGTATTGATAATGCGGCAGATGATATTAAAAATGATGTCAATAAAGCTACTAATAATGCCAATAATAATACCAATAATAACTCTGCTGGTAAAGTGAATAACGGAACCAATAATAACAATATTACTAATGGAAGTGCAATGCCAACAGATAAGGCTAATACTACTAGATAAGTAAGAAGAGAAAAGAAAGAGGACTTTACAGACTGAAAAGCTGTAAAGTCCTTTTGTTTATTTTCTGTTCTCTTTGCAATCCATACATTGGCCACTAATCTGTATATAGTGGTCTGTTACTGTAAAGCCATAGTCGTTAAGACAGGACTGTATATCGTGAATCGGGCATACAGGAAGGTCAAACATCTTCTTGCAGCTGTTGCAGATCACATAGTGCTTATGTTCTGAGGTGGTATTCTTAATCTGATAGAACATTTCATTTTCCTGAAGATAATACTTATCAATCAGATTCTGCTTAATTAATGCGTCGACATTACGATAAATAGTAGATTTGGCTATCTTAGGATAGGTTGTGATACAACAGTTGTAAATCTCGTTGATTGACATAGGGCCCTTAGCTGTACTTAGAATGTTTAATATATGTTGTTTTTGCTTGGTATTCCTTGTACGTTCCATCACAAAACCTCCTATGCATCAAAATCGATCAGATAGGTGTTATCTTTGGTTGTAATGGTAAGAGTACTTAGATTAAAGTCCTCATCATGAATCTGCAGGTTGTATTCGTAGACATCATCATTATCCTTCTTAGTCATAAATACATAAGCCCCAGTTTCCTTGCCATCGATAAAATCACATATTTCATTATATATGTCGTATCCGCTTACCTGTTGAGGGTATCCGCTTGCTAATATTTTATTCTCTATTGCTTTATATAACTCGTCCATTAAGTACCTCCTGAGTTAATATTGTTTTCTCAATCCTCTTGTGGATGCTTTTTTTTATGAGTATAGTATTTGGTATAGACAGTAGAGTCACTTTTTTGCTCATAAGTTTTGGCAACAGAATGTGTCGCCTGTTGATATCGATTATCTGGGGATGATTGCTTGCTAGAAGTAGGTTTTCCCCTACGATTTATAGATTTCTTAATCATACTGGCATATTCCTTTCAACTCCATTACCCATTGTAAATGAATTAACGCCTAAAATCAATACGATATAAAAGCTGTTCCTCATCAGGAAGAGGTTTTTCATAGTGGAAGCCTAATTTTTCAGCCAAACGAATGGAAGGCTGGTTGTCTTTATGAATTCTTACAATGACAGAGGTTAGATAGAATTTTTCTCTTGCTATCTCAAGGATTTTTGAGGTTGCTTCATAACCATAGCCCATTTGACTATAGGCGGAGTCTATGAGATAGGCTAGCTCCACTTCAGAAGAGCCATCAAGCTCAATGCTTTGCAATCCACATCTTCCTATTAGTTTATCCGTGTTTTGAAGAAAAACACCCCAAAGACCATAGCGATAAAAGTTATATACATGTTTTATATAGGAAGCATGCTTTTCCATTTCCTTTTCAAGGGAAAGAAGAGGAGGAAGAAATTTGACGTACTCCTTATCCTCATACAGTTGATACATAGCCTCAATTTCCGTCACTGTGAGTTCTCGGATGATTAAGCGATTTGTGCATGTGATGGTGGAAGGTAGGTTATAAAAGCGGTTGTATTCTTCTAATACGCTATCATATTGAAGATACTTAATAGAATCTATAATACAGCTCGCTCCACTAAAGAAGCCTCCCTCTAAGGAGGAAATTCCAATGCAAGCAAGATGTAAGGACTTCGCTTCATGGGCTGTTTGTTGGCAGTCTGTAATTAGTAGACAGTCTTTTATGATAAGGGAGGCTTCATTTATATAAGCTAATAAGGGAGTAGCCTCTAAGTTATTATGCCCTAAGCTTATCACTTCGATTGAATTACTTTTAAGAGATAACAGTAAATCTGGATATGTCTTTAGGTCTCTCCCTTTAGATAGTTTCAAAATAATAGTTTTTAGCATCTAATGTTCCCTTTTTTCTTTTTATCATAGCATTAATTTAGTGATTCCTCAATACTATTATACTAGTATGGTGTGGAGGTAATGGTGTGATTAATGCTGTAAGATTTCATCATACACCGGATATCACAGTAATTAACCAGCGACAATTTGATGCGCATAATACATTATATAAGGGTTATGTAGAGCAGATAAATATGATTACAGAAGAATTATCAAAGATAATGCCTGAGATAAGAGAAAAAGCCAATACGACCAATGGAGAGTATCGTGGCTTAAAAAGAGGGGAAGCCTATGCTCTTAACGGAGTCATTCTTCACGAGCTATACTTTCGTAATATAGGAGGGTTTTGTCAAAGCCCTTGTAATGAAATCCTTACTATGTTTCAAACCTATTTTGGTGGTTATGATGCATGGAAGGAGAACTTTATTGCTACGGCAAAGGCCAGTAGAGGTTGGGTAGTGTTGGCTTTTGATCAAAGGTGTAAAATCCTACGAAACCTTTCTCTAGATGATCATGAAACAGGAGATGCAGTACTATCCTTACCAATCTTAGTATTAGATATGTATGAACATGCCTACAATATTCAATATGGCATTGATAAGGCGAAGTACATCAATGCCTTTATAGAAAATATTCACTGGGATATAATAAAACAAAGGGTATTAAATTACCAGTTATAGCTTGTGGTGGTGAATTCTGCTATAATATTTGTAAAATACCAACAGTAGGAATAAGGAGGACGTTTAAATGCCATTTATCAATGCAAAGGTTAGTGTAAAGATAAGCGAAGAAAAGCAGGAGAGTATCAAAGCGAAATTAGGAAAGGCCATAGAGCTGATTCCTGGTAAAAGTGAGAACTGGTTAATGGTTGGGTTTGAGGATGAGTATACTTTATATTTTAAGGGACAAAAGTTTGAAAAAATAGCTTTTGTGGAAGTGAAAATCTTCGGTTCTGCGAATCAAAAGGCTTACGATAATCTTACTAGAGCGATTTGCTCCATTTTTAATGAGGAGCTTGGTGTTCCAGGAGATAAGATCTATGTAACCTATCAGGAGATTGAGAACTGGGGTTGGAATGGTAATAACTTTTAGAGGATAAGAAAAGGGCTGTTGTTACATGATACTTAAGTACAACAGCCCTTTTTACTAGAATCCAAGAGGAATTCTAAAGTTTATAAAGATGAGTAACAGAATCGTCCAGGAAATGATGAAAGCAATAGAATATGGCAACATTGCCCCGATTAAGTTACCAACATTAAAATCTTTTTTGTATTTTCTCATAAATACTAATACAATACCCGCGTAGCTCATAAGAGGAGTTATGATGTTTGTAGAAGAGTCTGCTAAACGATAAGCAGCTGCCACAACATCTGGAGTCATATTAGGGTTTGCATTGTATAGCATTGGAATGAAAATTGGTCCAAGTAGTAACCACTTAGAGGTTAAGCCTCCTACAAATAAGTTAATAATTGCAGTAATTAAAATGAAGGCAATTATTAATAGGGTTGGACTTTGGTTTAAGCCTAGATTTTCTAGAAGCTGTGCCCCTAGGTAAGTGATGTAGGTTCCAAGTCCTGTATAGGAAAGTAGTGCTAAAGTATTGTAACTGAAGAAAGTTAAGATGATAACATAGCCCATGGTACCAACTTGTTTCGCCATTGCTTCAATAACATCCTGTAGCTTCGTAAATCTCTTTGTGGCATATCCATAGAATGCACCACTCATAAAGAAGATGAAGGTGATTAATAGAATGATGTTTTCTAAAAATGGAGTTACAGTATCTCCAGTGGTAGGATCCACATAGCTTCTAAGTGGACCAACTGCTAAAATCACGCAGAAACCTAGAGATAGAAGGAAACCTACTAAAGCCCATCTTAAGCCTTTTTTCTCAGTGTCTGTTACACCGAATTCACTAATATCAACATCGTCCGGTACATCATAGGACATTTTTTCAAACTTAGGACGAATGAATTTGTTTGTAATAAATCCACCAAGAAGAACTAATAAAACAGTGGAAGCTACCATAAAGAAGTAGTGCATAGTAAATGCATTAAGGTTTTTACCTAGGTAAGATACAAAAGGCACATTCTGTGCATTGGCAAAGCCCTGAGCATTTCTACCCACAAGAATGTCCACAACAGTCGCTGGAATTAAGTTAGCACTAAAGCCGGCAGATACACCTGCAAATGCGGCAAACATACCGATAAGAGGGTTTTTCTTTAGTCCTAGATATAGAAGACCAGCAAGTGGTATCAAGATAATATACCCGGCATCAGAGGCAATATTACTCATAATACCTAAAAATACAAGTAAGTAAGGAAGAAAACGATCAGAGATATTTCCGCCAAGTTTTCTAATTAAAGCTGAAAGAAGACCAGACTCTTCTGAAATACCAATACCAAACATAACAATCAGGATTACACCTAGTATACCAGAGGCATAGCCAACCCAGTTAGTTAGAATAGCATTATCAAAAAGCCATCTTATGTTCTCTGTTGTAAACATGTTTTTAATACCATATGTTACGTCTTGTCCATCATTACCCATCATGCTAAAGGTTTTACCTCCAAGTAAAGCACTTGCTAACATGATAACGATGAATAAGAAGATAAAGATTACCACAGGATCTGGAATCTTTGAACCAATACGTTCCACTAGTGAAACTTTTTTTGAAGCTTCATTTCGTTTTTTCATAAATATCCACCCATTTCTTCATAATATAATGCAGGATTCGACTAAATTCTGCGTTACTAGGTACTATTTTTAACGATTTAGCACGATAAAGCAACACAACATTGTTACCAATAATGATAAATAAAACCAGTATTCCCAGTACATGGTATTTTATATATGCATGATGCACAAATGAAAAAGTAGTATAAAGTTATCTTTTTGCATTTTTGGCAGGTGACTTTAAAATTTTTTCAAAGAGCAAACCCACAATAAACCATAGAGGGGCATAATCAAGTCTAATGACTCCTTTGTAACTATATTTCGATTTTGAGTAGTCCCAAGGGCAAGCCTTATATTTTTTTAGTAGAGTACCTAAAGAATACTCTGTAAAGAAGATGCCAATTGTGTATACGCCTCCTCTTATAATGGCATTAGTCTTGCCCAATAAGTTACTTATAGGTTTGATTAAGGCACCTAGACCATAGATAGGAAACATCCAAACAGAGGTGGAGCAAAGAAGTTTAGGATCTTTATGCTTTATAATGGCACTTAATCCCGTCCAGAAGCACTCCAAACACCAGCCTAAGCTACCGCAAATAATAAAATTAGTAAATACATTCTTTTTCATAAGTTTAGTATTTGATTGTGAAGTGTGGTTATTCTAATTTTTTAAAATCCATTTGAAAATTAATGGTAATAATACAGAAGCTTACTTTAAGCTTCTTGACCAAATGTTGTAGTAGGCATACAATAGCTTATAAATACGAAGTCATCTATAATAGGAGAAGAGAATGGAAAAAACGACGGTTACTTTAAAAAAAGGGGAAGGAAGAACAATAAAAGCTGGTGGCATGTGGATCTTTGACAATGAGATCGCTGAGGTTACCGGAGAATTTAATAATGGTGGGCTTGTTGAGGTGCAGGATTTTGACGGTTATTTTATGGGGATAGGCTTTATGAATCTTGCGTCTAAGATAAGGGTACGTTTGTTGACTAGGAAAAAGGGGCAAGAGATTAATAAGGAGTTTTGGGAAAAACGTGTACAGGCAGCTTGGGACTATAGAAAGGCTACGGTAGATACTAAAAGCTGTAGAGTGATCTTTGGGGAAGCAGACTTTTTTCCTGGGTTTGTAGTAGATAAGTATAATGATGTTTTAGTAGTGGAATCCTTAGCCCTTGGTATAGATAGGTATAAGGAGGAGATTTTAAATATCTTAGTAGAGATTCTTAAAAAAGAGGGCATTACAATTCGTGGAATCTATGAGAGAAGTGATGCTAAAGTGCGCCTTCAAGAAGGAATGGAGAGGGTGAAGGGCTTTATAGGGGAACCTTTTGATACAAAAGTATTAATTGAAGAAAACGGAGTAAAGTATTATGTGGATGTGGCAGAAGGGCAGAAAACAGGCTTTTTCTTAGACCAAAAATACAATCGACTTGCCATGCAAAAGCTATGTGTTGGAGCTAAGGTATTAGATTGCTTTACACATACGGGATCTTTTGCTTTAAATGCTGGTCTAGGTGGAGCAAAAGAGGTAGTGGGAGTAGATTCCTCTGAGCTTGGAGTGATTCAAGCTACAGAGAATGCAAAGTTAAACGGATTAGAAGACCGTGTTAGTTTTCGATGTGCTGATGTTTTTGACTTATTACCAGAGCTTGAGGCTAAGGGAGAGAACTATGATGTCATTATCCTTGATCCTCCAGCTTTTACGAAATCTCGTAGTTCCGTTAAAAATGCAGTAAAGGGTTATCGTGAAATCAATTACCGTGCCTTAAAGCTTATTAAGGATGGGGGATTTTTTGCTACCTGTTCCTGTTCACACTTTATGACTCCAGAGCTTTTTACTCAGACCATTGGCCAAGCAGC
This sequence comes from Bacillota bacterium, assembly GCA_023416695.1. Taxonomy (GTDB): domain Bacteria; phylum Bacillota; class Clostridia; order Lachnospirales; family Lachnospiraceae; genus KM106-2. The sequence goes on along the minus strand of JAEZGY010000002.1, from coordinate 2,008 downwards.
TAGAGCTGCCCATAAACGCTTACGACAGATTGAATATAGACAGCAATCCCCAGACCATCCTATCCTGTGGGCAGCTGAGGAATCCTCCTATTTAAAATTCTATATTTTTCAAGTATATAATGAGCAGTAGTGTTTCATTTGGGAGAGAAGATTTGATAAGGTATGTAGGAGAAGAATATGGACTATAAAGAAGCAAGAGCATATATGAAAGAGGTGAGTAGCCTTGGAAGTAAGCTAGGACTAGAAACTATTACAGAGCTACTAAATAGGCTAGGACGACCTCAAGATACACTACAATTTATTCATGTAGCTGGAACTAATGGAAAGGGTTCTACTTGTGCCTTTATTGCCAATATATTAGTGTGTTCGGGATATAAGGTGGGACGTTACATCTCCCCAGTGGTACAAGAGTATGAGGAATGTATTCAGGTCTCAAGGATGGATAAAGAGTGGGCTCATATTGAGAAAGAACAAGTGGCAAAGCATATAGAGCAAATAAAGCTAGCGTCTTTGGCAATGGTAGAAGAGGGGTTTAGCCAACCCACCTATTATGAGATGGAAACAGCCATGGCCTTTTTAGAATTTGCTAGACAGAAGTGTGAGATTGTAGTTTTAGAGACTTTAATGGGTGGAAGGTTAGATGCCACCAATGTAGTTAAACGTGTCCTTGCCTGTGTTTTTACTTCAATTAGTATGGATCATATGGAGTATCTAGGTAATACACTACAGGAAATTGCCAGGGAAAAAGCAGGCATTATCAAACCTTTCGTGCCAGTCGTTGTAGATAAGGCTCTTAAGGAAGCTAAGGATGTTATTGAAGAAGTTGCAAAAAAAATGAAGTCACCGGTTACAGAGATGTCACCGGCTGACATAAAACCACTCTCATATAGTGGAGAGAAGATGGAGTTTACCTATCAGGATAAAGGGCCTTATAAGCTACAGCTTTTAGGTAGTCATCAGTTAAGAAATGCTGCACTTGCAATAGAGTGTTGTCAGCTATTAAGAGATAAAGGATTTAGAATATCTAAGGAGGCTATTGACCAAGGACTTTATAAAGCTTCTTTGTTTGGCCGTTTCACTGTTCTTAAGAAAAATCCAACACTAGTGATAGATGGGGCACATAACCTAGGTGCTGCAATGGTTTTAAAGGAGACTCTGTCAAAAGTATTTAAGGGCAGACAGGGAGTATTTATTATGGGCGTATATGTAGATAAGAATTATAGGGAAATGCTACAGTGTTTAGGGAATCTACCAAAATGTTTGATTACAGTTACAGCGCCAGGGCCAAGAGGGCTTACATCAAGTGAGTTAGCTCATGTGGCAGTAAAGTATTGTAAGAAGGTAATGGATGCTGGTAGTTTAGAAAATGCTCTAAAGCAAGCTTTAGAATTAGTGTCTAAGGAAGAATATATCCTTTGCTTTGGTTCTCTATCCTACCTTGGACAAGTTCCTAAACTAGTGGAACTTCTACCCTGTTGGAAGTAGGGTACTAAACATAAAAAATTGATATGTACCCCCTTTACTGGACAAAACAGTAAAGGGGATTTTGTTTTGAAATATGATTTTGTTTTTAAGATGAACTGTGTGAAACTATATAAAAATAGGCAATGGCCTGAATATATAGATTACTATAATATTAGACGAATTCAAGCAAAAACAAAATGGATGCCTCCTGTAAATTACAGGAAGACATCCGTTGTAAGTGCTTGATTATCCAATTGTATAATGATGTGTCTAGAAAACTGGGTACATATCATTTATCTAACAAAAGGGGTTCACTTCAAAGCTGGTGGTAGTGATTTTATTACAAAATTTGAAATTTATTTTGCTGCATCTAACATATTTTGAAATAACACATAATTATCTACTGGAACTTGTGCTGCTACTGCTCCACTATCAATAAAGTTATTTTGTTGAACTTCATAAGTACTTTGTAAGTCACCTGCATTAATTAGTTCAACTATTTCATCTTTTGAATTCCAAATACCATCTTCTTTTTGAGCTTTCA
>JAEZGY010000012.1 GCA_023416695.1 Bacillota bacterium | reverse complement strand
TTGATCTTGGTCAAAAAGCACTAGCTTGTTTAACCGTTAATTTTACTGTTTCATAAAGAAACGTTCTATTTCTGAAATTCATTTGAATTTTCAGGGTTGTTTCACTGTTTAGTTATCAATGTTCTTTTCTTTGTCGACCTCAGTGCCGTTAGCCGTTTGCCGTGTCAACAAAAACGATTATATCACCTGAAAAAGAGAATGTCAACACTTTTTTTATATTATTTTTACAAAATTCGATGCAAATTTAGCAATTCCCGTCAAACCCTTATAAATAGGCAATTTTCAGAGGTGTTTTGTCGTAAATTTAACTCTAATTCTCACCTTTTTCTTGTAAATTGTTTGTTTTTCTTGAACAATTTAATGTAAAGAGTAAGAGCATAAGAAAAGGGCACATAGATAGTCTCTCCATATGCCCTACTTTTTTATTCATTTTTAGCTATTTACTTAAAGCATTGTTTTCCTATCTATAAATCACCAAAGCCTCAGCTGCATTTACAACAAAATGTAGAAGTAAGTTGTTATTATAGATCATAGAAAGAAATGTACTGTCATTGATTGCCTTAAAGCAGGTTTCACCTATTCCAGTACCACTGAACACAGTAAGTACCAAGCAAAGAATCCAAAGTATCACAAATCCATGAAGTAGCCCTAAGAACAAACCGCCTATTTTATTAATACTATTTAATACTGGTAGCTTACTCACAATGTCTAATACATTCGCTAGAACTCGCACCACTATTAAGGTCACTACAAACAACAGAACATACGCCAGCGCATTGAGGATCATAGAAGTGATATAACCAGATACATAATTCCCAAATTTAGAGGTATCCATTAGTTCATATACTTTAGTATTATTATTTTCCACTAAAGCATCTCTTAAACTATCTGGAACAGGAAGGGAATTAATATACTTCTGCTGCTCAGCATTAGACTTCGCCTCTGTCTCAATACTTAAGGTTTTAACAACCCTACTTTCAACTGCCTCATAAATAGTCTTATTATCCTGTAGGATGCCACCTAAGGTAGAACTTCCTAAGGAAGCCACTATTACTGCTATAAATACCGCACAAATAGAAAATACGGTCTTAATAAATCCATTATGATACCCTCGAATAATATAAGCAGCAAGAAAAACTAATACAAGAATCGCTAACCAGTTCATCCCTAATCCTCCTAATCCTCCGTTAATTTTATCATATTTAGATCTGTGTCATTTATAAGGTAATACTTATTATAATGATTAATTGGCGTAAAAGCAGATATATGATGATCAAAGGTGTATTTAAACTTCTCCACCCCATTTAATTTGATAATATGACAATCCTTCTCTGAATAGAAGATCATTTCCTTTTCTGACATGATTACCTTATCATAGTCAAAAGTAATGGACTCATTATAAACTTTCTTGCCATTGGTATCATACACTTGTACTTTGTATTTACCCGCTCCCCCTTGGTTCTCAGTTACAAACCCAATATAGGTATCTGTGTTAAATACACTTTTTATTGTACCCTTAAAGGTTTCCTGATACACTTCCTCACTCTTCTCACTGAAGCTAAATAGCTCAAAGCCAGAAGCAGTTAATACACAGACTGTGTTATTTCCTATAAATTTTACATTTGCGATGGTGGTGTCGCCATAATCCTTCATTCCCACCATATTGTTTACTTCATTTTGTCCTACATCAGAAAAGTTATAAAAAGTTACCTGGTTTTTGATTACTCCATTATTGACCTGCATGTAATTGGTCACCAATTTCTTTCCATCATCTGATAGTGCAATATTGACTGGGAACCCATTGTCCTCTACATTGGTTATTTTCTCTGCTACTACAGGATCCACTGTTGTATCCGACTTGATTAACTGAATGGTATTGGTGTCCTTACCCTCCATAAGAACTGCAACCATTCCCTGTCTTGCTACCTGCACCTGCAGGATAGGTTGGGTGACCTTAACCTCTTTTCCTGAATTAGAGCCATCAAATACGTAGATGCTATAGCCACCAATGTCTGCGACAGCTATATAATTATCACAAATATCGACTTTGGGGTTACGCATATTATAGCTACCATTAAAGGTAATATTGCCAGATGAGTTATAGGCACAAGCACCGTCACGACTTACTTTTAGAATCTGCTCCCCATAAGGTAGGTAAGTTACCTCCCCTGAGTCCTGCCTTTCAATTTTGGTCGTAACTTCGTAGGCATTAAACACACGGTTAATGTAGGAAAATACAAGATACACGCAAATTGCCACTGCAACTAGAAGAATTCCTATTAATATTAACAGTTTCTGTTTTTTATGCCTTTGGATACGTTTTTCATACTGGACAAAATCCGATTTATCTGCAAACGTCGCCATATCTTCTGCTCCTATTTCTATTACTTATGTAGTGGTTCTTTTATCTCACACATACTTTTATTATACAGAAATCTAACAATATTACCACATTATTTTAATTTTCTACGTTATCTATTCACTCTCTGGAAGTTTTATGGTCTGTCCCGCATATATGGTATCCTGATTTTCTATCTTATTAAGCTCCATGATCTTCTTTACATAGGCTTTGGTCTTAAAAAACTTCATACTAATGCCACCCAGAGTATCTCCCCTCTTAATTGTATAGCTCGTAGCTTTGGAGGAAGTTTCTTTGGTAGACGTATCCTCCTTAGATGTATCCTTGGAGGTTGTGTCTTTACTGGTTGAATCTTTATCCTCTGTCTTTTTGATATCGGTATCCTTATTGCCCTTTGAATCAATTGGATCGGTGCCTTCTATACTAACATTGACATCCGTATCTTTTGATGAATTGCTGGATTCCTTCCCCTTATCTTTGTCATCACTCTTATTTGTCTTGTCACCAACTACCGTTTCGTCCTTAATCGTATTAATGTTACCGGGTTGCACATTGACCTGGGTAGTATCCGGACTTATCGAAGCATTTACTAAGGCTGTTGGCTTATTACTCTGGTTGCTAGCACTGACCGCCTGATTGGCGTCCCGCAGCCCTTTTCCAGATAACATAGTAACGGCCACAACGATTAAAAACAGGGCGCAGACCGATGCTGCCGCATACATCACGGAGAGGCTCCGCTTTTTTTGAACCTTTTCATTATTTTTTCGTTCTATTACATTTCGAATATTAATAGTCGTATGATCAACATAATCTGCTTCTATACTCTGATTGTCACTATTCTCCACCATGTAATTTTGCATATTGTTATTTCTTTCATAGTAGATATAGTAGCCATCTTGTTTACAGAGTTTTTGATTGGTCGAAAGGTAAAAGGCCTCTTCCCGCTCAATGCTATCATACATCAACAAGACCTTATTATTGCCTGCAAAATTGTCTAGATGCACTTTATTCAAATACTCATTTACCTGAAGCGGTAGTCCTGGCCTCGTGATGTACCAACCGACAATTTCCTCATCGTCAAAATACTTTTTGATATCATCATAGATCTTCGCCCAGCTCTCATTATTGAAAACCTTGTCGTCATCAAAAATAATATCTTTTACTTCGACTGCACCATTGATAAATACATTATCTTCACCTTCCACTTTACGAATATGCCCCAGGAGCACTGCTATATGATAGTTTCCGTAGCTCTTCATGGCAATCTGTTTCATATAAGTCATTACGTAATCTTCTATGTAAACTCTCTTATCCCCATCCATTGGACCAACTTGTCTTATATTTTTAGGCAATTTCACGCCATTATTTCTCTGCTTTTTCTCGTTCTTATTATTTTGATTATTCTGATTATTTTGAATAGTTTCAATCATCATCAATATACCGCCTTTCAAATTCGAATTGTTCCAGAAATCAGGTTTGGACATGGGTATATTACCACTACTACATAATGTTTTTTGTCAGATTGAAACAACGCTATATAATAACATTTCTACTATAAATGAACGTTTTATCGATTTTCATTACTATATTTACTTTCTTTTCGCATTCATAATTTTTCTTAAGTTCTGTTTTTTGATTATTTTGTTGATAATTGCGTTAGTTTTTTTAAAATAATACGTCTATGGTTGCTAGGTCTGGTAATACTTATATTATAATTAGCGACAGCTTTGCTGGGAAAGGAATTATATGAAACAAAGCAACGAGGAGACTTCCACTTCGCTACAATACTTTGACTGCCAGGAAGAGGCCTCAATTTATCGATTTTGCAGAGAATTAAACAAGTTAGTGACATCGAAGATTTCCAAAAAACACTCTGTCATTATCCTTTGTATTGGTTCAGACCGAGCAACAGGCGATTGTCTTGGTCCAATAATCGGGTATAAATTAGAAAAACAACAATATAAAAATGTGCATATATACGGAACGTTGGCGCGTCCAGTGCATGCCAAAAACCTCACTAAAACTATGGAGTCTATCTACGAAACTTACAAATACCCATTTGTAATTGCGATTGATGCTTCCTTAGGAAAGGATAAACATGTCGGCTTTGTAACGATGGGGGAAGGTAGCTTAAGCCCTGGTATTGGCGTGAACAAGGAACTACCAATTGTGGGGGATATCTTTATTACAGGCATCGTTAATGTCTCAGGGTACCTCAATCATATGCTACTGCAAACCACTAGACTGGACACAGTCATGCAGTTAGCAGACTACATCTGCATTGGCCTTCGCTATGTGATGCACCAAATCGGAGTAACCTCTCTTATGGTAAGCAAAACAAAATCATTATAATTATAAATAAGAGTTTCGCTTGCAAAACTCTTCGCCTGGGTTGGGTCGTGAAAACGACATCATCCAAGCCAACCCTGTGCGATTATTAGCTTTCTGTCTTTTAGAAAGCTTTTTCATTACATAGGATATTGCAAAGCAATTTCCTATGTAATGAAAAAAGGCATTGCAACCTGTGCAATGCCCTTTTCTCATATTAACTATTGTTGTTCTTCCTTTAAAACCTCATAGCTTCCGACTTGCTTCTGGTAACATTCTAGCGCCTCGGATATCTTAGATAACTGGTTCTGCTGCATAATAAGAATAAGCTTGTCCAAAGCAGGAAGGTTCATAAACTCTTTTCCTATATATACTTCATAGTCACTGGCAAGCTTCATAGAAAGCTCTTTTATTTGATCCTCTAATCTACTGCATGCTTTATGAGCCTGTTGATATTCTTCTTTGGTCTCAAGCATCTCATTCTCATGCTTTTGTCTAACATCATTCGCAAGAATGTTACTTGTAGAACTTCTAAACACTGCAACAGCTTCTGCTTTCTGTCGATTTATATCCGCTATCTTATTGTTAATATCCTTGATTTCGCTATCATACTCTCCTAAGTTATAATCACTCTCATCTTTATCTTTAAGAATCTTCTTTTTAATCTTGTGAATTTTATTATTATTTTGTCTTAATTTATAGCGAACTGCCCTTCCACTTGAAATAGCTGTTGGATTCTTTTGTTTGGTGGCCTGATAAATGAGGTAGTATAATCCTGCTGTTATACCAAGCACCACAAGATAAATTACCACTAAACCTAACGTATTATTTCTGTTAAAAATGAAGTGATAGAGCAAAATGGGAAGTGCCACTAAGACAATGGCTAGAGAGATTAACATAATTCCTATGTCGCCTAAACCCTTTGGGGCAAATAATGCAAAATAAAGTCTAGTGTTAAAAATCCGTGAGATGTTACCTTGTTGGAAGATATTTTTCACTTCCTGCGTTAGACGCTCACTATCTCCTCTTAGCTCAGCAGTCTCCCTCTCGATTCTTCGGGAAACTTTTTCACTTTTGGAGCGCTCCTTTTTGTCTTGCACCTTTTTCATGCGATTTCTCTGACGTTCTATTTGCTCATCAAAGGAGGCTACAATTTCATTTTCTCTTTTAACAACTGCCATCTTAATCTCGTCTTGAACCATATTTTCCTTAAGCTCAAGTTCGGTTTCTAAGCGGCTTTCCTTCCGATCGTTTTCTGAAAGCTGTTGCTTGTAGTCATTTAAAGTATGCAGTTTTTCTCTTAGCTGATACAGCGCATTAATATCCTGCTGCAGCAAATTTTCCTTATCCATATCGTTCTCCCTTTCATCTGGCCATATAGATATCGGTATGCCATACACGTTACATATACTTTAATTTTATCAAAGTTACAGGTATTATACAATTAGTTCATAAACTTTATAAGAAATTCATAAGTTGGTCATAGGTTGAACACAAATTCCTTCTATACTAATAATTGCAAGAGTTATTATACATTTGAAATACCCCCCTCTCATTAATCAAAAAGGGGCTGTCGAATTAGGTTTTCTAATTACGACAGTCCCTTTTTGCTATGTAGTCGGCTCTAGCAGATTCCATGAAAGGCAAGCTTTCGCATGAATGAGCATCGTAATGGTACGTAAGGCTTGATGGCGAGGGGGTGGGTTAATGGGCGTAAAAACTACAGTGAAATAAAGACATGGGTGATAGGGGTGGGGATGGGGATGTCCTGTGCGTAGGACGCGCTTCGCTATAAGGCGATAGGCCCCAAAATAGTCAACAAAGAGATGTTGCCATTTTGGCCCTTATCGCCTTATTCTGCAATGCAAGCATTGCAGTCCTACGCTTGGACCATGCAGTTTTTGGGTAGTAATTTTTAAAGCTATTTACACTATGATCGCCATGACCAAGCCTAAGGACCAACGTGCTCATACAGCCTTTCCTGGCATTGCTATTCGCCGACTATCGAAACGGTGGCTATGTTGTAGCAATTTTAAGACTTTAGGAGAAGGAACAATAGCAAAGATAAGGAAGAAGCTTAGAATGTATTAATAGCTAGTTCTATACTAACTCCTAAAGTAGGACGCGCTTCGCTATAAGACAGTAATAGCCCAAAATGGTCAACGTAAAGAGATTGCCATTTTGGGCTATTATTGTCTTATTCGCAATGCAAGCATTGCTGTCCTACTTTAGAACTTTAGAATAAAATATTATAATACTAAAGCGTTATATTTATAACTCGACTCTGCCTTCTAGTGCTCGAAGCAGTGTCACTTCATCGATATACTCAAGGTCTCCTCCTACAGGTACGCCACTAGCAATTCGGCTTACTTTGATTCCGGTAGGTTTGATCAGCTTACTGATGTACATCGCTGTTGTCTCCCCCTCAAGGCTGGAGTTTGTAGCGATAATAACTTCATCGACTTCACCTTGCAGTCTTAACATTAATTCCTTTAGGCGAATGTCTGAGGGACCTATGCCTAGCATCGGAGAAATGGCGCCATGAAGCACATGATAGATGCCGTCATATTTACCTGTCTTCTCGTAGGCTGCTAAATCTCTAGAATTCTCTACTACCATAATAACCTTTGGATTGCGTTTATCACTTCGGCAAATCGGACATAGTTCCTGATCTGTTAGGGTACAACACTGCTTACAGTACCTAACATTAGTCTTAGCATCAATAATGGTCGTGCTAAGATTCTTTACCTGGTCCTCTGGCATATTAATGATATGAAAGGCCAATCTCTGTGCCGATTTGGAGCCGATTCCAGGAAGTCTTGATAGTTCTTCTATTAATTTACTAATCTGTTTACTATAGTAATCCATTAGAATGGAAAACCTCCACCTAAGTTAAGTCCACCAGTAAGGGAACCCATTGCCTGGCTGCTTTCTTCTTCCATTTTACGTAATGCTTCGTTGGTTGCTGCCATAATCAAATCTTCTAACATTTCAATATCATCAGGATCTACAACCTCTTCTGCTAATTTAACCGCTACAACTTCTTTTTTACCAGATACACGTACGGTTACTGCTCCACCTCCAGCTGTAGCCTCCCATTGCTTTTCTTCAAGCTCTTTTGTCTTTTCTTCCATTTGCTTCTGCATTCTTTGAGCTTGCTTCATTAAGTTATTCATATTACCAGGCATACCACCTGGGAAACCACCACGTTTTGCCATGAGTTGGTCCTCCTTCATTTCACTTACTATTTATTAATATAACCTTATTTCTTACCTTAATCAATATGCGTTTGTACGCTTTTTAAATAACCTCTATATTATCGGTCTTAATGAGCTTTGTAATGTCTTCTACTTTATTAAGCCCATCACGGCCTCCCTCTAAGAACTTAGTCTGAATGGAAACCTCTTTATTAATATACTCTGCGATGGCATCCTTTATGGCTTTCATAGAAGAATCTTTCTCTACATAGCTCTTACATAAATCTTCAGAAAATGCCAGAACAAGCGTATTTCCTTCATTCACAGTTAACACTGCATTTCTCAACATTTGCTGTAGAAGACCATCTAAATCCTTTACAATGCTGTTCCAGTTGGTTGCCACCTGTCTCACATCCTCTGGAAGTGCACTCAGTAAAATCTGCTGCTTTGGCTCTTCCTTCTCTTGCTTTTTAGCGGTAGGTTCCGCGGCAACTGAAGTCTGCTTCACAACAATGCCTTCTTCAAGCTTTTTCTCCATTTGACGAATGCGTTCTAGGATAGAGGTATAGTCGGTTTCCATCTCTGGTTTACAAAGCTTGATACAAGCCACTTCCACTAACACTCTCTTTTGAGTGGAATACTTTATCTGGTTAGACAGTTCAGAGAAAATACGGATGTACCTCATAAGCGTATCCATTTCCACCTGTGTCGCCATGGCTTTCATTTCTTTCAGATTTTCTGAGGATACTTCAATCATGTCCTCTGCCAAATCTGAACTCTTAAGCAGAATTAGATTTCTTAAGTACCAAGTAAAATCCACTACAAATTGGCCTAAATCTCTTCCTCTCACAATAAGCTCTTCAACTAGCTCCATAACCTCCACCGGGTTACCTTCTAGTAACAAACCTAACAACTTCTGAAATACTTCTGTATCCACAGCTCCAAGAACCTCTAACACTTTGTCATAGGTGAGAGTCTCTCCGTAATAAAAAGCGATACACTGGTCTAACAAGCTGAGTCCATCACGCATGGAGCCATCCGCTGCTTTAGCCACATAACGAAGCGCCTTTTCCTCTACCTGAATCTGCTCCTTTTCCATGAGCTGCTCTAAACGAGCCGTAATGGTATCAATGGAGATACGTCTAAAGTCATACCTTTGACACCTGGACAAAATGGTGATTGGAATCTTATGCACTTCTGTCGTTGCCAAAATAAAGATTACATAAGATGGTGGTTCCTCTAGTGTCTTTAAGAGCGCGTTAAAAGCACCTGCAGAGAGCATATGAACCTCATCGATGATGTAAACCTTATATTTGCCCTCTGTCGGCGAATATTGAACCTCATCAATAATGTCACGGATGTTATTTACACCGTTATTGGAGGCGGCATCGATTTCGATTACGTTCATAGAGGTCTGGTTTAAGATTGCTTGGCAAGTTGGACACTCATTACAAGGACTTCCGTCTATTGGGTGCTGGCAGTTGACAGCTCTAGCTAAGATCTTAGCAATGGTCGTCTTACCAGTTCCTCTCGTGCCACAAAATAAATAAGCATGTCCTACTCGATTAGCCTTTATTTGATTTGTTAATGTCTTTACAATATGTTCCTGTCCCTTTACATCTTCAAATCCAATGGGACGAAACTTACGATATAACGAGGTATAAGACATAATGTACCTTCCTTCTATTGGTATCAGAATTATTATTGACGAATTTCTGATATTTTACCTTTCTATTTTAAACGATATTTGGCCATCTGGCAATTATTTAAAAAAGGAGCCTTGTAAAATAGTGTTTCAACTACGTTACAATGCTCCCAATTATGTATGTATTCCGATATGTACTAGTTTCCTTTATACCAGTCTCCCCAAACCTGTTTTGCTAAGGCTTTTAACTTGGAGACGGACATTGTGCGAATCTTATGCTTTGCTGCTAGCTGGTCGGTATAGTCCGATAACTTTAACACCTGAAGATTACTATAATCCTTCTCATACTGTGTTACCAGTCCTGTTATAGAAGCATCGGTAATGGTTGGCTTCTCTCCATTTTTACTCTCAATCGTAATCTTCGCCATGCCGCCAAGCATTCTTGGATATGCATCTTGGCCAGATACGTAATTGCCAAGGGAATAATAAACTAACATCTTATGGCCATCTTCTCCCTCTAGCCATTCCACTGGCTCAATCACATGAGGGTGTGCCCCTATTACCAGGTCCACTCCAGTTTCTAAAAATAACTTTGTCCATCTTTTTTGTGAACTAGAAGGCTCATAGACATACTCGGTACCCCAATGTGGAAATACAATGATAAAATCAGCTTTCTGCTTCGCTAATGCTACGTCCTTACGAATCTTCTCTTCGTCTAACATATTTACCATGTATGGACGATTACTTGGTAATGGTAGACCATTTAAGCTGTATGTATAATTAAGCATGGCAATCTTGATTCCGTTTGACTCTACCACCTTAACGTTGTTGTATTCTTCCTCTGTCTCATTAACACCCAGTACGGTTATATTCTTATGCTTCTTCCAATAGTTTATGGAATTCTGCATTCCTTGCTCTCCCTTGTCCATCGCATGATTGGTCGCATGGAGAACAATATTAAAACCCGCTTTACTTATAGCATCGCCGATCTCCTGAGGAGAATTAAATCTTGGATAGCCGCTAAAACGTAGCGCTTTGCCCCCAAGAACAGTTTCTTGATTGATTACGGAAAGATCTGACTTCTTGATATCATTTAAAATATTGGTAAACAGATGATCGTAATTATAGGTTCCATTAGATTGCTTTCCGCTTTCAATTACAGATGTATGTACCAAGTCATCTCCCACGGCCATAAGAGTTACTTTCTTATTGGTTGTATCTTTCGATATAGGTTTTGTCGTTGGTTCGGGCGTTGTCGTTGGTACAGGCGTCTCCTTGCCGGTATCTCCATTTACGCTGTCCTTACTGTCTGTCGGTAATGGTTTGTTCTTATCTGAATCCCCCTTGATTACTTGTCCCTTATGGTCAACAATAATAGGGTTTTTATTAGTTGTTTCTTCATTAGAACTGATGCCATTGCTTGCAATCACAGTTAGAACGGTTAAGAGACATACAACCACTAGAAGTGGTTTAAACAATTTACTGAAAAACCGTTTCATTTTTATCCCATCTCTTTCTATGTATTTTATCCATAAATCGTTATGCCTAATTATTGTAACATATATATTTTTTTCAGTCTATTCTATATTTATATGTAACCATATCGCTGCTATTATTGTAATAAAAAATGGTTTCTTCTAGAAGCTTACCTCTAAAAGAAACCACTTAAAATCTAGTTAATATCCAGTTTCAGATCGCCTTGTTTGATCCAGCCTTTTTTTCTCATGAACTCTGACATCATGAGACAAAGGATTGCTGGTAATACAAATTGAATCACAATAATTTTTACTATGGTAAGGACTGCCCCATCCTCTGCTACCATACTTCCATAGGTCGTTATCTGTCCTACTAAGCCAGCGCTTCCCATACCAGAGCCTATACTATTATTTTCCATATGAAGTAGCATGGTAGAAACAGGCCCTAAAATGGCACTTGTCAGTACCACTGGAAGCCAGAGAATTGGCTTCTTCATTAGGTTTGGCACCTGAAGCATACTAGTACCTACACCCTGAGCAATCAGGCCGCCCATTTTATTCTCGCGGTAACTAATTACTGCAAAGCCAACCATATTCACACAACAGCCTACAGTTGCTGCACCTGCTGCAAGACCACTTAATCCTAACATAACACCAAGGGCGGCTGAACTGATTGGAAGAGTTAATACCACACCCATTACAACAGAAACAACGATTCCCATTAAAAATGGTGCCTGCTCTGTTGCCCACCTAATAATATCTCCGACGTAAATCATAAAGCTAGAGATAGGAGGCCCCACAACTAGTCCCACTGCAGCACCTGTACAAA
>JAEZGY010000090.1 GCA_023416695.1 Bacillota bacterium | reverse complement strand
GAAGAAATCTTAGAGAAAGACGATTTATTAATCGAAATGACTCAAAAAGAGGGTTATGTATCTGATGCAGACCACGGTATCACTGTAGTCTTAGATACCAACTTAACGGAAGAGTTAATCGAAGAAGGTTTCGTTTTGGAAGTAATCAGCAAGATTCAAACCATGCGTAAGGAAGCAGGTTTTGAGGTTATGAACCACATTGCCCTTTATGTAAATGGAAATGACAAGGTGGCTGAGATTGTTCAGAAGAATTCTGAATCCATTATGAGTAAGGTTCTTTGCAACGAAGTAGTATACGGCTCTATGGATGGATACTCTAAAGAGTGGAACATCAACGGGGAAAAAGTAACTCTTGGTGTGAAGAAAGTAGATTAATAGAAGATAAAAGTATAAAAATAGCTCTTTGCAAAGTATGGTGTGGTTTAAGGGCCACGTCATGCTAGGCAAAGAGCTTTGTTTATTCTTTATACCTATCAAAACCTGATTCGCTTTTGTAAAGTTATTCCACTTTAACTATTCTGAGAGATCACTATTCTTCAATATTAGATAAGTATTTTATGAAAAGTATTAATTTGGTATAATATAACATATCAGTGCATGTGGCTTACTAACTTATTTAATATTTAGGAAGGAACGATGCTGCGGATAAGTTTTTACTGTAAGCCATGTAATAAAAGGTTTATATGAAAGTCAGAATAAAATCTTTGTTAAAGGAGTGAAATTATGCCTACAGGTGAGGGAAATGTAAAATACAAGGACTATATAAAACGTACAGAGTATATCGATGAATTTAAGAAAACAGTATTAGATAATAGAAGTAAATTAGTAAATATATATGGTGAGAGAGGAATTGGGAAAACAGTTCTGGTGAACCAGATTTGTGAAGAGATTCCAAGTGATATATTGTGCTGCAAATTTGATTTTGCAGAATATGATGGAACCTCCCATGAATATATGGTGAATGCTCTTTACACGTTATGTGATGTATTAAAAAAGTGTAGTGAAGATAGAAAAAAAGATAAAAAAAAGTCAGGTAACAGTGCTCATAATAAGTTTGAGATATTAGATTTCAAAATTGCAGATATTGTGGATAGTAGCCATTATAATAGAATTCCATATATAGAAAGGAGTACGACAAAGCGTGACTTCTCTGAGTTGGGATCGGGAGTATTTGATGTAGCATCAAGCGTTATTGATTTGTCTGCCGTTGGTACCTGCTTAAAGTCTGCAAAGCTTGTAGGTGATGTAATAAAAAGAATAAAGCCTAAAGGGGAAAGAGAAAAAGAATTATATAAGAAGTATAAGGCTTGTTCGGTCACGGAATTACATAAACATATGCCATTAGCACTTGCACATGACTTAAATACTTATGTTACTACTAGTAGTAATAGAATCATTGTGTTTATAGAGAATTATAGAAACATTTTTGATAGTACGAATTTAACAGGTGAGGATTGGCTATATAATCTAGTCGACGAAACGAAAGAAATACATTGGGTACTTGTGTCTCAAAAAAAAGTCACAAGTATAAATATTAAATTGGATGATATTTGTGTAAAAGCGATGTCGGAACTTGAGTTACGAAAATATTTATGTAATTATGGTGTTAGTGATAAAGAAATACAAAATAATATTATTGAAATAAGTGGTGGATCGCCTTTTTACATTGAACGAATTGTAGAATCAGTATCTAAGAATGTTGAGGATATAGATTGGAATAAGTTGAAAATAAACGGAATCAAGTATATTGTAGCAGATAATCTAAAACATATGGATAAAACCTACAAGGAAATGTTGTTTTGTCTGACAATAACAAAAAGCTTTGATAAACATCTATTTGAGCAATTATTTCCGGGTAAGTTATTCGAATTATATAGAGATTGGTTTAGTGGGACACTTTTCGTTGGTAATGGGGAGGGTTCTTATTCTGTTCAAAATAGTATGCGTGAAGAAATAAAAGAGTATTTAGATGTCGAATATAAAGGAATGAAGAAAGATATCATTTTAAGATTATTCGTGTTTGAATATGAGTGCATCAGAAGGAAAATGATTGATTTGGATTCGACCATAGGTGGTGATATTTCAAGGAATATTTTAAATCTATTATATTATGGGACATTACTATCGGATTATAATGAATGTATAAATAAGATTCTAAATATAAAGAATATCATAATTAGTAACGGGTTTATGAGCAGATACTATGAGTATCTCTTAACTATTTATGCAAATCAAAAAATCCCTAAGCAGATAAGAATGAGAGTTATGGCAGAAATAGCGCTTGTAGCATGGCATTCTTCTAACTATGAACAAGCATATCGTTTTGCAAATGAGGGAATGGAGCATTCTGAAAAAAGTAGCGATAGACTGATGTTCTTGTCAATACTGATGGAACTTTCTCATATTGCACCTGATAATGGGGAAGAATACAGAGCCATAAAATACGGAGAACTGTGTCTGGAAGCACTTAAAGAGGCAAGATATGAGTTGCCATATATAAAGTTTGTACATATTGAGCTGGAAGCATATATTTTCCTCGGAAGAGAGTATTCCGTAAAAGGAGATTACGATAAGTCTGAGGAATATCTGAAGAAAGTTCTGGATTTTTGTAAGAACAAGGACAAGTTATACCCTTTACGTATATATGATAAGCTAGCAAGAGCACAAGAACAACTAGGTGATACCTATGGCTGTATGAAAAAGCAAGATATGGAATGGGAGATGTATCGGAATGCTATATCCAACTATGAAATAGCGGAGACGATTCAGGAGTCATGGTCCGAAGCCTTTTATCTTGATTTTGGTCTGGCGTATAAACGATGTGGTGAATATTGTTTGAATGAAGGCAGAGTACAAGAAGGAATTAAGTATATTGAATCAGCAATTACAAAGTATAATAGTGTAAAGGAGAGAGTACCTGAAATAATAGATACCTATTGCAAAATTGGGTTTTCATATACGGATGCGGCGAAAGTACTTTATAAAACAGAAGAACATAGGAAGGATGCGTGGAAGTACTGTACCAATGCACTTGAAATTGTGAAAGAGGCAATGGAGGTTATATATAACAGTGTTGATCAGCATAAGAACAACAATAGACAGCTCTATAATATATGTAGTACAAGCAATCGTATACTAGGGTTACTCTCTGAACAGCAAAATGTATTATCAGATGCGGAAGAATATTATAAGAAAGCAATCAATGCAGCAGAACAATCAATAAAGGTTGCACCTATGCACCCATACGGATATCTGAGTTATGTAGAAGATAGTGAATCGTATGTGAAGTATTTATTAGGTAGAAATAGAGAAGAGGATGCAAAGAAACAAATGTTAGAAACTGAAAAATATATTGAAAAAATGGGTACGAATATGGAAGATCGTGTTAGGTATAATGAACTTAAGAGTAGACTGGGCCAATGGTTAATGAAGGATTAGTATAGGAAAATTATTAGGTGTGGGTAGAAAAAGGAGTTGGGGGTTAGTATGAAATATGTATGTGCAAGCTTAATCGTATTTTCTTTGTTGTTCTGTCTTGTAAGTTGTACGCAGGATCCTTATAAAGGTAAGAGACCTAGAGACTATGGAGATGCAAGATGGGTATCGGTTTCTCCAGATATATATTTTGATATTCATGATTACAATGGCTCCACAGAACGTTACAAAATAAAAGGTGTACTAAAGTACAAAAATCAAACGATAGAAATTGAGGTTGGATTTGAAAAAAAATCGACGGAGGTAATGTTTATTAAGGATAATAATCAACATGAAGTGCTTTTTTTGGGAAAATGTGTATTTTCGTCAGATAAATTGGTTGTTTCGGTTGAACCAGAGTATGATTACTTGTTTGATGGTAGTATAAAAGAAGTAACATTTATCAAACAGGCACTACCAGACGAATTGTAATAGTTTTAGGGGTAAGGCATTTGTCATAAGTAGAGATAGACTTTTCATGGAGGTGTAATTTGGGGAGAAGCAAGACAAGACTTCTTATTATTTGTGTGTCATTTGTTACTATAATTGCTATGACTTTTGGAGTGACAAACTGGGCATTTGATAAGTTGACACCATTAGATAAAGATAGAGCTGAAAGATATTTTAACAGAGACAAAGAGGATATCCTTCTTATTACAGAATACTTTATCAATTCAGGGTATTCCCAAATTCTGATTCATGATGAAAATGGAAATATGTCAATAGGATACACTAGTATAAAGATTAATGATGAGACAGTTAAAAAAGCAGTGAATAACCTTATAGATAAAAGAGGATATATTAGCATTCAAAGAACTGATAATACAATTAGTTTTGCGATGTGGTGTAGACTATCAGATGTTAGCAGAGGTGTTGCTTATTCCATAGATAAAGAACACGAACCTACATTGGAGTATCTTACTGAACTGCAACCACTAGAGGAAGAGGGCTGGTATTACTACGAAGATGATTATAATGAATGGCGAGTTCGTTATAAATAATATTATTTAGTGGATAATCGACTTTAATCTAGAAAGGGGATACACATGAGTAAGCCACGACTGTTTTATCTAATTAGTGAATGCACTGATGATGTGAAATACTGTAAAAGTAAAGGAATGTTATTCCGATTATATGGTTGCACTAATGCAATTGCCTAAGTTAACATATCAGGAATTATAAAATGTGGCAATAAACTCAAAGCATTATGATGAACGGGTTGGTGCCACAGGAGTGATTTTAATAGATTATCCCAAAGAGTTTGAGCAATCCCTATTAGCAATGATTGATGATGATAAAGTACTCTTAGACAACAAGAAAAATCGTAAAAGAATGTCGAAATACGTATATGGTTTTATTAATGAGTCTCACTATATGGAATTTTTGGATAACATATGGAGTGCCTGTAAACAACTTAAATGGAGTCTACATTTTATATAGCCCTGAATGGAGGAAAACCTAGTGAATGAAAATACCGCTATCGTTCTAGGTATTGTGGTAGCAATAGCATCTATAGTTGCTTATTTTATCTTAAAACATTTCACAGATGACAAAATAGAGAGAAATAAGTTCATAAAGATCACCTTTACTATATGTGCAATCATATATCTTGTTTTAGGTGTAATAGTAGGTGGTTATGATATGTATGAGTTTTATTCGGATGAGAAGAAGGTAATGCTATTCCAGTTAATATATGTTTCATTATGTGCATTACTATACATAATTTTTAGAAAGAGAATAGCTAATTTAGATAGAAAGAAGAAAAGGGTGTTGCTTGCGATAATTCTGTTGATTAACGTCATTTGTAGTATTTTATTGATGGAAAGTTAGATATTTACGTTAATATAGAAGATAAGCATAGAGGAGGAAACAACCGTGATTTAATATATTCCTATTCTTGTTGTGACATTTGGTATACTACTGTTCTTAGGAAAATAGAACTTCAAGTGAGAGGTAGTAAATAAAATTTTATAAGTGTAATTTTTTGATTCTTTCTATACTGTTTACATACAAGCTTAGAAAAATGGTAAAGAAAAAATAAGATTACTGTAGCTAAAAGGTATATTATAAAATTTGCCTTTTTATATAAGCTGTGCTATACTATATATAACAAAAAGAATACATAGAAAAGAACCGTCTTACAGAAGGGCTTTTGGTATTACGCTTAGCGGCGTTGTATGAAGAGCTCTTCTTTTTTTATAAGCCATGTAAATCTGTGGGTTATATTGTAAATATGTTTAAATCATGGAATACATAAGGAATGTTTTTTGCATCCTCTGCTGGTGCAAATTAGCATAAAAAACCAATAATAAGGAGGTAATAAAATGGACAGCATTACCATTCAAAAGCGTGATTTATCTGTAAAGCCAAAGAAGCTAAGACGCCTGGGTCTGGTACCCGGAAGCGTGTTTGGTAAATCTCTGCCAGAAACAATTTCCATTCAAATGGAGGAAAGTGTAGCACGTAAATTGTATCGTCAAAAACGGGAAGGCAGTAAGCTCTCCCTGAATATTGATGGAGAGATTATTCCAGTACAAATTAAGGAAAAAACTTTGAATATCTTAAATGACGAAATCTTAGATATTAGCTTTCAAGCATTAATGGCTGATGAAAAGGTCAACAGTGTCATTCACATTTTTCTCGCAAACGATGAAAAAGTCCCTGGACAATTAGAACGTATGCTGCTTGAGATTCCATATGCTTCTTTACCGGAATATATGATTGACACAATTACTATAGATCTTGACGGTATGAAAACGGGTACAGTCTTGGCAGTTAAGGACATTCCAGAGCTTATGAGTGATAGGATCGAATTACAGATAGATTCGGACGAGATAGTATTGCGTATAAGTGAAAAAGTACGTCATGCAGTAATACCTACAGAGGAATAAATCATAAACCTATAGGAAACAACCAAAAGGGCTTGGAATGATGAACACTTGGTGTTACTCAGGAAAAGCTCTTTTATAGGAGGAAAATTATGAAGTTAATAGGAGAAGTTGTAAGGCATAAGAAATTTGGCAAAGGTGTAATAACCGACTTATGGGAAAATAAAATTAGTGTCTGTTTTAACGAAACCAAGAAGTTATTTATCTATCCTGATGCATTTTTACAATACCTTACATTGAAAAACAATTCTATTCAAAAAAAGATAGAAAAACTAAGTGAAGAGCGAGTTCGTGAAAAGGATGCACAGAAACAGATAGAAGAGTTAGAAAACAAATATCGCCTTCGCATTCATACCATGAATATACCGTTAAAGTCGCAGGTAGCATATAATATATCAGAGTATGAGATACATAATATTAAGGATTTGGAATATGTAGAAACGGGATGTTTTTTGACGGGTAAAAAGAAGGGGCAACCAAGGATACCATCTCAGATACAGCCTAACTCCGCCGTGATTTTGACGGATTGTAAGAATTCTGAAGAAAAGGAACGTTATATTATGGGTATTGCAATGGTAGATGACCACTTTTGGGGAAAAGAGTGTACGGATGGACAAATTAAACTCCATAAGCAGCATAAGCTTATTCTTCCAGAGGAGTATAGGTTGTCCTTTTGGAAATATTTCGATCAGGAAGCATTTGCGACACAATGGGGCAAAGTCCCGTTTCATTATTTCCAAAATCAGATAATGCAAAAAATTCTACATGATATTTGTAATGAATTAACAGGTACGGAACTAGAAGAATCAGCTTTAAATTTTTATGATTATTTCTGTTCTATAAACTTAAGTGTGATTAGAAAATAAAGTATGGATTTAAATTCCCATGTGTGTAAGCAATCTATGGGTGGAGTAAAAGTACAATAATCATAAACAAATCTTAATAAAACATTCATAATGTTAAGCTAGACCTATCCCCTATGTTTATTCTATACTTAAATTGTAAGAAATAAGCATAGGGGGTATTGCATGATTAAGAGAGTTGCAAGTATAGGGAGTATCTTGTTAATCGCTATAGCGCTTGTTGCTATTTTCTTTTATGTCAATGGATTCTATAACATAATGCCTCATTTGAAAGAAAGTGAAGTAGAGTTTGTAAAATTAGAGATATTTGATGGTCGGCAGGATCAGAACCTAGATATTAAGACATTTCTAAAGTACTATAATACCATTTATGATGTACGAAAAGATGATAATCATGGTGAAACGACTCCAAATAGTAGGATAACTATCCAGTTAAAATCAGGTGAGAGCATTATCTTTTGGCAGAACTGTGTGGACATCGATATACATCTAAAGGAAGAGCAATACTGGGGTAAGCAGCAGGATATTTTCAATTTACTTAAGAACGGAGAATATTAAAGAGTAGGTATAGTGTTTAGGAGGTTCGGATGAAGAAAAAGAAAGATATCATAATATTTGCTAGCAGCTGTTTGGTTTTAGGTATTGTACTCTTTTTTACCATAAGAAATTATAATACACTTCCTGAATTTAAAGCAGATGCGGTAGATTCTATCATCTTATCTTCATCCAAAGATGGAGATAAGGAGATTCAGGACGTTGAAACGTTTCTTAAGTACTATAATCAAATTCATGATGTAGAGGACCTCATAGATGGTGAGATCTGCACACCTGATTATTTTTTAGATATTAATCTAAAATCAGGAGGTCAAATTACCTTAATTGGTGGCGGTCGAGAACTTGAAATAGTAGTATCCGATAGTCGGAAGAAATCAGTAAAATATAGAGGTACACAAGAGAATATTGAGAATCTTCTTCTACATGGGGAGTACTAAAGTAGGACTTCAATGATTGTCTTTCATGGGATTGACTAGAGTCACCTATAGAGTAAAACAGGGCACCCCACAATTTCGTGGGATGCCCTGTTCCCATTTAACCAAAAAACTTACATATTTCTTCAATGACTCGCTCATTCTTTTTATAGAGCCTGTTATATTGACTAATTGGCAGTGGGCAGGTTACATTTCCTGTCTCAATACAAAGATTTGGAATCTTCTTCGTATAAGCCAACCAGTCCTCAAAGCATCCACAAGCATCAGCTTTACTTTTGTGAGACGGCATAGCATAATATCCTGTTAGCTTGGAACTGATATTTTTTAAAGATACACTTTGCTTGTAGAAGGTGGAGGTTTTTTTTACGGCATATCCCCAATAAATAATCTCTCCCTTGGAGTGATAGTTAATCACAGCACTTGGCTTGATTTTGTCCACAAAACTCATTAGACATTTTGTCTCTGGTTCCGAACCGGCGTTTGTGCCAGAAGTACCCTCTTGCCGCTTGGTCGATAACTTCTCCCAACCACTTGGGAAATTACGATTTAAATCTATATTTTTTGCATTGCCCTTCCACCTAGCATAGGAGATACCAAGGCGTTTTTGAATCTTCATCACATTATTTCGAAGAGTTTTATTTTGGATTGCTTTTGAACCTTCCTGGGCGATGGAGATACCATCGGGATTAATCATAGGAATAACGTATAGACAAACCTTATCGTACAATTCTCGATACGTATATTTCTTGTTGGAATATGCCACATCGTAATTATTCAGCATTTCCTCAATATTATCCATGACAAAGTATGGATTCATGTATTCTCTGCCATGAATACCAGCCGTGACAAGGACGGATTTTTTAGCATTTGGATTACCAATACGAAGACAGTAAATATCTCGTTTATCTAAGGAAGTTCCAATTTTCAGAAGCTTCACTGGTTTGTTAACCTGATGATACTTGGTAATACTTAAAAGGTCACCTACCATAGAGGTGTAACTGTATTTTTCATTTTTGCTGGATACATAATTTATCCGTTTTAGGTAAGGGCTCTTTATTGTAACCTGAATTGTTTGCATCAAAGAAGGGTCTGCTTTACTTTTAACGGTAATGGTAGTAGTTCCAGGCTTTAAAGGTTTAATTATGTAGGTATAATTAGTTTCCCCAGTTGTACTACGTATTTGATATAGAGTAGATTCTGTAACTTGTGCAATTTCATTATTACTGTTGGAGACGATAATTTTGTCCTTACCAATCTTTGCTTTTATAGTAATTTCTAATTTTTGCGTCTCAATAGTAGTCATTGTAATAGAATTAGTGGATACAGATAGACTCTCTACTTCTTTAGCTTTGGTAACTATGTATATGGTTTTTTTGGTCCAGCCATTGGAACCGTCAGCTATATAAGTTTTTGTGGCCGTTCCTTCAGCCGTTACTTCAAAGGTACCATTTCCCTTATTAGTAATTATATTGCTGAAATCCTCCACAATTTTAGGAGGATTTATTGTATCACTTTCCAGCGCAGAGTCATAGATACTTGTAAAAGTGTCACCCACAGTTAAGGTGATAGTTTTCTTAAAGGTACCTGGACTGTCATCCTCTACCCATTGGTTGTATAGAGTATTAACATCAATTACACTAAAGTTACTGGCAGACACATCTATGCTACAACAAATAAGAAGAAAGAATAAGAGTATAGGGACAGGTATTAAAGATTTATTTTTATTCTTTTTCATTAGGTAGCCTCCTTATAATCTTTCATTACATTAAATATCGGCTTGTTTACTGTATTTTTGTATAAGTCTACTGAATACAATAATAGTAACATTTGTTACAGTTTCATAAGTTCGCCCATCTTCAGATAAAAAGTTTAGGGACATTCGCTATTTCAATGATTTGCCCAATGATATATAATGGTATGTGAAAAAAGTGGATAGGGAGGACTAATATGGTAAACATCAATAAAGAAGAATTTAAAAAAAGCGTTATTGAAAACCTTAAGATTTTATATAGAAAATCTATTACAGACGCTACCAGTCAACAGGTTTATCAAGCTGTTTCCTATGCTGTGAAGGATATGGTTATAGACCGCTGGATGGCTACCCATAAGGAATTTGAGAAACAAGACTCTAAAGTTGTGTACTACTTGTCCATGGAATTTCTAATCGGACGTTCCCTGGGCAATAATATTATTAACCTATGTGCAGCAGAGGATATTAGGGAAGCCTTAAGTGAGTTAGGCATTGACTTAGTAAATATAGAAGACCAGGAACCAGATCCAGCTTTAGGTAACGGTGGTCTTGGTAGACTTGCAGCATGTTTCTTAGATTCGTTATCTACTCTAGGCTATCCTGCCTATGGCTGTGGAATCCGTTATAAATACGGAATGTTTGAACAGAAGATTGAGAATGGGTACCAGATAGAGGTGCCAGATGAGTGGTTAAAATATGGTTACCCATTTGAAATGAAACGTTCAGAGTATTCTGTTCCTATTAAATTTGGTGGATATGTGCGTTATGTGAAGGATGAAAATGGTAGAGAGCGCTTTGTACAGGAGAACTGTCAGTCAGTATTAGCAGTTCCATATGATATCCCAATTCTAGGCTATGGTAATAATGTGGTAAATACCCTACGCATTTGGGATGCAGAGCCAATCACTTCCTTTAACTTAGACTCTTTTGATAAGGGTGACTATCAGAAGGCAGTGGAACAGGAAAACTTAGCACGTACCATTTGTGAAGTGCTTTATCCTAATGACAATCATTATGCTGGTAAAGAGTTACGTTTAAAACAACAGTATTTCTTCGTGTCAGCCAGCATACAGCGCGCTATCTTAAAGTATATGAAGAGGCATAATGACATTCATATGATGCATGAGAAGGTAAGCTTCCAGATGAATGATACTCATCCATCTGTTACGGTACCTGAATTAATGCGTATTTTGATGGATGATTATGAATTATCCTGGGATGAGGCATGGTCCATTACAACTAAATGCTGTGCTTATACCAACCATACCATTATGACTGAGGCTTTGGAGAAATGGCCAGTTGACCTATTTTCTAGATTGCTTCCTCGTGTATATCAGATCGTGGAAGAGATTAACCGTAGATTTCTCATAGATGTACAGAATCGTTACTATGGGAATAATCAAAAGTCTGAGAAAATGGCGATTATTTATAATGGGCAGATACATATGGCCCGCCTAGCAATTGTAGGTAGCTATTCTGTAAATGGAGTTGCAAGACTTCATACGGAAATATTAAAGAACCAGTTGTTGTCTGATTACTATCAAATGACTCCTGATAAATTTAACAACAAGACCAACGGTATTACCCAAAGAAGATTCCTTCTTCATGGCAATCCACTGTTGGCTTCTTGGGTAACCGATAAGATTGGAGACCAGTGGATTACCAATTTGGATCATATGAAAGAGTTGGTTGCTTTTGCAGATGATAAGAAGAGTCAGAAGGAATTTATGAAGATTAAATTCGAAAACAAGGTTCGTTTGGCAGAATACATCAAAAAGCATAACAATATAGAGGTTGATCCTAATTCCATCTTTGATATTCAGGTAAAACGACTTCATGAATATAAGAGACAGCTTCTTAATATCATGCATGTCATGCATCTATACAATCAGTTAAAGAAGAATCCAGATATGGACTTCTACCCAAGAACCTTTATCTTTGGAGCAAAGGCTTCTGCTGGTTACCGCCGTGCAAAAGCGATTATTAAGCTGATTAACAATGTTGGGGAGGTCATTAACAACGACAGATCCATTCAGAATAAGATAAAGGTAGTATTTATTGAGAATTACCGTGTATCCAATGCAGAGCTTATTTTTGCGGCAGCAGATGTATCCGAACAGATTTCTACTGCAAGTAAAGAGGCATCTGGAACAGGTAATATGAAGTTCATGTTAAATGGTGCAGTTACCATAGGTACAATGGATGGGGCTAATGTGGAGATTGTTGAGGAAGTTGGCAAGGATAATGCATTTATCTTTGGTTTAAGCTCTGATGAGGTCATTCACTTTGAGCAAAATGGAGGTTATTATCCAAAGGATATCTTTAATAATGATCCAGACATTAACTTAGTGATGTCACAGATGATCAATGGATTCTACTCCCCTGAAAATGCTGAGCTATTCCGTGAGCTATATAATTCTCTACTAGAGACCAATGGTGGAGAACGGGCAGATCAGTACTTTATCTTAAAAGATTTTAGAAGCTATGAAGCAGCACAAAAGGAAATTGATAAGGCATATAGAGATCAAGATAAGTGGGCGAAGATGGCCATTATGAATGTTGCTTGCTGTGGTAAATTCTCTTCTGATAGAACCATTGAGGAGTATGTACAGGATATCTGGCATTTAGAGCCTGTGAAGGTAGAATTAGAAGAAGAGTAATAAGACAATATATAATATAAGAGTGTTGTGAAATGGCTTTATGTAAGCTATGGAGCAACGCTCTTTTTTCACCATAATTGATATTAAGGTATATTTAAGGGAATCATAAGAGTTAGGTAATTGACAGCACTCTCATAATTTACCATACTTAATTTGGAAATAGTAATCTATATATTCCAGATGCTTGGATAGGGGGTAACAATGAATAAGAAAAAAGTTCTTGTAGTAAGTATAAGCTGTTTGGTTGTGGGTGTCTTGCTTTTTCTACTATATACATACAATAAACCGTCACTACCTGAAGTTACAGAAGAGGAGGTTTTGTCAATAACATTCGACAGGATGGAAGATGGAGTTTATAAGACTAGTAATCTTAGCATCAAAGAATTTTTACAGTACTATAATAAAATTGGTCAATTAGTTGAAAATGAAGAAGGTGAGGGATCTACAGCTACCGCTATTATTATCATTTCATTAAAATCTGGCACTACCATTAATATAGGTAATTCAGGCACAGACTTTGAAATCAGTGTAAAAACAAAGTCCCGTGAGGTAAAGCAATACTGGGGAAAGCAGACTAATATTCGTAATCTTCTTTATAATGGGAAATACTAATTAGAATGTTTAGAGGTTTCAAGTTCTTATAAAACAAGAATTTGAAACCTTATTTTTATGTAATATCTACACCATTCCCCCCTACAAAAATAGTGATATAATTTTGTCCCATTTTGAGTTATAATAGAAAAGGAATGTAGTTTTTGGTTTATAAGGAAAGATTAGTATTTCGTCTATGGTAGGGGAAGGAGGATACGGACCTCTTCTTTTGAAGAAGCCTGGTTCCGCAAGGGTTATGGGAAAAATAAAGTCGAAGATGCTGTCTGCAGCAGAGGTAGCTGCATTTTGTGAGCAAATTGCACTTATTCTAAATGGAGGGATTCCTATCTATGAAGGGACTTATATTCTGTATAAAGAGATGGAGAGCCCTCAGTTAAAGGAAATTCTAAAGGAAGTGGATGCCTTAGTAAAGGAGAACATTCCACTTTATGAAGCCTTACAGAAAACGAAAGTGTTTCCTGACTACATGGTACATATGGTGAAAATAGGCGAGACCACTGGAAAATTAGAGGAAGTCATGGAGTCTCTTGCCCGTTATTATGATAGAGAACATACAATAAAAGCAAGTATTCGAAATGTGGTATTTTATCCTATTATGCTATTTGCCATGATGGGAGTAATTATTCTGGTATTAGTAGCTAAAATACTACCAATGTTTCAAAATGTGTTTGACGAGTTAGATACGGATGTAGCTGCATCCTCAGGGAATATGATGTCTGCCTCCATGTGGATGGGCAAAATCATAGCAGTTGTAGTTTTTGCATTTTTTATTTTAATCTTAGCATTAGTCGTATGGTATCATACAAAAGCCGGAAGCCGGATTCTTACTAACCTAGGAAATCGACTACCATTTACAAGAAGAGTAATGTATCGCCTTGGAATAGGTAAATTTGTTTCTGCTATGTCTTTAATGATTACCAGTGGACTTGACAGCAACGAGTCTTTAAACCTAGTGGAGGAGTTAGTGAACCATCCCGTGGTAAAAAAGAGAATCACAGGTTGCAAAGAACAAGTGGCTAAGAATGTAGCACTAGAAGAAGCACTTAAGGAGAATGAGCTTATTTCTGGAATGAATGGAAGAATGGTTAGTGTAGGTGCTAAAACAGGTGTTTTGGATGTGGTATTTCAGAAACTAAGTAGTCGATATGATACTGAAATTGACCAATCCTTAAGCAGCATCTCCACAGTGGTGGAGACCGTTCTTGTGGTTTCCTTATCTATAATTGTTGGAATGGTTTTGGTCTCTGTTATGTTACCTCTAGTGAGCATTATCTCTGCCATCGGTTAGGAGGCGCGGGGAATGAAACGTAAAAAAGGTCTGTTTCGTAATCTATTAAGAACAATTGCGCTACCAATAGGGATCTTCTTAGTATTGATTGGAGTGTTAATAAAGGGATTAGACTATTTTAGTAATATCAATGAAGTGCAGAATCTGGAGTTATTAGAACAATCCGTACGGCGAGCTACGGTACAATGTTATGCTATAGAAGGAATGTATCCATCGGAGCTTACCTATTTGGAAGAGAATTATGGGATAGTGTATGACAAGGAGAAATACGGAGTAGAATATGGTTGTTTTGCTAGCAATATTATGCCGACCATAGTAGTTTATGAGAAGTAGGGGAAAAAGGGGTGTAAAAATTGGAGAATACGAAAAGAAAATCCTTTTTTGTAAACTTTCTTTGTACGATTGGAATTCTAGGGGCGTTTGCTATCTCCTCTCTAGTACTTGCTTATGTAGGAGTGCAGGTTTATAAAAACATAGTATCAGAGAATTCCAATAACTTTAAGTTAAGAACTTCCCTTTCCTATGTTGCTACGAAAGTAAGACAAGCAGATGTGGAAGGTATGGTCTACCTAGACCATCGTGATAATACTGATATTATCGTCATAGAAGAGGAGATAGAAGGGGTACCTTACGAGAGATTACTCTATTTTTATAAAGGAAGACTATATGAGGTGTTCCATGAAAAGGGAGGAGAGTTCTATCTAGATCAAGAAGGCTATGGTTATGAGATTATGGAGATAGAGAGCTTTCACATGGAAAACTTAGGAGACACAGGACTTTTACTTACTGCTAAAAATGGCAGTGGGGAAGAGGAATCCCTTGTGTTATATATAAGGACTAGGAGATAGCCTATGACAGAGAAAGTAAAAAGTCGAAAACTGAATATGCCCATGTTAGAAATCATTATCACCTTAGGCATTCTTACCATTGTCAGTGTATTTCTTATGAGACTCTTTCTAGGTGCTAACTCTCTAGAAACCAAAGCAAAGGATATCAGTAAGGCTTGCATTTTGGCCCAAAGTGTTAGTGAAACAATAAAGATAAAAGACTCCATAGAAGATGCCATAAAAGAGCTAGGCCTAGTCTTGGTAAAAGAGGATGGAATTTCTAAAGTGTATGAGAAATACTATGATAGTTCTTGGAAGGCAAGTGTAGAAAAGAAAGCCTATACCATGACCGTTATCATGACAGAAACACCAGTTGAGAAAGCTAAGTTACATATTGCTGATATAAAGATTAAAAAGGATAAGACATATCCGGTAATTAAAGAGGACCAAGAACCTCTAGCCTCCATTACCTGTAAAAGCTACAAGGGAAGCATCTTTTCTGCCTCTCTAGGGCAGTAAGGAGGGACTATGGAGAAGAGAAACGAGTTTAAAATTAATGTGGGTGGGTCCTCCATTATCTTAATCATTGTAGTATTTGCTTTGGCGATTTTTGCAGTGCTGTCTATTAAAGCATCCAACAGTGACTTACAACTAGCTAAGAAAACAAGAGCGGCAATTAGTCAGTATTATGTAGCTGACAGTGAAGCAGAAGAGGTTCTAGCTAAGATTGATCAGGTGTTATTACAGGCTAAGAAGGTGCCTGAATTACTTGAGGAGAAGCTTGAAAGCTTACCTAGTAAGCCACTTCTAAAGAGGAGTTCAGAGCAGACAGGAACCATTTCCTACGAGATAACGATGAATGACTATGCGACCCTTCAGGTAGAGCTTACTTATGATTTAGGATTGGCGTCAGGAGGGCTTTACAATGTTACTACCTGGAAGGTAAACCAGGCTGCAGTTGGGGACTATGATTTTAACAACTTCCAATTTTGGGATGGACAAATTGAAGAGGAATAGATAAGGAGTTAAACCATGGAATTAACAGAGATTTTACAAGAGTCAGTAAAAGCCAATGCTTCCGATGTCTTTTTTATTGTGGGACAGCCAATTTCCTTTAAGATCGATGGAGTCATTACCAAGATGTATGAGGAGCGTCTTACTGCAGAAGACACGGAACAGTATGTAGTAAGAATGTATGAGTTATGTAAGAGAGAATTCCCGTCAGGAAATGAGGGTGATGATGATTTTGCCCTATCAATTGCCAGTACAGGACGATTTCGTATTAATGTGTTTAAACAAAGGGGAACTTGGGGAGCGGTACTTAGAGTAGTAGCCTTTGAACTTCCTGATGTAAATGAGATGAGAATTCCTTCTGCTGTATTAGATCTAAGTAAGAAGCAGAAAGGGCTTATCCTCGTGACTGGATCTGCAGGAAGTGGTAAGTCCACTACCTTATCCTACATTCTAGATGAAATCAATAAAAATAGAAACTGTCATATCCTCACCTTAGAGGACCCTATTGAGTTTTTACATAAGCATAAACAGAGTATTGTAAGTCAAAGAGAAATTAGCATAGACTCTGTCTCCTATAGCCGTGCCCTTAAGGCTGCTATGAGAGAATCTCCTGATGTTATTCTTATTGGGGAGATGCGTGATTTAGAAACCATTGAGATAGCCATGACGGCAGCAGAAACAGGACATTTGGTACTGTCTACCCTTCACACAGTAGGGGCAGCCAACACCATAGACCGTGTAGTAGATGTATTCCCACCCAATCAGCAGCAACAGATTCGTATTCAGCTTTCTATGGTACTACAAAGCATCGTATCCCAACAGCTACTTCCTTCTGAGAAAATGGGACAGGTACCAGCCTTTGAAATCTTAATGGCCAACAGTGCAATAAAGACCATGATCCGTGATGGTAAGGTTCATCAAATTGATACAGTGATTCACTCCTCTAGGAAGGAAAATATGAAGTCTATGGACGATAGCATTCTAGAACTTTATCAGGAAGGATTAATTGACAGAGAGACTGCTTTAACCTATGGAATGAATGTAGAAGCATTAAAAAGAAATTTGGTATAAATGTAACTTGTCCCCATATAATATACAAGCACCTGTTTGCGTATTTGCAGACGGATGGGAGGTATTGTATGGGGAAAACTATTTTAAAAGTAGTAGGTGTGATTCTGGGAACGCTTTTATTTCCCTTTCTTTTTACATTATTAATTTCTGGGAAGGCTACAGACTCTTCCAATCAAGAAGCAGCTAATTTAACAGAGGTAGGCGATTTAAGTAAAATCTCCGCAGTTGGGGAAGAGGATCTTGACCAATACATAATGTCTGTCCTTGCAGCCTATGTTCCTTTGGAACTTAAGTTAGATACGATGAAAGCGATGGCAGTCATTGCTAGGACCAGTGTGTATTATAAATGGCAGCAGCTTCAAGCAGAAGGTAAGTCCATGGAAACTCTTACAAAAGAAGAAATCGGTTTACCAACTGCAGCCCTAGATACCATTAAGCAAAAGTATGGTCAGGAGAAAGCAGCCACCTATATTTCTACTCTAGAAAATGTTGTATATAGTACCAAGGATGAGATTATAACCTATGAAGGAAAACCAATTCTAGCCTGTTACCATTATGCAAACGCAGGAAAAACAAGAGATTATGGGGAGTCCACTGGTTATAAACTACCGTATCTCGTTAGTGTGGATAGTAGTAAGGATATTGAGGCATCCGTGGGGATAAGTTCCTTAAAGATTACCTTTGCCGATGCTGCCTCTATGCTAGAAAAGGCTTATGATGTAGGAAAACTAGATTACGAAAAGCTAATGGACCAGCTCTCTATCGAAAAGCAGGATAGCACAGGCTATGTCCTAAAGGTAAAGGTAGGAGAGAAAACTATTACAGGAGAAGAGTTTCAGCAGTGTTTTTATCTAAACTCAACAAACTTCTATTTTACTCAGTATGAAGGGAATCTTCGTATTATATGTAAAGGAAAGGGTTCTGGCTATGGATTTAGTCAGTATGGAGCTAATGAAATGGCAGTTGAGGGTAAGAGCTATCAAGAGCTTCTCACTTGGTATTACCCAGAGACAGTACTTACAACCATTACAGAGTAATTGGTAATTATAATGAAAAATGGTAAAAGTGGCAATATCTTTCAATAAATATGTATAATACTTCTAAATCTGGTGAAAATAGACTTAGAGGTGATAAAATGAAACAAGAAAACTTTTCAAAAATCCTAAAAACAAAAGGATTTTACTTATCCCTTCTAACTGGTGTTTTAGCTGTTGCAGCTATATGCTTTGTTTATTTTAGTACGGCTGGTAAGGATAATTCAAACAACCTGACAGATTTGAATAAACAATCACAACAGCAATCAGCAAATGACAACAATGCTAATACCCCAGGGGAAGATGGCAAAAATACTGTAGTAAAGAATTCCGCATCTCCTTCACCACAGGCAACCCAAAGTACTGGAAAGACCGATAATGTGGTAAAAGAAAATGATGTGACAAAGGATCCTAATGCAGTAGCAGAAAATACGGACAAAGACAAGGCTGTAGAAGCCGCAGCGCAGAATACAGAAAAGGTTACTTTGTCCTATGATCAAGAGCAAGACCTAGCTTGGCCTGTAACAGGTAATGTTATAATTCCTTATGACATTGAGCATGGTGTTCTTTTTGCTACTTTAGGTCAGTACAAATGTAGTGATGCAATCGTAATTAGCTCTAAAGAAGGTACTAAGGTAAAGAGTGCGTTCAAGGGCAAGGTTGTAAGTATTTCTAAAAATGAGGAGACTGGTGTAACAGTAACTACAGATATTGGTAGTGGTTATACTATAACTTATGGCCAATTAAAGAATCTGAAGGTGAAAAAGGGCGATATCGTTGACACTGGAGATGTAATTGGAGTGATTGCAAAGCCAACCAAATACTATGTTGTGGAAGGCGCTAACCTTTACTTTAAGGTAATGCAGGATGAACAGTCTGTGAATCCAATGTATTTATTAAAGTAATCAATAATGTTAAATAAGGAAGTTCTATAGTGTGTAACAGGTAAGATTAAAGCCCAGGTGCTGTCAGGAGTGACAGACCTGGGCTTTGTTGTGTTGCAAGTAATCGCTACAAGGAAGTAACCTTTTTTTTAAAACTGCGTATACTATCATTATACTAGATTAACCAAAAAAAGAGATTCGTACATATATAAAAAATCGCGACCGAATTTTTATACAGGGAATCTCTTTTTTTGGTGAAGTACTAGCATGTTCGGTTGCTTCATATATAGTATAAGGCTTATTATGGTAGGCTTTATACAAAAGGCGATGGGTAAAACCATCGCCTTTTCCTATCTCATAGGAAAGTTAGCAATGATCAAATACATCAAGATAAAATGACAGATGCTTCCTCCCATTACAAACAGATGGAAGATTTCATGTGAACCAAAGTATTTGTGACGTCCGTTGAAGATAGGAAGCTTTAGCGCATAGATAACACCACCTATGGTGTATATGATGCCACCAGTAATGAGAAGAATGAACCCCGTTGTGGGCAAACTGTTAATCAATGGGCCGAAGGCTAATACACAGATCCAGCCCATAGCAATATAAATAACGCTTGAAATCCATTTTGGACAAGTTACCCAAACTGCTTTTAACACTATTCCACTAATGGCCATGCCCCAAATAAGTGAGAGTAGAAGAAGCCCCCATTTACGGTCTAAGACGATAAGGCAGATAGGAGTATAGGTGCCTGCAATTAGAACTGAAATCATCATATGATCAAATTTCTTTAGTAGTTTGTTGATTCTGGGATTAATGTTTAAGGAATGATATAAAGTGCTAGCTAGATAAAGTCCAATTATGCTGACAACAAAAATGCTTAGTGAGATAATATGGATCTTATCTGGATTGGTAGCAGCCTTAATCAGTAAGGGTAAGGCGGCGAAGCAAGCCATTAACATTCCTATAAAATGGGTAAGGGCGCTACCTGGGTCTTTAAGTTTACTTAGTGTTTTGCTCATAATAAAACCTCCTAGAAATTAGTATCTATTGCATCAACTTGTATTTGATAATGTATCATATAGTTTTAAAAACTACATTTCATATTTATGATATTACACCTTATAGTTTTAATATGCAATAGAAAAATGAAAATAATACATACATTTTTAAATTGCCAATAAATTTTTTTATGTGTTATAATGACTTGGATTATAGTTGATAGATTACCAAAAGTAGAAATGGGAATCCTATAGACAAGGAGGCAACAATGGATATTAGTGTTGGCGATATTGTAAAACTGAAAAAGCAGCATCCATGTGGAAGCTTTGAGTGGGAAGTACTGCGAGTAGGAATGGATTTTCGATTGAAGTGTGTAGGCTGTGGACATCAGATTATGCTTCCACGCAAACAAGTGGAGAAAAATATTAAAAAAATCCGAAAACCAGGGGATGAATAACTTTAGGCTTGAAATGTTGCAATTTATATGTTAATATAATGAATTGTGATATGTTATACAAATTCCTTGCTCTTAGCGAGACTAAGGGCCAGAGACCAAAAGGAGGTGCACAACAACTATGAATAAATATGAATTAGCCTTAGTTGTAAATGCGAAAATCGAAGATGAAGCAAGAACTGCTACTGTTGAGAAAGTAAAAGAGTATATCACTCGTTTTGGCGGTACAGTAACTAACGTTGATGAATGGGGTAAGAAGAGATTAGCTTACGAAGTTCAGAAAATGAAGGAAGGCTTCTACTACTTCATCCAATTCGAATCTGCATCTACATGTCCAGGCGAACTTGAAGATAGAGTTCGTATTATGGATAACGTGATCAGATATTTATGCATTCGACAAGACGCATAATAAGGAGGGGATTCCCGGATGAATAAAGTAATCTTAATGGGAAGATTAACAAGAGATCCAGAAGTTAGATATTCTCAAGGGGAAAGTGCTACAGCTGTTGCACGTTTCAGTTTAGCTGTTGACCGTAGATTTAAACGCCAAGGAGAGCAAGATACAGATTTTATTAACTGTGTTGCTTTTGGTAAGACTGGTGAGTTTGCAGAGAAGTATTTGCACCAAGGTACGAAAGTAGTAGCTTGTGGCAGAATTCAGACAGGCAGTTACACCAATAAAGAAGGTCAAAAAGTCTACACAACTGATGTTGTAGTAGAAGAGCTTGAGTTTGCAGAAAGCAAAGCAGCCAGCGAAAACAGAGGCGGTGGAATGGATTTAGGCTTCCAACCAACTTCTAGACCAGCTCCAAGCCAAGCGGCAGGAGATGGATTCATGGATATTCCTGACGGTATTGATGAAGAGTTACCATTTAATTAGCATTTAAAACAAGGATAGAGGAGGTCATATTGTTATGCCATACAATAAAACTGATAGAAACGATTCTCCTATGAAAAGAAGAGGCGGACGCAGACGTAAAAAAGTTTGTGTATTCTGCGTTGATAAGAATCATACAGGAATCGATTACAAAGATATTAACAAATTAAAAAGATATGTATCTGAAAGAGGTAAGATTCTTCCTAGAAGAATTACTGGTAACTGTGCTAAGCATCAGAGAGCTTTAACAGTTGCTGTTAAGAGAGCACGTCACATCGCTCTTATGCCTTACACTTTAGATTAATTTAAGAAGGTTCAATCCGAAAGGATTGGACCTTTTTGTGTAGACGACGAGCGAAGCACGAAGTGCTATACGTCGAGAGGTGGAGAAAAGAACCAAAACATAAATTTACAGCGATTATTGTAATTTAGAACGTAGTATGCTAATATAGTATAGTGATTAAACTAAAAGGAGAAGCTTATGGAGAAAGACGTGTATATTAAGTTGCAAAATGGTAGTGATGTTCGCGGGATTGCAATTACAAGTGGTTCAGAGATACAGAACTTGACCCCAGAAATTGTGAAAAAAATTAGTGCAGCCTTTGCAAGCTTTGTATCAAATAAATACAACCTTCCTTGTAATGATGTTATGATTGGGGTTGGCCATGATTCAAGATTATCCGCAGAGAGCCTAAAGGTTGGTGTAATACAGGGTGTGCAAAGTAGAAGCAGTATCTGTCTAGACTGTGGATTAGTTTCTACTCCATCTATGTTTATGTCCACCGTTCTAGAGGCATGTGCTTTTCATGGTGCAATTATGATTACAGCCAGTCACCTTCCATTTAATCGAAATGGTCTTAAGTTTTTTACTAGAGAGGGCGGATTAGAGAGTAAGGACATAAAAGTAATTCTAGAAATGGCTTCTAATTTGGAGGACAGTGAGGCAGAGGTTTCTTATCCATCAGCAGAGCAATTCAATTTAATTCACTACTATGCAGAGCATATTAAGAACATCATAAAAAAAGAGGTTCAGGCGGAGGATTATGAATATCCTCTTAAAGGGTTACATATCGTAGTGGATGCTGGTAATGGGGCTTGTGGTTTCTTTACAAGAGAGATTCTAGAGCCATTGGGCGCAGATACTTCAGGTAGTGTATTTCTTAATCCAGATGGTGCTTTTCCAAACCATATTCCGAATCCAGAGAATGAGGAAGCTATGGCTGCTATACAGAAGGCAACCTTAGAAAGCAAGGCAGATTTAGGGGTTATCTTTGACTGTGATGGAGATCGTGCTGCAGTTGTAATGAGTGATGGACAGGAAGTAAACCGTAATGCATTAATTGCTTTAATGGCTGCTATTGTAGCAGAGCAGTATCCTAACACTACAGTCGTAACAGATTCCGTTACATCAGATTACTTGACCGATTTCTTAGAAAATACATTACATATGAAACATTTACGTTTTAAAAGAGGCTATAAAAATGTAATTAATGAATCTGTTCGACTAAATAGTATAGGGGAGGAAAGCCATCTGGCAATTGAGACTTCTGGTCACGGAGCCCTAAAGGAAAACTATTTTTCAGATGATGGAGCCTATATGTCTGTAAAAATCATATGCAAAATGGCGAAGCTAAAAAGAGAGAACAAAGATTTACAGAGTCTGATTGTGCAGCTACAGTATCCAAAAGAGTCAGTGGAGCGGAGATTGTCACTCCAAACAGAGGATTTTAAGACATATGGAAATCAGGTACTAAAGGCCTTTGTTAGCTTTGCAGAAAAGCAACCAACCTTCCACATCGTAAAAGATAACTATGAAGGAATTCGTGTTTCTTTTCAGGATGAGGAGGTAAGCGGATGGATTTTAGTGCGTATGTCCTTACATGATCCAATCATTCCAATTAATATTGAAGCCAATGAAGATGGTGGAGTAGAGGTAATCCTAAACAGAGTAAGACCTTTCTTTGCCACCTATGAGAAATTAAGCAGTCTATAAGACTTGGCTATGTAATAACTCTTGCCATCTGGCACCAGTTACCTAATATACATAACAAAAAAGAAAGAAAAGAGGTAATACGATTATGCCATTAGTAACAACTACGGAAATGTTTAAAAAAGCCTACAGTGGCGGGTATGCAGTAGGGGCATTTAATGTAAACAACATGGAGATCATTCAGGCAATCACAGAAGCTGCTGGGGAAGAAAAATCTCCTGTAATTCTACAAGTTTCTGCAGGAGCAAGAAAGTATGCAAAACATAACTATTTAATGAAATTAATAGAGGCAGCTGCTCTTGAGGTAGACATTCCTATGGCTCTTCACCTAGATCATGGTGCAGATTTTGAGATTTGTAAGGCTTGTATTGATGGAGGCTTTACCTCTGTTATGATCGATGGTTCTAAGTACAGCTTTGAGGATAACATTGCACTAACCAAGAAGGTAGTAGAGTATGCTCATGCTCATGGAGTTGTAGTAGAGGGTGAGTTAGGTAAGTTAGCAGGAATTGAAGATGATGTGAAAGTATCCGACGAGGATTCAAGCTATACGCAACCGGATGAGGTAGAGGAGTTTGTTACCAGAACTGGTGTTGACTCTCTTGCGATTGCCATCGGAACAAGTCATGGGGCATTTAAGTTCAAACCAGGTCAGAACCCACAGCTTCGATTTGACATCTTAGCAGACATTGAGAAACGTCTTCCTAATTATCCAATTGTTCTACATGGTTCCTCTTCTGTAAATCAGGAGTATGTTGAACTGATTCGAAAATATAATGGAGTACTTGATAATGCTATTGGTATCCCTGAGGAGATGTTAAGACAAGCTGCTAAGTCAGCTGTTTGTAAGATTAACATCGATTCTGATCTTCGCCTTGCTATGACTGCAGGAGTTCGTCAAGATATCGTAGCACATCCTGAGCATTTTGATCCAAGAGAGTATTTGTCAGTAGGTAGAGATTATGTAAAACAGTTAGTACAACATAAGATTAAAACAGTATTAGGTTCTTCAGGAAAAGCCTAAGCATTATAACAAATAATAAAATCCAGGTGGGAGTATATCTCCTACCTGGATTTTTTATGTTTTTTTTAAGGTTGGCTAGTAACAGTACGGAACTTCTTGTCACCAATGCAACAGAGTTAAATGGAATGGTAAATACATTTAATTTAGAGTGATAATAGGCTGATATTAGATATTAAAAAAGACCTGTTTTGTCAGGTCAATAAAGGGAAATACTTATGGTTAAGTTTATAGAAACATATGTATTATAGAGTAGATTAAAGCACCAAAAGCAGCGGAAATAGGGAGGGTAATAAACCAAGTAACAATCATTCGTTTGGCAGTGTTCCATTTAACAGCCCTTGGACGATACGCAGTACCTACACCCATAATGGAAGAAGAAATGACATGAGTTGTACTTACAGGCAATCCAAAATGTGTGGCTCCGAAAATAACAAGAGCAGAGGAGATATCGGCGGCAACACCATTTACAGGTTTAATCTTCATAATCTGGGTTCCTACTGTTTTAATAATACGCCATCCTCCTATAGAGGTTCCAATGCTAATAGCAGTAGCACAAGCAAGCTGTACCCAAAAAGGAATATGCCCCGGTTGTATCATGTTATTACTAATTAGAGCCATAGTGATAATACCCATAGATTTTTGTGCATCATTGGTACCATGAGAAAATGCTTGGATAGCGGCAGTGATGCTTTGAACTCTTCGAAAGCTTGTATTTGTTCTAAATAAGTTTGCGTTGGCAAATACTTTTTTTAGAATGGTAAATACTATGTAACCAACCACAAAAGCTATCACTGGTGAAAAGATTAATGATTTAATAATGTTTATGAAGCCATGAAAATTAATAGAGGAGGTTCCTGTTTCTGCAATTGCTGCACCTACAATAGAGCCGATTAATGCATGGGAGGAACTACTAGGAATACCAAAATACCATGTAAGTAGATTCCATGCAATAGCAGAGATGAGAGCTGCCATAACCACAAAGGATCCATGGGTTAAACTATTTAGATTAACGATATCTTTTGCAATAGTATTGGCTACCCCAGTAAATAAAACTGCTCCCAAAAAGTTCATGATAGAAGCTATTAAAATAGCGGTTTTTGGTTTAAGTGCTTTGGTAGACACTGCTGTAGCAATGGCATTTGCCGTATCATGGAAGCCATTGATAAAGTCAAACCCAAGTGCAAGTACAACAGTCAGACAAACAATTAGTAAAGGTGTATTCATATGGTTACTCCTTATGCGTTCTTCATTACAACAGTATCAAGTACTTTACCAACCTTTTGGCACATGTCTGCTGCACTTTCGAAGGATTCATAGATTTCTTTGTACTGTATTAATCTTACAACATCCTTTTGTGTATCAAAGAGTTCCATAATAGCCTGTTTCTCAAGGATGTCACACTGGTGTTCATATTCCTTGATCTTAGCAGTATGTTTTCTGATTTCTGTTAGCTTCTTTTGGCAGATTAATGTCACAGCATGTTCTATCTCAGCAACACAATTTTTTAAAATTTCACTAAACTCTTTCATATAGTCATCGATGTGATAGATGTTAAACATATGAAAATGAGCAGCACACTCCTCTAACTCATCTAAAACACGGTCCATGTTGGTAGCTAATGCAAGAGCATCTTCACGCTCAATTGGAGTGATGAAGGAATGATTTAGTTCTAAGATAATATTTGCAACTAACTCATCTCCCTTGTGCTCAAATTCTTTCATGGTTTTCTGAAATTCATAAAGGTGTTCTTCTTTTTGAATCTTAAAGTCTGCAAAGTATTGGGCGCTGTCATTAAGGTTATCTGATGTTTCTAAAAGCATCATAAATAATCTGTCTTTCTTTTTATTTTTCAATAACATAGTCTGTCCCTTTCTGTTTATATTTCATACATACAAACATTTCATATTTTACAACTATTTTCCACAAATTACAACTAGTGTATATATATGTTTTTATTTGGGAACAAGAAAAAAGATACCGTTTCAATTAATAGAACAGCCAGTCTGAGAGTGTTCTCAGACTGGCTGTTTGTGTAGTTGAGATATATTGATC
Source organism: Bacillota bacterium (assembly GCA_023416695.1). Taxonomy (GTDB): domain Bacteria; phylum Bacillota; class Clostridia; order Lachnospirales; family Lachnospiraceae; genus KM106-2. The sequence goes on along the minus strand of JAEZGY010000090.1, from coordinate 10,044 downwards.
TATAGAGAAGTTTTTTAATTAATGTACCTCTATAAATATCTGTTAGACTGCATCTATAGAGTCTATTATGACACTGGCAGCTCCCTTAGGATAGGAACCTCTACTTGAATCAATCATACTATTAAAGCTATATGTCATTCCCTTTACAGGGTCATCAATAGTGGCGCAGAAGGTTTGAAGATATTTACCATTTGCATCATAAAAGCTATAGTTGATTATTAAATAGGAAAGAGGCAGTGTATTATTGTTAGTAATAGCTCCCATAACATTCAGAATAGGAACTGTTCCTGTTCCCTTATATGCTTTGAAGCTATTGATTCTTACATTATTTATGGTAGGCGCAATAGAAGAGGCATTCATAGAAGTTCCAGTAACGGTAACGTTAATTACCTTTTTCCAACCGTTTTCACATACAAAAGTAATAGTGTCTTGCCCTACAAAGTTACCTGTTACCTTCATGGTTAAAGTATCCCCTACATAGTACTGCGTTGGAGTAATACTACAATCTACATATCCCTTAAAAACAGAATAATTACAATCATCACCAACTGTAATTTTATAAGTTACAGTTTCCCCTAGACCTACTTTTATAGTACTAGGACAATTAATAACCGTTTTATTCTCTACTATAACAGTACAGCTAAAAGTCATATCATTTAATTTGGCAGTAATGATAATAGAGCCAGTTTTTATAGCAGTTACTTTACCAGAATTGCTCACTTTGGCAACATCAGTGTTGCTGGACTTCCAAGTGACTTTACGAGAGGAATTCACGTTCAACGAATATGTAGCACGATTTTTTAAGATCAATTTAGTTTTATTAAGTATAGGAGTTTCTACCTTTACAGTTACAGGAAAAGAAGTTTTACCTACAGTGACGGTAATAGTAGTCGAACCCTTCTTTTTTGCTGTGATTTTTCCGGTTTTTGAATTGACCGAGGCAACTGATGTCTTGCTTGATTTGTATTTAATCTTATTTTTCTTAGATGCTCCAGTTACTTTAAGCGTATAAGATTTTCCCTTTGTCATCACTACATTGTTAGAATTGATTTTACATCCTAATACGGTGACTTTACAGGTGTATTTTTTCTTACCTACCTTTGCAGTAATAACAGCGGTACCAGCTTTTTTACCAGTAACTACTCCATTTTTTACAGTAGCAACACTTTTCTTAGAGGTAGACCATGTAACAGCGGCCTTAGTACCTGTAACCTGTAATTTGTAGGTACTTCCTTTGGGTAAGTTTACCTTCGTTACGTTAATCTTCGTAGCGGCTACTGCAACATTTGTGTTCTCAATCCCCATAGGACTAAGTGGAGCTATAGTAACAAATAGAAATGCGACTGTAAGTGAAACAATGAGGCAACTAAGTATTTTAGATACATTCTTCATAACATTCTCCATTATTGTATATTTTCGTAGTGGTAAGCGTTATGTAGGCTTAATTGTATAGTGCAATACTATGTAATATTACTATGATCAATATCATGATACCTAATAAATCTCCACCATGTCAATACATTGGATTCTAATCATATACATAAGATATGCATGTATTACTAGAGGAAGTGCCATAAAGGGGTATCTCATAACAGCTGTAATGAGATACCCCTTTATTTTATGGTACTTACTGAATTATGTTTTGTAGATGGTTTACTATTCATAGCGTGAAACAACAATTTTTACGAAAACGACTTCACCAAATTTTAGATCACCCTCCACATAAGATAATGAACCAGATTCAGTTTTGACTTCACTAGGAGATATATAATCATAAAGACGTTTACTATATTCCTGTGGGATTTCTTTGCCGTCCTTATCAAAGAAATAGATATGGAAAGAGCCTTAGTAGCTACAGTATATAGAGGAAATACTGTGACAAAAAGGAACATGGCCACTTCTCTAGTTCCTTATTTAAGGCTAATAAGGATTATGTAAAGCCGACAGAAAAAGGTTCTGTTTCACAGATTAAACTATGAGACAGAACCTTTACTAGAAGTTATAATATAGGTTAGTAATTAAATAGAATTATTATTGATAGGTTGGATAAATGACTATTTTTATAGAAGCAATATCGCCATATTTTATACCACCGTAAATTGGATATAGTGTATTAGTCACATTGGTGGAACTATTGGCATCTACAGATTTTCTATCATAATCTTCGTATTTCTGTGCAATTAAGTTACCCTCTTTGTCATAGAAATAATAATAGCAATAGGCTGTTGCATTCGTTGAAGAGGTATTCTTTAAAGTAAAGCTATAGGTAAAGTCATATACGTTACTATAACTATATTCAGTGTCACTGTAAGTATAGGTTCTATAGCTTTGTTTAAACACTGTATCAGATATTTGCATACCTGCTACTTTTGTTTCCCAGGTTACTTTTACATTTGGCGAAACTACACTGCCAACAAGGCTGTCTACAAATTTATTATCAACTGCCGTTACTTTCACACTAGCAGCATTAGAAGTCCAAGTATAAATGGATGGATCAAAGTTTTCATTTAAAGTATATGTCATTCCTTGTACTGGGTTTTTTACGTATGCAGAATAAGTTCTTATTTCGGTACCTGCTGCATCATAGAATGTATATTCTACCCATTGCTCATTTAGTGTTAGTGTACTGTTATTTGTCCAGTTAAATTGAACATTCAACCAGTTATTGTTGGTTCCCTTATATGCCTTTACATTAGAAATCTTTACATTGTTGATTGTCTCACTAACAGAGGAAGCAGGAATGGCTTTTCCAGTTACATTAACATTTACGACCTTCTTCCAACCGCCTTCACTTGTAAAGGTGAGGGTATCACTACCAACGTATTCTCCTATTACTTTTAAAGTTAAATTATCTCCTGCATAAAACCAGCTAGGAGAGACAGAAGGGTAAACAAAACCATTGGTAGCAGCATATTTAAAACTGTCACCTGCAGTCATGGTATAAGTCTTTGTTTCTCCTAATCCTATAGTAATAGTACTTGGGCAGTTAATAACAGTGGTATAACCAACGTTAACGGTACAACTTAACACTCGGTCGCTTAACGTAGCAGTAATTACTGCTGAACCTTTTTTAACAGCAGTTACTTTGCCTTAACTACTTACTGTAGCAACGGAGGTATTGTTAGATTTCCATTTTGGCGTTCTAGCAGAATTTACTTTTAATGTATATGTCTTTTTTGGGGCTAAAGTGATCTTTGTTTTACTCATAGAAGGTGTCTCTACTTTTACTATTACAGGAAATGATGTTTTTCCAACAGTAACGGTAATGGTAGCAGAACCATTATTCTTTGCTGTAATTTTCCCGGTTTTTGCATTAACTGTAGCAATTGAGGTTTTATTGGATTTGTAACTAATCTTATCCTTTTTAGAAGTTCCACTTAATTTTAGAGTATAGGTTTTTCCCTTGGTCATAATTACGTTGTTAGAATTAACTTTGTATCCTAATACGGTAACGGTACAAGTATACTTTTTTTTGCCTACCTTTGCAGTAATAACAGCTTTACCAGCCTTTTTACCGGTAACTACGCCATTTTTTACAGTAGCAACAGCCTTGTTAGAGGTGGACCATACTACAGTTGCCTTAGTGCCAGTCATTTGTAACTTGTAAGTGCTTCCTTTTGGTAGATTAACCTTCGTTACGTTAATTTTCGTAGCGGCTACTGCAACATTTGTGTTCTCAATCCCTATAGGACTAAGTGGAGCTACAGTAACAAATAGAAATGCAGCGGCAAGAGTGACGATAAAGCAACTAAGTTTTTTTGATAGATTTTTCATTACATTCTCCCTTTTTAATTATTGTTGGTGCTTAGTATTATGTAGACGTATTAATCTAGTGCAAAGTTATGTAGTAAAACAGTAAACTATATCAATAATACAAAAACAGCACCATGACTGTGAATACATGGTAAATTTAATTATATTTATGCAATTTATTAACAGAGCTTACTAACCACTTAAATTCTTCTTTTCTATCATAGGGAAAAATGATATAATATTTTATAGTCCGTTAAGATGTGCATGTATTACCAGATAGAATACAGGAGATGTAAGGATGAAACCAAAAGCAAAATTAACCGGTTCACTGAAGGTATATCTAAGGTGGCCCGTTTATTTATCACTAATTGTAATCAGTATGACAATCAGCATCTTTATGGTGAACACAGATGCCGGTATTATTATGTCTATTTATGCAGGACTTTATTTAATATTGTCATTAGTGATATGTTTTACAAAAAGGTCAACTATCTTACGGGAAGTAGTACAATACTCGGCTAATTATAATAGCATTCAGAATAAACTATTAAAACAGCTAGTGCTTCCATACGGTGTCTTAGATCAAGAAGGGCACTTGTTATGGGCTAATGATGAATTTAGAGATATTATTCAAGATGAGAAGGCTGCAAGAAAAAGCATTACGAATGTCTTTCCTGAGATTTACCGTGACATTTTCCCGACTACAGAGATGGATGTGGAGAAGCAGATATCTTTAAATGATAAAGACTATAAAGTTATTATACGAAGTATTGAAGCAGGGGTGTTTGAAGGCTCTGATATAAACATGGAGAGAAATCTTGTGTTTGGATCGGGAGTGGATACTTTATATACTATTTACTTAATGGACGAGACGTTAGTAAAGACATATATTAAAGAAAACCAAGAACAAAGGCTAGTAGTAGGTCTTCTTTATATTGATAATTATGAAGAGGCTCTTGAGAGTATTGATGAAGTTAGACGTTCCCTCTTAATTGCCCTAGTTGACAGAAAGATTAATAAGCATATGCAGGGCATTGATGCCATTATTAAGAAGTTAGAGAAGGACAAGTATATCGTTATCTTTAAGCAAAAATACCTTCCTCAATTACAGAATAGTCGATTTTCTCTTTTGGATGAGGTGAGAGGAGTAAATATCGGTAATGATATGGCAGTTACCTTAAGTATGGGACTTGGTGTAAATGCAGATACTTATTTGAAGGGTTATGAGAATGCCCGTGCAGCCATTGACCTTGCTTTAGGACGTGGTGGAGACCAAGTAGTAGTAAAAGAAGGAGATAAGATTCAGTATTATGGTGGCAAAAGCATGCAGGTGGAGAAGAATACCCGTGTGAAAGCCCGAGTAAAAGCCCATGCCTTAAGAGAATTGATAGAAGGTAAGGACAATGTTGTAATTATGGGACACGCCATTGGGGATGTGGATTCCTTTGGTGCTGCTATTGGTATTTATCGTGTGGCAAAAACCTTGAATAAACGTGCTTATATAGTAATCAATGAGATTACTAAGAGTGTAAGACCGATTATATCTAGATTTATGAATAATCCAGAGTATGAGGAGGACATGTTTCTTAATAGTACGAGAGCCATGGAGGTTACCAATGAAAATACTCTTTTGGTAATTGTAGATGTAAATCGTCCAACTTATACAGAGTGTCCTGAGTTATTAAATATGACTAGAACAATCGTAGTACTAGATCACCATCGTCAGACTGGTGAAGTGGTTCAAAATGCTGTATTATCCTATATAGAGCCTTATGCTTCTTCTACTTGTGAGATGGTAGCAGAGATACTTCAATATACCGATGATAATCTAAAGGTTAAGTCTTTAGAAGCAGATGCTATGTATTCTGGCATGGTTATAGATACTAACAACTTCCTAGTGAAGACAGGGGTTAGAACTTTTGAAGCAGCTGCATACTTAAGGAGAAGTGGAGCAGACGTTACAAGAGTTCGCAAATCCTTCCGTACCGATATGGTAGATTACGTTAAGAAAGCTGAAGCATTAAGTGGAGCAGAGGTGTTCTTAAATCAATATGCCATAGCTGTCAGTGCTAGTGAAGGCGTAGAAAGTCCTACAGTGTTAGGTGCACAGGTAGCCAATGAGCTTCTTAATATTGTTGGTATTAAGGCAAGCTTTGTATTAACTCATTTTAATAATAAGATTTATGTAAGTGCTCGTTCTATCGATGAGATGAATGTACAGATTGTAATGGAGCGCTTAGGTGGTGGTGGTCATATGACAGTAGCGGGTGCTCAGCTTGAGAACTGTACCATGGAGCAAGCGAAAGAGAGCATTAAAAAGACACTACAGGATATGATACAGGAAGGAGCAATTTAGAAATGGATGTAATTTTACTACAGGATGTTAAGACGTTAGGGAAAAAAGGAGACATAGTAAGTGTCAATGAAGGCTATGCTAGAAACTTTATCATCCCTAAGAAGTTAGGAATAGAAGCAACTAACAAAAATAAAAATGACTTAAAGCTACAAAAGGCTAACGAAGAGAAGTTAAAGCAAGAGCAATTAGAACAAGCAAAGGCTTTTGCAGAGAGTTTAAAAGAGAAATCAGTGGAAGTTAAACTGAAAGCGGGTAGTGATGGAAGAACCTTTGGTTCTGTATCCACCAAGGAAATATCCGTGGCTGCCAAGGAACAGTTAGGACTTGAGATTGATAAGAAGAAAATGCAGTTAAAGGATCCAATTAAGAGCATTGGAACTTATATGGTGACTATAAAGATTCACCCTAAGGTAAATGGTGAGCTTAAGGTAAAAGTAGTAGAAGCTTAGACAAGTGAGGAAAGAGTAGGAGATAATCATGGAAGAGGCATTGATTAAAAGGGTACTTCCCCATAATATTGAGGCAGAGAGATCTGTAATTGGCTCCATGATTATGGATAAGGATGCCATAACTACTGCCTCTGAATTGTTAATAGGGGAAGATTTTTATCAAAATCAGTATGGCATATTATATGATGCAATGTTAGAGCTTTATAATGCTGGCAAGCCAGTAGATTTGGTAACACTTCAGGATAAGGTGAAGGAGAAGGATATTCCAGAAGAGCTTTGTAGCGTAGAGTTTATTAGAGAACTGGTCAGTGCAGTTCCTACCTCAGCCAATGTAAAACACTATGCCAATATAGTAAAGGAAAAGGCGCTTTTAAGACGGTTGATTAAGATAACAGAGGGGATAGCCAGTGATTGTTATCTTAATAAAGAAAAGACAGAAGCTATTTTAGAAAGTGCTGAGAAACAAGTTTTTGATATTGTACAGAATCGTTCAACGGGAGATTTTATTAGCATTAAGGATATTGTCATTCAATCCTTAGAAAGCATTGAGGCAGCTGCTAAGAACAAGGGAAGTGTAACAGGTGTTCCTACCGGGTTTTACGATTTGGATTATAAGACAGCAGGTTTGCAGCCTTCGGATTTAATTATTGTGGCAGCTAGACCTTCTATGGGTAAGACAGCTTTTGTCCTAAACATAGCAGAGCATGTTGCAGTAAAGCAGAAGACTTCCACTGTTATATTTTCTTTGGAAATGAGTAAGGATCAGTTAGTAAAACGTATTATCTCTATGAATTCAAAGGTGGATTCCCAGTCTATTCGTACTGGTGATTTACAGGATGAGGATTGGATGAAGATTGTAGAGTCTGCCAAGGATATTGGTGATTCTAGTCTTATTATTGACGATACACCGGGTATTACTGTTCAGGAGCTTAGAAGTAAGTGTCGTAAACTAAAGCTTGAGAACAACCTAGGGCTTATCATTATTGACTACCTGCAGCTGATGTCAGGGGGAAGTCGTAGAGCAGAGTCTAAGCAACAGGAGATTGCGGAGATTTCTCGTTCCTTAAAGTCCATCGCAAGAGAGGTAAACGCTCCTGTGATTGCCTTATCTCAGTTGAGCCGTGCCGTTGAACAAAGACCAGATAAACGACCTATGATGTCAGATTTACGTGAATCTGGTGCCATTGAGCAGGATGCCGACGTTGTTATGTTTATTTATCGTGATGACTACTATAACAAGGAGTCCAAGGATGCCGGTGTCTCTGAGATTATTATAGGTAAGCAGAGAAATGGTCCTACCGGTACTGTTAAACTTAGATGGCTTTCCGAATACACGAAATTTGCAAATCTTGATCGTAGCTATTACGATCGCCAAGAAGAATAAAAATATAAAAAGAGGCTGTACACTGCATATGTTTGCAGAGTACAGCCATTTTCTTATTGTGATAGGGTAAATAGCGAGTAGAAGTAAGCCTTTTGATCCATTAACTCAGAAAAGCTGCCACTTTCATTTACCAGGCCATCCTTTAATACATAGATCTTATCATATTTTTGCAATAGAGGTTCCTCTAGCTTATGAGTGACAACAATACGTGTAAGCCCTTTCATATCTAGAATAGAATTAGAGATTTCAAAGGAAGTCTTAGCATCTAATGAGGCAGTGGCTTCATCTACTAACATAATTGGAGTGTTTCGAAGTAGACAACGGGCAATGGAGATTCTTTGACGTTCTCCACCAGAGAGACCATTGCCATTTTCCCCACATGGATAGTCCATTCCTCGTTCTGAGAGTAAGGAATCAAGCCCAGCCATATGAATTGCCTCCATAAGTTTCATCTCTTCAAATTCTCGAAACATTGTAATGTTATGAAGTACAGAGTTATTGAAAATAAACACATTTTGCTGAACAATAGATAGTAAATCATATAAGCTATCAGAGGTTATGGAGCGAAGCTCAGCCCTATCATAAAGGATCTCACCGCCATAGTTCTCATAAGCTCCTGCCAAAAGATTCAATAATGTAGATTTGCCACTGCCAGAGCTACCAACGATTGCGTAGCTCTTACCCGCTTCAAATTGCATATTAATATCTCTTAACACTGGATTATCCTCTTCATAGGCAAAAGTTAAGTTCTTAAGTTCAATGCCAGTGTCAAGGCTTGTATGGACCATTGTACCTTCCTTACGAACATTGGAGTTAATGGCAGAGGCCATTTTGTCAAGTAGAGTGTTAATGGCTTTTTTACCAGCAAGAATCTGTGGTACAGATGCTATAGGACTTATCACAAAGTTCATAAGTTGGACAAAGATAATAATTACACCAGCCGTTAGCGTATCTCCTGTAGTTACAAGATATGCACCTACAATAAAGACACCAAATTGTGCAATAATTCCTGCTACCGTTCCTAAGGTGAGAATTAGAATTTCTAGTTTACGTCGTTTACATTTCGCCTCCTCAGCATCTAAATTACTAGAAGAAAATAACTTAACCGCTTCTCGTTCTGATTGAAAGCTCTTAATTACAGAAAAGCCAGATAGCATATCCTTTATAGTATCTATAAAGCCTTCATTTTTGTCGGATACAACTTTTTCTTGAATAGCAAGGCGGTTACCAGTTAAAACAGAAGCGATAACTGGAAACAGGGATAGTAAAAAGGCAATTAGAGTAAGAAACGGACTATAGTAAAGCATAAGTGCAAAGGCACCAATAAAAAGAAATAAATCCTGAGCAAGGGGCAGGAGCTGTGCCAGGTAGTTGTTTTCTATACTAGTTGCATCATTGGATAAGGCAGACACATAGGTAGAGGTATTCTCCGCCGTAAAGGAATGCATGCTCTTTTCTGTCAGCTTTTTAAATGCAAAATCCTTATATTGTTGTATTGCTTTTTTAATAAATCGTGGAGCTGAATGGTATTGAAGTATAAGAGAGAGTACAATACCTATGGTAATTGCCATGCTTAAGAATGTGAGTTGTAGCAGAGAAAAAGCACCAGGATTTCCTGATGCTACATCAATAATCTGCTGTAGCATCCAAGAAACTAGTAGGTTGCCACAGGCTAGAAGAAGCATAGATAGCAGTGCAAGGGCAAAAGAACCTTTGTTGTTTTTGTAAAACTGCTTTTTAAATTCTTTGCTAAGATCTTGGTTATTCTTCATCCATTAACCTCCTAAAAATAGCCGATAGTAATGTGTTATCTCCGCCATATGTACTAATATGATACTCCATTCCTTCCAGAGCACTCTCTCCAAAATCATCACCAATGGACATATCTTTTCCGCTATAGTATTTGATGTTACAAACTGAATAATTTGGTGCTGCATCAAAAGCTTTTGCAAGAGTGATTCCTTGCTTAAGATAATGCTCTACTAGTTTACTGTCCTCCATGGAGGCAGCAACCTGAGCACAGCTGGTATTAACCACAACTAAAGCTTTATCGATATAGGAAATGGAGTTTGGATATTTTAATCCCTTAAGAGTAGTAGAAA
>JAEZGY010000082.1 GCA_023416695.1 Bacillota bacterium | reverse complement strand
TTCTTCCATATTTCAAAAAAAATCACTTCATTTAGATCATATTGGAATATTAATTTATATTCTGGGTCCGCATAACAGAGAATATGTCCATCTTCGCTTTTACGAGTAAATTTCGGTTCTATTTGGGTTATTGCTTCTACAGGTAAGGGTATAATGTTAGGAAATGCCATAATTATTACACGCTCCTTTGTATAGTTTGAATATAATCAATTACAGGAGTATTACTTCCATTACAAGTCATTTTTGCTTTTATTTTGATATTTACACTACCTATTGAGCTTATATCTATTGTAGGTCCAGTAGCATTTGCAATTAGAACTGAACTGTTACTTGCATTTATCACATCATACTTAACTGAACATCCACTAGGAATACTATGTGAAACAACTATTTTATTCCATGAATAACCAGTCACAGGAGCATTAATAGTTCTAGTAGTATATTCACCAGACTTATATCTCCAGTAAATTATACCAAATACATAATCAAGATATCCTTTAGCCGCAGAACTATAACCACTTGTAGCAAATCCTATAACTAGATCATTTACAAGTGCAGGAGTCAAATTAGCTAAATTAAATCCACAACCACTACCATTACCCCCAATAGCCCAATAAATAAGACTTTGACTAGTAGTAGAAGCATGTTTATGTATAACTGACTGACCATTAACTCCTCCTACCCAAACTTTCATATCATACCAATGCTTCTGTCCAGAAGCGGAACAGGTAGTCTTATGTTCACTTCTGACTTCTAAACCCGTTATACTCGCATTAGTAGGTATATTAAACCCAAACAAACGTCCTCTTGCCAAATATGACCATCCAAGAGTTGAAAAATCAACTGTTGCATAAACTGCATCATTAGCTTTGATATTTTGATGATATGACCATCCTACATCATCACACCCATCACTGGCGATATTATCTGTTACAGTAGGAAATTTGGATGTGTTTTTCTGTCCTGTATCTACTTTGACCTGGCCACTTGATACAGTTACACCAGTTCCATTACTACCAAGGTTAAAATCAGCGTCAGAATCTAATGTGGTAGTTATATATGTAATTTCTGGATCTAAAACTATTGGATCTGTGTCTTTTTCGCTTTCAAATACATAATTTGTTGGTATTTGATTTTCTATAGTGTAATCCATCTCAAAGAGCTCAAGAGGATTTCTAGATAAACATTTAGCCTCAACAGGTAGTTCTGAGTACCGTACGCCAAAATTCGGCTCTTTGAAACTTAGTAAGTACCATCCCCTGTGAGATGGATCTTCATTATCCACTAGATCGGGAGATGTATCTACCCAGAAAATTTCATCCCATCTGTTAAGTCCCTGCAACTGTTTTATAAGGTAATTTTCCAGGACTACAGCAAATTCTTCTGATTCAACCACTTTTCCAGGACTTAAAATATTTCCTATTTCTTTTATTTCCTTATTTGACACGAATTTATTGTTTTTATCCTGTAAGTGAGCAATTGAGATTTTAATTGGACCTATACTTGCATTATCCATTATATTATCCCCCTATTTTTAGTAAAACGTTGTTTCTCTATCTAAAACTTTTAAGGTAACTTTTTCCATTTTCTTTTCAAGATCGGTAATACCATATACCGGCCCTTCTACCACAATAGCTCCTTTTTGCACTACTACGTTTCCGCGTGAACTTCCAGTAGTAGAATTACCCGATACTGCATCTATTTTAACATTAGAAGGAACTTTGTTAAGAGAATTCGCGAACTTTTCAATATGAGGCATTGTACTTCCTATTTGTTTAGGAACTTCCTGAGCCATAGATTTAAATGCAGGAATTATACCTGGACTGCATCCGGCAACCATACAATATAATTTTTTTAATGGTCCTAACGTATTATTTATCCATGTTACAACAGTATTGTACATGCTGCTCAGTGCACCAGATATACGCCCAGGGAGAGTCCAAAAGGCGTTTACAACCATACTAATACCTTTAGAAGCAATAGACTTAGCAGAACTTAAAGCTCCACTTATACGTCCCCCAATAGCTCCTGTTAACCCTCCAATGGCACTTGCAGCACTTTTAGGAAGTGATTTGAAAAAGCCAACAATTTGATTTATACCATTAGTCACGTACTTTCCAGCGGTACTCATTACTCCAGATATTATACCCCAAATTCTACCTCCAAGACCCATTATAGCACTAGCAGCACGTCCCGGAAGTAATCTAAAGAACTTGACAATTTGATTTATACCGTTAGTCACGTACTTTCCAGCGGTACTCATAGCTTTAGATATTGTACCTCCAATTTTCCCGCCAAGACCCATTACAGCGCTTGCAGCACGTCCCGGAAGCGATTTAAGAGCTGAAACTGCCTGGTTAACGAGGTTAGAAATTGATTTAGTAATTTGGCCAGGATTATTCACTATGCCCCCTAATGCTTTATCTACGCCACCGAGCATGTTTCCAGCAGTGTTTTTCCAGCTTTGAGGAATCATGCCTGCAACAGCACTGGCACCGCCCATTGTAAATGAGTCTAAACCAGTCCATGCTGCACCTTTAAGAGCTGTCCAGTTACTAGCCCCTTTTCCCTTGAGTTCATTCCATTTGTTGTAGCCGTCAAACGCAGCCATACCTCCGCTCGCAATGAGACCAATAGGTCCAAGGGCACGTAATCCAAGGCCTCCTATTTTACCTAGCATTCCTGCGCCTTTACCTAGACCTCCTCCTAGAAGACCACCAGCTCTACTCAGTATTCCTGCTTTACCCCTCATTTTTGGAGTTCTGCTATTGCTTGGCCTACCTGGAAATAAACTTCCTCTTTCATCCCTAAGAAAGCTAGAATTTTTAAAAGTATTCCCTAAACGGCTTCTTGCACTTCCAAAACCACTTTTTAAACCACTAAATCTACCTCTAGAAGACTTTGAAGAACCCCAACCTGATTCTCCATCTTTAAAACTAAATTTTGATTGATGCCCTGATGTTTTACTTTTAAGTTCAAACCTTTCACGGACATTATTTATTTTAGGCCCTACCTTCCGTCCTACTATTGGCCATGCAAAAGAGGACATAGAAGACCCTAAAGCTGAAGAAATTAAGGTTTGTCCTAGCCATCCCCCGGGCGGTTTATCTAAGAAAGATAAAATGCCCGAGCCAGAAGAACTTCCAGATCCAGATGAACCCCCAGGCGCACCACTAGACGAACCTCCTGATGAACTTCTGGATGAACCGCAAACACACTCACAGCATATTTTAAAGCATGATTTATCCAAGCAATTTTGTACTGCTTTTCTTAAACTATCACAGTCAATAGAAAATTTCACATCTTTAATATCTAATTTTGGTCCAGTTCCAAGACTTTTAAAAACTTTTTCAATAATTTTATGTGCATTTTCAATAGTTTCACATAGAGTATTAAATCCCCCAAACAGGCTTTCCATAGCCATTCCAAAAGCTTCAGTATAGATCATAGCATCTTGTAGTGGCTTTGGAAGTTCACTAATGATTTTTAACACTTTAGCCTGGTGTATATAATATTCAGTCCACTGTTTATTGGCTTCTTGAAGTTCCGCATTCCCACTAGAAGGTAGTCCTGATCCAATAATCAATGCATTTGTAGATATATCTGCCATAATAAAAACTCCTTAAAATGATTAAAAAAATATTTACATCACATAAATACACTTGAAAATATAATTGAGTTTACACTTGTATCAGTCATGTTTTATCACTTTAATTTTTAGTAAAAATTAAATATTACTTAATAAAATCTAAAATCATGAAATTTAAAAATATTTTAGGGATAATAATAATATCAGGGTTAATTGCAGCCGTTTCAGAATGATAAAAACGTTGGTTAGGTGTTGAAAATGGGTATTTTTGGTAGCGATGAAGAAAAATATTATGATAAAGCCCATGGCTATTTTGATAAAGGAAATTTTGAGAAAGCCATTGAATATCTTGATAAAGTGCTGGAAATAAATCCTAATTCTATCAATGCTTTGAATAATAAGGGAGTTGCACTTAAAAATATGGGCATGTTTGATGAAGCATTGAACTATTATAATAAAGTGCTGGAAATAGAACCAGATCACGTCATGACAGTATTAAATAAGGCCAATATATTAATGGATAACATTAAAGACTATGAAAAAGCCGTTGAATATTATAATATCCTTTTAAAAATGGATAGAGAAGTTTTTATGGAAGGACTTGAATATCCTGATGTTGAATATCTAAATATACTCCCCCATATTTGGAATGAAAAAGGATTAGCCTTATTTAACCTTAAAAAATATCAAGATGCTATTTTTTCCTATAATGAAACATTAAAAATAGATCCTAACAATATGGATGCATTAAATGGTAAAGAACTCGCAGAAAATAAACTGGGTAACAGACAAACTTACGGAAATGAAAATTTTAATTATCAAAATATTGAAAAACCATTAATTAATAGATATACGGCCCAGAAAAAGTCTAAACGCTCATTTATGTCCATTTTAGATACAATTACAAATATTTCAATTATTATTTTCTTTTTAGCCCTGATAGGCACATGTATTATTGTTTTTACAGGTTTATACGAGAGTTACGCAGCCATTATATACAGTTCATTCATTCTGTCAATTGCAATCATCGTTATTTCATCAATAATTTCAGATGGGGCTGAAGAAGTCCTTAGACAAAAGATTATGAATACCGGTATTTCAGCTCAGGCACGCATTCTTGATGTGAACAATTTAGAATACAACCATGTTACTAGAAGAGGTATTGCAGAATTAATTCTTGAGATATATCCAAAGACAGGTGCATCTTATAATACAAAATCTACTGTAAATGTAGGTGTAAGTGATGCATCACTTGTTTTTCGCCCAGGTAGTACTGTCAAAGTTTTTATTGATCCTGAAGATGCCAGCCAGGTAGAAATTGAATATTAAATAGATTTGCAAACTCTTAAAAATGATTAGTATTAGTTCACAAATCCAATTTCACTATCAATATATTTTCTGCAACTTTTTTCGCTTTTTCTTCAAAATCAGTCCAGCTATAATGTCTCGACACGAAATGTATCACTTACTGTATTGGATTCATCAGGATCTGTTGATGGACAGCTCCAGTTACCGGTCAAAGCATAGTTAGCAATCTGATCAACAACTTCTCCAGACTTAAAAACATTTCTTG
>JAEZGY010000076.1 GCA_023416695.1 Bacillota bacterium | reverse complement strand
ATTATAAGCCTGGCTTTCTTCCTTAATATCTGATAAATCATCCAATTCTTTGCCCAGCATCTTTGATACCAGCTGGACTCTTGTCAGATCCTTGATTTCATATTCACCTACCAACTTGCCGTCACGCAAAACAGTAATTTTATCACATACCTCATAAACTTGGTCAAGAAAATGAGTAACAAATATAATACCAACGCCTCGCTTCTTTAAGTCACGCATCAGATGAAATAGCTTTGCTACCTCCTGCTCATCCAACGAGGAAGTTGGTTCATCCAAAATCAACACTTTACAATCCATATCAACAGCACGGGCAATTGCTACCATCTGCTGTATCGCTATTGAACAACTAGAAAGCTGTTGAGTTGCCTCAGCAGGTATATCAAGCGTTTTAAGTATTCGGTCAGCATCTGAATTCATCTTCTTCCAGTTTTGACCTAGGCCTTTTGTACGACCTATGTACATATTTTCAGCAACAGAAAGATTGGGGCATAAGGTGATTTCTTGGTATACGGTACTGATACCAAGATTCTGAGCATCCTCTGGAGAATGAATAATTACTTCTTTCTCCATTCCTCTCAAATAGATATGACCTTCGTTTTTCTCATATACTCCAGTCAAGACCTTAATTAATGTTGATTTCCCTGCTCCGTTCTCGCCCATCAGTGCATGAATTTCACCCTCACAAAGTGTAAAATCCACTCCCTGCAAAGCAAGCACTCCGGGAAAGCTTTTGTGTATGTTTTTCATTTCCAAGAGGGATTTGTCCTTCACCAGTGTATTCACTCCTTACTTTTTTAAAAAAGCGTAGTGCAAGCGTACTGTTATGATTACGCTGCACCACGCTGATTATTTAGTCAAAATTATATTTCGTTTGAATGAAAAGTATTAGATTCCGTATTTGTCAACATCTTCCTGAGTAATAGTGTTTGCATCAAATCCCTTTTCTTCCATGATGATAGTCTTCTCTGTAAGTTTTTCACCTTTTTCAAGTTTCTTAATGATATCATCAAGATAAGAAGCTTGGAATGGGTTACATTGTCCATCATAGTTCCAGTTTTTCTTAAGAAGTTCTTCAAGAGCCCACTTGTTACAGTCAAAACCTATTACTACTACATCTTTGCCAACGCCGTGAGAAATATTAGCTTTATCAAGAGCTGCTACAGCACCCTGAGCCATATTATCATTTTCAGCATAAATTACATTAAAAGGCTTTTTAGAATCGATTACAGATTGTACAATCTGTTGTGCTTTATCAGCATTCCATTCAGCTGTCTGTTGAACTACGATGTTCCAACCATCAGCTTTAGCTGTTGTATCTAACGCACCAGAACGACCTTTTTGAGCTGCAGAACCCATAACACCCTGAATATGTATAATGTTATATTCGCTTAATTTTTGTCCCTTTAACCAATCAACTGCTGTTTGGCCTTCTTTAGCCATATCAGAAACGATAGAAGCTTCATAAAGACTTGGATCTGCATCAATTGTACGGTCAAATAAGATAACCTTAACACCTGCTGTTTGAGCATCTTTTAATACAGAATCCCATCCTGCTGTGTCTGCAGCAGAAAGAAGTAAGTACTTAACACCATTCTGAATGAATTGTTGAGCAGCTGCAATCTGCTCTTCATTCTTAAGACTGTATGCGAATTGTGCATCATAACCATTTGCTTCTGTAAACTTAGCTTTTAGGTCATTAACATTTGCTGTACGATATCCAGATTCATTTGGGTCATTATTGATGATACCTACTTTAATCTTTCCGCCCTTGGTATCATCTTTCGATGCTTCTTTTTTGCCACAAGCTGTTACACTTACTACTAAAAGTAATACAAGTACTAGTGAAACTAATTTTCTCTGCATATTGTTACCTCCCATTATTTTGAAAATGATTTTTGTTCCAGGGAATGTATCCCTTTACACTAAGATAACATTCCACAATATGGTAGTCAATTGTCCAAGCCTCCATTTTTCAATGTTTGTTAGGTATTTACAATACAAATTTTCGGTGATAAAATATAAAATAAATACAACTTTTAAATTAGGTAAATTTTCTTTTGAAAAAGTATGAAAAATATAATCTTTCAATCTCTTTTTCATCGTTTAACTACAAATTATATGTTTTTTTTTATTGTGCATAATTTTGTTTATTTAAATTAAAAGGTTATTTTTTTAATTTATTTTTGATTTTATTTGCATATTTTTTTTTAAAAAAGAGGAATATTCTAAGTATGCTTCATAAATTTTCTATTCTTTTCATAAATAAACACTTTGTAAAGGAGAGATTAGTATGTCTATTAAATATAAATGGCTCGCTAATTGTTTACAGGATTTAATTCAAGAAAATATTAAGAATGGGATAGAAAAATTACCAACAGAAGCTCAGTTGTGTGATGAATATAAGGTGAGCCGTCAAACAGTAAGACAAGCCCTAACCCTTTTAGAGAAGAATTCACAAATCGTAAAAAAGCAAGGAAGTGGTTCCTATATAACAGGACTTTCCGTTAATTCCTCTTTAAATACTATAGGAATTATCCTATCTGAAAGTCAGGACTATATATATCCAGGTGTGATACAAGACATTCAAAATACATTATATCAAAATGGCTATTCAAGTAAGCTTTTTGAAACTAAGAACCGTACCTATATTGAGCGAGTTGTACTACAAGACATTCTTAAAACCCCACTAAAAGGAATTATCGTGGAGGGTTGTAAAAGTGCTCTTCCAAATCCTAATGTAGATTTATATCTAAAACTAAAAAACAAGGGAATCCATATCATATTTCTTTATAATCACTATCCTTTATTACCTGATAGCCTATATCTTATGGATGATAATTATCAGGGAAGTTCATTATTAGTGAAACATCTCATTGACCAGGGACATACTGCCATTGGTGGTATTTTTAAAGCCGATGATTTACAGGGAATAGAAAGATATCAAGGATTCATAGAGACGATGAGTGATTTTGACCTCTCCGTTTATGATCATAGAATTGCGTGGTTTCGTACAGCAGATATTGAATATATCAAAAAAGAGAATGACATCTCTTATTTTAGAAAAATAGTGCAGGACTCCTTTAAGTCCTGCACTGCTATTGTATGTTATAATGATGAAATCTCTTATTGGTTGTTAAAAGCATTAAGGGCAGAAGGCTACAACCTACCGGAGGATAAGGCTATAGTCTCTTTTGACAAAACATACCTTAGTAACTCTGATATGCTTACCATTACCTCTGTTTCACACAAACCACATGAAATGGGGACAACAGTTGCTTTACTCATGGTTGATAAATGTAAAGGTTTAACAATAACCCCTCATAAGATACCTTGGGAATTAACAATCAGAAACAGTACACCAAAAAGGGATAAACCAAGCTCTTAAACTTTTTTCCCAATCCTATATTCTCTAGGAGAACATCCTTGAGTCTTTTTAAACACGAAACTAAAATAATGGGGATCCTTATAACCAACCTCAAGGGCAATTTCACTAGAAGATTTATCTGTATTTTTTAGAAGCTTTTTGGCTTTATCCATTCGTTTTCCTGTTACATACTCTATAAAGGTCTTTTGCATACTCTGACTAAAAATGGTACTTAGATAGTTAGCACTTACCTCCACTTCGTTCGCAACACTATTTAATGATAATGTTTCCTTATCATAATTGGTATTAATAAAATCAAGTGCCTTCCTAAGAATCTTTCTACTCTGATAGTCACTTTCCTTTTCACGTATACTAATGGCATTACGAAGCATATTTGAAAAATAATCATGTACCTCATCTGCCTTTATACTCATCTCATGATTAAAGTTCTCAATGATATCCATATATTCTTCTTTGGTCGCTCCAAGGGTGTCTAAATAAGCAGTTACTGCAAATCGGATATTTAAAACAACATAATTACGAAACATTCTTGACTGAAGACTATCACGTATGTTTTCTAGATAGTTATTCACAAAATCATTAATTTCACTACTACTACCTCTTATAAGAAAATCACGAATAATCTCCGGGTCCATTTTTTTAGAATCCACATAATTAATATATTCGTCCTCTCCTGCATCCACATACTCTTTTAGTGTTACCTCGTTTAAGATATGTACCTCAGGCTTAATGAATCGGTATGAAAAATAATGATTGACTCCCTGGTAACATTCCGGTAGCATACTGAGGCGTTCCACTGGATGGCCTGCTGCTACATACCAACTCACCTCATTGTGTACGGATAAACACACTGTTTTAATATGCTCTATACTATTTTCTGTAAGTTCAGCAACCTTCTCCTGTTCTGCTTTTATTAACACACCATAAGAGTTAACATTAAAGCGAAACAGAACATATTGTGGATTTCTCAGGAAAAAATGAAGAATTTTATCTTGCATCATTGTAAACTCTTCCATCTCCTCTTTTCTATGCTGCTTACTATCCTCCTGTAAGGAAAACAACAACAAATTATAGCAAGGTGCATCAATTTCAATTAACTGTTTAGAAGCCTCCTCATAAATTTCTTTTACGGATAGATCCCCTACAAGAACACGTTCAAAAAATCGCCTTCTAGAAAATTGTTCATACTCATGCATTTCATTCTGAAACATAACTTGATAGTCATTTTGCTTCGTGTCCTGACTAATTTTCTCCTTTAATTCCATAAGCACATTTCTAAGAGTCAGCTTAGTAATAGGTTTTAATAAATACTGCTCCACCCCTACTCCAATCGCCTGTCTCGCATATTCAAAATCATCGTATCCACTAATAATGATTATTTTCATTTTAGGAAACTCAGAACTTACAATTCTGCTAAGCGATAACCCATCCATAAATGGCATTTTAATATCCGTAATTAACACATCTGGCTTTAGTTTACGAATTAATGGTAGTGCAATCTCTCCATCTGCAGCTTCTCCAACAAAGCGATATCCATATTCTTCCCAAGGTATATTACTCTTAAGACCTTCTCTGATTACTGTTTCATCTTCTACTAAAAAAACTTTTAGCATTTCTACCACCGCTCCTCATTAATATGTCCTATCGCTTAAAAACCTACTAACATTGTCCTGTGTAAATACCCTCTCAGAGATATAATAGGCTTTTTGCACCTCTTCACCTCTCTCAATAGCTCGAATGACACGTTCGACGTAAGGGCCTTGCTCTGGATTACATTCAATGTCAACATTAATGATCCCGTTTTGCACCATTTCCAGGGCTGTTCTTACTGCATCAAAAGAAATAACGATAATATCCCCATCTGTACCCGTGGTCAGTTTTGCATTATGAATTGCTTCCAATGCACCAAAGGTCATATCATCATTTTGTGATACCACAACATCGATGTCCTTATACTTCTGTAACAAATTCTGCATCACTTCATAACCTTTGGCTGTTGTATATTCTGCATCGACCTGTTCTAACACATGCCAGTTGTTATGTTCGTTTACAATAGCGTTAAAACCATCTGTTCTACCAATCACAGATGTAGCTCCTTCTGTGCCTTGAAGTACCACAATGTTAGTCTTATCATTTTGTTTTCCTATAGCTTCTAGATGACTTTCTAGCCACTTTCCGGCATTCTCTCCCTCTGCTCTAAAATCAGAGCCAATCCAGGTGGTATAGAGACTTTTATCCTTTACGTTTACCTGCCTGTCCATTAATATAACTGGGATTCCTGCCTCTTTTGCCTCCCCTAGAACAGTCTCCCATCCTGTTTCTGTAATAGGGGAAAAAACAATATAATCTACCTGTTGTGAAATAAAACTTCGTATTGCTTTAATCTGATTCTCTTGTTTTTGTCTTGCATTATCAAAAATAAGAAAATAACCATGCTCTTTCGTGAATTCATTTTGTATAGATGTAGAATGAGCTGTTCTCCAAACAGATTCACTTCCTATCTGGGATACTCCAACAACAATTAAACTATCGTCCACTGGAGTGATTGTATCCTCACTTTCTTGCTGGATAAGATTTCGCTCACATCCACTCAATACTAGTAACAACATCATGATTACGATTATGTATTTTCTCTTATTCAAAATATTAACCTCCCTTACCTACTCAACTCATTTAGGACCTTATACTTCTCTTTCCCTTTCTATCCTTATAGCTGGAATGGAGATTTCTACGAGAGTTCCCTTTCCCTTCTTTGATTGTATTGTCATTCCATACTCTACTCCAAAATACATACGAATTCTTTCATTTACGTTAGCCAAACCAAATCCCTTCTCAGTTTCTTTACAAGAATGTTGTATTTCGTTTTGTATCTGCTCTAATTCCTCCTCATCCATACCTATTCCATTGTCTCGAACAGACAGACGGATTATATTACCATCCTTCTCTCCATTAATATGGATATATCCTTTTGCTCTCTTATATTTTATTCCATGATAAAGAGCGTTTTCTACTAATGGCTGCAGTGTCAGTTTAAGAATCTGATAGTCGTACAGTACTTTATCTATCTGTATGTCATATTCCATAATATCATCATAGCGCATTTTTTGTATTTCAAGATAACTTCTGATATGTTGTTCTTCCTCTTGTATTGAGATAAATTCTTTACCCTTGCTTAAAACAAGACGGAAAAAATCAGAAAGTGTTACAACCATTTTTACTGCTTGATCTGTTTCTTTTCCCTCAATAAGCCATATAATTGTATCTAGTGTATTATACAAAAAGTGAGGGTTAATTTGTTCTTGTAAGAGACGAAGATCTACTTGTCTAAGTTTGCTTTCATCCTCTTTTACCTTATCAATTAATGTTTCGATATTATCTGCCATATTATTGAAACCTTGTGCTAATACTGCGATCTCATCATGAGTATTTACCTTTGCTCTTGCTTCAAAATTACCTTCCGCGACCTTTGTGGTGGCTATATAAAGCGCTTTAAGAGGACGAAGTATTCCAGATACAATAAGTAGTGTCACTATAGTCACAACAATCACAAGTAGTACTATAAGAATAATGCATAATATAATAAAATCATCAATCTGTTTATTTATAGTATTATTGACATTCTCCATACTCTTAGTCTGATAATAAATATAGTATTGGATATCATCCTGTATAAGTTCCGTCAATATATATATATTGTTATCTAACTTTTCTATATTTTCGTTATAACGTCCCCCGGTTTTGGAGCTCTCTTTAATATCATCCACTCTTTTTTCTAGAGTATCAATATTCCGTAATAAACTCTTTAACCAAATCTTGCTTTCTGTTTCTGTAGTGATATCCATCAACTTCGTAAATTCGTTTCGTAGTTCATTAATTAAACCATAAGGGTCTTTTAATGTCTTATCCTCAGAAATATTATCAAAGGTGACATAGCCAACTACTAATTTATATAAACTTTCATCCATCTCTTCTTTAAAATTAAGATTATAATTATTGGCAATGGTCATATTGCTTACAAGCTTTTTATATGTATTCTGATTTTCCGCCATGGAAATGACTAGGTAAACTACCATAAGCAAAAAAGGTACTGCCGTTGCAGCAGATAGCATCAGTATTTTTTTTCTAATAGAGAATCTGACGTCTTTTCTCATTTTTCTTCCCCTTACTGTTTCGTAGTTAACGTATTGCATCTTAATTCCAAATAAAAAGATTACTGATTATAACATATACATCAAAAAAAGTACCTATTAAGCTTATTATAACATTTTATAGATAGGGTTCAAAGATATTTCTTGTAACAAAGAAATTGGCATGTATCAAACATGCCAATTTATTGTAGCTTTCTCTTCTTCTTTTTAAAATATACTATTTTACTTGCCCATAATACGCATTTGCTCCATGCTTTCTAAAAAAATGTTTTTCCTTAAGGCAATCAGGGGCTGGTGTAACTTTTTCGTTAATACATTCTGTTTTTAAGGCCATCTTTGCAACTTCTTCAAGTACTACTGCATTATGTACTGCTTCGTGAGCATCCTTTCCCCAAGTAAAGGGACCATGATTATTGCATAATACACCTGGTGTATAAAGAGGATTTATATTGTTCCTATCAAAGGTCTCAATAATGACAAGGCCAGTGTTTTTCTCGTACTCTTCCTCTATTTCCTCCTTAGAAAGACTTCTGGTACAAGGAATTGCTCCATAAAAATAATCTGCATGAGTGGTACCATAAAGAGGGATACTTCTTCCAGCCTGAGCCCAAGAGGTAGCTTCTGGGGAGTGTGTATGAACAACTCCACCAATATCAACATATCTTTTATATAATTCTATATGAGTAGGGGTATCCGAAGAAGGATTTAAATCTCCTTCTACCTTCGTACCATTCAGATCAACTACTACCATATCCTCAGGCGTAAGCTTCTCATAGTCAACACCACTTGGCTTTATAACTACATAACCTGTTTCTCTATCTATTTCACTTACATTTCCCCAGGTATAAGTAATTAATCCTCGTTTAGGAAGCTCCATATTAGCTTCATATACCCTCTTTTTTAAATCCTCTAACATAGTAGCCTCCTTATCTCATTGTTTCTACAGCTGCTCGTTCTATCACTAAACCATCCGTATATTGCTTCATAAACTTCAAAAATCCGTCTACATCCTTACTATCTGGATCTACTGTAACTGAAGTCTGACTAGCAAAAATCCTATCCTCTAAGTAATGACTTAAGGTCTCCTTTGACTCTTTATTAATCATGTAACTTGCTAGTATAGCGATTCCCCAAGCGCCGCCTTCTCCTGCTGTTTCCATTACAGAAACCGGAGTATTCATAGCTGCTGCCATAATTTTTTGTCCAACTTTTTCAGTTTTAAAGAGCCCACCATGACCTGTAATCTTGTCTATAGTTACTTGCTCATTTTGTAATAAAATGTCTAACCCGATCTTTAAAGTAGCAAGAGAAGAAAACAATTGGCATCTCATAAAATTTGCTAAGGTAAATTGGCTGTCTGGTTTTCTTGCAAATAGTGGCCGTCCTTCTTCAAACCCGGTAATGCTTTCTCCTGAAAAATAGTTGTAAGCAAGTAAACCACCACAGTCATCCTGTCCTTGTAATGCCTTATTGTAAAGAGTATAAAACAGCTCTTCCTTGCTAATCTCATAATGAAAGCAAGTAGCAAATTCATCAAATAGATTCACCCAAGCGTTTAAATCAGAGGTACAATTATTACAGTGAACCATTGCCACTACATCTCCATCAGGAGTAGTAACTAGGTCTATTTCCTTATGTACCTGGGTAAGCTCCTTTTCCAGTACCAACATAGCAAATACTGAGGTTCCTGCTGAAACATTACCTGTTCTTACAGCTACACTGTTAGTGGCTACCATTCCAGTACCTGCATCTCCCTCTGGAGGGCAAAATGGAATTCCAGCCTTTAAATCACCTTCGACGTCTAATAAGTGACTTCCCTCTTCAGTAAGGCTCCCTGCCTCTTCTCCTGCAAGAAGTACTTTAGGTAATATTTCTTCAATATTCCAAGGGATGTTATATGGCTTTACTAATTCCTGAAAAATATTTAGCATTTTTGTATTATAGTTTCTTATGTTACTATCTATCGGAAACATCCCCGATGCATCCCCAATGCCCAAAACCTTTCTACCTGTCAGTTTCCAATGTACATATCCTGCAAGAGTCGTAAGGAGGCTAATCTTCTTCACATGCTCCTCATGATTTAACATAGCTTGATATAAATGTGCAATACTCCATCGTTCTGGAATATTAAAGGAAAACTCTTTTGTAAGGATATCTGCTGCCTCCTTCGTAATGGTATTACGCCAAGTACGAAACGGTACTAACAGCTCATCCTTCTCATCAAATGCCAGATATCCATGCATCATGGCACTAATACCAATACCACCTAACTGGTTTAAGGTGATACCATAGGTAGTTGATACATCCTTTTTTAGATTCATATAACAATCTTGAAGCCCTTTAATGACATCTTCTAGGGAGTAAGTCCAAATATTATCAATAAGCTTATTTTCCCACTCATGGCTACCTGATGCTAAAGGCATGTCATCTTCACCTATCAGAACCGCCTTAATTCTTGTTGAACCAAATTCTATACCAAGAACTGCCTTACCACTTTCTATATAATCTCTACCATTCATTTTATGTCCTCCTATTATTTATAAAAAATCTCACCTAGCATTAGATCCTTCTTAAAATTACGGAGAGTTGTATCTTTATCAATATATACAGCCTCAACCCCCATTGCACTAGCCCAATCTCCCATCTGCTCTGCACTAAGGTCATAGCTAAATGCTGTATGATGAGCTCCCCCTGCTAGTATCCAAGCAGCTGCCCCAGTGTACATATCTGGTTGTGGAGTCCAAAAATTAGTAGCTACAGGAAGCTTCGGCATAGGCTTCTCATTTTTCTTACAATCTACTTCATTGATAATCAAACGGAATCGATTTCCTAGGTCAATGAGAGAGGTAGCAATTCCACTTCCTTCTTTTGAGGTAAAGACTAATCTTGCAGGGTCCTCACGGTTTCCCATACTTAGTGGATTACATTTGATACTGATTGGACCATCTGCAATAGATGGGCAGATTTCAAGCATATGAGCCTGAAGAATCCCCTCCTTACCCTTTACTAGATTATAGGTATAATCCTCAAGCATCGAGGAACCCTTGGCATCCTTCATACCTTCTGTCATAACCTTCATTAATCGAACCATAGCGGCAACCTTCCAGTCACCTTCTGCACCAAAGCCATACCCCTTCTCCATCAGTCGTTGAATAGCAAGTCCAGGAAGTTGTTTTAAACTACCAAGATCACCAAAATGAGTCACGATAGCCTGATAGTTTTTCTCCTTTAAAAACCTCTCAAATCCTATCTCTATCTGTGCTTGTACAGCAACATGCTTTTTAAACTCATTAGGATCTCTTCCCTCTAATAATATATCGTACTTATCATAATATTCTTCAACTAATAAATTTGTATCAGATTCAGACACCTCTTCTACTGCCTCTGCTATCTCGTTAATTGGGTAGGTGTCGATTTCCCATCCAAACTTAATTTGAGCTTCCACCTTGTCGCCTTCTGTAACAGCTACATTACGCATATTATCAGCCACACGCATAACTCGTATATGGCTACTTTCCATAATACCAATTGCTGTACGCATCCAAGAAGCAATTTTCTCCTGTACCACTTCATCACTCCAATGGCCAACTACTACCTTTCTCTCGATTCTCATACGGCTTACAATATGTCCATACTCTCTATCTCCATGAGCAGATTGGTTCTCATTCATAAAATCCATATCTATGCTGTCATAAGGAATCTCTTCGTTAAATTGGGTATGTAAGTGGAGTAATGGCTTTTTATATTCCTGTAACCCTAATATCCACGACTTTGCAGGGGAAAAAGTATGCATCCAGGTAATGACACCTGCACAGCAATCCTCTTGGTTTGCCTCATTAAATGTCTTACGTATTAACTCATTGGTAATTAAGGTTGGTTTTAGAATAACTTCATAAGGTAAGCGCCCAGACTTATTAAGTTCTTCCACTATGATTTGAGAATGTCTTGCCACGTTACGAAGGCACTCCTCCCCATATAAATCTTGGGAACCAGTGCAAAACCAAAATTGATACTCTTTCTTTCCTATCATAATTCATACCTCCTAAAATAATTTATTTCCCTAAAATATCTCTAATTTAATACTATAACTTGTACGTACATCTATTCAAGTTGTTTTTCTTTCATTTGATTCAAGTTCATTAAGTACAAAAGGAGGATGTCCACCCATATGGTGTAACATCCTCCTAAATATTACAACTGCCGAAACAATCGTTTTACAATTTAGCTTCTTTTGATAGTGGAATTCCCTATGACGATTTCAGGCTCCATTAAAATATATTGCTCTTCCTGATCACTATTTCCACTTCTTATAATAGATAACAGTAACTTTGCTGCTGTTTCTCCTAATCTCTCATGTGGATGTGCAATGGTAGTAAGCTTTAACCCACCATAGCTAGCCATAAAGGAGTTATCATAACCAGTAACAGAGAGATCTTCTGGCACCTTAATTCCTATCTCCAAAAGAGCTCTTATAACAGAAATAGCAATCTGATCATTATAACAAACAACCGCATCCAACTTTGTACCATTCTTAATAAGCTGTTTCATCGTCTGAGCTGGATGAATTGAACGATCCTCAGTATAAAACCAAACTACAATGTCTGGATTGTAACTAATGCCAGCTTCCTGTAATGCTTTAGCATAACCCTTATGCCGGTTTTGTCCTTGAGAATCATCTGATTTAAAGACGCCAGCAATAGACTGATGCCCTTGTTCAATAAGATATTTAGTCACCAGATATCCTCCCTTTAAATCATCCATAAGTACATGTGGTTTGTCCATCATCTGAGCATAACATCCTTGTATAAATACATAAGGGATCCTACATTCCTTAAGTTTCTCATATAGATTGAGGTGCCTACAATAGATATGACTTTTACTAGGTTCAATAATCAGTCCTTCAATATCCTTTTGTAATAACTCCTCTAGACATCTTGCTTCATTACTTCTAGAATTCCTAGTATTCTTAAGAATAATACTATACCCTTCCTCGGTAAGCGCTTCATCTATTCCCTGAATAACTCTAGGAAAGATATAATCTGATAGATAGGTTGTTACCACTGCAATATTCTTGGAAGAATGGGTATGTCTAGTTAATTCTGAACAAAAAGTTCCCTTTCCATGTACAGCATAGACAAAACCTGCATTGGTTAACTCTGCAATGGCCTTTCTTACAGTTTGCCGACTCACTCCATATTTAGTGGATAGTTCATTTTCAGAGGGAAGTTTACCTCCAGCTGTTATTTCTCCATTCAAAATAAGTGCTTTCAAATCTTCAATTATCTGATTATACTTTAAGTGCTTTACTTTTCCAACTTCCACAAGTATCCCCTTCTTCTTCATCAATCAACGGTAAATAAATCTTTTTCTCTATCAATAAACTGATTCAGTTTCTTTTTATAACTTCGCCACTCTTTTAAAAACACAGGAGTAAGTAGCTGCACCGTTTTTAAATCCCCTGTATCCACAGCGTTTTCTAATATTTTAGCCATTCCAGATAAAGGAATGATACCGATTAATGCCGCGGAGCTCTTCATTCCATGTATCTTTAGATGATAGAGATGGATGTTATCGTCTGAATCCAAGTTACGATAAAGTCGTTCCAATGTATCTGCTTCTGTATCAATTGACTTTGAAAACTCCTCCACCAAATACACAAGTAGTTCCCTATCCGGAAAGTGAAGAAAGCCATAATTCCAATCCAAGCCATCAATTTCAGGAAGATTTTTTTTGATATCTGTAGCTTGAAGTTCTATATTATGTCGATTTTGCTTTTCTTCTACTAAATGAGGAGGCAACAACCTCTTAATTTGCTTTTCTAATTTATCTGGTATAATAGGTTTTGCTAGAAAATCATCAAAACCCTTCTCCATATACATTTCCTTCGCTCCAGTAAAAGCATTTGCAGTAAGTATAATCACTGGAGTCTGACTACAATGATTATCTGTTAACATTCTCATATGTTTCAAAGTCTCAATACCATCCAAACCGGGCATCATATGATCTAAGAAAATCAAATCAAATTCATACTTTTGTACTAAATCCAAGGCTTCCATTCCACTTGCCGCCTCAGTAATCTTAAGTTCCGTCTGCTTTAGTAGACCATGAAATACCTTTCGGTTCATGTCATTATCATCTACAACTAGTATGTGTGCTTGAGGCGCACAAAAAGACGTTTGATATATGTATTCACTTGGCCTTCTATGGATTCTTCCTTGTAAGTCACCAATGGGTTCCTTGTCTATAATATCCTGCTTAAGGGTAAAACTAAAAGTAGAACCTTGTCCATATACACTATTTACTGCAAGACTGCTTCCCATCATCTCAAGAAGCTGTTTTGAAATGTTAAGACCTAGACCCGTTCCCTCAATATTACGATTTTTATCTTCCTCTATTCGTTGGAATGCGACATATAATCGAGATATGTTCTCCTTCTTGATGCCAATTCCTGTGTCCTTTACTTCAAATAAGAGCTCCATATGTTCTGCAAGCTCTTTCCCTGTAACACAAAGCTCAATAGTCCCCTTATGGGTATACTTGACCGCATTCGTCAAAAGATTTATCAAAACCTGACGTATCCGCACATCATCTCCATAGAGTCTAGAGGGCAAAGTAGGGTCTACCTTTACATAAAACATCAAATTTTTAGTTTCAGCTCTAGGGGCAAACATATTAACAAGATCATGAATCAAGCTACTTAAGTCGTACTCCACAGGAATGATTTCCATCTTGCCAGATTCAATCTTTGAAACATCCAAAATATCATTTATGATACTATATAGGCTCTGGGTAGCGGACTGTATGTCAGAGGCATACTCTTTTATTAGTTCCTCATGGCTTTCTCTTAAAATCATTTCATTCATTCCTAAGATAGAGTTAATCGGAGTACGTATTTCATGGGACATATTTGCGAGAAAGTAAGTCTTAGCATTATTTGCTAAATCTGCCCTCTCCTTTTCATCTTTTAGTTGCTCGATTAATAGTACATCAGGGCTTTCTACCGTCAGAAAAAAGGCAAGATTTAGTAAGGTAATACCAACTCCAGATAATAGTGACAATGGAAAAAATGCTTGGTAAACCGAAAAGATTAGTTCACACCCTAGGGCTATCATCACAGCACTTTTTTTCTTAGAATTAATATATCGCCAATTTTTGATACAAAAAAACAAAGAGAAAATAAGATAGAAGGCAACACTTATGTAGGCAATATTTGCAGCTGGTCCATAAGAATAATTGCCATTATGAGTTTCTTTATAATATAAAGGCAAACAGATGACACCTGCCAAAGAAATGACAAGCGGGAAATACCATGTTGGTCCTAATCTATTATTATCATCACTGTCCCTATTGGTTAGTATAATAATATAACAAAAGGTAAGGAATAAAACGATTACTAAGGTCCCGATAAATATCTTATGAAAGATCTCATTAGCAAAAGGTGGCACCAACTCCAAATGATTCACTGTATATATGGTTATGGTATCAAAAACAATATTTATTATTGACGTCACAATTAATAAGGAGAATAAGCTATGAACGAAAGACTTCTTTCTTTTTACTGAAAAATACGTAACAGCGATAAATGTAGTAATTATTAAGCACGCCAATTCCATACGTATCATTTGTGTTACCCTCCTATTACTCTACTTCTTCAAAATACTGATTTATAGCATGAGAAATACCTTGCACTATTTTACTCTGATACTCCTCTGTCGCTAGTAATTTATCCTCTTTTTCGTTTGTCATATATCCCATTTCAACTATAGTCGTAGGAACCTTGGACCAGTTAATGCCTGTCATGGTATCCGTCTCCCAGACTCCCTTGGAATTCGCATTAGTAGTATTTAAAATACCGGATAATATAAGTTCAGATAGTTTCCTACTCTGATTATAAATATCAGAATTGTAAGGATTACTCTTTGTATTACATATGGTCATAACTCCATTAACACTACTATTCTCTGAGCCATTGGCATGAAGGCGAATAAGAACATCCGCATTGGCATCGTTTGCTATCTGCGCTCTTTTTGCATTACTAATATCCACGTTATTAGTAGTTCTTGTCATAATAACCTGATACCCTTCATTCTCTAACACATTTTGTAGCTTTAAGGCTACTATCAAATTAAGTTTATATTCATATAATCCAGTTTCACTACCACGAGTTCCACTGGATACCTTTTTCTTTGTCTCTGTTGCACCTGGACCAATGGGCTCTACCCCTGAATCCTGTTTTGCCTGATGCCCAGCATCAATCACAATAAGCCCTTTCTTGGAGGGTTCTTTTATTGGTTTTATTGTTGGTTCTATTGTTGGTTTTATTGTTGGTTCTATTGTTGGTTCCACCACGGGTATATTAGTTGTCTGTTTTTGAGATACTGTATTTTCACTAACATTATTCGAAGGTTTAACAGTTTCACGGGAAGGCTTTTTTATTTCCTTTTTTGTCGCATTACTTTGTTTACATCCTATCACACAAAATATTAAGATGATAAACACTATGACTACTACGACCTTTTTCATCAATATCCCCTATCCCCTTCCCATAAATATCTAAAATTTCTACTATTATACCCCTTGTGGAAGGGTATTGCAACATTTCACAAAATAATAATTCATAGTTTATTTATAAGAAAATTATATAATATATTTAATTTCACACTCTGGAAAATAGCTTTTTAGCTTCTCCTGAAAGAAACTTTTTAACTCCTGCATATCCTCCTTTGTGTAAGTGTACTTACCATATCCAAACTGTCCAAACTTATACTTTCGATCTTCATCCTTCATAGGTAGTGTAGAGGTTGGAAAGATTTCTTGTATTAAACTCTTTGCTTTTGGGGTATAACGATGTGATATCACCTCAAAAAACAGCCGATGAGGAAGATGTTCCGGTAAAGCATCTGCTAATTCTTTTAGTAACTCTTCATACTCCTTTTTCCACCCCTCATATATAAATACTGGTGCAATTAAAAAACCAATAGGATAACCCGCCCTACTCATTTTAGCTGCGGCATGAATTCTAGCTGTTATTGCGGCTGTAAAATGTTCATATTCCGAACGTACTTTTTCCGTATTCAGACTGAAGCGTACTTCTGTCTTATTATTATGAGGTAGTTTAAGAAGCCCATCTACGTCACTGTATTTAGATACAAAGCGAAATGCCCCTAAAGGTTCCTCTGCAAAAAATAAGATAGCCTTTTCAAGTGCATGTGTGTATGGTTCCACGCACAGAGGATCAGATGTAGCGGAGCCTTCAAAGGTTGTGATTTTATCTTTACTCTCTGCCATGTACTTACTCGCTCGTTCAAATATCTCCTCTAAATTGACATTCACTCGTATATAAGGTTTATCCCCTAGTTGAGTATGCAAATAACAGTACTCACACTGTCCCATACAGCCACTGACCAAAGGTAACATATAATCCGCAGATGGCTTACAGGTTTGGAAGGTTCCAGGTTTTTTTCTACTTACTACCAAGGTCTGCTTTCCACTTCTATAAAAGGTTTCCATACTCTCTCCTTCTATATAACTTTTTATGCGATTACTTGCTACCTCGTCGTATACTGTAACATCCGACATACTAATGAACTCATCATAAAGCATTCGTCCAATTTCATATTCTTTTACACCTTTTTCAAAAATTACTTGCTTTGGTTTAAACATGTTAACACCTCTTACATAACTGTACATTTATAATGATAGAGTACCAATTCAAATAAAAATTATACGAATAAGCTTTGACACAAATAACACTAAAGTAAAAAACTCTGAAGACTAAGCCTTAGGCTTAGCGTTCAGAGTTTTACTATTTATTGATAATCTGTATTAAATTCTTGCCACACCAGTTTCTTTTGCAGCCTTGGCAACTGCCTTAGCAACTGCAGTCGCAACATTTTTGTCCAGTGCACTTGGAATAATGTATTCAGGACAAAGCTTATCCTCTGTTACAAAAGAAGCAATTGCATATGCTGCAGCAATCTTCATCTCATCGTTGATATCGCTTGCACGTACATCAAGAGCACCACGGAAGATTCCAGGGAATGCCAAAACATTGTTAATCTGATTTGGGAAGTCACTTCTTCCTGTACCAACAACTGCTGCACCTGCATTTATTGCAAGGTCAGGCATAATTTCTGGAGTAGGATTTGCCATTGGGAAGAGAATTGGCTTATCAGCCATGCTCTTTACCATTTCCTCAGTTACACAACCAGGTGCGGAAACACCGATAAATACATCTGCACCCTTTAAGACTTCAGCAAGACTTCCTTTAATCATGTTACGGTTAGTAATCTTAGCCATCTCTATCTTTTCTTCATTGAGGTTATCTCTACCTTCATAGATTGCTCCAATTCTATCACAGAGAATAACATCCTTAAGTCCCATTGCAATAAGAAGCTTAATAATAGCAATACCAGCTGCACCAGCCCCACTAGTTACTACTCTTATTTCGTCTAACTTTTTATCTACAAGTTTAAGTGCATTAATCATTGCTGCAAGTGTTACAACAGCTGTACCATGCTGATCATCGTGGAAAATAGGAATATCGCAACATTCTTTCAGTCTGCGTTCGATTTCAAAACAACGTGGAGCAGAGATATCTTCAAGGTTAACTCCACCAAAAGAACCTGCAAGAAGCTTCACCGTATTAACGATGTCGTCAACATCTTTTGAGCGAACACAAAGTGGAATAGCGTCTACATCACCAAAGGTTTTGAATAATGCACACTTACCTTCCATAACTGGCATACCTGCTTCAGGTCCAATATCTCCAAGACCAAGAACAGCTGTACCATCTGTGACAACTGCAACAAGATTGGAACGTCTTGTAAGATCATAACTTTTGTCTACATCTTTCTGAATTTCAAGACAAGGCTCTGCTACACCTGGAGTGTATGCAAGTGAAAGATCTTCCCTTGTTTCCAGTGGAGCACGGCAAATCACTTCAATTTTCCCTTTCCATTCATAATGTTTCTTTAGTGATTCTTCTGCGTAATTCATGTGATACTTCCTTTCATTATTTAATTGGAGTCACTTCTTATTAGAAGTTGAGTCCCGCAATAACTGATTTTAATGCATCTGCACTTGCCTTAAGCTGTATTAGCTCAGCTTCGGTAAGTGGAGGTGCTAGGTCACGTTCAATCCCATGACCGCCAACAACTGATGGCAAACTTAAGCAAACATCGTCAATTCCATAACGTCCTGTAGCCAGTGTGGAAACTGTAAGAACATTCTGTCCGTCACGAAGAATAACATCACAGATTTTATTTACAGAAAGTGCAATTGCATAGAAGGTTGCACCTTTACGTTTAATTACTTCTGCCCCTGCTGTACGAACATCTTCTTCTATATCAGCAATTTCAGCCTTACCACAACTATTGTGTTTTTCACAAACGTGTGTGCAATACTCATCCATTTTCATACCAGCAATACAGGTAAGAGACCATGGAATCATTGAGGTATCGCCGTGCTCACCAAAAACGTATGCATGTATACTTTGAGGACTTAGATGAACATGGTCTGCTAGTCTCGAACGTAAACGAGAAGTATCAAGCATAGTACCTGTTCCAATTACTTGATGTGGTTTAAGATTAGTACATTTGAGGATGGCGTATGTAATGATATCCACAGGATTACTTACGACAATATAAACTGCATCAGGCGCAGCCTTTGCAACAACAGGCATAACCTCTTTTATAATATCAACATTAGATTGTGCAAGGTCAAGTCTTGTTTGGCCAGGTTTTCTTGCACGACCGAGAGTTACAACTACAATATCTGAATCCTTGACATCCTCATAGTCGCCAGCATAAATATCAACTGCATGACAAAAAGATATGCCTTGACGAATGTCCATTGCTTCACCTTGTGCTTTCTCCTTATTGATATCGATAAGAACAAGTTCTGAACAGGTACCCGCAACCACAAGGGTATATGCTACTGATGCTCCAACATTACCTACCCCAAGAATCGAAATTTTGGTACCATTCATTGTAGTACCATCAACTTTACTCATATTATTTAACCTCCGTATAATAAGATTAGTGTAGAAATTACATATGTTATAAAATGCTTTACCTAATGTCCAGCATGCTATAATTATTAATCATTTTGCAACTTAACTGTAAAAAAATTACTACTTCACATACTTAAAATTATGAAAGTATTCCTTAAAATTAAAATTTTAATATAAATTTAGGAATATAGCTCTGTTACATTTATTGATCTTGCTCTAAACACACGTAAGAATCTAGCTACTTTATCAAACATTTATAAGGAGTATATGAGCAATTATTCTCATGTAAAATGGATGACATAAAATGAAAAATCATCTACATTATACACATAAATTTTTACAATAAACAGTTAGATAATAGCACATTGGCAAAAATTATGCAACTAATATTTTAGAATATTATGTACGGAAAAATTAATTTTCTTATGAAATTCATACAGAGTACATATCTCTTTCACCATAGAATCCCACCTCATGATTACATATCAATATACTAAAAATTAAAAGGGCCGGAAACATAAGTTTCCGGCCCTTGATTATTCTTTTCAGTATATATTTATTGACCCATTTGTTTTGCAACTTCTTCTGCAAAATTTTCTTCTTTCTTTTCGATACCTTCGCCAGTTTCGAAACGAACGAATTTAACAACCTTAAGATCTTTGGATACGGATTCAATGTATTTACCTACTGTTAAATCACCATCTTTAACGTATACCTGATCCACTAAGCATACTTCTTTTAATTCCTTGTTAAGACGTCCAACAATCATCTTCTCGATGATGTTTTCTGGCTTATCTGGGTTCTCATTCATAGCCTGAGCTTTTAAAATCTCAGTCTCATGAGCAATATATTCAGCAGAAACTTCATCTCTGCTTACATATTTAGGGGAAATAGCTGCAACCTGCATAGCTACGTTCTTAGCACATTCCTTAGCAGCTTCGTTGTATTCACCTTCAAATTGAACTAATACACCGATTCTTCCGCCACCATGAATATAGCTTTCAACGAAACCATTTTCAGTAACGATTTTCTCAAATCTTCTGATATTCATGTTTTCACCGATAACTGCGATCTGAGAAGCTAATTCTTCTTTTACAGTCTTAGAAGTATCAAGTGCCCAAGCTTCGTTTAAGAATGCATCGATATCAGCTGCGCTAGTAGCATTTGCCTGAGCAGCAACTGCAGCAACATAATCTCTGAATTTCTCATTTTTAGCAACAAAGTCAGTTTCAGAGTTTACTTCTACGATAGCAGCAACCTTATTATCTGCAGAGATGTTAGTTGCTACAATACCTTCAGCTGCAATACGACCAGCTTTTTTAGCTGCCTTTGCAAGACCTTTTTCTCTTAAATACTCAACTGCTTTGTCCATATCACCATCTGTCTCAGTTAATGCTTTTTTACAATCCATCATACCTGCGCCAGACATTTCTCTCAATTCTTTAACCATTGATGCTGTAATAGCCATTCTATATACCTCCGTATTCTCTAATTTACAGTATAGATCAATTTTAAAATATTTGTATAAATTACTCAGCGATAGCTTCTACTGCTTCTTCTACAACTTCCTCAGTAGCTACGTCCATAGATTCACCTTGGTTAGCTTCGATAACAGCGTCAGCCATCTTAGCAACGATTAATTTTACAGCTCTGATTGCATCATCGTTACCTGGAATTACGTAATCTAATTCTTCTGGATCACAGTTAGTATCTGCAATACCGATTAGAGGAATTCCTAAAGTGTGAGCTTCTTGTACACAAATTCTTTCCTTCTTAGGATCTACTACGAAGATTGCAT
>JAEZGY010000055.1 GCA_023416695.1 Bacillota bacterium | reverse complement strand
CTTAGATTTTCATATCAAAGAAACGATCTACCACTTTATCTGCTACTTCCTTGTTAGATACCTGATAGGTTCCTTGCTCCATTTGCTTTTTAATAGCATTCACCTTGTCAACTCGGATGTCACTACTATTCTTTACTGCAGCTTTCACGATTTGGAAATCCTTTCCCATTTGTGAAATCTGCACTTGATCACTACCAGCATAACTACTAGTTTTTTGTACCTTACTAGAAGTACTGTTCTTGTATAACTGGTTCACTTTGTCAAATGAATTAATTCTCATTTTATCCACCACCTTTTAAAACCATTGTTTTAAGCTTCTAACTATTTTATCGGTTAAAATATAGGAACCATTAGTCTATAAATTTAAACTTTTATGACTTTGTTGAAATTCTATACATTTCTTTTTCAACTTTTCATGTCATTGTGCAAAATGTCAGCCATGTATCCGCTCTCGAACATATGGTTTTTTTTGCAAAAATATGATATACTACAAAGGATTGTGAAAGTAGAATTCTTAAGATAAAGAGAAATATTTGGAAAGGAATTATATATGGAACAATATAATGGCAGTCAAATTGTTGTATTAGAAGGTCTAGAGGCTGTAAGAAAACGTCCAGGTATGTATATCGGTAGTACTGGCACAAGAGGACTTCACCATCTTGTATGGGAAATTCTTGACAATGGTATTGATGAACACCTTGCTGGTTTTTGCAATGAAATATCTCTAACACTTCAGAAGGACGGTGGAATTTCTATTGAGGATAGTGGCCGTGGTGTTCCTGTTGATCTACATCCCACCAAGCACATCCCAACTGTTCGTGTAGTTTACACTATACTTCATGCCGGTGGTAAATTTGCCAGCAACGTATACAAAGTATCCGGTGGTCTCCACGGCGTTGGTGCTTCTGTTGTAAACGCCTTATCCAGTCGAATGATTGTAGAAGTAAAAAGAGATGGAAAAATCTATCGTGATGAATATGAGAATGGTGGACATCCTATCACTGAGCTAGAGAATGGGCTTCTCCCTGTAATAGGAACATGCAAAAAGTCTACAACAGGGACTAAGGTTACGTTCTACCCAGATGCTAGTATCTTTGAGACAGTAGAATTTAAAGCAGAAACAATAAAGAAAAAATTAAAAGAGATTGCTTTTTTAAATAAGAATCTGAAACTAATCTACAAGGATGAGACAACAGGTGAAACTGTTGAATACCTTGAAGAATACGGAATCCAAAGTTTTGTTGGCTACCTTACTAGAGACATGACTGTACTTCATGACGATCCTATTTACATCGAAGGAGAAAGTGGAGACATTGAAGTAGAGGTTGCCTTTCAGTACACCAATAATTACTCCGAACAAATCAATGCTTACTGTAACCGTATCAATGTAGTAGATGGTGGTACCCTAGTAACTGGCTTTAAGACAGCCCTAACTAGAGTAATGAACCAGTATGCAAGAGAGCTTAATATCTTAAAGGATAAGGATGAGAACTTTGATGGTAAGGATATCCGAAATGGTATCGTAGCAATTATCTCCATCAAACATCCAGACCCACAGTTTGAAGGTCAGACAAAGACTAAGCTTGGTAATACGGATGCGAAAAGTGCTGTAGATGAGATTTTTAGTACCGAAGTACAACGCTACTTCGATAAAAATGTAGAGATTTTAAAGTCTATATTAGAGAACTCCATGAAATCCTATAATGCTAGGAAAGCTTCTGACAAGGCTCGTAGTGCTGTGTTAAAGCAACTAAATGACGTAGACACTAAGAGTAAGTTGGCTTCCTGTTCCTCCAAGAAACCGGAAGAATGTGAAGTATATATTGTAGAGGGTGATAGTGCGGGTGGTACCGTTAAAACAGCACGTAACCGCAGAACTCAAGCTGTTCTTCCTCTTCGTGGCAAAATCCTCAATGTAGAAAAAGCTGCCTTAGAAAAGATTCTAGTTAACAACGAAATTAAATCCATGATTGCCGCCTTAGGGTGTGGAATCGGAGATGATTTTGACATTACTAAACTTCGCTATGACAAGATTATTATATTAACCGATGCCGATGTAGATGGTGCTCACATCAGCACTCTTCTACTCACCTTTTTCTATCGCTTTATGCCAGAGTTAATTATGGAAGGTAAGATATATCGTGGTCTTCCACCTCTTTATCGAGTAGAGTATGAAACTCAGGAAAAGTCTAAAAAGATTAAAAAAATGGAATACCTATTCAACGACTTTGAATTAGAGAAGTTCCGCAAGATTTCTGGTAATAAGATTCTTAGCCTTCAGCGCTACAAAGGTCTTGGAGAAATGGATGCTAACCAATTATGGGAAACCACACTGGATCCGGAAACAAGGCAATTAGCTCGAATTGACATCTCCGATACTGTAGAGGCAGACGAGATTACCTCTGTTCTGATGAGTAGCAATGTTCCTCCGCGCCGTGCATTTATTATGGAAGAGGCCAAATACGCCAAGCTTGATATCTAACTTGTAAGGCTTATATTCGATTAGAACGAACTAGCAGAAAGGATTGTTACCATGAGTAAATCAACTGATAATTTAATTATGATAGATTTCTCGGAAGAGATGAAAAACAGTTACCGAGATTATGCCATGAGCGTTATTATTGCCCGTGCTCTTCCTGATGTAAGAGATGGCCTAAAACCGGTTCAAAGACGTATCTTATATGCCATGCACGAACTAGGACTAAGTCCTGATAAACCACATAGAAAAAGTGCCCGTATTGTCGGTGATACTATGGGTAAATATCACCCTCATGGCGATAGCTCCATTTATGAAGCTCTCGTACACATGTCTGAGGACTATTCCCTGTCTATTCCATTAGTGGACGGTCACGGTAATTTTGGTTCCATCGATGGAGATGGGGCAGCCGCTATGCGTTACACAGAAGCTAGACTAAGTAGTGGTGCTCTTACTCTGTTAAATAACTTGGATAAAGGTTTGGTTGATTTTATGCCAAACTTTGATGACAGTGAGAAGGAGCCTGTTGTCCTTCCAGCTACAATTCCTAATTTACTTATTAATGGTACTACAGGTATTGCTGTTGGTATGGCAACCAACATTCCTCCTCATAATCCATCTGAGGTTATCGATGGAATTATTGCCTACATGGACAAGCCGAACATTACCATTGAGCAGCTGATGAACTATATCCCTGCACCAGATTTCCCAACAGGTGGATTAATTACCAACGTGGATGAAATGCTCTCTATGTATGAAAAGGGAGAAGGAAAAATAAAGGTTCGTGCCAAACACGAGATTGAAAAGGGTGAATACGGACGCAGTAATATTATCATTACAGAAATTCCTTATACTGTTGCTGGCAATAAGACGAAGCTAGTAGAAAGCCTAGTAGCTTTAATGAAAGATAAAGTCTTTGATGAAATCTATGATGTTAGAGATGAATCTAGTAAAGAAGGTATTCGTATTGTCATCGAGGTGAAAAAGGATCGTGATATTGATAACTTATTAAACGGTCTATACAAAAAAACAGCTTTGGAGGATACATACAGTATGAATCTGTTGGCCGTCAAAGACCAACAGCCTATTGTATTTGACCTTAAAAGCCTTATTGTTGAATTCATTGAATTCCAAAAGGAGCTATACACCAAGGAATTTAAACATCTCTTGCAAAAAGCTGAGGCACGATTAGAAATTGTCAATGGTTTAGTAAAAGCAATTGATGTCATAGACTTAATTATAGAGATTCTTCGTGGTTCCTCCTCAGTAAAACAAGCCAAAGCCTGTCTTACTTCAGGTGATACCTCTGATATTAAATTTAAATCACAAGCCTCTAAAAAGCTTGCCTCTTCCTTAGATTTCTCAGAAAGGCAAGCAGATGCTATACTAACCATGCAATTAAGTAAATTAATTGGCCTAGAACTTATGAAGTTACATGATGAGAAGGATCAATTACTCACAAATATAGCTGAGTACACCTTAATCCTCAGTGAGGAAAGCGAGCTTTGTAAAGTTATCAAGAAGAGACTCCGTGATTACAAGAAAGCCTTTCATAGCCCTAGAAAGACTCTTCTTCACAACCTTGAAAAGGTAGAATATGTAGAAGAGGTTAAGATAGAAGATGTCTATATTCTCATTGATCGTTTTGGATATACCAAATCTGTTGATATTTCTAGTTATCAAAGAGCTCAAGAAGAGACCTTAAAGGAATTTAATCATACCATTCTCCTTAAGAACACAGACCGTCTCTGTATTTTTACAGCCAAGGGTAATATGCATCAGGTAAAAGTAACTCAAGTTCCGAAATGTAAACTCAAGGATAAAGGTGTGTTAATACAAACCTTATGCAAGCTCAATGACGACGATCCTATCCTCTATATCAGCTTTGAAGAACTCTATGAATCTGAATTACTATTCTCAACAAAACATGGTTATGTAAAAGTTGTGTCTGGAGCTGAGTTTGAAACCAACCGTTCCTGCATCGTATCTACCAAGCTAGCCGAAGGAGATAACGTAATTGCTATGGTACCACTAAGTGCTGGACAGGTTCTCTCTGATAATGAGAAGGTTATTATGTTAACCGAAAAAGGGCTATCCTTAGGTTATAACCTAGGTGAAGTTTCCGAATTAAAGAAGACTAGCCGAGGTGTAAAAGGTATTACCCTAGATAAGAATGACTACGTTGCCTTTACTGGTGTTTGCAAGAACACAGAGGAATTCTTCATGTACAATGGTCATCAGTATAGTGCAAAAAAAGTTCGTAATAGAAAACGTGGCGCAAAAGGGCAAAAGGCCACATTAAATTAAGATATACTACACTATAAGTAGTTAGGGAGGGAAGACCAGATATATCTTATATATCACAGTCATCCCTCCCTGTCTTTATGGAGTAGCATATCCTACTGAATTATTTCATTCTTTGCCGTCTCCAATACTTCTATCACCTTGTCACACCATTGATCAAACTCCACATCCTCAATCTGACATTCCTTATGAGCCATTACATAGTCAATGGTTTCCCTTATTCCTTGATCAAAGCGCTTTGTTGCAACAAATTCTGGTACCATACATTTCAATTTACTATTATCAAATACAACAGAATTAGCCTTGTCCCCAATTAAGCTTCCAAAAAAATCATACTTACTGCACTGACTAAGGTAGGAGGAAGATATATAATAAGGCTTAAGTGGCACCTGAAGGGCATTTGCAATAGCTGTGTAAATCTGATTCCAGGTTAAGGTCTCATCACTTGTTATATGTACTGTTTCTCCCAAAGCATGTAAATTGCCCATAAGTCCCACAAACCCTTTTGCAAAATCAGTGTTATGAGTCATGGTCCAAAGGGAGGTTCCATCCCCATGTATAATTACTTGCTTTCCGTCTAACATACGTTTTATTACCTGCCAGCTTCCGTGATTACCATGAACTCCAAGAGGGATGGAACGCTCATCATAGGTATGACTTGGTCTTACAATGGTTATAGGAAAACCATTTTCTCTATATTGCTTCATTAAGTATTCTTCACAAGCAATTTTATTTCTGGAATACTCCCAATATGGATTGGCCAAGGTAGTTCCTTCTGTAATTCTGTAATCGCTTAATGGTTTCTGATAAGCGGATGCCGAACTAATAAACATGAACTGTTTCGTCTTTCCAGAGAATAAGCGATAATCCCTCTCAAGGTGAGTTGGAGTAAATGCAATAAAATCTGCAACCACTTCAAACTCCATATCTTTCAGTGTTTTAAAAACTTCC
Source organism: Bacillota bacterium (assembly GCA_023416695.1). GTDB lineage: Bacteria > Bacillota > Clostridia > Lachnospirales > Lachnospiraceae > KM106-2. The sequence goes on along the minus strand of JAEZGY010000055.1, from coordinate 68,307 downwards.
TCTTCTTGATTAATGTCAACATGAATTTCCTTAACCCTAGAATCATTTGCAAATACGGAATTACGATTACCACGATTTATTAAGTAAATCTCAAAGCCCTTCTCTACAGCAAGCTTGGTAACTGCTGTACTTATTGTTCCTGTTCCACCAATAAATAATGCTCTCATCGAGTTCATCCTTTCTATTATTTATTACAATTCCTTGTTCTATTTTACCACAAAGTACTTACGATAGCATTAAACCTAGTAAATTCATTCTACTCAAATCCTATACTGGTACAGAAAAAAAATAGTTCCTAAAAGGAACTATTTATGAAAAGGAGAAAATGTATGAAAACGATTTTCATAATATCGTTAAATGCATTCTTGTTTATAGGTTTATCATAACAATAGAATTTTAAGATTATAAGGCCAAATTGTAAACATTCTCTGAACATTTTATGGTTTTTAATGAATTTTCCCTCTTTTTAAAATGAGCTATGTCTTTTAGTATCTGTTTTTAACCTCATAGTAGCAAATTTTAACCTCTTAGGTGAAAACTATTTACATTATTTTATAATCGACGATAATAAAACCATGGAGGTGAAAAAATGAAGGTACGAATCGAGATTGAGACAGACCTAGCAGATACTGAGGTAATCGTACGGTGTAATAAAATCGACGAGCAGATCTTACAATTACAAAAGGTTATCACTGAAATGAAGAATGCTAGCAAACAGCTGACCTTTTATAAAAATGATACAGAATACTACTTACCCTTAACTAAAGTCTTATTCTTTGATACAGAAGCAGGTGGTATCAGTGCACATACTGCCAATGAAGTCTATCAGGTAAAGTATAAACTGTATGAGTTGGAAGAGCTGTTGCCCGGCTACTTTATGAGGGTATCGAAATCTACGATTTTAAATACATATCAGGTATACTCCATTACAAAAAACATAACTGCAGCAAGCACTGTGACCTTTGAAAAAAGCCACAAGCAAGTCTACGTTTCGAGAAACTTTTATAAGTCATTAAAATTAAGATTAGAAGAAAAGAGGTTAAAATAATGAAAAGAAGTAATATATTTTGGGGATTATTTTTAATTTTGGGAGCAGCCTTTATTATCATTAGTCAGTTAGGAATCTTTGCAGAGGTTAGCGTATTAAAAGTTATTTTTACTGTATTATTATCTGGTATCGCTATCGCAGGTTTATTACATTTAGAATTCTTTATGATGCTATTTCCAGTTGCAATTATTCTAATACTGTTTGATAAGGAATTAAACATTACCAATTTAACACCTTGGCCTATCTTAGCGACTGCACTACTTGGAAGCATTGGTCTCTCAATGATTTTTCATCGCAATAAAAGGCAATTTAAGTGTTTTAAAGAAGAGTATGGTAAAGAAGTCATTATAAATGACCCAGATAATAGTGATGTGGTTTGTTATACCCATATGGGATCTACTATTAAGTATATCAATACAAAGGAACTGGAAAAAGCATTAATAGACTGTAGTTTTGGTGCAGCAACTGTCTACTTTGATAATGCAGAAATAAAAGGTAACTCTGCCACATTACAGATAGATTGTTCCTTTGGTGGTATCGAGTTATATATTCCAAAAAGCTGGCAAGTGGAACAACGTATCGATGTATTTCTAGGCGGCGTTGAGGAAAAGGGTAGAAAGGATCAAACAAGTGATGGACCAACATTAGTTTTAACTGGTCGAATCAAGCTCTCTGGTATTACCATTTATTATATTTAGAACTTCTTATTTAAGATGCAAAAAGGGACATCAATTAGATGTCCCTTTTGTTGCTATATTCACACTCTACTTATGTTTCTGTACTAACAATTCTAATTGTTCTTTAATTACATGAGCACTTTCACGTACTAAATCAGCTGATGCAGATATTTCTTCCGTAGCAGACAATAAATTCTGTGTTCTCTCATTAGTGTGGCCAACAATATTTATCAATTGCCCCACTTCCTTTTCAATGTCGTACACGGCCTTCTCAATTCTCATTTGTCTTTCATTGCTCTTAGAAGCTGTATTACGAGAATCTGCAGCTAACTTATTAATCTCTCCAGCAACTACTGCAAAGCCTTTACCTGCTTCACCAGCTCTAGCCGCTTCAATAGAGGCATTCAATGCAAGAAGGTTAGTCTGAGATGCAATATTTACAACTTCCTTATTATTATTCATCAGCTCATCTAAAATCTCATTAATATCCTCAAGAGACTTGTTCAGATTCTCTGTAAAATCAACTACATGATTGATTTCTTCTGAAATACCACCACACTCAATAGCATTACTATTATTTCCTTCTGTTAAGTTATCTACAGAATGATGTAGATTGATAAACTTCTCATTTATGGTAGCTAAAATCTGAAGAACATGATCCTTCTCATCAGTTTCTGCTTGCAATTCATGTTGGAAGTTATCCTCCATATTGTGCATATTATCTTTTTGTTCCTCTATGGTATGTTTCATATAATAGATGCAGTTTCTTTCAGCATTGTATCCATTATGTATAGCAACTGCCATCTCCTTACAGGAGCTATAACCACAACAGGAGCAATTAATTTCTCGATTCTCTTTTGTTTCTTTGCCCATTTTAAGAAAGATTTCTTCCAACTGTTCGTCAGTAGGGATAAAATGCTTACAGGTTGCTGAGCGATCGGTATAAGTCCTTAAAAAATCTTCTAAGCGTAAGCCACTAAACTGTTTGTTTAATTTCTCCAATCGTTTCTTCGGACTTAATTTCTTAGACCATGGACTATTTCCCTTCTCCTGTTTGCTATTCTCTCGAATATTCATTAATGTATATAGGTTATCATCCGTTATGCCTCTTTCTTCTTCAATTCCAGTTCCATACAAACAACCAGCGGAACAGTTTAGGGCATCCACAAATAAATAAGGAGTTTGGTCCTTAGCGATACGGTCCTTATTCTGTTCTAGATAATGATACATATGCTTTTCCCCTTCAGCTTGGCGAACGAATGCACTCTCTCCTAAGAACCAATATACATTCTCCTTTAACCCACCAGGCGTAGGATAAAAGCTTCCTAAACCATATTCTGTCTCATCTCCACAGGCAGGCGCACTGAACTTATGGTCTCTAATATAATTCATTAAATGGCTAAAGGTAATATTATAGCTGATAGCTCCCTTGGTATTTGGATCATCGAACTCAAGCTTTTTACCAATACAAGGTCCAATAAAAGCTAATTTATCTTTAATTCCCATATATTTTTTTGCATAGATTGCACTACATAAAGCAGGACTCTGCACTGGAAATAACTTAGGCAATAGCTCTGGTATGTATCTTTCAATATATCCTACCACTGCTGGACATGGTTGGGAGATTCCTCCAGTAAAATTATACTTATTTATGTAGTTTATATATCCCCAAGTAGTAATGTCTGCACCAAAGGATACATCAATGATTCGGTTAACCCCTTTAGCTTTTAATACTCCCAGTATACTCTCATACTCTTTTGGGTAGTTTGCTTTAAAAGCAGGAGCTAAAAGGATAGATATTTTTTCCCCTCTTTCCAAATCCGAAAACAGTTGTTCTGTATCATCCTTATATGCTCTAGCGTGATGCATACAGACATCAAAGCAAGCCCCACAAGCCACACACTTTGTGCCATCTACAACAACCTTACTCTCTTCCCCAATTATTTGAGAAATGTTTGCTCCTAAACAACTACACACACTGATACACTTATTACAACCGATACAATTATCGTTTGTATAGATAAGACCTTCTATAACTTTCATTATTATCCTCCTTATTCCCGGCTCTTCAAAGCCAAATTCATCGGTATTTTCGTCACCCTTTTTCTATGGATACCGTTTATTACAAAATAAGATATGATTCCTGCTGCAATAATTTGCAGATAAATATACCAAGGGATATAAAATTCTATATATCCGCCCATTTTATCTAAGCTATATTTCATTATGTATTTTACAACAATATACTCCAGTGGAACACACACTATTAATGAAGTCAGGACAACTATGGTAGTTGCCTTAAAATAAAGTTTTCTTACTTCATTCAGACGGTAACCAAACACTTTCATCAACGAAATATTAACAACATTTTTTTCAATTACCAGTTTTGTTAAAATATAGATCAGTACCAAATAGATTAAAATAGAAAAGACATCGATGATAGTAACAATTCCATTAAAGGAATATGCCATTTGCTCAGCTGCCCCTTTAATATCATCCCGACTTATTAGCTTTGCAACATAACGCTCATCTAAATTAAGCTTTTGATTTGAAAGATAACCATTAAAATATCCGACCTCTTGGTTAAGCATTTGATTTAAATCCTTCTGCTTCATAAATACTGAAAGAGTTCCTTGGTACGGATAGATTTCCGCTACTTTAAGGTCATAGGTTTGATCTACATATGGATTTTTAAAACGAATAACATCCCCCTTTTTATATCCCGTTTTATTGGCAAAATCACTGGAAAGTACAATTCCCTTTTCTACATCATACAAAGGTAACTCTTTATAAAACTTGGAATCATCCTTAATTCCATTTACCACAATCTCGATATCACAATTCCCATACTCATACCAGGTATCTAGATTGACTACCGTAATAGGCTCTCCCTCTACTGATGGTACTGGGCTCTTTAGTAAGTATTGATATTCTGAAACACATGAGACATCTGCTTTCTCTACATAATTATTGATTACAGGCATAATCCCTAAACCGAACAGTAATAACACACTGGCAAAAAACATGCCTATAAACAATAATAGATAACTACCTTTATTCTGTAGAATCACCCGTAGATGAAATCTTGTAATAAACTTGAAATTAGGTATTTTAATAGCCTTTTTTTGCTTTCCTCTCTTTAGATCACGTCTTAAAAACTTTAATGGAGAGAGAGATAACATATAATATATCACAAAATAATTGATGATTATCATTATAAGGATTGGCACTATTGTTGTAAGTAGAAATGCCTCCGTGTTCCACCTTATCATAAATGGCGCCAAACAATAAGTACTATAAAATATTGTCTTAAATGGAGCAATCATCACAGTGTAGCCTAGTACATTTCCTATGATAGCACTGAACCCAGTAGTAATTAAAGGAAGCGCCATATAATGGCACACTAATTCTTGTTTTGTGTATCCCGAAGCTCTTAAGGTACCTATGATTGCCGCCTCAGACTCTATTGTGGAGCGAATGATTATAGCGAATACAAAGGCCATAATAACAATTAAGATATAAATCAACGTCTTCATTGTAGGAACATCGCTACCCATATCATTTCTAAGAAAGGATATGGCTTGATTATCAGAGGTAGGTAAAAATTCTTGTATCTGGGTATATTGAGCTAATGACTTTGCAATCTGTCCCTCAATCTTTTCTTTTGCCTTAGTTTCTAGGACTCTGTCCTTAAAATAATATGCATAACTATATATGGTTTTATCTTGATTTAAATTGGTAAAGCCTTCTTTACTGACTACAGCTACACCAAAATTAATAGCATTCATAACAAAATCCGAGTTACTTCGATAAAGAGAATTATAGTCAGGTAAGGAAATCAAACCGGAAACTGTCATCTTTCTACCTTCCAATTCCACAACATCCCCAACTTCTATCTCTCTATGATGGGCAAATAACCGATCTAAGGCTATCTCATCCTCCTTATCCGGCAATCTTCCTTTATGTAGGGAGGACAAATTCAGAGCCTTTCTATCCTCATAAACTCGTAGTGTTGCATCCTTATCAAAGTCTTTAACGTCTATGTAATATTTCTTTTCAATTTGCACTTGCATTGCTTCTAACTTCTGAAGGTTAGAGTTTGATAATGCTATGTTAGTAGTAAAACTCCCATCCTCTAATTTCCCACTCTTTTCGCTATTGTCTAAGGTATACTCCATACTATCTGATACTACAAAAAAACCTGAACCAACTGTAATCGTTGCTGTCAAAAGAAGAAAAATAGCTATATACTTCCCTAAGTTGCCTCGCAATTCTCTGAGGAGTCTTTTCCGCAATGGATTTTTCATAATGCCACCCCCACTACCACTCTATTTCAGATGCAGGAACAAGGATTTCATTATCATATTCCTTTACGATCTTTCCATCACGAAGCTTAAGCACCTTATGAGCCATGCCTTTTATGGCATCATTATGGGTAACAATAATAATTGTGTTATGATACTTTTGGTTTACTTCCTCAATTAGGCCAAGAATCTCTTTTGAAGTATTATAGTCAAGGGCGCCTGTTGGTTCATCACACAACAAAATCTCTGGATTCTTTACCATTGCTCGTCCAATAGCACATCGTTGTTGTTGACCACCAGATAATTGATTAGGGAACTTATCCTTGTGCTCCCAAAGTCCTAGTGTTTTAATCAAATCATCAATAGGAAGAGGATTCTTACTAAGATATTCTCCTACTTCTATATTTTCCTTTACCGTTAGATTTGGTATTAGATTGTAAAACTGAAAAACAAAACCTAAGTTATGACGCCTGTAATCAGAAAGCTTGGCCTCATTCATATGTGAGGTGCAAACTCCTCCGATATCCACACAACCTTCATCTGCTTGTTCAATTCCACCAATGATGTTTAAAAGTGTAGATTTTCCTGATCCTGATGGTCCAAGTAAAACACATATTTTCCCTTCCTCTACTTGGAAGTTGATTCCTGTGAGCACCTGTACACGACTACTGCCATCACCATAGAATTTGCGAATATTATTAATTTTTAAATTCATACAATATCCCTCACTTATTCGTATATTTTAACATTTTATTATTTAAATATACAAGAGCAAATAATTAATTATTCATTAAAAAAAGCCAAAAGTCAACATTTCTATTGCCTTTTGACTTTTGGCTCATAAATTATAATTACTCATTATTTTCATTTTTTCTACTAAAAATCTTATCTTTAAAAAACAAAACTACACCCAATATAAGAATGAAGATGGAAATGAATTGAGAGACAGAAAAAGGTCCTATAAAATCTCCTCTAAAATCATCTCTGAAAACCTCAATAACGGATCTCCCTACACTGTAGAAAATCAAATAAAGTGCAGCCACTCTTCCTGGCTTTCTATCCTTATTAGCGTAAAGAATTAAACCAATAGCTAGAGCAAAAAGACAGAAGCTTGAAATCAACTGTGTTGGTATTAACTTTACACCATTTGGTGCAAATTCAGAACTGTGGAAGGTAATACTAAAGCAAGAATCCGTCTCTCTACCATAGCAACATCCTGCTAGAAAACAACCAACTCGGCCAAATCCTTGAGCAATTGCTACAGAAGGTAATACAATATCTGCATACCTGAAAAACTCTATTCGTTTCACTCGACAATAGATATAGCCAGTTAATACTCCAGTAATAATTCCTCCATAAACTACAAACCCTGTTCCACTCAAAAAGAAACCAGGATCTTCTATAATCTTCTTAATCTCCACGATCCCGAATAAAAGCTTAGCTCCTAATAATCCAAAAATAAGACAGTAAAAGGTCAGATTATATATATGATCCTTTTCTAACCCAAGCTTAGGTGCCCGCTTTAAACCAACTATCATAGCCACCATAACACCAACCGCAATCATTAATCCATATCCGTGAACTGTTAATGGTCCAATACTAAATAAATCATTATACATAATTAATCCTCCATGAAAAATCTGCTTGTCATTTATACTATATCACTATTCAATTCTCTCACGAAGGTATTTCATTAGTTCCTCCGCATTTCCAACTGTAAAGTCCTCTTTTCTTAAATACATCACTTTCATACCAGACATAATCTTCATATAGGCAGGTCTGTCAATTACTCTAGTTACTTCAGAAAATTTAATAATTAAATCCTGACCATTTGCCCTATGTAAATCAAAGGATTCACTTCCAATAACAATTCTTTGATCACCATCTAAACGACGTAGCTTATTAATATATACTTGAATTAAACTTGCTAACTCAGGAAGAAATCTAATAATTAGAAGCATTACAACAGTAAGTACTACATTATAGATATCCTGGCTTACTATTCCGGAATTTGCACTCTTTTCTATTAAAGTATAAACTGCAATACACAAAGCGGCAAGAATCACAAGAGATACGAGTATCTGTAACCCCTTTAGTTCCTTACGATTTATACTAATCTGATTTCTCAGTGTTACTTTTGACTCAACTACAAATCTTTCTTCCAAGCTGTATCTTCTCCCTTCTTTCATAAACTAATATAGTATCATTTTACACTAACCATATAGTAACATAAACCTACCTAAATTGTATAGTTATTTTATAGTACAAGGTGTGTATCAAACATTCTTCTATGGAAGAACATTGTGATTTTCGTCCAAAATACAGTAAAAAAGGCAGTTCATCGAAATGAACTGCCTTTTTATGATTCATATTATATAATAAATCTCTTCATACTATCACTTAAGTTTCTTGCCTTGTCATTTAACTTACTAGCTTGAGCAGCTAACTCTTCTACTGTCTGAAGCTGATCAGAAATACTGTCAGAAACAGTTCTAGTAGATACTGCTACCTCTTCAGATACCGCTGCTATATTGGTGATAGAGGATGCAATACTCTCTTTAGAGTGAATCATATCATTAATATCTGTAATGATATCATTAAGAACAGCGACCATTTCATCAACACATCCACTAATATCTCCGAATACTTGAGTAGTGTCGGTTAATACCGTGGCTTGATCCTCTAAGAAACCATTCGTCTTCTGAGCGGACGAAGATGCTTTACCTGTTGTAGCACGAATCTGATCCAAAATTTCATAAATTTGATTTCCTGCCTTCATAGAGTCATCAGCAAGTTTTCTGATTTCTTCAGCAACTACTGCAAAACCACGTCCTTGTTCTCCTGCACGAGCAGCTTCAATTGAAGCATTTAAAGACAGAAGGTTAGTTTGTTCTGCGATATCATTAATGGCATCGATGATACCACTAATATCATTAGATTGTGTAACAACAGCCTTTATTTCTTGTACCAATTCCTTCACTACTACATTAGTTGCAGTAGACTTTTTATTTAATTCTGCTACAGTAGAACGACCCTTCTCTGTAGATTCTAAAGTCTTATCTACTGTCTCTGTAATCTTTCTGGTATTCTCATGAACAGTATTCATCTTACTGGAGAAATCTACCATTAACTGTGCGCAGGTTTCTGTATCGCCAGCTTGAGAATCTACACCCTCTGCCACACCTTCTAATGCTGATGATACATTTTGCATTGTTCCAAAAATACCCTCAGAGGATCCTGAAACTGTCTTAGCTGCTTCTCCAACATCACCACTGAAACCTTGTACATCTACCATTAAGGCATGTATTCCTGTTAATGTTTCTGTCAATGAGTCCGTTAGGAATCTTAATTCATCTTTACGCTTAGTTTCAAAATTCTGAGTTAAATCTCCATTTGCCACTTTACGAAGAGACATACAAATTTTATTTAAAACATTACTAATTCCAGATGCAATGTAGGAACCAGCACCTAATGCCAGAATAGCACCAAGTACAACAAATATCATAGTCATCAAACGTATTCCAGACATATCTTTTACTAAAGTATCTATCGGAATTAATACATTTAATGTCATTCCTGTATCACTAATAGGACTGCTAAAGAAACAGTAGTCCTTACCGTCATAGGTTACCTCTTCTATAACTGTTTCATCTGACTTTTCTGTCCCATCAGCATTCTCACTAACTACTTCCTTATAGAAGTCTTGTTCCCCAAATACTACTGTTCCATCCGGCATAGAATTAGTCACAATAGCACCCGTATCATCCATAGTCTTGTTAACCAAGATTTCAGTTCCATTCGGACCAACAAAACCAACGATCGCTCCTTCTCCTAACTCCATGTCAGAAATAGCATTCACTACAAAGTCTTTGCTTACATCCAGTACCACAATACCGGTGCTCATATTAAAAGGAACAATAAAAGAATAAGCATACTTACTTGGATCCCCAAAGTAATTATCATCCACAAATGGATGATTGTCTACCCAAGCTGTTTTTAAAGAACCGTCTAGAAGTTTTGCTCCTAACTCTGTTTCCCAATACTTTGTAAAATCAACTGTTTCCATTGTTAAACGATCACGTTCTCCCTTATTATAGGACGTCATCGGCTTTCCGTTATTTGCAATTATGTAATATTCAATTAAGTACTCACTATTTTTTACTTCGTTACCCATCACATTATAAACAGCTTGATAGGTTTCTCTTGTTGTAAGGTTATCCATTCCCTCTTTCCACAAGATTTTATAATACCTGGTTACATTGCTGTCAAGAGAGAGTGCTATAGCTCTACTCTGTACATTTTTACTAACTAAACCTAGATAATTCCTTGTGGCTGTTACTGTACTTCCGGCACTGGTTTTATACTTATCCACTACTACATCTGAGGCTGTAGTATACGATATAATACCTAGTACAACAATTAAAAGAACAGGGATACTATAAGCTACCATAATAGAAGTCTTAATCTTTTTGTACTTCTTACCATTAGAACTTATAGCATTTTCTTTCTTTGCTTCTTTTAATTCCTTTCTAGCTTTTAACCATGAAAATGTTTTTGTCCCCACATCAACATTTCCCCCTGTTGACTGAGTAGATGAATCTGTTTTTTCTACTCTCTTTGCTTTTTTTACCTCCATTTTAGCAGCGCGCTCAGCTTTCTTTGCTAACTTCTGAGTCTTTTTCTGAGCTACTTGCTCCAATTTTTGCATTTTCTTTAGTTCGCTGTCAACATCATTTTCGTTTTTCAAACTTCTCCTCTTTAACATAGAGCCCTCCTATCTTTTTAAAAGACAATATAGAACTATATTTACTATATTACTATTGTTTTCTACATCTGTAAATATGTTCTTCTTTTTTAAATATTACGTTATATTATTGTTGGAAAATAATAAAAAACTCGAATTTATTGAGAAACTAATGAAATCATATAGGTACATTATACTATATGTATCGACATAAAACAAAGTAATATAAACATTTTTTACATATTATATAGATATATATAAATATTATTAAGACAATAAAAAAGGATTTTTGCCTCTAACGAATCACTTCGAGACAAAAACCCTTTTCCCAATATGTGGTATTCTCTTATTCTAAAACCTAATTCCATATTCATCATAAATAATGAAGGGCTATGGCTAAATTAAGATAAGCTGCAAAGGTCAGCCATATTAAATATGGAATCATTAGTTTTCCAGCTCTAGTATCAACTTTATAGAATTCTTTTGTTGTAAGAAAAACTACATACCAAAGCAATAGTAACCATGCAAATGCTAATTGATAAGCATTTAACCGAAAGAAAATAAAGGACCAGCTCACATTTAGAAGAAGTTGGATAAAATAGAGCTTTAATCCAACCCACTTATCAGGAGATTCTGATATGTAAATTAAATATGCCGCTATACCCATTAGCATAAATAGAATGGTCCATACAACAGGAAAAACCCATCCTGGTGGAGAGAATGGAGGTCTGTATAGGTTACTATATTGTTGCATACTATCTGCAGTAAGAATAGCACCTAGAGCCCCCGCACCATTACTAATTAATAGACTTATGACTAGCGGCTTTATTTGAATTTTAGACATGTAATAGCTCCGTTTCTTTTTGGTATATTATATTCTCTTAAAAAAGTAATATACCAAAAAGAGACAGGCGCCTATTTTCATTTTTCCTACGACTGCATAATCTATGCTTAGTTCATTTGCTTTTCTTTGTAATGATGCGCTTGTTCTAGCATCATATCCTTTACTTTCATTAAACGAATCTGAGTAGACCGCTCATTCTCATCTAACTTCATGACTATATATTTGATTTTCTGTTCCATGTCTGGAATCATGACATGTTCTAATGCATTAACTCTTCGTCTCGTTTTTTCAATTTCTGCCGCCATAAGTTGGCAAGACTTTTCTACTTCTGCAAGACGAAGCATATCAGGTAGAATATCTGCAAGAGACTTTACTGCATCATCTAAATCACTAGAGGTATAAGCAAAACCATAACAGTATATGTCATTTGGATCAGCAGTTCTAGTGGTAACATTAAATACAGGGATATCTACACTCATGACATTTTTCGAGGATGCCTGTAGGTTTACTTCCTGGCGTGGAGCCATTAAGGCCACATTAAGAACTTCTTCCTCCATACTCGCTTTTGCCAGAACTAGATTCTTATTCGCTCTCTCGATACCTTTCTCCACAGTCTCTCTAAGAGTTTTCGTTTCTCGAATCAACTCCAGAAATTGACGCATTAGTTCGTCCCGTTTATCCTTTAACAGCTTATGTCCACGTCTAGCTGTTACTAGCTTCTTCTTCAGTTTGGTAAGTTCCATTCTGGTGGGATTTACTTGTGTCCCGGCCATACTTGTCTGCCTCCTTTCCTACACACCAAATTATTTTGCAGGATGATAATAAGTATCTAAGAACTCATCCTTGATACGTTTTAATTCAGCACGTGGAAGGATACCAAGAAGATCCCATCCAAGTTGTAAGGTATCTTCGATACTTCGGTTAGATAAGGAGCCTTGAGACACATATTCCTTCTCAAAGCGCTCCGCAAATTCTGCATACAACTTATCAATGTCTGTCAGCGCTGCTTCACCAAGTACTACCATAAGTTCTTTTGCTTCCTTACCTCTAGCATAGGCAGCAAATAATTGATTCATAGTATTGGCATGGTCAGCACGTGTCTTTCCTTCTCCAATTCCTTTATCCTTAAGACGAGAAAGACTAGGTAATACATCAATCGGAGGCATAATTCCTTGACGGTGTAATTCACGACTAAGAATAATCTGTCCTTCTGTAATATATCCTGTTAAGTCTGGTATTGGATGAGTTTTATCATCTTCAGGCATAGTCAGAATTGGAATCATTGTGATACTACCCTTTTTGCCTTTTTGTCTACCTGCTCTTTCATATAAAGAAGCTAAGTCTGTATACATATATCCAGGATAACCACGACGGCCTGGTACCTCTTTACGAGCTGCAGATACTTCACGAAGAGAGTCTGCATAGTTAGTGATATCTGTTAGGATAACAAGTACGTGCATATCCTTTTCAAATGCTAAGTACTCTGCTGCAGTTAGTGCCATACGAGGAGTCGCAATACGCTCAACCGCCGGGTCATTAGCAAGATTAATAAACATAACGGAACGGTCAATTGCCCCAGTTTCACGGAAGCTTTCCGTAAAGAAGTTGGCTTCCTCAAAGGTGATACCCATAGCAGCAAACACTACCGCAAATGGTTCATTGGTTCCACGCACCTTAGCCTGACGAGCAATCTGTGCTGCTAACTCTGCATGAGGAAGACCACTGGCAGAGAAAATAGGTAACTTCTGTCCACGAACTAAGGTATTTAACCCATCAATAGCAGACACTCCAGTCTGAATAAACTCCTGCGGATAGTTTCTAGCTGCAGGATTCATTGGAAGGCCATTTACATCCATTCTCTTTTCTGGAAGAATCTCTGGACCATCATCGATAGGACGACCTAGGCCGTCAAATACACGACTTAGCATATCTTCAGATACACCAAGCTCCATAGTTCTTCCGAGGAAACGCACCTTACTGTTGGCAAGGTTGATTCCTGTAGAACTTTCAAACAGCTGCACTAAAGCATTACCACCATCTATTTCGAGTACCTTACAACGACGTTTCTCCCCATTTGCAAGTTCGATTTCACCTAATTCATTATAACAAACCTGGTCTACTCCTTTTACCAACATCAGAGGACCGGCTACTTCTTGAATGGTTCTATATTCCTTTGGCATAACTTAGTCCTCCTCTCCCTTTAGTTCATTAATTTGACGGTGAATCTCTTGTACAATGGAATCATACTCCTTCACAAGGTTCTCCTCTGTTGTATATTTATAACGACCAATTTGTTCTCTAACAGGAAGCACTGCAATCTTATCAATGGATACTCCATCCTTAAGTCCTGCTAGGGAAACATCATAAAATTCTAATACTAATTTCATCATATGGAATTGCTTCTCTAAGGAAGAATACGTATCTACCTCATGGAACGCATCCTGATGAAGGAAGTCCTCTCTGATTGAACGGGCTGCCTCAAGTTTCAAACGGTCTGGAGCAGATAATGCATCCATTCCGACTAACTGAACGATTTCCTGAAGACCAGCTTCGTCACTAAGCATAGCCATAATTCTTCCACGGCATCCAGTCCAATCACCCTCTGCTGCCTCATTAAACCATTTTGTCATATTATTTACGTATAAGGAATAACTGGTCAGCCAGTTGATTGCAGGGAAGTGGCGTTTATACGCTAGCCCTGAATCCAATCCCCAGAATACTTTTACAATACGTAGAGTTGCTTGGGATACTGGTTCTGAGATATCACCACCAGGAGGAGATACGGCTCCAATTACGGATAGCGCACCTTCTCTATCCTCTGAACCCATAGAAATCACACGACCTGCACGCTCATAAAACTGTGCTAAACGGCTTCCTAGGTAGGCTGGATAGCCTTCTTCACCAGGCATTTCCTCTAAACGTCCACTCATTTCACGAAGAGCCTCGGCCCAACGGGAAGTAGAATCTGCCATTAAAGCTACGGAATACCCCATATCTCTAAAGTACTCTGCTATGGTAATTCCTACATAAATAGACGCCTCCCTGGCAGCAACTGGCATGTCAGAGGTATTGGCAATTAACACGGTTCTTTCCATAAGGGAGTGACCTGTTTTTGGATCCTTAAGTTCAGGGAACTCATTTAAAACGTCAGTCATCTCATTCCCACGTTCTCCACAACCTATGTATACTACAATGTCTGCCTCAGCCCATTTCGCAAGCTGATGTTGAACTACAGTCTTACCACTTCCAAATGGCCCAGGAACAGCTGCAACACCGCCCTTAGCAATAGGAAATAATGCATCGATAACTCTTTGTCCTGTAATTAGTGGCATATCTGGTGGAAGCTTCTTCTTATAAGGTCTTCCTACACGAACTGGCCATTTTTGTAGCATAGTAATATCTACAAGAGAACCATCCTCTTTCTCTAACTGCGCCACAGTATCTGTTAGTGTATAATTACCATCTGAAATAGAAGTAATGACACCTTCTACTCCGTTTGGAATCATGATTTTATGATTGATGATCTTGGTCTCTTTGACAACACCAATGATGTCTCCACCCTTAACCTTAGAACCAACCTCTACCGTCGGTTGAAAATACCATACACTATCTCTATTTAAGGCTGGGATTTCTACACCTCTGGTAAGATTGTTACCAGTTTGATTCATAATTTCTACCAAAGGTCTTTGAATACCATCAAAGATACTTCCCATAAGTCCAGGACCTAATTCCACAGAAAGCGGAGCATTGGTAGACTCTACTGGCTCCCCTGGGGCAAGACCTGATGTCTCCTCGTACACCTGAACAGATGCCTGATCCCCGTGAATTTCAATAATTTCACCAATAAGACGTTGGGAACTAACTCTCACCACGTCAAACATATTGGCGTCACGCATTCCTTCTGCAATAACCAAAGGACCGGCAACTTTCTTTATTGTTCCTATACTCAAACTATTCACCTGCTTTTTCATTGATTTGTAATCCTTCTAAAACATCCTCTATGACATGAAGATAATATCTGATCCCACTGCCTGCTCGACTAATTTCTTCAACCCTGCTACCCCAGCTCCAGTATTCCCAGATACTCCAGGGATAGGTATAATAGCAGGCAATCGTCTATCTTTATATCTACTAATTTCCTCAGAAAGAATTGTCTGTAGAGCCTCTGTCACATAGATTACTCCATACTCTCCCTCTGCGAGTTTTCTTAGAAGCTTAGCTGCCTCCTCCTGATTCATGGAATCTGTCGGAAATGTATCCAGTCCCAGTGCTGCAAGACCGTATATGCTATCCCGATTCCCTAACACTGCAATTTTATACATACATTTTCCTCAATCTTTCCCGAATTACTTCCTCCGGTAAATCGCTTTGCTTACCAGAAAGTAGAATTCGTACACATTTTATCTCATTTTCTCTTGCTAGGATATAAGCTGCTAATGGCTCTATGGTAAATGGGTTGTATCTTTGTGGCCTTATATACTCCATAATCTTGTCATCACACCACTTTTCAAAGGCAGAAGGAGAGGTTCTGATTGCATCAATTGCATCGTCATACACTGTGGATTCCAAATACTCGTAAATAGCCTCCATTCCCTGAAGAGAAGCATTACTTAAAGAAGTAATATCCAAGGTATCACATGGTACCAATGCCTTCTTTAAAAACTCTGCAGACTTTCCAGTTTTACAGCTTCGAATAGCAATATTAATATCTGCCTGTACTACCTTTAGTCTAGCATAGCCCATAAACAACTCATTTTTTGATTTCTTTCCAGCCTCATAGGTCATCTCTAGGGATGCCTTATCTATAATTACATCACACATCTGGCTGTCACCTGATTTTAATTGAATCTCAAATGCCTCTCTCCCACATTTTTCAAGATAAGGGGGTAGCTTATTGAAATCACCACTCTTCACAGCCTCGTAAATAGTGACCGCATCTATAGTTCCGTTAGATTTATATATATTTGGCGCTTCTCCTTGAGTACACACCTGCTTAATGGCTGCCTTTAGGTTATGAAAATCGTTTTCATACAAAAATACGTGAAAAACGGATAAATCCTCCACAAGTTCCTTCATCAGAGACCAGGTTTTCTCCCTTTCTGTAGTAAGAAACTCCTCAGGAAGTTTACCTTCACAATCCCAGCCTTTGTCAGACAATAGTCTGAGGCAGTCTTCATAAGTTTTGGCAGATAGTAACTGCTCCATAAGTCCAGAGCTAAGCAAGGCCATTTCCTTGGAGCGAATCCGCGCAACAGCATAAATATACTGGTTTTCCGCCATACTATCTCTCCGTTTCTGCGCCTGAATCAGTAAAAATTAATGCGCTAATCTTGTCCTGCAGTACCTCCTTAGAGGCTGCAAATAATGCTTCAAAGGAACAGTTTTCCTCCACATCCCCATAAACTAGTATAAATCCACCATCTATTTTCCCTCTATCCTCTAAGATTACGATAGATCTCTTTTCCAACTCGCATAGAAAGTCCTGTGATAGCCTATTCTTATCTCTTTCAGAAAATAAAATACTACATTTCCCATCCTTTGCATAACGGTCGAGCATTTTAATTAGTAACTCAAAATATTCTTTGTCTGGTAGATTTAAGATGGATTCCTTAGCCTGTTCAATGATTTGGCTTATAATCTGCTGTTTTTCCTTTAATAATATCTTTTTTCTTTGCAAGACAGCGGCTGCTTCTCCTCGGGCTTTAGAAAGCTCAACCTGAGATTTGGTTTGTGCAAGGAAAGATGCTTGATAAGCCTCCCTTTCCTTACTTCCCTCATCCAGTATACGCTGCGCTTCTTCTCTGGCTTTCATAAGCTCCTGTTCAGAAGAGGTCTTTGCCTCCTGTCCAATCTGCTCTATTATTTTTTCCAGTCCAGTCATAGATTTCTTCTCCTAACTGCTACTACTTTTTTATTTAATACCAGTGATTGCTAACATAGAAATAAGCAATGCTAAAATCGCATAGGTCTCAACCATTGCTGGTAAAATCATAGCTTTACCAAACTGATCCGGTTTTTTAGCAACCATAGCTATACTGGATACAGATGTCTTAGCCTGGTGAATAGCGGAGAAAAATCCTACTACTGCCATTGGCATACAAGCTAGAAAATATTGAAATCCTGTTGCAAGTGTAATATCTACACTTCCACCACCGATAATACCAATCTGAGATAACGCAATAAATGCAATTAAAAGACCATAGATTCCCTGAGTACCAGGAAGTAATTGAAGAATAAGAACTTTTGAAAAGATAGATGGGTCATCAGTTAATACTCCCGCTGCTGCTTGTCCACCCATACCTACACCTTTTGCAGAACCCCAGCCTGCAAATAATGCTGCGCTAACTGCTCCTAATACTGCTAATACAATTCCGAATTGATCCATTATGATTTCTCCTTTATCTTGTAATATTTTGTTTTTGCAGAAAACGGCTTAAATAGACGTCCTCCACCATCATAAAACTTTCCAAAAAACTCTACGTACTGTAAACGATTCGTATGCACATAAGCACCTAAGATGTTTATTAGGAAATTCAGTACGTGACCGATAAGAAAGATAACTACGAATAAGATTACCTTTACTATAGGATTATCTGACATAACTCCCATAGAATTAACAACAGAAGCAATTACACCAGTTGCTAAACCTAGAGCAAGAAGTCTGGAATAAGAAAGTACATCACTTAGATATCCAGTGATACCATATACTCCATAAATACCCTTTAATATTCTCTTAAACCAATTCTTCGACTCTCTACCACTAGTAAGTATAATACCAAGGGCGGATAACCCTGCTATAATTCCTGCTATCTTACCAGTTTCAGCAGAAAGTTTCTGGTCCTGTGCACCAATGATGTCTATAAATGTCTGCACTGACATAAGTACCACTACACAGCTAAGAACAAACACCATCCAAAATACACTGTCATAGATGGCATCCAAATACCTCTTATCCCGTATGTTCGTTACAAATTTCATCACTAGACCTGTCATAAGATGAATAAGGCCCAAAATCATAGCAAACACAAGCATCTTCATAGGTTGCTCATTTGGATTAAACCAAAGTGGATTTAGCTGTACATCTGAACCAAAAAAGCCCTTGGCCACAACACCAACGGCATCTCCAAAAAAGCTACCAAAGGCAAAGCCCCAAAAAGCAGTTGCTATACCGCAGAACAAAAACATCTTTACGAGCTTATGCATGCCATCTTCCATATTTTTATACTTTAATAAAATGATTCCACATGCAATAGCTAAAATCAATCCATATCCAGCATCTGAAAACATAATGCCAAATAGTAGATAATAAAATAAGGACATGACAAAAGTTGGATCCATCTCCCCTTTTCCTGGTGCCGAAAAGCCAGCGGTAACACCCTCTAGGGGACTTGCAAAGCCATTGTTCTTAAAGATAACTGGAACATCCTCTTTCTTTCCTGGTTCCACTATCTCAACTGCTGCCATATATTTAGACTCTATGTACTCTTGCAATGATTTTGCATAAATCTCTGCTATATAACCAGTAAGAATGAAGGTATGCTTTGAATGAAGTAGATGTTCGATTTCTTGATATTTCTCATACCTCATTGTCTCATAGTCAACAAATAATTGTAGTTCCTCTCTCCTATCCCCTAGGGCTACAATACCTACAATGGCAGATGATATTTCCTCCTCCATCATAGACTTTTGTTTTGCATACTCCTCCTGCTGCTCTTTTGGAGGTAAACTAGAACTTATGGATGGCCTAGCAAAACCATTGGAACGCAATTGCTCGAATGCTTTATCTGCTGAAGCTTTCATCACCATTACATAAACACAGGTAGAATCGCTAAGTGTACTAATGACACTCACGTCAACTGGTCCACATCCATCCAGTATTGCACCTATACGTTCCTTGTCCCAGGTTCCTGGCAAAGTTCCAATAAATACAGCTGTACATCTAGTGCCTGAAAAGTTTAGTGGCACATCTAAGTGCTGCCATGGACTTAACGCTGTAATCTGTAACTCTAACTTTTGCTGTTCTGCTCTTTTATCCAATATAAGTTTAGAAAAGGATACCACCTGACAGGCTCCTTCATACACAGATGCACTTTTTTCACTAAAATCTTTATACTCTTCTACTGATAATGGCTTACGCCCTTCTAAAGATGACAGTAGTGACTTCTTTTCCGGAGCATATTTATTGAGTATTTCTAGTGCACTTGTAGCGGTCTGAATATATTTTGTAAATGCAGCAGTCTGCTGTAGGGTATCTTCCTTATAGAAGGCTTTGTCCTTGGATTTTGTATTTGAAATTTCAAGAATCCCTTTCCGCTGAAGATCTTCCATTAGTGCTTTTCGGTCTTTTTTCAAAGCACAAATGTTAATGCTCTTCATGGGTAAAACTGCCATAAACCATATACCTCCTTTTCGTATTCTGTTTGGCTATCTTATGTAATAGTACAACATTTGTAACCCTTTTGATACCACAGACTTCATTAAATAAGTTCCGCCAGAATAAGCTGTAAAGCCTCTTCCTGCTTCTCCTTTGCCTGTGCCTGTAACAAAGAAACCTCTTTCATGGTATCCTCCACTGCCTCTTTCATAATCATCTCATTATGATTTGCAGCCTCTAAGAGAGCTTTCTCTCTTTCCTCCATGAGTACAGAGTCTGTCTCCTTTTTTTGTGTAACAACACTCTGTCTTGCCTCTGATACTATCTGTTCTCTCTTTTGGGCTGTTTCCCTAGCCAGTTTGATAGCATCATTCTCCGCTGTTTTAACAGCTTGAATCGTGTCCTTAACCATGGTTTTCACCTCTGTTTTTGTGTATATGTACTAACTATTATAATAGTTATGACATGTTTATTCAACAAATTACGATATTTTTAACAAATTGTTAACACTTCATTTATAAAAAATTACATCATTTGCATTTCAATCTATCACTTGTTTATTTGTCCGTTAAATACTGGATCAGTTGATGACTTTGGCTAATAATTTTCATGGGGTTCAGTTCCTCAAGCTGGTCTCTATGACGAAACCCCCAATCTACTAATACATAATCCATAGCTGCATTTTTTGCAGTCTCCATATCTACTTCGGAATCTCCCACATACAATGCCTTCGTTGCATCTGTACCTAATAGTTTCATTGCTTCAATGACAGCGTCACTAGCTGGCTTAATACGAATTCCTTCTCGTTGACCAAGGGAAACGTCAATGAGGCCTTTAAAGTAAATCTGAACTAATTCTTTAACTGCTGCATCGTTCTTATTGGAAACGATTGCCGTCTTATAACCGTTATCCTTTAAATACTGCAGTAACTCCAGTACTCCTTCATACGGCTTAGTTTTAACTCTGCAATGAGAGGTATAATATTCCTTAAATTCTTGAAATGCTAGATTGAGATCATGCTCTAACGTATTCTTAGGCACAGCTCTCATCATGAGTTGGTATATGCCATTGCCAACAAATCCTCTAATCTCCTCAAGCCTACGAGATGGGTAACCATGATTTTCTAAAACATGATTCACAGCATCTCTTAAGTCGTGCAAAGTATTTAACAGGGTGCCATCTAAATCAAAGATAATACTATCATATGGTCTATTGCTATTTTTCTTTTGATCCATCACAAGCTTCTCTCCTTTCCTAAATAGATTTTACCTCATCTTCCTCATTAGATAAACCCTTGACAAGTATACTTAATGCTTTATAATTAGTATGTTTAAACAAGTATGCATCATAAGGAGGATGTCTCATGCCAAAAGCTATTTTTCAATTTATCTATAGGGATTTAAAAGAAAAAATCGAACGTCAAGATTATGAGTTTCAAGAACTACTACCCTCTGAAAATGCATTAATTGAAACCTACAATTGCTCCAGAAACACGGTAAGACGCGCCATCCTGATGTTAGCACAGGAAGGTTATGTCCAGTCTCTTCATGGAGTAGGTGTGAGAGTAATTTATCAACCTGTTAAGCAGACCTTATTCTCTATTGGTGGCATTGAATCCTACAAAGAATCTGCTCTTCGTAATGGATTTACCCCAGTAACTAAGGTAATCCAATTTACAGAACTTGCGGCAGATAAGAGAATTGCTTCAAGGACAGGCTTTCCAGAAGGCGCCCCAATCTACTATATTCAAAGACTTCGATTTGTGGATGATAAGGCTCTTATCCTAGATATTAATATGTTTTTAAAAGATGTAGTTCCTGGATTAACAAAAGAAATCGCAGAGACCTCCATCTATGATTATATAGAAAATACCTTAGGTATGTCCATTATAACAAGTAAACGATTGATGACTGTGGAACGTGTCACAGAAATAGACACTAAGTATATGGATCTTAATGATTATAATTGTCTGGCTGTTGTCTCCAGCCAGACCTATAATTCCAATGGAATTCTGTTTGAGTTCACTCAATCACGACATCGTCCAGATTATTTTAGTTTCCAGGATACCGCTATTCGTCATAAGTAGAGATATCCTGCCACGATTCTAAGTACGCCACTGATAAAACAATCCATTTATAGAATAATAACAAAGCAAGGAAGTTTCACACTTAAGATAGCACCAAAAGCAGTAAAAACAGCAACAGCAATAACTGCTGTTGCCATTAGTACATATATTCTTTTTGCGCGACTTAATTTCCTGCTAGGTTCTAGAATCAATATTATCTTATCATATCTATCCCTGTTTGAAGTGACTTTTCATCTAACATACCCTTGGCTGCTGCCTTAACATACCCATCCTTATCTATGAAATAAGTCGTTGGAATGGAATAAATCCCATAGGTATTGGCGGCATCCTGATTCACATCAAAGTAGATTGGAAAGGTATAACCCTCAGATGTAATGTAGTCTTTTGCCGTGTCTACAGTCTCCCTACTTCCATCTGTTAAATTAACCATGACAAAGTCTATATCGTTTCCGTATTCTTCATATGCCTTTTGAAATTCTGGAAATTCATATTTACATGGTCCACACCAACTAGCCCAGAAATTCAGGACCACAGGCTTACCTTTAAAACTTAACAGGGTTCTTTCTTGATTGCTTTGATCTATCACAGTAAAATCTAGAGCTGCTGTCTTTTCTTCCTGATCCTTATCTTCTGTCTTCTGATTGGATGAAAGATTGTTACTTGGCTGATACTCTTTGGTCAATTTGTTGTATAAAAAAAGGCTTCCACCTAACAATACAACTAGAACAGCTAGCCCACCTATTAATTTAATATAACGATTCATTGCATACCTCCTTTAGAATTACTTCTTAAAAACTTAATAGGGACAATAAGTATCCCATAGTTCCTGTCATCATAAGTATTCCTACAACCACCAGGAATACTCCTGATACCATATTAATTACAGAATAGTGTTTTTTAATAAACTGAAAGGTTCCCCTTAATCGATCTATTAAAAGGGCACTAATAAGAAATGGTATTCCAAGTCCTATGGAATATAAAATAAGCATTCCAACTCCCTGTGTCATAGTATTTGACTGAGAGGCCATCATCAAGGCAGATCCTAAAAAGGCGCCTACACATGGTGTCCAGCCGATGGAAAAGACAATACCGAACAACAGGGCACTAAAAAAACCTGTCTGCTTTATCTCAACATCTGCCTTTTTTGTTCTATTTAAAAAGGACAGGCGTAGAATTCCTATAAAATTCAATCCAAATAAAATTACAATTCCACCAGTGACAAGGTTGACTTCTTTCTTATATTCATTGAGAAGTCTTCCTATTCCACTGGCAAAAGCACCTAAGCTCACAAAGACAATGGTAAACCCTAATACAAAACCTAGGGCATTACGAAAAGTTTTTCTCTTATTATTTTCTCCATTTACAAAATAAGAAATATAAATAGGTAACATAGGAAGTAAGCACGGGGAAATGAATGTAATAATACCCTCCAAAAAAGCTATCGCATATTGCATAGATTCTCTCCTTTCCTTACATTCTACTTTTATTGTATCCAATTAATCAGAAAAAACTGTGACTAAGTCACAAGCATATCCCCAAAGAATGTCTTTTTTGTGACACTCTTTGGGGATGATAGTTTTTATCATTTATGTACTTATATTGCTGTGATTTAGACGCTAATCTTTAATTCTTCTCTACTGCCAAAAAGGATTCCTTTAGATCCTCTAAGATATCCTCAATATGCTCGGTCCCAATAGATAAACGTATACTATTAGGCTTAATTCCTTGAGCTAATTTTTCCTCTATCGTTAACTCTGAATGAGTGGTAGATGCTGGATGTATAACAAGGGATTTAACATCCGCCACATTGGCTAACAAAGAAAACAACTCTAGGTTATCTATGAAATCCTTGGCTTTTCTTTCATCACCTTTAATTTCAAAGGTAAAGATAGAACCTCCCCCATTAGGGAAATATTTATGATACAGTCTTTGTTGTTCTGAGTCCTTTGAAATAGAAGGATGATTTACCTTTTCCACCTGTGGGTGAGATTCTAGGAATTCTACTACCTTAAGGGCATTGGCTACATGCCGCTCCACACGGAGGGAAAGAGTCTCCAACCCTTGCAAGAAGATAAAAGCATGGATAGGAGAAAGTGTAGCTCCTGTATCCCTAAGAAGCGTAGCTCGAATACTAGTAACAAAAGCTGCTGCCCCTACATTCTTTGCAAAACTAACCCCATGATAGCTTGGGTTAGGTTCTACTAGATGAGGGAATTTGCCACTGGCAACCCAATCAAACTTTCCACTGTCTATAATTACGCCACCAATGGTAGTTCCATGACCACCAATAAATTTTGTTGCAGAGTGAATAACTATATCTGTTCCATACTCTATAGGCCGAACTAGGTATGGCGTAGCAAAGGTATTATCTACTACCAAAGGAATGCTGTGAGCATGGGCGATTTTAGCCAGCCTCTCAATATCTACAACCTCTGAATTAGGATTTCCTAGAGTTTCTATATAGAGGGCTTTAGTATTATCCTGAATGGAGGCCTCTACCATATCATATTGAAATGGATCTACAAAGGTTGTAGTGATACCATAATCGGTAAGTGTATGGGAAAGCAAATTGTAGGTGCCACCATAGATATTTTTTGCTGCCACAATATGGTCTCCTGCATGAGCAAGGTTTTGTAAGGTATATGTGGTGGCAGCTGCACCGGAACCAACCGCAAGAGCCGCAACCCCTCCTTCTAAAGCAGCAATTCTCTGTTCAAAGATATCCTGAGTGGGGTTTGTCAGTCGCCCATAAATGTTTCCTGCATCGTTTAAGCTAAATCTTGCCGCTGCATGATCGCTGTTATGAAATACAAAGGACGATGTTTGATAAATTGGTACTGCTCTGGCATCAGTAGCAGAATCTGGTTGCTCCTGGCCAACATGTAACTGTAGGGTTTCGAATCTGAACGTTCTATCTGTGTAACTCCTCTTACTCATACTATCACTCCTATCTGCAGTGTATACCTGCCATACAATTCCTATTGGTTTACTATGTTATGTTATGATACCATACTCCATCCATTATCAGTTAATACCAAAAAATAACAGCTAGCTATAATAATATATTATAGCTAGCTGAGCTAAGTCCCTCTATATGGTGGTATCTGTATTATCTGCCACATCCTCAAAAGTGTATGGCACCATTTTTTTTAAATCCTCTGGTTTTATCTCTACTTGCAATCCAATTCTACCTGCACTAAAAATAATAGTCTCCCACTGGGCAGCCGTTTCATGAAGAACTGTTACAAACCTCTTTTTCATGCCAATAGGGGAACAGCCACCATGAAGGTATCCAGTAAGTGGCAACAGTTCTTTGGATTTTATCATTTCTATGGATTTCTCCCCTACTGCTTTTGCAGCCTTTTTAAGATTTAACTCCAATGCAACAGGAATCACAAAGACGTAATGTTCCCTAGACTTTCCTTCTGTTACAAGGGTCTTAAATACCTGTTCTTTCTTTAACCCCAACACTCTTGCTACCTCTGTTCCACTAATGGCTTCTCCATCACCATAGCTATATTGTTGATATGGTATTTTAGCCTGTTCCAAAAGTCGTATGACATTTGTTTTTAGTTCTACTTGCATTTCTTTCTTATTTTTACCCATAACTTCCATCCTTACCATTTGTTATTACCAAACACACCTTTTCCAGTACAGTTTCTTGATGCTATTGTAAAACTTTTTTTCTGTTATAGCAAACTCATATTATCAGGGCTTTCTTGCAGTGTTAGATCATTTAGTTGATTCCTAACACTGTGTATTTTTAAATTAATTATAAATATAAAGTAATAAAGCTATTAAAAATAGTCGACCTAAACTATATATGATTCATCTGTTTCACAGATGGATTACACAAATAGAGAGGTGGTTCTAAAATGTACATGAAAACAAAAAGAGTATTAAGTATTTTTGTATCATGCGTTCTTGCTGTATTATGTATCTCACTCCAGGTAAAAGCTGAGGAAAGCATCTCACTCCAGGTAGAAAGTGAGGGAAGTATTACTATCCCAGAGCCTAGTAAAACAGTAATGTTACACTATGATGATCGTTATACCTTTCCTAGTGATGTACAAACCATATACACTGTTACGGATGAAACTATAGCAAATCATATGTCCGTGACTTCTTATCAATGTGGAACCAACAATCCAGATGTTGCCGTAGTAACCATAGATCCCACCAATCCGAAAAAAATCATTGCAACTGGTTGTGGTACAGTAGTAATTAGCCTTTTGGATGGTACTGTCTATCAACTCAATATATCTGCTGCCCCAATCAGTCTATTCCTACTTATTGGTCAAAGTAATGCTGAGGGTGCTCTTTCTTCCAATACAGCCAGTACCTCTCTTACATATCAAAATCAGCGAATTGTTAATGAAGAAGGAACCGTATACAACACCTATATTGCAAGCAGTAAAAAGTATAATGAGTATATTGGCTGGTATCAATCCCCATGGAAGCAAGTATCTACCGAGAACGTTAACTTCTTCTTTCCAAGTTCAATGACAGATAATAGTGCTACAGAGGAATATAGGCGTCTTAATAATCTTACCTCTGTAGGGCAAGGAAAAGCCGGATGGGATAGTGCCTTTGCTTATCGTTGGTACAAGCTGACAGGAGAAAAAGTCTGGTTAGTGAATGCAGCTATAGGAAGTTCCTCTATCACTAAATGGATACCAGACAATTCATCTGATAATTATTATAACCGTGCTGTCGCTCTATATCAGAATGCTGAAGAACTATTATACAAAGAAATTCAAGCCGGACACTATATCCTACGTCATAAAGGATATTTCTGGCTCCAAGGTGAGGCAGATGAACATACACCGTTAAGTGCTGCAACCTATAAGCAGTATTTTAAAGATATGCACAAAGCTCTAATGAAAGATCTAGGCAGTGATAATCACAGTGGAGTAAATAAGGATCTTGAATTTGCTGGTATTCTTATGCCTCGCGCAGGAGCAGATGATAAGGAAGCTTATAGCTTAAAAGATGTCTACTTAACCAACGTCCGAAGGTCTTTATTCTCCATAGTACAATCCAACGAAGATGCATTTAAAAACGTTTACTTAGTCAGTGATTTAGCAGATGAATGGGCTACTTCTGATTCCGTCGCAACCTATTTTAAAAAGACCTATGGAACAGAAGAAAACTACTTTATAGAAAATCCAACTGTTATAAAAACCTCCATGCCTCAAACTGTAAAAGATGTACATCCATCTATTCACTATTCACAGAGAGGTTACAACGAAATTGGACGAGACGTTGCCACAAACCTTTGCTATATCCTCAACTACGTGAAACCTCCGACTAATATTGCTAAGGTAACACTTTATGGGGCAGATGGATACACTCCACTAACAACTAACCTTGTACTATCTCCCGCTGAGAACACACCACTGGTAGCAAAGATTTCTCCAGTGTATCTAAGTAAATCCTTATGTTGGAGTAATACAACTTGGGCAGGGTTAGAATTAGGCACCCTATTAATGCCGATTCAAAATTGTCAAGGTGTCATAACGGCCACTGTAGCTGGTGGTCATTCTGCCAGTATACGGATCAGCAATACAATACCTACATCTGTTGCCATGAAAGTTGTGACACACTCTGGAAAAAGAACGATAATTACGTGGAAATCTTCTACCTATGCTACTGGATATTATGTTTACCGTCGTACAGTAAGTAGTTCTTGGCGAAAAATTGCAACTGTAGCAAGTTCCTCAGCTAAATCGTATACTGATACAACTGTAGTAGAAGGGAAGCTTTATTATTATACGGTACGTGCCTACAATAAAAATGGTCGATCTAGTTACAATAATAAAGGGATCACCACATCGAAGGTACCCTCTACAGTTAAATTGCAAAAACTGACGAAGACATCAAAAGGTAATTTGATAAACTGGAGCAAATCTTATCAAGTTACCGGCTATTATGTCTATCGCCGTGTGTCAGGTGGCAAATGGAAACGCATCGCAATCATTAGAAATGGTAATACGACAAGCTATTTCGATACTACTGCCAAGAAGAAGGTAAAGGGCTATTATTATTATACTGTCCGTGCCTACAACCAAAATGGTCGATCCTCTTATAATAAAACTGGGCTTAAAACTAAATAAGGCATCATTATCTTGAAAACATAGCGCTATACATAAAATAAAGTTAGAATCATAAATACATAAAAAAACAGCTAGCTATAATACTATATTATGGCTAGCTGTTTTTACTAACATGATAGGAGATATTATATGAAAAAGTTATACCAAAACATACTTGCAATTATACCTGGACTTGCTTTAGCTTTTCTCATTGCAGCTGCAGCAAAATTTATAGAAGGGTTATTACCAATTCACTTAATCGGTGCTTCTGTCATTGCTTTGTTTATTGGGATGCTCATTAATTATTTTTGGCATCCAGCTATACTAGAGAGTGGACTATTATTCACTTCAAAAAGATTACTAAAGCTAGCCATTATCCTACTAGGTGCATCCCTTAGTATTGGTACCATTTTGCAAGTAGGAAAGCTTTCCTTAACAGTCATGATCTTCACTCTAATCACCTGTTTTGGAGGCGGATACTTTGTGGGAAAAGCTTTAGGGCTTAACTGGAAGTTATCTAACCTAATTTCTGCTGGTACAGGTATCTGTGGTGGTTCTGCCATAGCAGCCATAGCTCCTGCAATAGATGCAGAAGATAGTGATATTGCTTATGCTATGTCTGCTACGTTTTTATTTGATATGGCTATGATTCTACTATTCCCAGCCCTAGGACGTATGATGAACCTTAGTGATATGGCCTATGGGCTTTGGACTGGTACTGCTATAAATGATACCTCCAGCGTAGTGGCCGCTGGTTTCGCCTATAGTGAGATGGCAGGTGACTTTGCTACTATGGTAAAGCTAACTCGTACCCTATCTATCATTCCCACTGTACTGGTCTTTTCCTTTATTAACATTCATCTAAAGCAAAAGAAAGCCCTTGCTACAGGGAGCCATATGGAGGGACAAAAGAAACTAAACTTTGTCTCCCTATTCCCTTTATTTATACTTGGCTTTGTGGCATTAGCCATTATAAATAGCTTTGGTGTAATTCCCACATGGGTAAGTAACAGTTCAAAACAAGTAAGTAAATTTCTAATGGTTGTGGCACTTGCAGCAATCGGACTAAATACTAGCTTTAAGGACATAAAAAAGAGCGGGGTACGCCCGATGATCCATGGATTTATCATTTCCCTATTAGTAGTGGTAGTTGCTATCTTTGTTGAATTCTGTATGGGATTGGTATAATCCAAGAAAATAGGTTATCCGCTCTTTCTATCCTATTACTTTCTTTTACTCCATTTGATTACTTCATACCAAAACACTGCCACAAAAGCGATGCCCACTGCAAGAAGTAACTGTAAAGGAGATAAGGATGCAAGTTTTAAAAAGCTATGAAGTGGTGTATATAGAATCACTGCTAACATCAAGATAGTCCCAAGATTTACTCCCCACATTACCTTGTCATTTACAAGTGCCTTGACTGAATTCCAAAATGGGTCACGTTCAGAGCTATTTACCTGTACCAAAAACAAGTTGGATAACATAATAATAGCAAGGCCAAGAGCTCTTGCAGTAGGTGCATTAGATGTATCATTTGCTAAGGTAATATAGTAAGCACCAAAGGAGGCTACAAAAATCACTAAGCCTTGAATTACACTTTTCGTCAATAGTTTTGCAGTTACTATATTTTCTTTCTGTTTACGTGGTTTACGTTCCATGATATTCTGTTCTGCTGGTTGCCTTTCTAGCACGATTGAACAGGTAGGATCAATAATAAGTTCTAACAACACCACTTGTAATGGCAGCAAGAATACTGCAACTGGGGTAATTCCTAGAAATGGTGCAAGGAGAGCAGAAAGGGCGATAGGAATGTGTATGGTAAATACATAACCTACTGCCTTTCTTATATTGTCATAGATTCTCCTTCCATCATGTACCGTTTCCACAATAGTAGTAAAGTTGTCATCCATTAGTATAAGGTCTGCAGCCTCTCTAGATACCTGGCTTCCTCTTTTCCCCATAGCAATACCAATGTCAGCATATTTTAAAGCCGGTGCATCATTTACTCCGTCACCAGTCATAGCTACGATTTCTCCATTGTCCTTAAATGCCTTTACAATTCGCATCTTGTGCTCAGGAATCACTCGAGAAAAAATACATACATCCTTTACCTGTTCCTGTAACTCTTCCTCTGTCATTTGCTCTATCATTGCACCTGTGATAATGTGGTCGCAATTGTGCATTCCTACTTTTCTTGCAATGGAAGCAGCCGTAACTCCATTATCTCCTGTAATCATGACTACTCGGATCCCTGCTTTATAGCAACGGGTGAGGTCTTCCTTGACACTTTCTCTTGGAGGATCTTCAAGACCAATTAACCCTATAAACGTCAGATGACAATGAATCAGTGTGTCTGGTACCTCCTCTACGCTTTTCATCTTAGCAGATGCTACTGCAATAACACGAAGCCCTTTGTTAGACAGTGATATAACCTTATCCTCCACTTGCTTTCCCTGCTCCTCTGACAAGTCACAAATTGTTAGAATACTTTCTGGACAGCCCTTTGCGGCAATCACAATCTCATTATTTCTCCTCCAAACATGCCCCATCATTTTTAGCTCATTGGTAAAGGCATATTCTTTCACTAGCTCCCCACTAAATAAACTGTTTTTATCAAATCCCCTTTTTTCACAATAGGATAACATGGCAGTTTCCATTGGATCATAAGCGTCTGTCTCACAACCTAAGCCCATAATCTCACACAAACCTTCTTCTTGCTCACTCACCGCCCAAGCATCTTCCACCCTCATCTGATTCATAGTAATGGTACCTGTCTTATCAACACAGAGCACAGAGATAGCTCCAAGAGTTTCTACGGAAGGAAGCTTTCTTACTAGAGAATGCTTTTTGGCCAATCTCCACGCTCCCATAGAGAGAAACACTGTTAAGATTACTGGAAACTCCTCAGGAATCATTGCCATGGCTAAGGTAATACCGGATAAAATGCTTTCAATCATCCGTTCCTTAAAGCTATGATCGCCTAAATTCATATACGTAAATACTCCTACTAAGGTTAGTAGCACTGCTGCAATGACTGCACATAACTTCACTAAGCTTCTTGTCTGTTTAAATAGAGGACTTGCTTCCTCTTTGACACCGGCAACACTAGCACCTATTTTCCCATATTCTGTGGTATTTCCAATTTGAGTGACTATCACTGTTGCAGTTCCTTGCGTCACCAATGTGCCAGCATAACAATAGTCCTTCTTCCAGTACTCTGTCATATTTTTAGTGAAGTCCTCTAAATCTCCAGATGCTACCTTCCATACCCCTTCTGCTTCCCCAGTAAGGGAGGATTCATCTACACATAAGTCATTGCATTTGACGATACTTCCATCAGCAGGTATCTTGATTCCTTCAAAGATAAGCATAATATCTCCTGGAACCAAATCAGAGCTAGCTATGGTCTGCTCTATCCCATCTCGAATGACATTCACGTGAGGGGCCGATAGTTCCTTTAACGCTTGAAGAGTCTTATCTGTCTTCCACTCCTGAATGACATCAATGCTAATTACTCCGAGAACAAAGACTAGCATAACTGCTCCGTCTCTAGGTTCTCCTAGGATAAAATAAATAATTGCAGTAACAATAAGGAGTAAAAACATAGGTTCACCTACGATGTGAAGAAGTTTTATTATAAAGCACTCCTTCTTCTCTGTTGTTAACTCATTTTTACCATATTGTTGCTGCAATTGTTTTGCTCTGACACTAGTTAGTCCTGTCAGGTTAAGATTCGTGTTTGTCATAAAAGTTACCTCCTGATTGCCGATGGCATTAGTTTGATAGCTCTATGGCACTTCATTTTCGGGGTCATTGTTCCGTAGGAGTGACAAAAGAAAAGCACACCTATGGAACATACTACTGTCCCACAGATATGCTTGAATGCAATCTGTTGCCACACATTGGGTGGCCCGGCCCCATGATCTTAGAAAGATTCATCGCCTGCTCAGTCTGTACTGTTGAACTCGCATTCTAATAAAGAATGTAATGCAGTGCAAAGAGAAATTATATTTACCATTATATGTAAAATATGTATATGTGTCAATTCTATTATTTATTCACTTTATAAAATGGTTTTACTAGTTTATTAAACATTGCTATCAGCGGACCTAAGCATAGAGCTGTAACAACAGTCCCAATACCAAGGTGGCAGCCTTCAAACTCCTGAAATCCTAACAAAAATGTACTTAGTGAAACCATTACACAAATTGCATCTGTACTAACTCGATTAAAAAAATATGGCGTTGGAAGGGCATCTGTCATGCCTAGAGACAGATAATCGTATGGAGCGACTCCCGAATTAGCTGATTGGTATATGGCTAGACCAAAGGCTAGCACTATTAGAGCTATTGCCATGATGATTAGCTTAATAACAAAGTCATGGGAGCCCTCTTTTCCTATCAGCATTTCCACCACTGGAATCATGTATTGTACAACATATCCTAACAAAAACATATTAATGATAGTACCTAGTCCTATATACTTACGCCCCCAAATTATCTGTACCACAAGAAGAATTAAATTCAGTACAATCTGGTAAGCCCCTAGCCCTTTACCAATGGTCTCTGACACTGCCATATTCATAGCGGTGTAGGGGTCATTTCCCATATTGGACACTCTTAAAATGGCAATGGCAATCCCAATAATTACATTTCCAAGTAACACTCCCAGTATTGTTTTTAACGTAAGGCTGCTCTTAATATTTTGTGCCATAATAAAACAACTCTTTTTCATATAATCTCATATCCTCTTTCTATAGTTTCTTAGGCTACGTTATCTTATCGTACTTCCTACTTCACTCGAAAATGACCAATAATCTCATCACTATAACGTTCCAGTACATCTTCTTCATAACGAAATTGACTAGGGCTAGCATGATGAATCAGAAATGGAACCCCATGATAATTACGTTTATCAGATACAATGCCAATATGCTTCTTAAATACGACAATATCTCCACCCTGCCACTGGTCAATCTCCTCTACATCTGTAGTTAGGTTTGTAGCAGTATTTTTAAAATAGACATAAAGGTTCTTAACTCGTCTAAAATCAATCTTTTTATCCGTCTTTTCTGCCCCATAAAGTTCTTTATTGGCAAGGATATGCTGATCCACTAATTCCATCAAATCATATCCTGCTCCAAGAAAGCCGTTTGCCACCACGTCTGTACATACTCCATACTCATCATCAGGGTATCCTGAAGCATAATACTTACTTTTATATTTGGGGTTTGTTTCAATATACGCCCTTACGTTAGTTAGGATATCTGTTTGATCATCCACCCCATCTTGGTCCATATCTATTGGGCTTTTGTACGTTTCAATTCCAAAGTCAGCATTGGTATAAGCTCTATGCTTTATAATGTTATATCGATATAAGATAATCGTTCCAATAATTAACAATAAACCAATTGGAGCTAAAATAAATAATAGCTTTTTCTTCATTTAAGTTCTCCCCTATAGAATAGCAGTTAGTAATTCATTGCTCCACTATCTCTTAGTGCATTTAAAACTCGTTGTATCAGATGGTTCAGGAAGGATTTATACTCCTCACTCTGATTTTGATTCATATCATACTCCATTTTATAGATTCCTTGGCTGGCCAACAGATAGACTACTGTAATGTCCTTTTTAACGAAAGTAGTATCTGTTACTGTTGAAAGGTAACTAAGTGTTTGACTAGCATTATATAAAAACTCTCTTCCAGCCTTACTGACTGTTTCATACTCTTGTCCACTTCCTAATAGTCCCCCACCATTGCTAAAATACAAACTAACCGTTCCATCAAAAGAACAAAATAGAGAAACGGTTGCCTCAGAAACTGGCATATCTACCACCGCTCCAAATACTAAATTGACACCTTCTTGATAAAACTTTTTATTTTCTGGCTTTACTCCAAAGGCTTGTTGGCGCAAACCAATATAGACATCTTCTATTTTGTCTTCTTCCTTTTCAAATAACCCCATCATAACCTCCTTAATAATAAAACCTTCTTTTATCTTAATGAATGATATATTTCATTTTACGATAGTGGGAAGATGATTCTAAAAACCCCAGTGACTTATATAAAGGATATCCCTGCTCTGTCGCACTTAACTCTACAAAATCCAGACCAAGATCCTTGGCATAAGCCAGTAAATTCTTCATAATACCCTTGGCCATACCCTGATGTCTGTATTCTGGTTTTGTATAGACATTTAACACTTCTCCCACTTTTCCATGCATGAAATTAGGATTAGCAGGCTTATGTATTATTAATAATAGTGCTGTAGAAAGAATATCTTTATTATTTTTTACAATAAATCCCAAAATGTCATTTCCTAAATGATGTTTAAAATAGTCTGGGAGCTGTTCTCTCACGGCTTGGATTTGCTCCTCTGTCATATCTACCATATCTTCCTTAAGGTAAGCAATCCTCATATCAACCAACTGCTCTATATCATTTTTTGTAGCAAGAACATATTCCATGATACCCCTCCATCTACTATTGCTTATGAAAGCTTACCGTCTGACCTTTCAGTGAGATTTTACCTACCGTATAGCCGTATAAAAGTAACTCTTTTTTATAGGTCAAAAACGAATGATCCATAGGCACTCCAGCAATGTTTCCAATCTCCTCAAACGTGAGAGTCATTTCCTCTTCCTTACAATTCTTCACATACTCCCATAATGCATTATATTTACTCATTATTATCTCCTCTTCTTATCACTATATTAATTTTTTATAGTATGATATAATCTATGAAATATGCTTAATTGAAAGGATGATAGCAGATGAAATACTTTTACAATGTGAAATCTCCCATAGGCGTCCTATGTCTCGAAGAAGAAAACGGATTTCTTGTTGGAGTACGTCTAGATCATAACGCTTATCCTTCCACTCATAGCCCTTCGCCATTACTACAGGAGGCTTCCATTCAACTAAAGGAATACTTTGAGAAAAAAAGAACTTCCTTTGACCTTCCCTTGTTACTAAAGGGAACTGCTTTTCAAGAAAAGGTATGGGCGGCTCTTAGAAAGATTCCCTATGGTAAAACCTTAAGTTATGGGGAACTTGCTAAACTTATAGGGCAACCGAAAGCTTCTCGTGCAGTGGGTGGGGCCAATAATAAAAATCCTATTCTGATTATGATCCCTTGTCATCGCGTAATTGGAGCAAATGGGAAGCTGGTTGGTTTTGGCTGTGGTATTGAGGTAAAAAGCTATCTTCTAGATTTGGAGAAATCAACCACATAATCTGGATTTAATTACCTATTAGTATAGCACTTAACTCTCCATATAGGAAGCCTTATGGGATTGTCTGTGTCGCATTTTTCTCCAGTTATAAAATCCATACATGTCATTGCAGAAAAACATCACAAAATTAACTACCATAGGTAAGTAGGACACATCCTCCATGGTAGCAAGTACCCAAAGGGAAATTAACACAATATCATTGGCTCCATAGGCAAGGGCATAAGCTGGATTACGAAATAACATGAGGTAAGAAGCCAAAAAACTTGTGGCAATGGAAATGGTACTGATTACAAGGTTAGCTGTATGAAAATAAGCTAGTATATAATAAAAGATTTGGGTGACTGCAATCGTTAATACAACCATTATAATAAGATTTCCCTTACTCATATGAGCTACTTCAACTTCTCCCTTCCCCTCTTTATAAGGGTGCTTCAGCCAAGACACCACTGACATCATGGCAATCGGTGCGGTCATACCAATATAGGTAATCATCTCACCATAGTAACGAAAATTATAAGATATTATGGCATATAGGAGACTAAATAATACCGTTAGTACTTGCCCTAAAACCTCGCCACGAGCTACAAATATTAGGGCTGTGACCCCTACTAGAGAAGCAAGTAAACTTAATATGCTTCCATTTCCGGAAGATAAAAAGGACAACATTACTACAGTGGCAGATACGGCCCATAATAGCTTTTCAAATTTAGTTAAATTATTAATGGATTGATACATATTCATGTAAACATCCTCCTTAGAATAAAAATAGCACCCATACTACACATCTTCTAAGACCTAACGATGTGTATATGGGTGCTTTTCACACCACTACCCGGTGGCAGTTTATTGTGGTTTATCATAACATAACTTTTTTAGATAGTCAAATACATCTATACGTATTGATATTTCTTTCTATACCCAATCAAAAGGAGTATCGTAACTATTATAGTGGCAGCTTCTGCAACCACAATAGAAATCCAAACCCCATCAATACCAATTAAACCAGGTAAAATAAGAATCGTTGCCACCTGAAAGACAAGAGTTCGAAGAAAAGAGATTAATGCAGAGATAGGCCCATTGCTTAAAGCAGTAAAGAAGGCTGAGGTAAAGATATTAAATCCACATAACAAAAAGGAAAAGGAATAGAGAGCCATTCCTCTTACTGTCATCGCCATTAGCTCTGCATCATACCCCACGAACAAGTGAGAAAGCGGGGAGGAAAGTAGGATTCCAAGTACTGTCATAATCATTGCTGCTACCACCGTAATCGTCATACTTTTCTTAAAAAGATTCTTTAGCTCCTTCGTATTCTCAGCTCCATAGTGGTAAGCTACAATGGGACCACAACCTAGAGAGTAACCAAAGAAAAGGGCCAAAAAGATAAAGGATACATACATCACAACTCCATAGGCTGCTACTCCATCCTCTTGAGCAATTCTTAGTAGCTGTAAATTATACAACATTCCCACAAAAGAGGTGGAAAGATTGGTCACCATCTCAGAGGAACCATTAAGACAAGCATGTCCCAATGCTCTAAATTTAATCTTTGTTTTTACCAGCTTAAGATGACTACTGTTGTTTCTTGCAAAATAAATAAGAGGTACTAAACCTCCAATAATTTGGCTCATTGCAGTGGCTAAGGCTGCCCCTAAGACACCCATTCCACATACATATACCAGTATAAAGTCAAAGACAATGTTATTTACACCCGTGATAATTGAAATAACAAGTCCCATACGAGGGCGTTCTGCTGTTATTAAAAAGCTTTGGAAGGTGTTCTGTAGCATAAAAAAGGTAAGAGCAATCATAATGACTCTTCCGTATATTACACAATCATTAAGGATAAGCTCACTGGCTCCTAAAAGCTTTGCAATCTGTGGCATAAAGATAAAACCTGTAATACTTAAGAGAAGTCCCACACCTATGACTACATATACCAGCATGGAAAAATACTGGTTTGCCAACTCCTTTTTCTTCTCACCCAAGGTTCTAGACACAAGGGCACTGCCCCCAGTCCCTATCATGAACCCAAACGCACTAAGTGCAATTAGAGCTGGCATAATTAGATTTACTGCAGCAAACGCATTTTTACCAACTACTGCAGAAACAAAAAATCCGTCTACAATACTGTAAACGGATGTAATTACCATCATTACAATGGTCGGAAAAATAAATCGAAATAACCTTTTATAGGTAAAATGATCAGATAAACTTATCTTCATAGTTTCTCCTTTTTCACGTTTATTTCCAAGTGATTATAATTAGATATGATAGTTTTGTCAACTTATGGTGGATTATAGATCTATGCTGTTATAGCATCTCTCCCTCTTTTTATCCTACCATCTTCCAAAATCTTGAAGTAATGGATAACTATATTTATAATAGAGAAAAGGAGGAGGAAGTATGTTATCAAAAGAACGCTCTGCCTTACTAGTAATTGATATGCAAGAGGATTACATTGGTAAAAAAAGCAGATATCACTATTACCCTGATACTTTTATAGATAAAGTAAATGAGCGTATCACGAGAGGGCAACAAGATAAGGAACTTATTATCTATATTAAAAATAAGGGAAAACGACAAGGTTCCCCTTACGTTTCAAACTATGTAAAAGGACTACAGGTGATCTCTAACTACGAATATACGAAAGAAAAAATTAGTGCTTTTGTAAATTCAGACCTAGTAACCCTGTTAAAAGACCAGGACATAACAATTATTGAGGTTATTGGTATCGATGGTAACTGTTGTGTTGCCTCTACAGCACTTGATGCTAAAAACCTTGGTTACTCTGTAACTTTTCCAATTGAATATATTGGGGTAAATAGCAAAGAACGATTCGAGAAAACGAAAGAGAAGCTCAAAAAAGCAGGTATAACTGTTATATAAAAATAACCTCACACTAAGTACTTAGTGTGAGGTTATTCCACTATTATTTTGCTTTAACTGAATTTTCAATCCACATAGAAAGGAGCATCTTTAATTTAGCTATCCTCAACAGCTTTTACATTGTCTAAGTAAATGATATCAGTATTACCAAGGTAGCAGCTATACTATAAAGTAATGCAACACCAAAAAGTATGGATAATTCCTATTACTCCATTGGATACTTCAGTCCCCATAATTCTCTTATAGAGTCCATAATTTCCATCATGCGTACTGTCTCGGCATGAGGCATAGCAGGGCATTCTAACCATCCATTTTCTAATGCTTCCATACAAGCCTCCACTTCATACTCATATCCAGTAATTTGTTTTGGCACTCTGTACTCTTTTATTAACTCATGGTTCTTATTAAATACCTTATATCCCTGCACGTTGTTGATGTTTTCTGCTACGACATAGCCCTCTGTACCATAGACATAGCCACCTCTCTCAGAGGCTACTAATTGGTTACTATGAAGGACTGCAGTTGCACCATTTTCAAATGTTAGATACATACAGTTACTATCATCAACACCGTATTCATTCATCACAGCAAATGCCTTAATGTCTTTCACCTGTTCTTTTATTACCATACAGGCAAAGTTAAGTGGATAAACACCAAGGTCTAATAGAGCACCACCTGCTAACTCTGGTTTCTTGTTACGTTCTAGGTGATTAAGAACATAGCAAAGATTCGCGGTGATAGAATGTACCTTACCAATCACACCACTATCAATAATCTCATCTAAGACCTTACGCATTGGAGTATAACGAGTCCAAATAGCTTCTGTCAGCAACAAGTTTTTCTCCTTTGCCAGCTGAAGAACCTCCCTAGCCTGGGATGCATTTACGGTAAAAGTCTTTTCACAAAGCACGTTCTTTCCATGCTCTAAGCAAAGTTTTATTGAATCATAGTGATGTGAATGAGGAGTTGCTATGTACACAAGGTCAATGCCATCATCCTGAAGCATATCCTCGTAGGAGCCATAGGCTTTTTGAAACCCATGTCTAGCTGCAAAATCCTGTGCTCTAGTAAGTTCTCTTGCGCCAACAGCATAACACTCTACCCGATCCATGTGAGCGATTGTAGTTGCCATAATTTCAGCAATCTTACCCGCACCTAAAATAGCCATCTTCATAACATTTTCTCCTTTATCTTACTTATTCTCTTGATACTTATGTAACATTCTTATTAACTCTTCCTTTACCTGTAGTCTAAGTTCCTCTGGCTCTACCACCTCACAGCTAGACCCATAAGCTAAAATGTGGTGAAAAAACCATGGATTAATATCAAAACACCCTTCTACAAGAAGGCTTCCATCCTCAAGTTTAGAATAATTTTCATATTCATCATAAACTAGATATGCCACATCCTTATTAAAATGAAGCTTCATAGGCACGCTAGCTGATGCCTTATAAGTATCAGTGGTTTTTTGTACTACAGGGTTCCCTCTAATTTGATAACTCTCCTCTGTTACTATCATATCATGAATTCTCTTTAGTTTAAAGTACCTATAATCCAGTCTACTCTTACAATAACCATAGAGATACCAGGACATCCCCTTAAAAATAAGTTTTACTGGTTCTACCCATCGACTTGTATTCTCCCCCTTAACACTTGCATAAGAAAAGGTTATGATCTTTCTTTGAAGAATGGCATTTTTTAAGCTCTCAAACAGTATTGCTTCCTTCTCCCCATGGGACCAATAACCAAAGTCGATCTCTATCCAGTCGCTTTTATTATCACCAAATAAAGCACCAAGCTTACTAAGTGCTGTATTAGTTTCTTCTAAGCTTACTTCCTTAATTGCATGAAGAGAAGAGAGAATCTCCCCTTTCTCCTTATCTGTGATCACCGCTTTATTTAATATATAGTCCTCTAACAGGTGGATTCCACCACCCTTTCCTTTGCTCATATAGATAGGAATACCTGCTCCAGAAAGAATCTCTACATCCCGATAAATCGTTCTAGTAGAAACTTCAAAATGCTCTGCTAGCTCCTTTGCAGTAAGAGAGGTCTTATCTAACAGCAAATATATGATTTCAAATAGTCGATTGACCTGCATAGCTCACCTAGTTTCTATTTTCATAATTATGTTCTCTTTATTGGATGTCTAATGACTGTCTTTAATCTATCAGGTTCAACCTTTCTAGGATCTGACAGGTAGATTTCATGGTGTAAACGTTCTTTCGTAAAATCATTTACATAACCTTGTTCTTGTAAGAATTGCTCCATCTTAGCTATGGTAGCTGGTTCCTCACCATAAGGACCATGATGCATCATTTGCACGCATAACCCTTCTTTCATAGTAAGAAACTCTGCCAAGGAACAGTCGATCTTCTTCTTTACTTCTACCTCTTTCACTGCCCAGGATATGTCCTCCTGCTTTATGAAGCCTGGTAAACGAATCACTGAAATCCACTGAAAGGACTTCTTGTTATTATAGTCAATTCCATCTACATTCTCCTCCCACCAGAAGCCTTCTAGTGGAGGTACCACAAATCCAAAAAATCCTTTTACCTTATATGGACCTTTGTAACTAAATTTCAAAGTGTTAGCTAGGGAGTATAAAATACCTATCGCTCCCTCGTAAGTACCGCCCTTCTCGTTAGGATTGCCTTTCCCTCTAACCGCCACATAATTCATAGGGGGTACCTCTACTATGGTCGGTTTCGCTGGTGGCAGATATAGATATTTTTCTTCTTTCTTGTAATCAAATGGCATAACCATCCTCCTTAATTATATTCTTTATCGGCATTATACTAGGTTTAATATGACACCATTCTGTCATATTAACAGAATTTTCTTTTGTCTTCTTTTTACTTATGGTATAGTATAAGGAAATTATAGGGGAGGAATAGAAAAATGTTTTTTATAGCAGATAATAAAGCGTACATACAGCTTGATGAAGTAAAACGACTTCTTGACCAAAGCTACTGGGCAAATAAACGAAGCTTAGAGACGATTCAAGTTGCCATAGAGAATTCACTCTGCTTTGGTGTGTTTCTAGAATCAACAAAGCAACAGGTTGGATTCGCCAGAGTAATTACAGACTATGCTACATCCTTTTATCTTTGTGATGTTATTATAGACGTAGCATATCGTGGGAATGGAATGGGAAAAGCATTAATGGAACGTATCGTAACAGACCAACGTCTAAAGAATCTCAAAGGATTTCTAATTACGAAAGACGCAGATAAATTATATGAGAAATACGGATTTGAAATGATAAACGATCGCTTTATGGGTCTGAATTTATGCTAAAAAGACGCAAGGTGCATCATACACCTTGCGTCTTTTACTTTACATAAGAATTATTACTACTTCTTTTCAAACACAATTGCTTCATAAGGACGTAACGTAATAGTAATATCATCCTTTGCTACAGTAGAATCATAGTTACCGAGGATCTTCTCATATCCTTGTAGACTATCTGTCAGGGTAACTGTTTTTTCTTCTGCAGAGAAGTTATTTAATACTAAAAGTTCTTCCTCAGCTAAATTACGTTTATAAATAAGAACTTTTTCAATGTCCTGAGACAAAAAGGAGATCGTTCCGTCTGCAATCACAGGCTTCTCTTTTCGTAACCCAATTAGGCTTTTATAATAAGCTAAAATAGAGTCTGCATCCTCTACCTGGCTCTCGGCATTAATCCATTCATAGTTTGGATTTACTTGAAGCCAAGGTTCACTAGTGGAGAATCCAGCATAGTTGTCTTTGCTCCATTGCATTGGCGTACGGCCATTATCTCTTGAGCGAAGTCCAATAATCTCTAGGGCTTCTTCACTGGTCTTACCTTGTCCACAAAGAATCTCATAGTAATTTAAACTTTCCACATCACGGTACTCATTTATACTAGTAAATCCTGCATTGGTCATACCAAGCTCTTCCCCTTGATAGATGTATGGAGTTCCTCTCATAAGATGAATGCAGGTAGCAAGCATCTTGGCAGATTCCTTCCAGTAGTTAGTAACATCACCTAACCTCGAAACGATTCTTGGTTGGTCATGGTTGCACCAGAAAACAGCGTTCCAACCCTCTTTTTCTTGCATACCTAACTGCCATGTTACAAATAAGTCTTTTAATCCTTCAATATCTGGCTCTTTAATGGCCCATTTGTTACCGTCCTTATAATCCACCTTTAAATGATGGAAGTTAAAGCACATAGATAATTCTTTTTCTTTTGGATTGGAATAACGGATACAGTGGTCTATGGAGGTAGAGGACATTTCCCCTACTGTAACCATATCCTCAATGCCAGTGTCTTTTACTAGCTCTTTTAGGAACTCATGAACATGAGGACCATCTGTATAGAATCTCCTTCCGTCGCCGATGGTATCATTTTCAAACACATCCGGCTTAGAAATAAGATTTACCACATCAAATCTAAATCCTTTGATTCCTTTTTCCTTCCAGAAGCGAATTACATTTTTCAGCTCTTCTCTTACCTCTGGGTTATTCCAATTTAAGTCAGCTTGAGTCTTGTCAAACAGGTGGAGATACCATTTCTTAAGGTGTGGAACGTACTCCCACGCAGGTCCACCAAACTTAGATTCCCAGTTAGTTGGAATTTCATCTGGATTACCGTCCTTAAAGATATAGTAGTTCAGATATTTTTCATCTCCCGCTAGAGCCTTTTGAAACCATTCATGCTCCGTAGAAGTATGATTGAACACCATATCAAACATTAAACCAATGTTTCTTTTTTCGGCTTCTGCAATCATTTCTTCCACATCTTCCATAGTTCCAAATCTAGGGTCTACGTTAAGATAATCTGCCACATCGTATCCGTTATCATTTTGAGGAGAAATGAAGAATGGGGTACTCCATATATAGTCAACTCCGAGAGCTTCTAAATAATCTAGTTTCTCTATAATACCCCTAATATCTCCAAACCCATCTCCATTAGAATCGTTAAAGGATTTTGGATATATCTGATATACCACCTTATTTTTAAAATTACTCATGCCAAACTCCTGTCTATTGGAAGGTCACAATTGTAGTTTCGTTAGAAACCGCCTTCATTCCTGTCTTAAACTCAATATTTCCTGCTTTACCTGGCTCAGTAACAACTAAGATTGTAGTGTCTCTGTAACCAGCTTTTTTAATTTTATCACGATCAAAACGGATCAGTGGTGTTCCTCTTGTTACGAATTGATCTTGTTGTACTAAATATTCAAAACCATTTCCTTGCATATTAACAGTATCTAAACCAACGTGGATTAGGATTTCCATTCCCTTATCAGTTACGATACCACAAGCATGCTTGGAATCGTCAACTAGTGTAGAAATTCTACCGGATACTGGTGCGTATACAATATTATTTTCAGGATTGATCGCAAGACCTTCTCCTAATGTTCCCGCGGAAAATACACCATCATTTACTTCTTCTAAAGTGATAACCTGACCATCTAAGAATGCAGTCATGTTTGTTTCTTCGTTTGAAATTGCTACTGGTTCAACTACTTCTGCTTGTTCTTCTGCTTCGATTGCTGCAAGCTTCTTTTTACCTAATGTAAAAGTAAGAATCATAGGTACTGCGATAGCAATTACCATAGAGATTGCAAAGGTTCCCATATATTTTGGTTGAATGGAAAGGATTCCAGGAATACCGCCAACACCGATTGCATTTGCTGTAGTTCCAGTTGCCACAGAGAATACTGCTGCACATGCAGAACCAATTAATGCACTGATGAATG
Organism: Bacillota bacterium; assembly: GCA_023416695.1. Taxonomy (GTDB): domain Bacteria; phylum Bacillota; class Clostridia; order Lachnospirales; family Lachnospiraceae; genus KM106-2. Next base: position 24,276 of record JAEZGY010000055.1, on the reverse strand, counting down.
GGAAACTATATTTTAAGTTAACACCAAATAAAGCTGGTTCTGTTACACCAAGGTAACAAGAAATAGTTGCAGGTACGTTAACTTCTTGAGCTTTTGCATTTCTTCTCTGAAGCATAATCATTGCTAATACAGCAGAACCTTGAGCAATGTTAGATAAAGCGATCATTGGCCAAAGCATAGTGCCGCCGTAATCTGCGATTAACTGAAGATCGATTGCATTACTCATGTGATGTAAACCTGTAATTACAAGTGGAGCATAAACAAAACCAAAGATAGCAGCAAATACTACTTTAAAGGAACCAGTGATTCCTGCATAAACTACGTCTGAAATAACCGCACCGATCTTCCAGCCTACTGGTCCAAGTACTGCGTGAGCAGCGATAACGGAAAGTAATAAACTGAAGAAAGGTACAATAATCATTGAGATTGCCTGTGGAGTAATCTTACGGAAGAATTTCTCCAAGTATACTAAGGTAAAGGCAGCTAAGATTGCTGGGATTACCTGTGCTTGATAACCAATTTTATTTAAAGTAAAGAATCCGAAATCCCAAACAGGAATGTCTGCTGCAGCTGTAGAACCTACTGCATACGCATTTAATAACTGTCCAGAAACTAATGTTAAACCAAGAATGATACCAAGAATCTGAGTAGTTTTCATCTTCTTAGTTACAGACCAACAGATACCAACTGGTAGCATGTGGAAGATTGCTTCACCAAGTAACCATAAGAAGTTATCTACACCTGCCCAGAAAGTGCTGATATCAACTAATGTCTTAGTTCCATCTTCAAACATCTTGATACTGTCAATAACATTTCTAAAACCTAAGATCAAACCACCAACGATAATTGCTGGAATAAGTGGAGCAAAAATCTCTGCAAGTGCAGTTACCACTCTTTGGAATGGATTTTGATTCTTTTTCGCTGCCTCTTTTACCTTATCTTTGGATACGCCTTCAATACCACCGATTGCCATAAAATCATTATAGAAATCAGAAACATTGTTACCAATGATTACTTGAAACTGTCCAGATTGAGTAAAGCTTCCCTTTACAATGCTCATAGCCTCAATCTTCTTTATATCTGCTTTTTTAGGGTCGATTAATGCAAAACGCATACGAGTCATACAGTGAGAAACGGCACTAATATTTTCTTTGCCGCCGACTAATGTAAGAAGTTCTTTTGCTTCTTGTGAATATTTGCCCATAACATCCTCCTAATTATTATTTTCTTTACATGTTTAAACAAGTTGATATTTAATTTATATCATACTTGTTTAAACATGTCAACACGGTTTTTCTATTTTTAGTCATAATTATTTCTTTTCTTCCATAGAATGAGATAAGTTGCTCATTTTATTCCGTTTTTATTACTTATTTGATGTCTTTCATGGGGACACTTAGAGATTCCTATACAGCAAAAAAGCTGCCACACTCATTTCGTGTGACAGCCTTCAGCTTCCATTAATCAATTGGAGTTAAATTCTTTAACGATAAATCTAGTATCGGCGCAGAGTGGGTTAATGCTCCACTGCTGATATAATCTACTCCTATGTCTATATACTGTTGTACATTGTTTAAAGTAACATTACCAGAACATTCTGTCTCTGCTTTTCCATCTATGATGTATACTGCCTTCTTCATAACTTCAACGGTCATGTTATCTAGCATAATTATATCGGCTCCTGCCTCTAGGGCTTCTTTTACCATATCCAGAGTTTCTACCTCAACTTCAATCTTACATACAAAAGGTGAATACTCCTTTGCCATAGTCACTGCCTTCTTTACCCCACCAGCAGCACCAATATGATTATCCTTAAGAAGGATTCCATCAGACAAATTATAACGATGGTTATAGCCGCCTCCCACTCTCACTGCATATTTTTCAAATAGCCGCATATTAGGTGTGGTTTTTCTTGTATCTAATAGCTTGGTTTTAGTCCCGGTAAGCAACCTTGCGATTCGGTTAGTGTAAGTAGCAATTCCACTCATACGCTGAAGGAAATTAAGAGCTGTACGTTCCCCAGATAAAAGTGCCCTGATATCTCCCTCTAGGACGGCAATCTTCTGCCCCTTCTCGACTCTAGCTCCATCTTTACATAGAAGACTAACATGAATGGTACTATCTAATAGTTCAAAAACTCTAGAAAATACATCCAGTCCACAGATAATTCCCTCTTCTTTCACAATTAACTCCACGCGTCCCTTTTGGTACTCTTTCATAACAGAGTTTGTGGTAATATCCTCACTTGTTATATCTTCTTCCAATGCTAGTCGAATCCACTTTTCCGCATTTAACTTCAATGTTACTGCATCCATTATGTACTTCCTCCATTCTATGTATTTCCTCTAGCACACTATTCTTGTAGCTCTCAAGAAGAGCTTTCTGATCAAGGTAACTAGTTAAGTCAAGCTGCTTACAGATTTCTGACTTATGACTTATTGCTCCTATGTGTAAACGAATGTCCTGAGCGGCTCTTCTTGCAAATACTAAGCTTTCCAGAAGAGAATTACTAGCTAAACGATTCGCTCCATGAACACCATTACAGCTGGTTTCCCCTACTGCATATAGATACTTCATTGTAGTATGACTAAAGCTGTCCACATGGATTCCCCCCATAAAATAATGCTGGGCAGGAACAATAGGAATCCATTCCTTGCATACATCAAAGCCCTGTTCTAAGCAGTGCTCATAAATATGAGGAAAATGATTCATAATGACCTCTCTAGGTAAATCCACCATGGATAACCAGACATAGGAGCTATCCTCTAACTTCATTTGTTCATAGATATGAGCTGTTAAAAGATCCCTTGGTAATAGCTCATCCACGAATCTCTCGCCCTTTGCATTGTATAATACGGCCCCTTCCCCTCGTACTGACTCAGAAATAAGAAACCTTCGTCCAGGTTTTTTCGAATAAAGAGTAGTGGGGTGAATCTGTATGTAATCAGGGTTTTCTAGTGCTACCTTATGTTTAATGGCTACTGCGATGGCATCTCCAGTAAGATGTCTATAGTTGGTGGAATCTACAAACAATCCACCTATGCCCCCACATGCTAATACCACTGCCTTAGCAGCAATGGTCATTATCCTTCCTTCCCCAGTACGGCAAACCACACCATAGCAGCTATTATCCTCCTCCACAATATCCAACATCTGTGTATATTCATAAATCGTAATATTGGGACAAGCCTTAACGTTGGCTATTAATTTACTCGTAATTTCTTTTCCCGTGATGTCTTGATGAAATAAAATGCGATTGGTGGTATGAGCCCCCTCCCTTGTGTAGGCAAACTCACCATTCTCCCGTGCAAAAACAACTCCTCTTGCTACTAAGTCCTTGATAATCGATTGGGAAGAGCGAATCATAATATCTACAGATTCCTGCCGATTCTCATAATTCCCAGCTCGCATGGTATCTTCATAATAGGAACCATAGTCCTCCTCATCCTTTAGTACACAAATTCCACCTTGGGCCAAAAATGAGTCGCTTTTTTCCACATGATCCTTAGTAATAATGAGGATATCTAAGTTTTTTGGTAGATTAAGGGCTGTATATAAGCCGGATACTCCACTACCAACAATAATAACATCTGCTTTCATTCTATCACATCCTTTCCTTTCCTAGGGCAGCCAACTCTAACATTTTATTCAAGGATTTTACAGAACTTGTAGCAATTACTGAATCTAATACCACTTCTCCAGATATATTACGCAAACAATCTCTTACCTTTTCTAATGTGATTTTTTTCATATCCGCACAGATTACCTTCTCAAGCAGATAAAATATCTTGTCTGGGTTCCTTTTCCTAAGTTCATATGCTACTCCCTCTTCTGTTCCAATAATAAACTCCTTATCTAAAGAGTTCGTTGCATACTCAATTATACCAGCTGTACTACCAGCATAATCTGCCATATTACAAACATCCTCCGTACATTCTGGGTGTACTAATATTTTTGCATTGGGATGGTTTGATTTCATTTTATGTAATCTATCTGTCGTAATCATTCTATGTACTGGACAATACCCATTGTTATAAATAAAGTGTTTGTCTGGAAGCATCTTTGCAATAAAACGACCGAGATGTTCATCCGGAATAAAATAAATATGTTGGTTTGGCAGTTCCCTTACTACCTCCAATGCATTGGCAGAGGTGACACAAACATCTGAGGCCGCTTTAAGTACTGCAGAAGAATTAACATAACACACCACTGCTAAATCCGCATAGAGTCCTCTCATCCTTTCAACTTCCTCCACTTCTACCATATGTGCCATTGGACAATCTGCACTCATATCTGGTAAAAGAACGAGCTTATTTGGGTTTAACAGCTTAGCGCTTTCCCCCATAAAGGACACACCACATACAACGATCGTATTTGCTTCAATCTCCGTTGCCTTCTTACTTAAGAAATAGGAGTCCCCTACATAAGTGGCAATCTCCTGAACTTCCTTCTCCACATAGTAATGTGCCATAATAACAGCATCTCGCTGTTGTTGTAATTCTCTTATTTCCTCTATGATATCCTTCATCTTAAGCCCTCAATTCATATTTTCCATAATTTATGCTATTACCACAATTATTCCAATAGTATCATATTCTGCTTTGTCTGACAAGACACCTGTAAACGTATGCTGTAAATGATGTTAAAGCACATCAAAAAACTGGGGTATCAACAGATACCCCAGTATAAAACTATTATATTAAATTAAGCATTAGCATAATTAATGACAATGACATCATTTTCTAAGATGATGGTGGTTCCTTTTGGAATAATCACCTGTCCCTCTCTTCTTATCATAACGATTAATCCATCATCACGAGATACATCAGAGATTCTCTTATTTATCCATTCATCGCCTTTATCAATGTTTTTTTCATATAAATGAATGGCATCTACCTTATAGGTAGCCAAACCGCTAAGTATTAAGGTGTCTCCTGTCTGCAAACTGGTATTTCCATTTGGTACAATCTTTTCTTTTCCTCTCACCAATAGAATAAGAATGGTATCTGGAGGAAGTAGTATCTCGCTAACCGCCTTCCCGACCCAGGCATGAGTAGATGACAAAGTAAACTGAATAAATTGGACTGGCTCCTCATCAATGTAGTCATTGAAGGTTTTCATAACGTCAGAATCATTGTCTGTCATCTTGAGAAATCTTGCCACAAAAGGGATTAGCGTACCTTGAACTAAAATGGAAAATAGAACTATAAAGAATACCATATGATAAATGTCATTGTCCATAATAGCAGGATTAATGACTACCATAATAGCAAATACAATGGATGCTGCTCCACGCATACCAGCCCAGGAAACTAGTAACTGTTGTCTAACACTACACTTAAATGGTGAAAGTATTGCAAATACAGCAATGGGTCTTGCCACAAAGGTTAAAAATAACGCAATGCCAAGGGCAGCTAAGGCAACTTCTGGAAGCTGTGATGGAAATGCAAGAAGACCAAGTAAAAAGAATAATGTCATTTGCATCAGTCCTGTAATTCCATCAAAAAAATGTACCAAAGCTTGTTTGTTAGGGATACGAAGATTACCCAAAATAATTCCTGTAATATACACGCTTAGATATCCATTTCCTCCAAAGTACGTTGGTGCTGCATAAGAAATTAGTGCAATACCTAGAATAAAAATCGTATCGAAACCTTCATCAGATAAAGTAAACTTCTTAAAGATTACCTTTGTAAGTAAAGCAAATGCTATACCAAAACCAACACCCAAAACTATCTGAATGAGTAGCATGGTGACAAAGCTAGAGGTGGAGGTATCTCCTCCCATAAGTGATAATATGATTACCGTTAGCATATAGGAAAATGGGTCATTACTACCACTTTCTACTTCTAGAAGAGATGCCGTATTTTCCTTAAGATTCAACCTCTTGGATCGCAAAATAGAAAAGACAGAGGCTGCATCTGTAGAACTAATGACAGCTCCGATGAGAAAACTCTCTAGTACATCAATTCTTAACACAAAAAAACAGAACAGTCCTACTAAACCTGCAGTAACGGTGGTTCCTAGAGAGGAAAGTAACGCTGCCTTTATTGCAATCTGTTTTGCCTCACTCCATTTGGTACCGAAGCCACCATAAAACATAATAAAAATAAGAGCAACGGAGCATATCTGCTCAGCAAATTCATAGTTCTCAAATGGGATTTTTAACACTCCATCGCTTCCAAAGAACATTCCTAAAACGATAAACGCCATTAACACAGGAATACCTATCTTCCTAGATATCCGATTAAAAATTACGCATACAAATATAATTATAGCGGCAAAAATCAGGTGTAAAGTCAAAAGAAAACCTCCTATCATTTGTAAATATAAATATTCAATAATATATACTTTATCTAAGTATAAAATAGATCACTATTGTTATACAACCAACAATCCTTTTTTATCAGCAACTTTTACAGTAGCTTCTATGCCTGAATTAAATTCCAAATAATCATTTTCTACACCATCACTAAAAATTACGCCACCTTCTGGCATCTGAGACAAGACCTTAAAGGTATGTCTTCTGTCTATCTTACCAAAAACTAGGCTAGCAGAGGTCCATTTACTTGGATAAGGTTCTCTTACAGTATAGTACAAAAAATCTGAATTCCAATGAAATTTTTCATATGGTTTTAATTCTATGCTCTTATTATAGCAAGTACTAGCAACTCCTGATGCTCCTGCAAGAATACTCTTAAACCAACCAGTAGAACCTAGACCAGTAGATACAATGATTCCACTAGAGGATTGTTGTTCCTTTTCTCCACTATAATGAATAGTATATCTTGCTGATATATGCGTTTTCTGCCCAATAAAAAAATCATTAACAGCGTATAATTTTTGTCTATCATTTAATTCCACCTGAGCTAATGTAATTTCCTCATAGCGTCTCTGCTTTTTCACTACCTCCATAATTATTTTGTGTAGATCTTCTGGAAGAAAAGGAAGAAGAACACCATCCCATCGCATTGGATCTGGATTTACACCAATCAGTGGTTGATTCTCAAGATATTTTAGTGTATTAGCAACCAATCCATCCTGTCCAACTACTACAACAATGTCATTTACCCCAAACAGATAATTGGGTAGAAACTCTCTATCAATAACATGAAGATTCCCTATGCCTTCAAGAATTCCAACAACCTTATTTATTACACCCTTATACTGCTGATTCTCTTCTTGGTAATCAGAAAAATCGTTTCCTGAGTGTTCAATAAAGAATTTCGCTTGTTGAATTGTATTATATCTTACAATAAGATTTTCAAGTCTGGTCTTTCTAGTTACTAATATTATTTTTTTATCCGTTAATTTATCCATTAATTATTACTTCCCTTAAGAAGTTCTTGTAAAAGATCTGGAGAAATATTAAGTTGGCCAATTTTATCAGCCCTAGTGGCAAGCTCCTGAAATGCAATAGCGATAAGTTTATCAGGCTGCATACCCATATTTGCAAGGGATTGCAGGATAATAGGGTCTTTCCCTTCAAATGCTTTCATCATAGTTGAAAGCTCGTAAGCCTTTGCGTCTGCCTGAGCTTTTGTATTCTCTATCATTAACTCAACTAACAGCTTCTTTTTCTCTTCCAGTGCTGTTTCATAGCTAAGCTCTTCTTCTTTAATCTGATTCTCTTTTTGCATAATAAGGCGTTTTCCTTCTAATTGAGCTTCATTGATCTGCTTTTTCTTTTCTTCAATTGCAATTTCTGTATTCAGTTCATTTTCTTTTACCCTACGTTCCTGCTCAATGGATGCATTCCTTCTCTCATATAAGGCTTCATCCGCTTTTCTTAGTATTTCTTCCCTTGCTTGAGCTTCTAAGGCACGGGCTGTTTCCTTATTAGGAAGAATAGCGAGAATGGAAAAACCCATAATTTCAATCCCAAGACTATTAATTTCATCATTTTTATGTAACTCATCTTTTATACTTTGAGATAAAATTTCACTAGCTCTTATGGCATCCTGAATTAACATATGCTCTATATGTTTTTTGCTTAGCACTTTTAATATATTAACCAATCGTTGGGATATCTTCTGGGAGTTATCACTAACATATTTTTTTGCTTTAATATCATAGGTATAATCTAAAATCTGTGCTATTTTCTTATGATCGGATATTCTATATGTTAATTGCCCCTGCAGGGTTACCGTTTGATAGTCCATGGTAACTTCCTCAAACATAAAAGGCACATCTGCACTTGCAATAGGCACCACAACGATGGAAGTTGTAGGTGCATAAAAGAAAAATGATATTCCCGCACCCTCCTTAACAATCTTTCCTTTTTTATACCTTAACACATACTCACTTGGCATAAACTTAATAAACATACTACCCCTCCTATTAATTAATTTATTTCATGGTAACATATTTAGAAATCTTTATCAATAATTGGGCGTTCTTGATTTATATGGTTTATGAGTTCACTCTTGATTCCTATTTTTCATCTATCTCCTTCATCATCTGCTCTACAAGTACCGTAGCATACCGTATCATCTCTGGGCAAATGGTTTTAAATAAGCCTTGCTCCCTAATCTTTTCTACCTCTTCTTTTTTGGAGAGATCATATCCTAAAAGCTCTCGACATACTACACTTCCCTTTTGGGCAATGAAGCGGTTCATAAAGTCTTCTGCAATCTGATATGCTTTCGCCTTTTCTTCTCCATCTTCTGCATGACTATGTCCATATTTTAATCCTAATGCCAATAGTGCTCCCGAAACAGCTCCACACATTTCACCTTTACGAGCTCCTCCACCCAATTGCGTAGCAATTCTTAATGCTACTTCCTCCTCTAGCCCTAATTCTGTTGCATAGGTGGCAAAAACCGCTTGAGAACAGTTAAAATTGTTGCAAAAATACGCCTGAGCCTTATCCACATGATTCATACTCTATCTCCTCCATTTTAAAATGTCTATGCTTCATTATAGATATCATATAGATATCCGTCAATATGTATGTCAAAAAATGTGAGGAAGGTTATTCCCCACAATTTATTATCGTATTAATTATGTTCTTTTTTCTTATGGGCAGTAATAATGGTGTAACTATATGCATTAACAGTAATAATGGAATCTTTCACTTCCACATACCAGTTCTTCCCTTTTCTACTTATAGATGCCGTAGGAGACTGAATCTTCCCTTTACACCAGGTAACAACATCCTTAATATCCAATGAAAGGTTTCTCTTTATGCGTATCACACCTAAGTCTGTCGTATGTATTTTATCTATATTCTGAAGTAACTCATTATCCATGTATCGTTTACTCTCCCTTATAATCTTTTGTTTGTCAAAGTAGACCAGCTACTATAAACCTTTGTTTTTCCCACTACTCGATATGCCCTTATCTTATAGTAATAGGTCTTTCCCTTCTTTAATCCACTTTTAGTATAGCTTAATGATTTAGTTGTTTTGATTTTAGTGAACTTCCCTTTTTTTGATGTACTGCTATAGATTTCATATCCAGAAGCACCACTTACCTTCTGCCAAGTTACTTTGATGCTAGTTGATTTTACCTTAGTAGCCTTACTCTTTTGCGGAGCTAAAAGCACTGTTTTAATACTTTTTACAGTAGTAAATCCACTATAAATCTTCTTAGTAGAATAGGTATGATATGCACGAACTTTATAGTAATAAGTACGACCTGTGTCCAGTTTCTTGTTTGTATAGTATGACGTAGAAGTTGTGGCAATTAACTTATAACCCTTAGACTTTGAAGTTGATCGATAAATCTCATAACCTGTAGCATGATTCACTGCTAACCAGCTTAGATTTGAGCTTGCATAGTCTCTAACTGCTACTTTAACGGAACTAGGTACTTCTAAAACACCTATTTGCACTATATTTGATTGACTACGAAGAGTTGGATAGGCGGCTTTCGTTTTAAACTCCCATACTTGATTAAAGTCAAATCCCCCATAGCTACTACTTAATTTCATACTAGCAGTGGATAATGCCATAACATTATCTGCTTTACCTAACATCATATTACCAAAAGGTCTATCATACGTAGTATTAAGGAAGTAACAGTCTTTCACAAGGGTCTCAAACAAAGCATTATTATCCCCTACAGTTGTACCTATGATACTTCCTACATAAGGTGCACCAATCCCTGCAATCTGTAACCTACCAAGGTTAATACAATTTTTTATTAGTAGAAAATTGTCTCCCGCTGAGCTTCCCGATATTGTTAGGTTACCTAGAAGACCACCCATGATTCCTTGCTTTGTTCCCGGATTTATTAACTGCAAGCCTCCAAGATTATAGCTATCTGCTACATATGTAAAATAAGCCCTACCCGCTATTCCTCCTAAACATACACCTATGCCTGTTCCAGTTACCCTTCCTGTATTGTAGCATTGATATACTCTTGAACCCCATGCTGATTTACCAATTAACCCACCTGTATAGCCTCCACCACTTATATCCCCTTGGTTCGTACAAAATTTATAGATGCTTACACTGGTGCCAGTTCCCACAACACCACCAGCATCACCAACAGCATTATTAAGTATAGAGATATTTCCTTTATTCAAACAAAGAAGGAAATCATCCATAAAACCACCTGCGCCTGCTATACCACCTGCTGCCTTGCTTCCTGTAACCTGTGAGGTATTGGTACAATTGTTGAATATACTATAGCTGTGGGCAGCACCTATGAAACCACCTGCTGTCTGGGCTGTAATGATATTGTTAGTTGATTTGCAGTTTTTAAAAGATGGTCCTTCACAATATGCACTAAAGGCTCCCCCATAGGTAGTACCTTTCATTGTACTATTCTTAATCTCAAGATTACGAATGGCACCTTTAAGATTAGTAAATAAACCTGCATGGTTTCCTTGGCTATAAAGATGATCTATGTAATGACCATTGCCTTCTAAGATTCCTGTAAACCCATCGATTGGAACCCATCCTGCACCAGAGTTATAGAAGTTTCCATTGGCTTTAAAATCACCATCATTAAATACGATGTCCTTGGTTAAAATATAATTTCCACTAAGATTATTACGAATATCACTTAATTGTTGAGCCGTTGAAATTTGAGTGTACCCGGTTAAGTTTCCTACCGTTACTGTACAGGTATCCTTAATTCCTTCAGGTGTAATGGCTGTAATTACTGCCTGCCCCTTAGCCCAAGCCGTCACTACCCCCATTGTGTTGACACTAGCAACCTTGGGATTTGAGGAAAACCAAGATAGTTTATTATAATTAAAGATATTTTTCTCCTCTAAAGACTTTACTGAATAGTTTAAAACTTGGGAACCACCCTCTATAAGAGTAATATTTTTCTCTTTCATTATGACTTCCGCGGGTACTGTTTCCCCGCTTGCCGTTACTGTAATATGATAAATATAACTATAGGGATAGATAAAATATTGTGTTGTCCATCTACCATTTTTATATACTGGCTCCATTTTTTTATATGTACAAGAAAATACTATGTCACAGCTTCCTAATGCATTTGCTTTCAAATAACAGTTTGCACCACTGTAACTTGTGACACTAACAATAGAAGGGTTAGAGGAAACCCACTTCTTGTTATAGCCATCGCTATAATAACTTCCATTATATAGCCCAGGGGTGGAACCAAGCTTGATAGTAACAGTGCTTGCATTCTCTGCCATAACAGGTGTTGTTCCCATAAGTAGAATCAAAAATAAAAACCCTAGTAGTATCCCTAATCTCTTCATATTATCCTCTCCTATCCAATCGCATTCCCACTCTATGACTAATTCTTACAATAATTAGTATAATACAACATACGCACTATGGGAATAGTATATTTCCCCTCTTACATTAAAAAAACTACCTCTTACCAGTAAACTCACGACAAATACGGGAAAATACGTTAATACTTAATTATAAAATGTATCGATTCGGGAGGGTACTATGTCAGAAATCATAGAGGTTCACAACCTATGCAAAGTCTATAAAAATGTAAATGCTATTAATGGAATTGATTTTTCCGTCAAAGAGGGTAGTTTTTTTGCCTTTTTAGGGGAAAACGGGGCGGGTAAATCCACTACCATCAATATTATTTCCACTTTACTCAAGAAAACATCTGGGGATGTAATCGTCAATCAACACCATATAGATAAAGAAGATGAGAAAGTTAGAAATGATATCGGAGTGGTTTTTCAGGGAAATATGCTAGATCGACATCTTACTGTACGTGAAAACATATTTAGCAGGGGATCTTTATACGGAATGTCGAAGAAAGAGATACAAAAGTGCATGATAGAGCTATCTGAGCGAATTGATATTACAGATATTCTAGATAGGAAATACGGAAAACTAAGTGGAGGGCAAAAAAGACGGGCAGATATTGTGAGAGCACTCATTAACAAACCAAAAATTCTCATATTAGACGAACCCACCACTGGACTTGACCCTTATTCTAGGAAATGTGTATGGGACGTAATTCGTCAGCTCAATAAAGAAAGGAAGCTAACTATCTTTTTAACCACTCACTACATGGAGGAAGCTTCTTGTGCAGACTATATCGTCATTATGGCCTCGGGAGAGATCAAAGCCAAGGGAACACCCGCACAGTTGAAGACAGCGTACAGCTCCGATCGACTGATGCTATATTTAAAAGATAGCAATATAGATGATTCTCTTTTAGAAAACATGGGCTATTCTTATGAAAAACAAAGAGAGTTGGTTACTGTATGGATTGATCATTCTTTTGATGCTCTTGAGATTGTGAAGAATCTAAGAACTGAGATTGAGAGCTTTGAAATTATAAAAGGAAATATGGACGATGTGTTTTTGAATGTAAATGCAGGAAAGTGTATGAGGGAGAAACTATGAGAGGATTAAGACAACTAATTATAAGAAATCTTAAGCGTTATTATAGAGATAAAGGAGTTCTGTTCTTTTCCTTTCTAAGTGTACTTATTGTTGTAGCTTTATATATCTTTTTTCTAGCTGACATGCAGATTCAAAACCTAAGCTCTGAGCTAGGCAAAAGTTCTAACAACAGTCAAATCATATATGGATGGATCATCGGGGGATTGCTATGTGTACCTACCTTAAGTGTGCCTTTATTTATCTTAACCTTTAAAGTGGAGGATTACATAGAGGGATCCCAGGATGATATGTTGGTTACTCCTATAAATCGCTCATTTATCATGTTTGGATATATGATTGCAGCATGGATAACAGGAGTTATAATGACTGTCCTGACCCTTATACTTGGGGAACTATTTATCGTCGCTAAGGGTGGAAGTCTGCTACCTGCCATTGATCATTTGAAAATATTTGGTATTATAGTATTATCAGTCTTTGTTTACGTAGGTTTTTCTTTTTTCTTTATTATACGATTAAAATCCAACATTTCTTTATCCATTGTAAATACACTTTTAAATACTCTAATTGGTTTTTTTGCCGGCTTATATTTTCCTTTAGGATACTTATCAGATAAAATTGCAATCGTAATCAAGTTATTCCCTCTGGCGCATTCCTCTGCTCTATTTCGTAGTATTATGATAAGAGATAACCTAGAATCCTCTGTGCCAAACGCAACCCTTACTACCATAAATAAAATGAAACAAGAGTATGGACTCGACTTAAACATAAATGGACATGTATTTACTTCTTTAGAGATGCTACTTTATTTAGCTGCTTTTGGACTACTTTTTTATATTGCATCCGTCCTTCATCTAAAAAGATATAAGAGAAAATAACTCCTTTGGAGGTCCCCATGGAAAAGTATAAATTACTTTGTAAAAAAGAAAATGAAGAGATATTAATAGAATTACTAAAAGCAAATCATATCCTTCTAGACTCCAAAGCTGCTGTCACATTATGCGAACAAGGCATAAGCCCTAAGGAAGAAGGCGATGTTATCATCTATTTTCGAATAGATAAAATAGCCTCTTTATTAAACGTCCTTAGAGCAAGCCAAACACAGCCTCTCTCTATCCTTATGGGTAAAAAAGAGGATACTTATGTTCCAATTGAGATTACTAATGTCGTTTTCTTTCATGCTTATGGCAATGATACCTATGCCAATACCCTAGATGGTAATCAGTACCGGATTAAACATAAGCTCTATGAACTGGAGGATGACATTCTCTCAAAACGCTTTATCCGGATTAACAAATCGGAAATTGTCAATATCCAGTACATATGTAAGATAACCCCCATGTTTAAAGGGAAATTTATACTAAAAATGCAAGGCTATAAGGAACCATTAGACATTTCTCGCAATTTTATAAAAGAATTTAAGGAAAGGATCGGAATGTAACTATGTTTGATAAGGACTCCTTTTTAAGATTACTCTATACTATACTAATCTCCATCCTAATAACCTTACTAGTGTTAGCTACATTCTCTGATTACAAAGAGGCGTGCTTTATTGTGCTAAAAGGTATCTTTGCTGGTTTTATAATCTGGCTTTTAGGAGAGCTTCTATTTCCGATGTGCGAGAAGTTATATCCAAGAAGCATCCTACCTAGTTATCTTGTATTGGCTTTATTAATAGCTACCGGAACTGCAGGCTTTGCTTATATATTTGGAATGAGAGCTCTCTCTGTCTTAGTAAAAATATGTTTAGTTGCTGAAATCTGTGGCATTGGCATTACAATACTATATCGAAGACACTATACCAAAACCCTAAATGCTAACTTAGAAAAGAATAAGACTAAGATGGATTAGGGTTGGAATTTAGTATATTACTGTATCACAGGTACGCTAATACACTCTTCCTTATTCTGACCTCTGTTACATAGCAATTCTTAAGTTCTGTCAAAGTAGCATAATGTGAGGTTTTTCCGTGCCGTTTTTGTTCCATCTCATTGGTCCACATTTCTGTAAGGAAAACCTCATTCTCACACTCCACGGAGAGACTAACCTCGTAACTGATATTACCTGGTTCCTGCCTAGACTTGTCTGCAATCTTCTCCGTAAGGAACTTCTGTATGAATTCTTCTCCTTTTCCTTCCATTATCACATACACAACATTAACTAGAATACACTCTCTCATGGAGCGAAGGGCTCCCTCATAATCCTTGGCTATTGTTATGGCAAAATACTTTCCTGCTTCAAGAGTCCACATATCCATCTCATCCTCAATTGCATTGACTTCATTCATGATAAAGCTAAAAAATCTACAAGAGGTCTTCGCCATCTCTGGAAGCAGGTAGGTAAATCCCCACTCCACATCACGTTTATCGTCTTCAAACCCATTCCTAGCGTCTACGACAAAATTACTTCCCTCATACTGGCGAAGTAACTCCAGCGCAAACATGGCAGGTTCCCTATAGTTGTCTAGATAAGCAGGCTTTTTCCATACTAAACAAACAACTTTGTCCTCTTCTTTGTAGGTAACACTTGCATACTCTGAGTTAAATTCTTTCATTGTCACTATCTCCTTTACTCCACTCTATTAAAGTTTCTTAAATGAAGCACCGTAGTAATTGCCAGATGGGCTTTCCACCAGTTCTCTGCGATATACTTCATCAAACCCCTTCAAATAATTAGCATCTCTCCCCTTTTATATTTACACATCTATTTATTAGGCGAATTTTGCTTACGTAACGTTACAATTTTAACTTTCCTGTTTCTATACTACAGCAACCATGTAAGAATCACCAGTATATGTTGAGGCTTTTATCATAAAAAAGCCTTAGAACATATTTGTCGTTTATGTTCTAAGGCTTCTGTTTCCAAAACCATGTTACTTAACTGTACTCCATCTCACTGGTGCACTCCCATCATCCTTATAAAGTGTAATGCTATGGTCATTATTTATCTCAAAATTACTAACGTCTCTAAAGTCAGCAAATCTCTTGCTATTACATACAATCTGGCCATATGCTCCATCAATACATAAATTACTAAATGTTACTCCAGAGGTTGTCCGTTCCTCATCTGTCATACCGAAGTATTTAAGTCCTACCTCCGCTCCATTACTATCCCAGGTTGGATCACAGTGATAGTACTCTCCATCTATGCGTACCACAAGCCACATATGTCCTGCGTCCTTCTTGTCCGTCATTTCTCCGGTAAATCGTAAACACTCAATTCCTAGCTGCTGTAAAGCAAATTCACAAAGATATGTATAGGTATGGCATACCCCTTTGTCCGTCTTTAACGCTTGGTATATCTCAATATCGGGATAGAGGAATTTATCATCTGCCATATCAAGTCCATAGAGCCACTCGTAATCGTAACTAATACGGCTTGCAAAATATCTATAGATCGCAAGAACCTTTTCTAATTCATTCATATCAGAGGTGATATTCTCATTAATTAATGTTAAGTACTCCTTGTCCATAAATTCCGCCATTTCTGCCTGCTCCGAAGCACTGTAGCCATAGGTAAATAAGACTTTGGTATGATCCTTAGAGAACCGATCCTGCTTAACAAAGAAATAGTAAGGGCTCCCACTTAATGCTCCCAAAATACGCAGATTGGAATCATAATCCTCTGATAAGATTACTTCCTTCTTTTGAGCAAAAATAGCATCCATCACCTTCTGGAATAATACAATCTCTTCCTGAGACAAATATGCCTTAACGTCCGCTTTGATGACATAATGATTGATGGAACTAAGAACAGGTTGGTTAATGACCGGATGTTGGGTTGGCACTGGTGACTGCGTCTTTACAGGTGCTATACTCTGTGGTGGATTACTTGGTTGTATCGTTGTGGCTGCACTTCTCGTTGGTTGTACTGTATTGTTCTGAGTTAGCTTGCTATTGTCCGCGCAAGAACAAACTAGTAATGATAATATTAACATTGGTATTAGACATAGGAAACACTTCTTCATCAATAGTTACCTCGTTTGCTTTTGTACTAAGCATACCACATGGTGTGTATATTTCCAATATTTTCTTGTTTTTACAGGTTATCTCAGTCAAAATAGCCATCAGCAGAAAGACGTCTCAACATGATTTCTGTTAAATAGTACTAATTTTACTTTTATTACTTGCAAAAATTTCCTTTATATGTATAATAAATCTATGACAAAGATGTCGAGGAGTCATTTCCTCGGCATCTTTTTTTTGTTTCAATATATATTAAGGAGGATGAGTTATGAACACAGGAGATACCGCTTATGTATTAATTTGTAGTGCATTAGTACTCTTCATGACACCTGGTCTGGCATTTTTCTATGGAGGTTTAGTTCAACGTAAGAATGTCGTGAATACTATGATGGCATGTGTAGCAATTATGGGGATTACAATTGTTATGTGGGTATTATTTGGTTATTCCTTAGCGTTTGGTGGTGATCATGGAGGAATCATAGGAGATTTTCGTTGGTTTGGTCTTGAAGGCGTAACATGGGAAGCAGGGCCTTATGCTAGCACTATACCACATATCTCTTTTGCAATATTCCAAATGATGTTTGCTGTGATTACACCAGCTCTTATTACTGGAGCTTTGGTAGGAAGAGTAAGATTTAAATCTTTATTACTATTTATTGTTTTATGGTCCACTATTGTATACTATCCTCTGGCACACATGGTATGGGGGCAAGGCGGTTTCTTAGCTAAACTTGGAGCTGTAGATTTTGCAGGTGGTAATGTTGTTCATATTAGTTCTGGTGTAAGCGCATTAGTGTTTGCCATCATCCTTGGAAAGAGAAAAAAATACGAACATAACATTTACCGTATTCATAATATCCCTTTTGTTGCATTAGGAGCTTCTATTCTATGGTTTGGTTGGTTCGGATTTAATTCAGGAAGTGCGCTAGCAGCTAATGGTTTAGCAGCACATGCATTCCTAACAACTGCTGTATCTGCTGCTGCAGCATTGTTATCTTGGATGTTCATTGATTATATAAAAGAAGGAAAACCAACCTTAGTGGGAGCATCTACTGGTTTAGTAGTTGGCTTAGTTGCAATTACTCCTGGAGCAGGATTTGTACCTATATGGGCAGCCATAATCATTGGATTATTAGTAAGTCCATTCTGTTATTTCGGTGTTAAATTCGTAAAGGGTAAATTAAAGATTGACGATGCATTAGATGCTTTTGGCTGTCATGGAATTGGTGGAATCTGGGGTGGTATAGCTGTGGGATTATTTTCAAAAACATCGATCAATTCAGTGGCAAAATGGGATGGTTTAGTTTATGGTGAAACGAATTTGTTTGTTGCTCAGATTATTGCTATTTTAGTAACCATTTTTGTTGCTTGTGCTGGTACCTTACTATGTATAGGTATTATTCGAATATTTATGCCTTTACGTGTCACCATGAAGGAAGAGCAACTTGGACTTGACATATCAGAACATGGTGAAAATGCATATCCAACATTTACTGGTTTGGATTCCTGAAAGGAGCTGGGATAAGATGTTAATTAAAATCGAAGCAATCGTACGCGAAGAGAAGTTAGAAGATATTAAGCAGGCTTTGAATGATATTGAAGTTAATGGTATCACTGTATACCAGGTTATGGGGTGCGGCGTACAACGTGGTTACAAGCATTATGTACGAGGTACAGAACTTGATATTGTAATGCAACCTAAAATCAAATTTGAGATTGTTGTTTCCTCAGAAGAATGGGAAGCAAAGACGATTGATGCAATACAAAAGGCAGCATTCACAGGAGAAGTTGGAGATGGTAAAATCTTCAGTTATGAGATTCGCAATGCACTTAAGATAAGAACCAAAGAAGTTGGGTATGATGCATTGCAATCCACTGACTAAAGGATTTGGTTTAGTTTACATATTATGTGGAAGCGGAGGAATTAATCCTCCGCTTTTTCTAGGGTTTTGATAAGCAAACAGTCATAGAAGCACTTTCATACTGCTCATATGCAAAACAACTAACCACAACTGGAAAATAACTTGACCACTATACCTGGTAAAGATTACTATTAAATATGAATACAAAATAAAATGTTGAGAGGTGTTTTATGGTTAAGCCAGAGGGTGGAAAATTAGTTTCAAAAATAGATACCTATTTAAACTGTGCTGAGGTGTTTGCCTATCGAAGTACATGTATTAAAAGAAAATATGGGGCAGTTATCGTGAAAGATGATGTTGTGATCTCCACAGGATATAATGGTGCACCGAGAGGTTTTGAGAATTGTTGCGATATAGGGAAATGTCCAAGAATAGAGCGAGATATGCATCAAGGGGATGGATATGGGATTTGCCGTGCTGTTCATGCAGAGGCAAATGCATTACTGAATTGTTCAAGGCAACAAACCATAGGAGCAGATTTGTATTTGGCTGGTGTGAATCCAAAGGATAATGTAATTCACAAAGCTAAACCCTGTCCCCTATGTGCTAGAACCATAATTCAGGCCGGTATAGAAAATGTCTACTTACGTGTAGGAGAAGGGCCTGATAATTATGAGATGGTTCCAGCACAAAATTTGGAATGGGTACAAAAGAGTGAGTAAAGCCTAACTAAAGCTCCACTTTATTTTTCAAATACACCTGCCACTTCATCTAGCAACTCTGGTATATTCAGGTGTTGTGGGCAGACATTTTCACACTGACTACATTTGATACAATCCGATGCCTTACCCGCTTTTAGAGTATGTACCTCATAGTACCAATCACTATTCCAATCTTCATATGCTTTTTTTGCATTGCGATCTGCAAATAAATCTGGAATTGGAATATTCTTTGGACATCCAGCTACACAATAGTTACATGCCGTACATGGAATTAAATCCTGAGCCTTAAAAATGGCACAAACCTTCTTAATTGCAGCATACTCCTCTTCTGACAGAGGCTTAAAATCCTTCATAAAACTAATATTATCTTCCAGTTGCTCCATATTGTTCATTCCGGACAATACCATCATAACATTATCAAAACTAGCTGCAAAACGTATTGCATAACTGGCATTACTTCCCCCATGTAAAGTATCAAACACTTTTTGTGCTTCCTCTGGCAAGTTGATTAAGCTTCCGCCTTTTACTGGCTCCATAACAATCACTGGTTTATTGTGTTTTACACACACCTCATAGCATTTACTTCCTTCAATCCCAGCATCCTCGTAATCCACGTAGTTAAACTGAATCATAACGACTTCAATTTGAGGATACTCTGTCAAAATCTGATCCAATACCTCAGCCTTATCGTGGAAGGAAATACCCACATGTTTTACCTTACCAACACTTTTTAAATCAAATGCTAACTCATACGCTCTGCATTTTTTATACTTCTCAAAATAGCTCTCATTCTGCGCATGCATTAAATAAAAATCAAAATAATCTACTCCACATGCTTCTAGTTGAGCTTCAAAGACTGGAAGGATATCCTCTTCTTTATTAAAATATGGTTCCGTAAGCTTATTTACCAGTATGTAATCTTCTCTCTTATACCGCTTAACAAGGCATTCTCTAAGAGCAGTTTCACTAGCTCCGTCAAGGTATCCATGGGCAGTATCAAAATAATTAAACCCATTTTCCAAGAAGGTATCGATCATCTTGCAAATTACCTTATCATCGATTTCATTACCATTCATTGGTAAGCGCATACAACCAAATCCAAAATTCTTTTTAATATCGCTAAAAAATTTATTACTCATAATCTCCCCTGTTCCCCTTTCTTAGTACATTACACTTTATATTAGTCTGTACTATTATTATATATCACTTTTACCTCTTTGTTGTAATACTTTTTATTTGTCTAGCTGTAAGAATTCTTCCATAGAAATAATTTTTGCAAATCCCTGTAGGATACTTAGTGTTGCATACTGAATCGTCTCTCTCGAAATCATCTTACCATCAATACCTTCTAGATCAAAGGTGCGAACCCCCTCACTAATGACCATGGTATGATAACCCCTTGCAGAGGCCTCACGAGTAGTCGTATCGCAACAGTGATTGGTTTTCATGCCTGTAATAATGACATTCTGAATCTCCTTTTGCTTTAAGACTTCTTCCAGATTCGTTTGAAAAAAGGAACCTGGGGTTCGCTTAACTACAATTTCCTCACCTGCTTGTGGTTTGATTTCTTCCCGAATGTCAAAAATTGAATCTTCTAAAGACTCTCCCCAGACATGTTTTACGTAAATGATATGAAGGCCCTTATTTCTAGCCTCCTTAAGGATTAATTGCAGGTTTTTAATATATTCCTCATGACTCTCCTTCTCCCAATAAAAGTTCTGTACATCAATTACTAATAAAGCGGTACGGTTACTATCTAATTGCATCATTTATTCTCCTTTTCATTATCAAATTCTTATATTCATGGTATAATCATTTGTAATAAAGTTCAATTTTACTGTGTAATAAAAATAACCATTATAGTTTCAGGATGAAAGGAATTCACATGATTGATCACATAGACCTACAAATCATTCAATTACTTAAGGAAAATTCCAGACTTCAATGGAAAGAAATTGGTGAGCTTATTCATATGACTGGGCAAGGAGTAGCAGCCCGAATTCATAAGATGGAAGAGATGGGCATTATAGAAAGATATACGTTAAAGGTAAATGAGAAACTATTAGGTTTGGAGCTGACTACATTCATCACCGTACATATGAAGACAACGAACCATAAGGCTTTTGTTGATTTTCTTCGCTTACAAGACTGTGTTGTGGAAGCGCACCGTACCAGTGGCGCTGGCTGTTATATCTTAAAAGTGGTAATCGAGAGTTCTGAACAACTGAATCTATTTTTGGAAGCTCTACTAGAGTATGCAAATTACTCTTTGGCAATATCCATTGATACAGTGAAAGACTCATAATAACACCATTTACTCGTTGATGGCTTCAATCCCCAGTTGTTTTAATTCTTCTAGATGCGCTCGCATCTTTTGTAAGAGTTCTGGCTCATGTCCTTGCCAATCCTTGACTTCCCCTAGGATACGCAGTGGATACTTACTGCGATAGGACCTAGAGGGATTTCCCGGAAACTTTTTATCTGTTAAATTAGGATCATTTTCAAACTCTCCAGTTGGTTCAACAATATAAATCCTTTCTTGTTGCTCCCCAATAGCAAGTTCAGCACCCCATATGGCAGCATCTTTAGTAGCACTAAAATATACATAATTGGCCTTGTCCCTCTTCCCATAGTTAGATTTATGGGAAATAGTGATACAGTCTCCTATTTTCATGTCGGCTTTCGTTCCATGGTAAAAAGGACCACGGTCTAACACATTCTTATATTGTAACTCTTCCATGCTATCCCTCCTTTCATTCATTACAGCTGTTTTAATACAGTATCATTATAACATTATCCACTTGTTTTAATATATAAAGATAAAATTATCCCCATTCCCCTTCTCCATTGTGTTAAAGAAAAATATGTAGTACATTTATATATACAAGGAAGTTCCTGATATTATTGGACTGGGCATGTCATTGCCTTACTATTTTACCTTGGAGGAGGAGTGAAATAATGAACCTAACTATTGAAAAAGCAACACTGAATGATATTGATGAGGTTGCGCTATTATATGATGATATTTGTGATCACCTAGCTACAAAAGAATATAATCCAGGGTTTAGGAAGGGGTGCTACCCAACTCGAAGCGAGGCTTTATATTTCTATAATGCTGACGCACTTTATGTTGCTAAGATAGATGGCAAAACGGTTGGCTCCATCGCATTAACACATAATGCTAATGCGGAAGTAAATGAAGAACTAAAGTACATAGAGGAAGAACAGAAGGACATTTTGTATGTTCATGAGTTTATTGTTCATCCTGATTATCTTCGCCAAGGAATTGGCTCAAAAATCCTAAGTTTTGCTGACGAGATTGCTAAACAAGAGGGTGTGAAGTGTCTACGACTTTATGTCTATGAGAAAAACTCTGTTGCAATCAAAGCATACGAAAGAAATGGGTATGTGTTTATGGAAAAAGTAGATATTGGACTGAGTGAACTAGGCTTAGATTGGTTCTGCCTATATGAAAAAATACTTGCATAAACATCATGATAAGTTGGAGGCTGCCGTCTTGTTAATGATTAAAGAGTAGTGTAAGAATAGATACCAATATACCAACAAATGCAGCAAATAGTGCCTTCTTCTCCCTGCTCTTCCAATATACTCCTATTCCACCTAATGCTATTACAAGTGGAATAGCTATTGCATAAAGCTTTGGTACAATATTGGAAGGCTGTCCATTGCTATTTATCTGAATTACATCTTCCTCAGGTAGAACAAAATAACTTATGGTGCTTAGAATCAGTGAAGCCACGACAACAATAATACAAACTATCTTTTGTTTTTTCATAACATCCCCTCCTTGCTCACAGTATAAGATTATCTAGAACTGAACATAATTTTTTGCTTATTTTACTTTTTAATTTTAGCTTTTCAGAAAAATCCATACCTATACCTCACCTTCACTTTTGTATACATTATATTGTCTATGTAATAGAAAATACACCAACTTTTGTTTGCATTTACGCAACTTGAAGTAGTATAAAATACTGCAAAGCATAATAATTAACAATTCACCATATAGATGCTTCTACACAAGAAGCTATCACAGAGGGATATGTAGGTTGTCTAGAAATAAATAAAATCAGAACTAATAAAACAAGGGTCATGCATGATGAAATAAGAGTAATTTTTAATCTTTTACTCATAAACTTCTTCTTATTCTACAGACCTACTATTCTTCCAAAATAAGATCTTTAGGTTTGTCTGCATAAAGCTCAACATACCCACAATTAGGACAAACATAGCAAGATACCGTACTTTTTTTCCTACTTTCAAAAAGACCTTTCTTTTTATTGGACAGAAATACTGGTGTTTCGTAGATATCTCCAATAATTTTCGCTGTCATCATTTCTTGTTTACATTTTACACATTCCATCTCTCATTCCTCCAAATATTTTCTATTTATAAAGAAACGATACAAAGGCTGCAGTTTCACCTTTTCATTCATCCATTTTATTGTATTATATATACCATGTCATAGCAATTGTTGATTTTTGACTTTATCTAACATTTTACTTAATAAATGAAACTTTATGTTAGATTTATGTGTATTATAGATGTAAAGGGCCAACCACTACAACGAAACGTTTCAGAAAAGTGAAGGAGTTAAATAGTAATGATACTAACGCAAGAGTTATTCTTGGATACATACGGTAAATATAAGAATACTGTGTATTCGGTTATATTCAACTATGTAAAAAACATAGACGATGCTACTGATCTTCAGCAAGAAGTATTCATCAAGCTGCTTAATTGCAGTACCAATTTTGAAGATGAGGAACATATCAAAGCATGGTTAATTAGAGTGTCGTCAAATATAAGTAAAAATCACCTCAGAAGTAAACGTTACATATCGGACTCACCACTACCCGACGACATTCCTTGTATTGAGCAGGGGGAGAATTACGATTTA
>JAEZGY010000018.1 GCA_023416695.1 Bacillota bacterium | reverse complement strand
ACATGCTACAAAATTCTCCAGATTGCTCCTCATCCTTTATTGTATCAATGGTTGTTATTTTAGAAAGGATCTCTTTTACCTTGTCCAGTTCACCTTTTACAACCAATTTTAGGCCTGTATTCTTGTTTGCTTCTTCAGATAACTGTTCTGGTGTAGCATCTGCAATCAGGCGACCTTTGTTTATAATGATAATTCTCTGACAAACGGCACTTATTTCAGAGAGAATATGGGAACTTAATATAATCGTGTGCTTTTCGGCAAGCCTACGAATTAAATCACGTATTTCAATAATCTGCTTAGGGTCCAAACCTACCGTAGGCTCATCCAAGATAATTAAATCTGGATATCCAACAAGAGCACCTGCAATACCAACTCTTTGTCGATAACCCTTGGATAAATGTCGAATCAGCCTATCTTTTACTTCCACTAATTTAGTGTCTTCAATAATTTCTTTAATCTGAGTACGACGAACCTTTTTATCTACAGATTTTAAAGCTGCTACAAAATCCAAATACTCCACTACTGTCATATCCATATAAACAGGTGGTTGTTCTGGTAAATATCCTATTAATTTTTTAGCTTCCTCAGGCTCATCAAAAATGTCACAACCTGCTATCGTAACAGTTCCCTCTGTAGCTGATAAATAGCCTGTCATAACATTCATAGTAGTAGATTTACCAGCACCATTTGGTCCTAGAAAACCAACAATTTCTCCCTTTTCAACTGTGAAGCTAATATCATCTACTGCTAGATAATTACCATACCTCTTCACAAGATTTTTAACCTCAATCAACGTGATTCCTCCTTCATTACATTTATGCTGCAATAGACAAAATATCTTTTCTAACATAATACCTATAAATTAAGTATTTTCTGTGAACATTTTAACTATATTAATAGTTTACTATAACTCAATCTTCTTTTTCAATAAAAACACCTTCAGATAAAGATATTCATCTACCTGAAGGTGTTATCCAGTTAAATTGTTCAATCACTAGTTCGTTAAACTAGCCAATCACTTCTTTCATGGTATAGATACCTGGCTCTTTTCCAGGTAAAAATTTAGCTGCAGAGATTGCCCCTTGTGCAAAAATAGCCTTAGAATATGCTGTATGACTAAAGGTTATTACCTCATCTGTTCCAGCGAAAATAACATCATGTTCCCCAACGATACTACCTCCACGTACTGCACTAATACCTAACTCTTTCTTTTCTCTTGCCTTACGTTGATGAGAACGGTCAAATACATATTCGTACTTATTATTCATTGCCTCATTTATGGCATCTGCAAGGGCAAGTGCCGTACCAGATGGGGCATCCACTTTTTTGTTATGATGTTTTTCTACAATCTCAATATCAAATCCAGCCTGCCCTAATACCTTGGCAGCCTCTTGCACCAATTTGAACAAGATATTCACACCTAAAGACATATTGGCAGATTTTAATATAGGAATATAGGAAGAGGTCTGCTTTACTAGTTCAACCTGTTCTTCACTTAACCCTGTTGTACATAATACAATTGGGAGCTTTCTTTCAACAGCTTCAGCAAGAAATGCATCAATTCCTACTACACTAGCAAAATCAATGACAACATCAGCTGCGATATGGCAATCCGCTAAGGATTCAAATACGGGATAAGAATTGCTTTTATTGTTGTATATATCAATCCCTGCAACTATCTCACATTCTGAATCTTGCCCCACCAGTTCTGATATTACCTGCCCCATATGGCCATTACAACCACGCATTATTATTCTAACCATCTTATCAACCTCTCTCCTATCTACTCTATAATGGTGTATTGCCGAATGTACGAATCCTATGAACTTTATTACTTCTTCTCTTTATGTACAATTATTTTACTTATCGAATCGTCATTCCAGCCTGAATCATAGCCTCTACTAATTTTTTCTCATTTTGAGGTTCTATCTCAGTAAGTGGCATACGAAGTGGACCAACTTCAAATCCAATTTTTTGTAATGCTTTCTTAACTGGTATTGGATTTACCTCACAGAACAATGCATTAATTAATGGTATATATTTAAGTTGAAGATCCCTACTTGCTGCAATGTCCCCTTTTTGATATAACTCTACGATATTGTGAGTTTCCTCTGGGAGAATGTTAGACAATACAGAGATAACACCTTTTCCACCTAAAGATAAAATAGGAACTATTTGATCATCGTTACCGGAGTAAACATCAATATCTCCATTAGTCTCTGCAAGCAGCTGGGCTACAAAAGATATATTTCCAGTAGCTTCCTTCACTGCAACAATATTATCTACCTCTTTTACCAGGCTTGCAATTGTATCAACCGACATTGAGCAGCCTGTTCTTCCAGGAATGTTATACAAAACGATTGGTACACTAATACTACTTGCTATCATAGAAAAATGTTTCTTTAGTCCAGCCTGAGTTGCTTTGTTATAATAAGGAGTTACCACTAAAACCCCATCTGCTCCATTTTTCTCTGCTTCTTTTGACAGATAAATAGCAGTTTCTGTACAGTTAGAACCTGTACCTGCAATAACTGGAACTCTCTTATTGGTATGCTCTGCTGTAAACCGAATACACTCCAAATGTTCTTCATGTGTTAAAGTAGAAGCCTCGCCAGTGGTCCCACATACAACAATGGCATCTGTTTTGTTATTAATTTGGAAATCAATTAGTTTTCCAAAAGTTTCAAAGTCTACTTTACCATTTTCTTTCATTGGTGTTACGATAGCAACACCTGCCCCATTAAAAATAGCCATATAAATTCCTCCTTTAAAATAAAAAAAGCCGACATGAGAGTCGACCCTAAAGATAATCATCTTCGGAAAAAACTTGAAGAATATTCTTTAGGTAGCACTCCATCACATTATCTTATGATGACAGTCATATAGCTGTTCACTATATGCCCAGGACAAATAATAAGGGTTATTTTACCTTCGGCATGCTTTCCTTTCCACTGCTTTCTTCTATGCCCCAACACATCCAGCAGTTTACTATTAAAGTATGCACCTCTACCAATAAAGCTTAACTATGTACAATATGAAGTTGTCGGTGTAAATTGTTTCTTTGTTTGGATTATTATACCTTTCTGTCATCTCTTTGTCAACCTTATTTCAGGAGTAGCTTTTTTTCCTTTTTTCTTTCCGAAAATACAAACAGCTCCATGAAAAATCATGAAACTGTTTGTATTTTCTTATAAAATTATCCTTTAATCGGTTCAATCTTAGATATTACATCCACATAGTCCACTAGCTCTTCTGGTAATGTATCACCTGTTAAAACAAGCTTAAAGTAATCATCTCGCAATTCAATTATCTTTATGATATCCTCATAACTAATAATACCACAATCCACCAACCCTAGGACCTCATCTAAAACGAGAGTATCACATTCACCGGTCTCAATAACTTTTCTTGCAAAATTCATTCCATTTAAAATATTCTTTTTCTCCTCATTCTGTTCCTCTGGAGATAGATTACAATAGAATTCTCTAGCTTTTTCAAAGCGAAATAGCTTTATCTCAGGTTCTAATTTATTTAAAAAAGAGAACTCTTCCACATCTCTTCCCTTAAGAAACTGAATGATAACTACAGAATGACCTAAGCCAGCTGATCTAATACACTGCCCAATTGCTGCAGTTGTCTTGCCCTTTCCAGCTCCATAATAGACCTGGACAATTTTTTTGTTCATTGAATTCACCTCAATGTAATTAACTAGATGTATATCATACCACATATACTTACAAAAATCTAGCTAATTAGGCTAAGTATCAATATTCCTATTCTTCTTCCTCTACATACTCTAATTTACTTACAGATACTTCATAGGCAACACGCTTTTCGAATTCAACCTCAGTTGTCTTCTTCTGATACTCCCTGCTTTGGATTCTTCCCCATACCTGTACATGTCCTCCAACAGGGAACTTTTCTGCATATCTAGCATTACGACCCCAACAAATACATGGAATATAGTCTGATTTACCATATGGACGATTTACTGCTAATAAAATATCTGCAATCTCACGACCTAATGGTGTCTTTCTATAAACTGGTTGCTTGCAAATGTAACCGTCTAAAAAAATATAGTTCGGTTTAGGACTCTCATATCCTAGTTCGCAAATAGTTAGCTCTCTTACAAATACAGAAAGCACAAGACGATTCTTACTCTCATCATGGCGATTATAGGATCGGAACTGTCCAGTTACCTCTAAATATTGACCCTTATAATCTTTCTTTACATCAATCAATCTTTCCGAAATCATCAATGGGATGATATCATAGGAATCACTTAGACGATTAACGCTTACATCCAGAAGGTAAAAACCCTCTCCAAATACTTCGTGACTATAAATAAAGTCACCTACTACTTCTCCTGCAATACATACCTGGTTGTTATCGAATACTTTATCCGTCATAACGTACTACTCCTCTCTTTCCTGTCCTGGGTATTTTAAAATTGTTCTCTTAATTATGTTTATTCAAAACATATTCCCTTTAGAAGTAAAATTTTACCATTTTTGAAAAAACTTTCAAGTACATTTTGTTAACTAAATTTGCTATTGTAAATATTAAGGATTTACATGTCATTTCTAATAAGTCATAATCTTATTTACCAAGCATAAATAGTTCATATTTCAAAACCATAGTAATTAAATCTAATATTTACCATTTTTTCTATATTTATATAATTTTATACATTATATTTTCACATTTTACAATATCTTTTCGTTATTTTTTTGTGACACATTACAACCTTTTATTCTCTATATCTCCCTTGATTTCCTATTTATTTTTATTTTGTAGCTATATCTGTCGTTTTATAAGAAAAGCTTGTAAATTCGATGTAATATGATAAAATAATAAAGTTGTTGAATTTCTTTCCCAAGGAGCCTTTATAATATGGAATAGACACCAAAGGGAAATGTTCTAATTCAGAAAGAAGGATAAATATAATGATTAGAGAAGATATACGTAATGTTGCTATTATTGCCCACGTTGACCATGGCAAGACTACCTTAGTGGATGAGTTACTTAAGCAAAGTGGTGTTTTTCGTGTTAATCAGAGTGTAGCTGAACGAGTAATGGACTCCAATGACATTGAAAGAGAACGTGGAATTACCATATTATCCAAAAATACTGCTGTTACCTATAACAATGTTAAAATTAATATTGTTGATACACCAGGACATGCTGACTTTGGTGGTGAAGTAGAACGTGTTCTTAAAATGGTAAATGGTGTTGTTCTTGTTGTAGATGCTTTTGAAGGGCCTATGCCACAGACTAAATTTGTTTTAAAAAAAGCTCTAGAATTAGCCCTACCAGTTATCGTTTGTGTGAATAAAATTGATCGTCCGGAAGCAAGACCTGAAGCTGTCATAGATGAAGTTTTAGAGCTATTTATTGATCTTGATGCCAATGAAGAGCAATTAGATTGCCCATTTATTTTTGCTAGTGCCAAGGCAGGTATTGCTACTGATGATTTATCTACACAAGCAGTGGATATGAAGCCACTATTTGAAACCATTATTAATTATATTCCTGCCCCAGAGGGAGATGAGAATGCCGAAGCACAGGTTTTAATTAGTACTATTGATTACAACGAATATGTAGGTCGTATTGGCGTAGGTAAAGTAGATAATGGATCTATCAAGGTAAATCAAGACGTGGTTATTGTAAACGAACACGATCCCGATAAATTTAAACGTGTTAAAATAAACAAATTGTATGAATTTGATGGATTAAAGAAGGTTGAAGTAGAGTCTGCAACTATTGGTGCAATCGTTGCCATATCTGGAATCGCAGATATTCACATTGGTGACACCCTTTGCTCTCCTGACAATCCAAAGCCAATTCCATTCCAAAAAATATCCGAGCCTACTATAGCGATGCATTTTATGGTTAACGATAGTCCATTAGCTGGAAAAGAAGGAAAATATATCACTTCCCGTCACCTTAGAGATCGTTTATTCCGTGAGTTAAATACTGATGTATCCTTACGTGTAGAGGAAACAGAAAGTCCTGATTGCTATAAGGTTTCTGGTCGTGGAGAATTACACCTTTCCGTATTAATCGAAAATATGCGTCGTGAAGGCTATGAATTTGCTGTAAGTAAAGCAGAGGTATTATATCATAAGGATGAAAAAGGTCACCTATTAGAACCTTTGGAACGTGCTATTATCGATGTACCAGAAGAATTTACTGGTAGTGTTATTGAAAAGCTAAGTTCTCGTAAAGGAGAGCTTCAAAGCATGCTTCCTATGAATGATGCCTACACTCGATTAGAGTTTCTTATTCCATCTAGAGGATTAATTGGATACCGTGGAGAATTCCTAACAGATACCAAAGGAAATGGTATTATGAATACTATTTTTGAAGATTATGGTCCTTACAAAGGAGAAATCTCCTACCGTAAGCAAGGCAGCTTAATTGCTTTCGAATCTGGCGAAGCCATTACCTATGGTTTATTCAATGCTCAGGAACGCGGTACACTATTTATTAAAGCTGGTGAAAAAGTATATGCTGGTATGATTGTTGGTCAAAATGCAAAAACAGATGACATCGAAGTAAATGTATGCAAAAGAAAGCAGTTAACTAATACTCGAGCTTCCGGTAGTGATGAAGCCCTAAGACTTACCCCGCCTACAATCTTAAGCTTAGAACAGGCACTTGATTATATTGAAACCGATGAACTTCTAGAAATCACACCTGAAAGTTTAAGATTAAGAAAGAAAATTCTTGATCCTACCATGCGTATGCGTGCAAAACGTAACATGAAATAATATAAAAGTATGGCGTCCAAGATACTTGGACGCCATACTTTTATATATTCCACTCTACTTCTTGTAATCTTATGTACGCTCTATGTATATATAATTGTATCTGTTTGCACGAAGTAATCTTCTCACTTTGAAGAACACCTGAAAAATACTCTTTTAGTGTTTCTTTAGAAATAATCCTACGATTATCCCAATCTCTTGATAACTTCATTAAGAGCATTTCATAATGAAGTATTCTTGACAACATTGTTGGGCCATACCAAGATATTGCCAATACCACATCTTCTATAAACTGCCTTTCCTTTTCACTTAACGAATCCTTCTCAAGCTCCATGATAGAAAAGCTACGAATACTAAATTCCTCATAAACAGCC
Source organism: Bacillota bacterium (assembly GCA_023416695.1). Lineage (GTDB taxonomy): Bacteria > Bacillota > Clostridia > Lachnospirales > Lachnospiraceae > KM106-2. The sequence goes on along the minus strand of JAEZGY010000018.1, from coordinate 21,546 downwards.
TCATACGGAAGATCCTGTTCATTAATCATAAAATCATCATCAAACATAGGTTGCTTCTCAAAGGCCAAGTAAAACCCCTGCACATAGTAAAGATATATTTGCAGCTCATACATGCTGATATGGCCTTCTAATTTATTTATGATATATTGAGCTACTACTCTAATCTTGGACTCTAACATCATCCTCTTCACTGCTTGGTTGCACTTTCTATATGCCACTGGCGTTAACCTATCCTGATTCTGTTGTAGTATTTCATAAAAATATCCTGGGTTATTTAATATGTATAACAACTTATCTGAGTATTCCCTAGTAGGACTGTCTCCATCTAAATATCTTATTAAGGTAGTCTCTCCCCATCCTAACAGCTTAGCTAATGGTTTTTTCCCAATTCGATAGTTGATTAGTATCTGATTTATCTCTTCAATAGTAATTAAATCAGTTTTTACGCTTTTGTACATCAAATTACCTCCATTCACGCTATAGTATATTATGATATGACAGATAATGCCTTACATATATCATAGACGATTAGACCTAGTGAGGTCAAGAACAAAGAGTTTTCTTTCTGTTTTTGAAAGCCATTTTATATAGAAAAAAAGGTATCTATAAAATTTAGATACCTTTTAGCAATTATTTTATTTTCTTAGCATAGATTTCAGCAACTGTATCAATGTCACCTTGAGCAATTACCTTACCATGTTCTAGGATAATTGCCTTATTACAAAGACGTTTCACCTGATCCAAGGAATGGCTTACAAATAAAACTGTCACACCCTTATCAAACATCGACATGATTTTACCTTCTGACTTCTTCTTAAACTTGGCATCACCGACTGATAATACTTCGTCTAAAATCAGAATCTCTGGATCCATGATCGTAGCTATAGAAAATCCTAAACGTGATTTCATACCAGAGGAATAATTCTTTACTGGTACATCTATAAATTCTTTTAACTCAGAGAAATCAATGATTTCTTGATACTTTTCTTTTATAACGCTACGAGGATAGCCTAACTGAGCTCCATACAGGTAGATATTCTCTGCCCCTGTATATTGAGCATCAAAACCAGCACCAAGCTCAAGTAAAGGGACGATTCTACCCTTAGTAGTAATAGTACCCTTGGTCGGTTTTAATACTCCCGCTATGGTTTTTAGCAAAGTACTTTTACCTGCGCCGTTCAGACCTAATATACCAAGTCGGTCACCCTTTTCCAGTTCAAAGGATACATCATTTAACGCCCAAAACTCTTGAAAGTAAAGCTCTTTCTTAAACTTTTTTATGAAATACTCTTTCATATTATCAACTTTTTCTTTCGCCAAGTTAAAGCGCATACTGACGTTGTCAACTTTTAACACAATCTTGTTTCCCATGGTTTCCTCCGACTATATATGCAAAATAAAATTATCTTGTTTCTTCTTAAATACGTACACACCTACTGCTAGAATGACTACACTAAAGATTAGGCCATATCCTGCAAACCACCAGTCAATCATCTTTCCATCAATAACCGCCGTACGGAAATTTGCAATTATAGTATACAAAGGATTGAATTTTAATAAGTCTCCTTTGGTACCTAACCTAGACACTGGATAGAAAATAGCAGAACAATACATAATTAACATAGTCATTACTTCCCAAAGATATTCCATATCTCTAAAATACACAGCTATAGTAGCCAAAAGCATACCTGTTCCTATACATAAAATAAACAATGTAATAATTGGAATAATCGCTTGGAAGCTATACACACTAAATCCAACTCTTTCAATGACACAGAAGATAACAAGTACAATTAATGAAATCAAAAATATAACAAAATTGGACAATACAGATGCCATTGGATAAATGTATTTTGGTACATAAACCTTCTTAATCATTCCTTGATTTGCCCGAATCGAACGCATTGCCGTCTTAGTGGCTGTAGAAAAACAAGAATACAACAAACGACCAATCAGAATATAGATGATAAAATGTTTCTGTTTATTATTACTAAAAATGGTTCCAAATACAAAATTAAGTACTAATGTCGTTAATATCGGTTCCATTAAAGTCCATAAAATACCGAGATATGATCTTCTGTACTTTAATTTGATATCCTTCTTCACTAGCTCATAGAGAAGGTACCTATATTTTTTAAAATTGTTTAAATAATCCATTGTTACCCTTTCTCGACTGCTATTCCTTATCAAACTTCATACTTTAAAAATAGCATCGTACAAATTAATACATTTTATACAATAGGTTTCCCTATTTTCCCATCCAATAGACTCACAGAATGGATTATAACATTTAATATACCTCAAGTCAAACGAGAAGTATATCAGCAGAAAGCACAAAGTTAGGGACTGCTACAAGAGATTTCTTCGCAACAGTCCCCCATTTTTATTTGTTACTAATTAATCGATTTATCGCACTAAAAATTGCACGTATAGATGCTCTCGTAATGTTAGAGCTTACACCTACACCATAAGTGGTCTTCTTATTGCCAAGATCCAACATATGAATATACGCAGCTGCCTGTGCATTAGAACCTTCTCGAAGGGCATGTTCATTGTAATCTAATACTTTAATTTCAAGTCCAAGCTCTTCTTGTAATCCTCGCTGTACAGCATCAATAGGTCCATTACCATAAGCTTCAAAGGTCTTCTCTACCCCTTGGTTTGTATATGCTACACGTACATGGGTATCAAATTCAGTATCCAGGTCAGACATATCTTCCACCTTACATCTTCTAAAATGTAAAGGCTCTTTCGCTTCAATGTATTCACTATGAAAGCGTTCCATAATTTGTTCAGGAGCAACCTCACCCTGTTTTTCTGACAACAACTGTATCACGTCTGCAAACTCCTTATGCATTCCTTTTGGAAGCTTGTAACCGAAATAGGTATCCATAATAAAGGCAACTCCACCTTTACCAGACTGGCTGTTAATACGTACGATTGGCTCATAAACACGACCAACATCTGCTGGATCAATCGGAAGGTAAGGTACCTCCCAATGTATTTGATTACGTTCCTTCATTGCCTGAACACCCTTGTTGATCGCATCTTGATGTGAACCAGAAAATGCCGTAAATACAAGCTTTCCTGCATATGGATGTCGGATATGCACTGGTATCTTATTACATCTTTCATATACTTCTATAATTTCATTTACATTTTCTATATTAAGTTCTGGATTAATTCCTTGGGAAAACATATTGTAGGCAATATTCAAAATATCTACATTACCTGTACGCTCACCGTTACCAAACAAAGTACCTTCTACACGATCACAGCCAGCTAACATAGCAAGCTCCGCAGCTGCTACAGCAGTACCTCTGTCATTGTGAGGGTGAATACTTAAAATAACACGATCACGATCCTCAAAGTGCTTATTCATCCACTCAATCTGATCAGCATACACATTAGGCGTATTCATCTCAACAGTGGCCGGAAGGTTAATGATAACTGGATTCTCTTTCGTCGCACCCCAGGTATCTAACACAGCCTCACAGACCTCTAAGGCATACTCTACTTCTGTTCCTGTAAAGCTTTCTGGAGAATATTCTAAAATAATCTTTCCTGGAAACTCCTCTGCATATTGCTTCACTAACTTTGTAGCTTCGATAGCGATATTCTTAATCTCTTCCTTCTCCATATGGAATACTACATCTCTTTGAAGAGTTGAGGTAGAATTATAAATATGTACAATTGCTTGCTTACACCCTTTGATAGCCTCAAAGGTTCTAGTAATTAGGTGTTCTCGGCACTGTACTAATACCTGAACTTTTACATCCTCTGGAATTAAATCTCGATCAACTAACTGTCTCAAAAAATCGTACTCAATCTGGGATGCAGATGGAAAGCCAACCTCTATTTCTTTAAAGCCAAGCTTCACCAATAACTTAAAGAATTCTATCTTCTCTTCCACAACCATCGGTTCAATTAATGCTTGATTTCCATCTCGTAAATCTACGCTACACCATATTGGTGCTCTTTGAATCTCATTACTTGGCCATTCTCTCCCTGGCATAGGCAATACTGGTACCCGCTTATATCTACTATAATCCAACATATTATCTCCTCCTAAAATAGAAATTATATTCAGCAATTAATTATAATGGCATCCGTCTCTAATTTTAGCCATGGAGTCGATAAATCACGCTATATTTTTTGACAATAAATAACTTCTTCTTGTCTACTCTAGCCCCATCCTTATCATCCTCTTCTTTTTTACGACATAAGGGGTCATTGCAGACTCCTTTGTCCTATACTTTTACTTTCAACTGTGACAAAATATCTCTTATTTTCTATAGTCTACGTTGAATGAGTTAAATTATACCATCTTTATTTTTCAAATTCAACAAGTAATTATACTATCTAAATTGGTAAAGAGAATGATAAGAGCTACCATAGGTAGCCCTTACATATTATCTAATCATCTATAACTCTTCCGGTTGGCCAAGACCTGTGGCAAATTCCTCTACGATTGCCTCTAAAGCCTGTATCTCATCTGGGCCATTACACTGTATTTCAACTTCATCTCCATATTTAAGGCAAGAACTTAACACACCCAATACACTCTTTGCATTAACCTGTTTATTACCAACACACAAGTTGATCTTACACTGATATTGTAGTGCCAAGTTACACAGGTATCCTGCTGGTTTAAGGTGTAGTCCATTCCGATTACACACCTTTACTTTTGAAGAAACCATAGAACTCCTCCTATGAACCAATGCTTGTTATTACTGCTAGTGTATTGCATTTATTCTACAATCTCTGGACTACTATCCGGTATTGGAGTGGTGGTTGGTGTTCCACCAGTCTCCTGTCCATCATTCTCTCCACCTTCTGGTGTAGTATCCGGAGATGCACTAGGCTCAGGACTAGCGTTCGGGTTAGTCAATGTAACTTCCACCTGATTTAATCCCTGAAACTCTACAATATACCCTTCCGTAAAACTAATCGGAATCATATAGGTACCGTAAGTATGGTTCGTCAAATCAATGGTAGGATTTAATAAGTCAAGGGTAATTGAATCAATTACATCTGCGGCAGCCAACACCTTTACTTTGTATGTTGTACTTGGATTCACAAAATTATACGTAGTTATCTCTGCTGGAGGCTTCACTGATATATCACTAGTATTAATGGTAAGCTCCTTAGAAACTAGTTGTTCAATAGTAATTGAAACTGGGATTTGTTTATCCTCGCTAGTATAAATCACCCCCTCTGGAAGAAGGTTATCTGTTAACTCCAATGCATCATCTTCTGATGCAGATTTATTACTTATATCAATAGAAAAATCAATACTATTTATTTTCTCTAGATTTTTAGGATATCCTGCTACCGTAATGGTATTAGGTTCATAAACTGTATCCACTAAATAATAGCCGTAAGCTGGCTCTCCAGTTACAGATACCTTAATTGGTATAGTCTTAGTATTATATACTGGTACCGTAACCTCAATAGCATCAGAGCTAAACTCTAGTTTCATTTCCTTGGCGTTCATCAAGTCTTGGTTGTTATCATAAGCCTTTGGAGATGCACTAATTACAAAATCTTTGGTCTTCTTACTTACATTGACATCTACCACGATACTACCAATCTTGTTAATAACACTTTCTCCACCAGTTACGGTAATGGTTCCAGGTCTTGCTTTCATCTGACTAGTAGAAACATAGTATCCATCTGGAACTTCTCCGACTATATGGTACTTAATAGGAAGACGCTTATTTGTAATATTCTCTAGCTCCACCACCATATTTTTTACATCGCCTAGCTCCATGGTGTATTTGGTAGTCGTGTATTTATTGCATTCTACATCAATGGTTACACTTCCCGTTTGTGATAGATACTTCAGATCTGCGGTTGCAATAATATTCTCTGTCCTTAAGGTATCCACAAAACTTTTGCTACCCTTGACCGTGACCTCTACCTTACTGCCTTCCACAACAGTATAAACCTTATTAATAGCCTTTACTACATTTTCATTTAATACCTCTACATCCACGGTAAATGTACGGCTAATTGTTGGGTCATCAATGTTAACAATAACAATCCAAATTATGAAGGCAAGAGCAACCGATAAAATTTTAATTCCAATGTTATTGGTTAACTTCTTTTTCATCTTTCTGTTTACCTTTCCATATCCTGAATTTCTTATTGGTTACTGATTTCTTTGTCTTGCGCGTTTCAAGTTTAACTCGGAGGGTTTCTGCATCAAGATCGCGCTGTATTCCTCCACCATATGCTACAGATACCTTACCTGTTTCTTCTGAAACAATAATGGTAAAGCTATCAGTTACTTCACTAATACCAACTCCTGCTCGATGCCTCGTACCTAATTCCTTACTAAGCCGCATATTATCGCTTAATGGTAAATAGCAAGTAGCCGCTACTATTCTATCACCAGAAAGAATGACAGCTCCATCATGAAGTGGTGTGTTATGCTCGAATATGTTAATTAACAGCTGACTACTAACAATGGAATCCATTACAATTCCAGTTCTTACATATTCATTTAGCGGAATTTCTTGTTCAATTACAATAAGGGCACCTGTCTTAGTCTTTGCAAGTTCAAAGGTTGCTTTAATAAGCTCATTAATTGTCTTCTCAGTAAAACGTTCGTTCTTATCCCTTTGGTCATCAAAGGACAAAATCGACGTAAATAGATTCTTACGTCCCAACTGCTCAAGAGCTCGTCTAAGCTCTGGTTGAAACACAATAATAACAGCAATAATACCAACACTAATGGTTTTAGATAAAATCCAAAGAATTACACTTAAGTTAAGAATATTGGCTACAAGGCTAAAAAGCAAAATGACCAAGATACCCTTTAGTAGAATCCAGGCTCTTGTATCCTTTAACCATATGGTAATATGATAAATCATGAATGCAATAATAAGTATTTCAAGCCAATCCATAATATAAATATTTGGAATGGACAACACATTTTTTGCTTTTTCTATAAAAGTCATGATTGTACTCATAAGTTCCTCCTAGCCACTGCTCCCACTAAAAAATCGTTAACTCTATTTTATCTATCTTCAAAGTTATCCTTAAACTCAATATCATCTAAATTACTAAAATCAAATTGTATATCTTGCTCATAGAATTGACGATTCAGATTAGAACTTACCTCGTCAAAATCTTCTTTCATGGTTTTCTTACCAACGGTATTAATTGTTTTAACACTTACTTCAGGTGTTGTAACTTTTACTTTTGGTATTGCTTTTACATAGTAATAATACTGGTCATCCTCAAATTGTACCTTCTCTACTCTGGAGTAATCTAATGTCAGCTTAAAGAATTGAATGATATATACAATACATCCTGATAATATTGTTCCCCAAATCATCTTAAAGATAAGATTCTTGGCATCTAATACTAAGTCGCCAACTACATATACTAAAATTGTTACTATCGCTCCTGATAAAATTGCTGTCTCAAATGCATGATTAATCTGAAGATTGCGAATTAAATAGGTAACAAGAAGGACTGCTGCAAATGTAAATAAAGTTAACATAAGCAGTTTATTCTGTAGAATTCCGTCCATTACATTTTTATAAAGCAAAAGAATATCATCTGCATTGGTAGTAGTATTACCAATAGCTGCTACCGCATTTATGTCTTGGAAGAAGTAATAAATAATTACGCCACAACTTACAGGTATAATTGCCAATGGTGTAGCAATAATACCTAATAAAATTGGTACAACATACTGTAAATTAAGCAAATACAAAACAGGTACAAGAAGTACTACATACCCTAATTTTGGAGTAAAACGAACAAATAGTACATATAAAATCAGCATGATTACTGCTGCTAATACGCACAAAAAAATAGATATTGCATATATGTGTCCTAGTGCAAAAACTGCTGCCACTAATACTACGATATAGCCTGGAGTAAATGCACACAGTAAACTCACAGCTATTACAATGATTAATTTATTCAATTGAGGCTGATAGCCCAACTTTCCATTAATAAGTAATAAAACCACGAGGGCCACAATGAACTTTATTGTTGGCTCTATAAATGCTTGGTATTTTTGATAAATCTCTCGTAGTCTCTCTTTAATCACTAACAATTGCGTCATGGTTCTCTAGTCCCCCTCTGATTTTCTTCTTCATAAATTCTCCGAAGATACTTAAGGCCTTTATTGTAGCCCGCAAGCTTCTTTCTTGAGGACTCAAACTTGATGGTGTATCCAATTATTGTGCATAAGATAAATATAGTAATAAGCATAGCATAAATACCTAAAATATAAAGTCCTATGGCCTTATAATCCAGCTTCACTGCCTCTTGAATTAGATACTCTGACTGGTATAATCCTACTAAAAGGATAACCAAAAAATAGCCAATAGTAGTAAAGACTATGGTATTTAAAATCTGCAGTCTAAGATAGTCCCTCTTATAATATTGACTTAACTTAATATCTTCTTTTCCACTTTTATTTTCATAAATAGCCAGCTTCGTCATTATACGAATCTTGTCATTATTTAACATTCTTTCACCTCCAAGAATATCAAATCTATTATAACATAAAGGTTTTTTAATTTATAGCACTTTTTTATTTATAGATTATTGACAACATTCTTCTCTCATATTACTAAAAGCAGAGAAAGAGACAAAAAGGTCATATTACTTTGGTTACCCTTTTTGTCTCTTATGTCTTTATAGAGAAGCGCTTCCTATCATAGGACTCACTATTTAAAATTGTTATTTAGAATCTTATATAAAACATCATACAACTGTGCAGCTTCCTGCTTATCTAGATTAATACAAGCACCCATATACTCTGGTATCTTTATTGCCTGATCCTTCAAAGCTTCCCCCTTACCTGTCAGCCTAACCAGTAAAACCCGTTCATCCTCAGCGCCACGAGACCTTTCTACATATCCCTTCTGTTCTAATTTCTTAAGAACCGGTGTCAAAGTCCCAGAATCAAGGTAAAGCCTCTGGCCTAACTCTTTCACATTTGTCTGCTTTTGCTCCCATAACACCATCATTGTAATGTACTGGGTATAGGTGATATCAAGTTCATCTAAATAAGGCTTATATCTTTTTACAATTTCTTTGGAAACTGCATAAAGTGGAAAGCAAAGCTGATTCTCCAACCTAAGGGGAGCATACTTATCCATACTTTTCTCCTCAACTATTACTTATTATATCTCTTTATAACAATGCCTTTATGCTTTCCTCTACCTTATCTAAATCAGTAGTAGGCTCAAACCTTTCTGTTACATTGCCGCTTCTATCAACCAAGAATTTGGTGAAATTCCATTTGATATCAGGAGATTTTTTATAATCAGGATCCTCCTCTGATAGCATTTGATCAAGTACAGGAGTTAATTTATGACCTGCATCAAATCCTGCAAATCCCTTCTGCTCCTTTAAATACTGATACAATGGATGAACTTCTTCACCATTTACCATAATCTTAGAGAACTGTGGGAAGGTAACACCGTAATTAAGAGAGCAGAAACTTGCAATCTCTTCCTCACTTCCAGGTGCCTGGTTTTTAAACTGGTTACATGGAAAATCAAGAACCACAAGCCCCTGTTCATTGTACTTTTTATAAAGCTTTTCTAACCCTTCGTATTGAGGAGTAAATCCACAAGCCGTTGCTGTGTTAACAATAAGAAGAACCTTATCCTCATACTGCTTTAATGATACCATGTTTCCTTTCATATCCTTTGCTTCAAAATCATAAACATTTTTCATAAAAAATCCACCTTTCTAAACAATTGTTAATGTTTCTATGTACTCAATTTTTACTATCTGCTGTCTATTTATGCAGCTTTTTTTATTTATGTAGATATTCTAAAATAAATTATTTACAATTAAATTGTACACAATTAAATGAGCAATGTCAACACATTTTACACCCCATTTTTTTTGCATTAGGCACTAAATACAACACAATTAAAGGCATACAAATAATCGCATGCCTTTTCCTATTTTTATTATTCTGTTTTCTTCTTTAATAACTCATGCATAATCACCATAAGAATTAAAATAAGTAATAAATACAATGGTAATACTGCGACAGTAATATGATTGGCAATCAGACCGAAGATTGGTGGCATCAATAAAGTACCTACATATGCACTTGCCATCTGAACACCAATAATGGCCTGGGATTTATCCGCTCCAAAATGAGCTGGCGTAGAATGAATAATACATGGATAAATAGGAGCACAACCAAGTCCTACTAAAATTAATCCGATAAGGGATAGGATTTCCCCTGCTGGAAGAAATAGTATGATAACACCAATACCAATAATACTTTGTCCTAGCCTAATCATCTGAACATCCGTTAGCTTCATAGTAATAAATCCGCTCAGAGCGCGACCTGCGGTAATTCCAATAAAAAACATACTGGCGAAGCTAGCAGCAGTCTCAGAATCCACTCCCTTTGTTAAAGTCAGATAGCTACTTGCCCACAAGCCCGTTGTTTGTTCCACTGCACAGTAGCAAAAAAAACAAAGCATCACCTCTTTAGCACCAGGAATGCGAATAACTTCCTTTAGAGAAAGAGGTTTTGAATCTTTTGCATTAGATTCTTCATCCTTTGATCTTCGACCCTTCCACATAGGAAGACTACATATTAGGATTGCTGTAAGCGCAATTTGAACGAAGGCAACATATTGATATCCTGTATTCCATCCTCTACCACTAGTAAGCGTATATCCTATAATATAAGGCCCTACAGTAGCGCCCAGCCCCCACATGCAATGTAGCCAACTCATGTGACGACTCTCATAATGAAGGGCGACATAATTATTTAATGATGCATCTACACTTCCTGCTCCTAGTCCATACGGTATTGCCCATAGACATAGCATATAGAAGGATTGAGAGGTAGAAAAGCCCCAGATTGCTATTGCAGTGGTAGCAACACTAATCGCTGTCACTTTCCCTGTCCCAAGCCTTCTTGTAAGTCGATCACTTAGTAAACTAGAAACAATGGTACCAAAGGCAATAATCATTGCAATAATACCTGCATAGGATATAGGAACCCCAAACTCCGGATACATGGTTGGCCATGAAGCGCCTAATAGACCGTCTGGTAAACCCAAACTAATAAATGCTAGATATATAATAATCAATAGCAAGTGAACCAAATTGAATTCCTCCTCTTATGTTGATATGTAATAATTAAGTGTTGACGAAACGCCAGAATCCGTATAAATACAGGCTTCTTTTTGCTATCAAACAAAACATCCTCTTAAGGTTTATTTAAAATAGAATTATTAAGAAACTATCAAGCAATACCCCAAAAAGGAGACGTACTTATATGATAACATATAAATTGTTCTCTTTGGCAATATTTTTATAATTTCTCATGTTCAAATTGGCCCTTGTATTTCTCAAATACGCTCAGAAAGTATGAGTTTTTATTACAATGGATTTCTAATAACATAAGGCGCATGTAAAAAGAACGGGGTGGAAATTCCAAACCCGTTCTTTCTATTTCTCTTAGATTGCAACGTTATATTTATCAACTAAATCATTTAATTCAATTTGATAATCAAGTGCTAAGTTGTTGGCCTCATTTAGCTTTTCATTAGCTTCAGACATTTGTGCAATATCTTGGTTTTCAATGGCTGTAATCATGACACCGATGGTACTTAAAAACTTATTGCTATAATCCATATACAACCTATGAACCTTCAATATCTCTTTATCTTTAATATTCTTAGATATCTCCACAGCCATATCATTTAGTTCTCTAGCTAATACATAGGTATTGGTAGTAAACTCTGAATAAGTAGTTGTATCACCTGTATAATTATCACCAGTTACACTTCCATAGCTTTCTAACAATTCTGTTTCAATACTTACCATTTCTACAATGTCATTGTTAAGGTATTGCAGTAACTCTTCCTGCTTTCCTTCATTTCCACACCCAACTAAACTAAGGGAAAATAGAATTGATACCATTACTAAAACAATGCGTTTCATATTTGCTAACTCCTATTCCAAAAAACTTACATACATTACTATACATATTACTCAAATTGCCTTAACGATTCTATCATAATATGTGAGCTTTGAAAAGTGGATTATTGACATTAATTAATACTTCTTATTGACATTCCATATTTTACATGTTATAGTTATATTAGGAATTATTACTATTATTATCCATTGTTAAAGGAGGACTTGTATGCCAAATTTTGCACATCCATTTCAAGGAAACGTTGACCGGAAACTCTCCAATGCTGAATTAATGCAGGCTTTACGTCTTGATATCGCAGGAGAACTAGAAGCCATCTTTTTATATGATGCACACTATCTGGCTACAGATGATCCCGTTGCCAAAGCAGTATTAGCTGATATTCGAGACGAAGAAAAGGTTCATATGGGAGAACTGATTACATTAATGAGACACCTGGATCCAAAGGAAGCTTCTCTATTCCTAGAAGGCGAAGGAGAAGTAAAAGAAATGTTAGAAGAATTAGGAATCAAGGAAACTGAGATTGTTCCACCCTCCGGTCCCACTGTTGGCAGTTTAGTAGAGTAAAAAAGGAGGTATTACATATATGGATTATTTAGCAAGAGATAGTGCTCCTTTTTCTTCGGAAATATGGGCACAAATTGATCAGACTGTAATTGAAACAGCAAAAAAACATTTAGTATGTCGTCGATTTTTAAATATATTCGGGCCCTTAGGTGCCGGAACTTCTGTGGTTTCCATCAACTCATCCAAGAGTGACGAGAGTCTTGATGATGGTATAGGAACTATGACTGGACGTAGAATTGTGGAACTACCACAACTATATGAAGATTTTACTCTATTTTGGCGTGATCTTGAAGAGAGTGAAAAGAACAAATGGCCAATAGACTTATCTGCTGCGGCTTCCGCTGCATTAAAGGCTGCCAAAGCGGAAGATAACCTAATCCTATACGGAAGCAAAAAACTCGGAACAGAAGGTCTTCTAACAGCAAAAGACTCTTTTAAAATCAAGCGTGGAAACTGGAAGGAAGGAGAAGATGCATTTAAAGACATTGCTCATGGCATAGCTCATCTCTCCTCTAATAGTCTTCTTGGACGTTATGCTTTGGTTCTTTCACCAGATCTCTATCTTGATTTACAACGTATTCAACCTGGCATCAATATGCTGGAGCTGGACCGCATAGCAAAGTTAGTAGATAGTCGTGTTTATTCTACTGGGCCTTTTGGTTCTAACAAAGCCGTTCTTATCTGTGCAGAGCCACAATATGTGGACTTGGCTATTGGAGCAGACCTTGGTGTTGGTTATCTAGAACTAAAGGATTTTAATCATTCCTTCCGAATTCTAGAAACAGTTGCCCTACGTATTAAAGAACCTAAAGCAATCGTAAACTTTGAAGGATAAAGTAGCAATTTTATATATTTAGTTTTTATTAAAAAGAGAGCAATCCCCGAAAGAAATTAACCTTTCGGGGATTGCTTTTATTTATTTCTCACCGTATTATTTTTTGCCTTATTCGAGATAAATCTTTCTAATGCAACAGATCCAATAATCAACGAACCCATTACAATTTTTTGCCAAAAAGCGGACACATTCATGATATTTAAACCATTATTTATTGTCCCAATTGTAACACCACCTAAAATAACACCCACAATACGTCCTTTGCCACCAAATAATGATGCACCACCAATAATACAAGCTGCAATGGCAAATGTCTCATAGCCTTCTCCAGCTGTAGGTTCTGCTGCACCTACACGTGATAGCATTACAATGCCGCCCATACCAGCTAAAAGACTGGATAACATGTGTGCTAAAACAGTATACTTTTTTATATTAATACCTGAATACCAAGCAGATTGCTTATTTCCACCAAGAGCATACAAGTTTCTGCCTGCTACAGTCTTGGTTGTGAAGAAAACTAATAAAAGACCTACCACTGCTACATATATTACTGGTTTAGGAATTCCCATTATATCTGTAGATAATCCTTTCACCCATTTTGGCAAATTAAAGATGGGATTTCCACCTGTCATTACAAGGCAAATACCTCTGAAAATGGTATTCGTGCCTAGTGTAACCACAAACGGATGTAAGTCTAACGAATTAATTAACACACCATTTATAAAACCAAGTAGTAAAGCTCCAAGTAAACCAATTAGTAGACATACAACAAGAGGCATACCCGTTAAAGAAAGCTCTGCCACAATAATCCCTGAAAAACATGCCACTGCTCCAACTGATAAATCAATTCCTCCAAGTAGAATTGCAAAAAATTCACCAAATGCTAACATTATGTATACAGTCGACTGTAACAGACACTGAATCAAATTAGTTGGTTGTGGAAAAAACTGTGGCGATCCAATAGAAAAAGCTATAAACAGAACTATTAAGATACATAACGTACCAAACTTATCCCAAAAGCCTTGAAACTTTTCTTTTGTCATATTTTTATTCCTCCGTTATTTAAGATGAACTGCTGCTAGCATAATTTTCTCTTCTGTAGCTTCATCACTATTAAGTATTCCTGATATTTCACCATCACGAAATACTATAATCCTATCACATGTAGACAACAATTCCGGTAATTCAGAAGATACCATAATAATTGTTTTACCTTCCTCTGCCATACTTCTCATAATTGCATATATTTCACTTTTAGCACCCACATCGATTCCCTTAGTTGGTTCATCAAATATGAATACATTGGAATCTACAGCTAACCATTTACTAATAATAACTTTCTGTTGATTACCTCCTGAAAGGTTATATGTCATCTGATTAATTCCTGTGCACTTTGTGTTTAGTCGTTTCGTGAACTTTTCAGCATTATTTCTTTCACTCTTTGTTTGTACCAGACCAGTAAAACCACCTAAGCTGGATTTCTTCAAGCTCGTAGAAACCGCAATCTCTTTCCATATCGGAAAATTAGGGAAAAACCCTCTTTCTCTTCGATTTTCTGTGACCATAGCGATTCCATGCTTCATTGCATCATACGGATTATGAATTTTAAGTTTTTTACCTTTGTAATATACTTCCCCAGAAGAAATTGGTTTCGCACCAAAAATTCCTTCCATACATTCCGATCTTCCAGCTCCTATCAAACCGGCAAAACCTAGAATTTCTCCCTTGTGTACTTCAAAATTAATATTTTTACACTTTCCATCTTTTCTAGTTAAGTTTTTTACAACAAAAACTGGTTCTTCCTTTGAAATACTATCTCTTTTGGTACGTAAAAATTTATCCTTTACTTCACGGCCAATCATTAAAGGCACTAAATCTTTAACTTCTAACTCTGATACATTTAATGTATTTACATACTTTCCATCTTTTAATACTGTTACCCTATCACCAATTTCCTTAATTTCCGGAAGCTTATGAGATATATAGATGATACCTATATTATTCTTTTTCAAATGTTCAATGATTTTAAATAGATTCTTTGTTTCATCAATGGACAAGGACGAGGTTGGCTCGTCCATTATGATAACTTTTGCATTGGAACATAGCGCTTTCGCAATTTCGACTTGTTGTTTTTCAGAAATTGAAATATCCTGTAGCAAGGTAGATGGATTTCTTTTTAATCCGATTTCCTTTAAATACTTCTTTGCTTCAGCATACATAAATTCTTTATCCACAACGGGTATTCCCATCTTATTTTTGGTAGGCAATTTACCTAAGAACATATTCTCCGCAATACTCAGATTATCTACAACTGATAATTCCTGATAGATAATTGCAATTTTATTGTCTACAGACTCTTTTGGCGTCAGATGTGAAACAGTTTTCCCATCTACTATAATCTCGCCACTAGTAGGTATATTAATTCCACTCAAGATTTTCACTAAAGTAGATTTACCAGCTCCGTTCTCACCTAGAAGAACATGCACTTCACCTAATCGCAAATCAAAAGAAACGTTATCCAAAGCAACTACTCCAGGAAACTTCATTGTAATATTATTCATTTTCAAATAAGTCATACATGCTCCTTTTTATAAATATTGGGGAAAGCTTTTATAAAAACATTCTTTCCCCAATATTTACTCTCATCTCATACTATAAGATTTTATCTTTTATTGATAATCTGCTACGTTGTCTTTATCTACTAAGAAAGAATCAACATATGTAATAGTAGGATACTTCTCATCATCAACGTGATCAGCTGGAACAAAACCTGCTTTTACAGCTTCAATAGCTGATTTTACACTGTTAATGCCGATACCTGTATTATCTTGTCCAACAGATGCTGTCTCTTCTCCCTTTGCAATAGAGTTTTTACCATCTGCAGTAGCATCTGTACCAACAATTAGGATTTCTCCAAGTTTGTTTGCATTGATAACTGCTTCGGTTACACCAAGAGCCATTACATCATTACAGCAGTAAATTGCCTTTAAATCTGGGTTTGCAACGATCATAGCACTTGCAACGTCCATAGACTTCATTCGATCCCAATCACCTGGCTGAGAAGCTACTAACTCGATACCATCCATTTTTGCCCATGTATCTGTTGCACCAGCTGTTCTCTGTTGAGAAGTTGTATTTCCAGCTGAACCTTCTACAATTGCAACTTTTCCTTTATTACCAAGTTTTTCTGCAATATAATTCGCTGCTTTCTCTCCTACAATATAGTTATCTGTTACAAAGTTAGAATAAACTACACCACCAGCTTCTCTTCCAGCTTTAAAATCCATAGATTCATCAATGTTTACACATACAATGCCGGCTTTCGTAGCTTTCGCTATACCTTCAACTAAGTTTACAGCAGTAAGTGGTGCAAAGCATATTGCATCATAACCTTTTGTAATAAGGTTTTCCATCTGTTCTAATTGTCCTGCAATATTTTCCTCTGATTCAGCATAATACATATCTACTGTTGCACCATTTTCCTTAGCCCAATCAAGGATTGCTGCACCCATATCGGACCAGTATACATTGGACTCTGTTTTCACAAGACATGCAACCTTTACACCAGCATATTGTCCACCAGCAGCAGGCGTTTCTGTATTTTTGTCCACTTTATCTTCTGTTTGACTTCCACCACATCCAGCAAGCATAGCCATTGTTAATACTGTTGCAATAATTAAACTTAAAACTCTCTTTTTCATATTTAACCTCCTTGTGTGCATAATTAATTTTTAAATTCCTATATATGAATCCACGTAGGATTTATATAGTTTGTGTTTTAATGTCCTTGATAGTCTTCTGTATAGTTTCTTGATCATCTAAAACTGTAATTCTAATATCAAATTTTTTCTTTTCTCCTGGACCAATTTTCATCATTAGACCATCTTCTTTAGTTTTTACCAGTCCACCAACATGCCCAGTTCCAGGTTCCATTCCCAATACATAATCTCCTGCTCTTGGACTCTTCCACTGATTCATAATTGGTAATTGGTGAGCATCTAAAGTCATAGACACTGCCATTTTTAATTTTTTATTATATACCAATGTTTTACCTTCTGTTATACTCAGATCACTCATTGTTCTGACTGCAACAATTTCCTCAAACCCAGGAATAGGTTTTTCAAAGGTATTTAGTGTATCCAGCCTGCCTGCACTATTGGCATCACGAGGCAATACTTTATCATAGTTACAATAAATTTCACAATTCTCATCTAGAAATGGATATCCATAATTAAAATGATACAATAACATAAGGGGGGACACATCAAATCCTACATTTTCAATTTCATCATGAATTTCCATAACATTTTGATTAATTGGTACTATGATTTTTCTCTTAATATAAATATTTGGTCCGAACAAAAATCCTTCTCTTGCAATTCCTGACAAATGAATAAAGGCATTATCACCTTCCCATTCTATTTGAGCAGACACACATTCCATTGGAGTATTAGAAATTACCCCATGTAATCCATTTACTTGTCCATCTATCTCACACGGACTTCCTGAATATGTAAGTCCACAGGTTGTCAAGAAACCAGCTTCAAAGTTTCTCAGAAAGCCTCTTGTTCCTTCTTCTTGAAAATATTCTGGAGCACAGATACCTGTCTTGCTGATAAACCCTATGTTCGTCTCTTTAAACGATAGGTTGGGAATGGTGAAACATTTATCTGCAAGAACTGTCATACGTAACCCCGCACCATTGTTGATATTATAGGCTTTAATCCCTTTTGCTTTACCACCTTCTAGGGTGCATTCTTGTATCCCAAATATCTGAGTTAAATCTCCACAATATGTTTCCAGTTCACGTTTTGTCAACATAATATCAATCCTTAGTAAGGAAATTAAATTTTGTATACTTTGGATAGTCTGCAAACATTAAATATTTTGCATCGACATCTTCTTCTATATTTGGAATTCTTTCACCAGCCGTATGAAACCTGTTATCAATTGTGTCATCATTTGTTGTAGATACCTCAAATAAAATTACATCACCGGTTCCTGGAACGCCTTGCCATTGATGATATTGACCAGGGGCAAGAGAGATAGATTGTCCAGGTTTTAATCTAAGTTTCCCACCAGCTTCAACAGTCACATTTTTGCCATCAATTGAAACTGTTACAGGGGACACATCAAACTGTCCTGGTTTACCATTTCTACCACCTTCAACATCAGCAAAATCTTCTGGCTTAGAATTATATAAAGTAATTTCTAATTCCCCACCGCCTCTGTTAATGATGTCCTCTCGCTTTTCCCAATGATAATGGAATGGTAAAAACTGTCCATCCATTACATATAACATTTTTTCTGCATATGGTTTTGGATACTTATCTTTTGCATAGAAGTTTCCATTTCTGAACGTAAAGATAGTTAATCCTACTTTGTCAAAATTACCGCTTCCAAAATCTGTTATATCCCATCCAAGCATATTCTCTACTAACTCAATTTCAGAATCATCCAAATTTGACCAGTCATCTGGTGTATAGAATGCAAATAGTGGAAGAGGGAATTTTGCTTCATTCAATTTATCAATAGTATACTGAATGATTTCATTCGACTTTGATCTTTTCACAATTGCTCCTCCTTCTTTTTTGAAATAACACATCTATCTTTTCGCTACTTCTTCTAGCTCATCACGATTTATTATCCTGTACTTACCCTTTTGAGGAAGATGTTCTATCCATCCATTTTCTACAAATTTCTTCATGGTCCTTAAAAGCTGTCTGTAGCTACATTTAATTGCTTTGGTAATCTGCGTTAAGTTAGAAATGTTGCAATTAGTTGTATCAACAACAAGATATCTTGCCAATCTAACTTCTAATGGATAAGATTCTGCATTCATACAAAGATTTCTCATATCGTTATACTTCTTAGCTAGTATATTCGTCAAAAAGATCTGGAATTTCAAATCGTTGTCTAAGAGTTTCCTATTCTCTTTAACTGGAATTACTATGCAATGGCAGTCTTCGATTACCTCAGATTGAGTAATCAATGGTATATTCATTACATATTCTACTTCTCCAAACAATCCCTCATTAATAGCATCAAAAAAGAAATATTCTTCATAATCATCCGTAATACAACTAAACTTTATTATCCCTTTGACGAGGAAAAAAAGTTTATTAGCCTGGTCTCCGTAAAAAGCAATAATTTCTCCTTTTTCATAATGCACTAATTTCTTTGTTAGATCACTCCAGTTAGAAAAATGAGTACTAATATCAAATTTTTCACAGTATTCTTTTAATAACGCGCTATTATTAATAACAATCATATTGACTACTCCTTTTATATATTAAGATGTCTATGTGATTGCTTCCTGTAATCACATAGTAATCTCTTTTGTCTATAGCATAATGTGCCATTGTCACATTAAACTGTGTATTTTACCTATTTTTTCTCACTTACATATTGTTTTATGTACATTATTAACAATCAATATTAATGATTACATATTTATTACGTCTATTAATCAAAAAATTGCTGTGAGATACTATTACTAGGTGTTTTATAAAATCTTCTATGCCTATGTTTATATACATCTGTAGCATCATGTGACTTATCATTGTCGTATTAAAGGATTTTATCACTTATTATAATGTTTTTTACATACACTTTACCATATTTGTAATATTTTATCAAATATGCAAGAATATACTTAACAACTTAATCTTTTTACGATTTTGACTTGTATAGGCCACATGGATTTTAAACCAAACCATTTAAGTCTCTTTAACAATGAATATTAAAGTTACTGACTCCCTACTTTTCTTCGTTACCACACCCTAATAAACCTAGAAAAAATAGAATTATAATTTAAATTAGATTTTCTTAAAAAAGAACAATCCCCGAAAGAAGTTAACCTTTCGGGGATCATTTTTTTCAAATTATTACTACAATTTCTTACCAGTAATAATTTCTCTTTTTCTCTGTTTAAATGTAATATCATGGTTATTGTTATAAAAACCAATAAATTCAAATAGTAACCCAAGACCTGTCAATGCACCTGCGACAAAATCATCAATACCATTTCTAAATACTAATGATAATATATCATACCGATTATTAAATATAACCACCATGAAGCATAAAGCACCTGCAATAAAATAATTATTCAACCTCTTTGCTTTCATTTTCTTCTCCTCACTTGACATTTCAAGAATCATATTAATACTATCTCTTAGAGCAACCATTTCCTCATTACTCATTCGTTTACCGTTTAAGAGTTCTGAGATACTAACTTCTAATTCATCTGAAATAATTTGAAGCAGTGATAAGTCAGGCATACAATGACCATTTTCCCACCTAGAAACACTTCGACTATTAACCCCTATTTTTTCTGCAAATTGCTCTTGCGTAAGTTTCTTTTCTTTTCTTAAAAAAGCAATAAATAAACCAACATTCTTTTGATTCAAATGGATTTCCTCCTTTCAGAAATAACTTATCGTAACAAGACTAAAATAAACACGACACAAAGTGAGAATTTATGTTTTAGCAAAGAATTAAGTTTAATATTATAATTATACTGCATTTTATTATCTTTAAAAAGAACCCTTAGAGGTTACTGTAGTATCACTGATATAAAAAACGCCACCTTCCTTATATTGCTATCGATGTTTAGTTTTCTTCACAAAACTTCTTCACAATGCTCTCCTGCTCAAACAGTACACATCCACCTGTATGCTCTGCCAATAGAGCTCCACTGTCTTGAAGTTTTAAAAATAAAGGAGACTCCAGTGCTTCTTTAAGAGAAACGTCCTTTAAACTGGTGTCGGAGTAAGTAGAAAATGGACATGGCTCTGCTCCACCATATGGATTGATATGAAAAAAACCTCTACCAGCTGCAAGACATCCACCGGATGTGCTCTCATCTCCAGGAAATGAGACAAATAACAACTCTGGATACTGTTCTCTAAGTACCATAAGCCTTTCTTTCATATATTCACGGTCTCCATCATCAGGTGCAAATGCTTTTGTTTCTGGATTTACAGGAACATATTCCACATAGACAACGGCTTTACAGCCCTTCTTGATCAAAGACTGTAAAAAACTATCTCCCATTACCTCGTATTAGGGGTAAAATAAATATAATAAAACAATAGAAAATAGATACTATATCTTAGATTTTAAGTAATATAGTATCTATTTTTTTATTGTTTATATTGGGTATTTATGGTAAAATATATAATATTTA